>CAVYJB010000002.1:0-551795 GCA_963768835.1 uncultured bacterium | reverse complement strand
TGTCAACCCGTTCGCATAAACAAAGTAACCGGTGTTCGAGACTTCAAAACCTTTCCGCCGGAGGAGCCACTGATAGATCTCCATCTGGCGCTTGTACGCCTGCCGATACTCGCTGTCCAATGTGATTTCCTGCGTCGTCGAGGTCGCCTTGTAGTCCACCACGATGAGTTCGCCTGCCGGGTTCACCCAAAGGTCATCCACCGCCCCCGTAATGAGAAAGTTCGTCGGCTTGTGAAGATGCTGAACGCCCACGAAGTTCTCTCTCCACTGATCGAGATCCGTATGCGCGAAAGGCACGGCGTCGATACCGTAGCGTTCCATGAGCGGATGTTTGCTCCCCTTTGCGCGGTGGATGTCGAACTCCTTTTTCAGGAGCGTGTCCACGGCATTGTTCAGCGTGAAGCCGGGGCCTTTCGGGCGTCCGATGCCGAGACGCACGTCCAGATAAAAGCAACGCGGGCACTCGGTGAAAAACTCAAGCTTCGAACGGCTCACCTTGTAGGGGACCTCGGAGGTGGGGTCGTAAAGATTCCGAATGCGCTTGCCGGTCTTCATGGGTTTCCCCAAGTGTACCATCCTGAAATAAAAAAAGCCCGCCTCGTCGTGCGTTTAACGAGACGGGGGTAGGTACGACATGGGCGTCAAACGGGCTTTTTATGTTCCGCCTCGTACTTGATCCATGCGGCGGAAACGTCCGGCCAGCACCTCTTGAGCTCCGCGAGCACCCTCGAACGAAGCTCGCCGATGGAGATGACCTCCATGGAACTCGCGAAGGCGATTGCGGGGGCGGATACTTTTTCCACCAGCTCTTTTATCTCCTCCGACTTCAGGCCGGCGCTACCGCCTGCCCCCCGGATGGAATTCTTGAGTTTTTCAGCGTCAAATGGTTCCCGTGAACCATCTTTCTTAATGACCACCTTTGCCATGATTTTCGGGTTGACACTCGGTCCTTCTGCGGCCTTTCTTGCCTTTCTTTTATTCTAGCACATCACGTCAAGGACGAACCGCCCAAAGTCTATACCCCGTGGTCGAATCAGTGGCTGATAAGGAGAACGCCGGCCCCGACAAGAACCGCCGCAAGGCCTTTCCGGAGGAGGTTACGCGGTGAAAGGTCCTCCCGCCCCAGCGAAGGCGCAAAGAGCGTGAGGAGAACACCGAATACGAAGATAAAGAGGAGGGTCGTGCTACTGATAGCGCGGACAAGCGCGATAGGCGCAAGGAGCATGGCGTACCCCACACCTAAATTCCCGGCGAGGTTGATAAGCTCGTTCGCTCCGTTCACGGCAAGCACAGCGCCCGTGTTCGCACGGAGCATCGCACGAAGCTGTCGCCAGCAGGACGGGATGGCAAGGAGCACAAAACCGAAGACCGCCTCGCCCGCATAGGTCCAGAAGATAGTGGTCCAGAACTCGTCCTGAATCGCAAAAAACTTGAAAAGAACGGAGCTGAGAGCGAGGAGGAAAGAGCAGGCAAGCATAAGAAGCGCCAACCGGCTATTGAAGCGCGCTTTGCTACCTCCCCGGATCGAAATAATGAACGCGCCAAGAATGATGAGCGCCCCGCCGAGAAGCTGCCCACCCGAGAGGAACTCGCCCAAAAACAGATACGCGAGCGCATAGGCGAAAAGCGGAGAGGTCTGAAAGAAAGGGGCTACGACGGACGCTTCCTCGGACTGGAGCGCCTGAAGATAAAAGAACATTGCGCTCATATAGAGCGCGCCGGAAGCTGCGATAACTAAGATGTCGACGAGAGGAATTTTAAACGCGCCTGGCTGGTAGTACCCCACGAACGGCAGAAGAAGCAATCCGATGAGCGCCGTAAAAACAAGAAGCACCGCAACGCTCCCTTCCTTGAAGTAGCGTTCCACCAAATACTTGTCGACATGCGTTGAGAGGGCCCAGAAGACGGGTCCGGAAAACGCGAATAGGAGCCAGGACATGTTTTAAGTTTAACAGAAATCCCTAACGGCTCCGCTCGAGCCGATGGATATGTTCGTCCGACATCCCGAAGTGGTGCGCCACCTCATGCCGGATGGTTTCCTTGACGACGCGTTCGACATTCGCCGCATCTCCTGCTTCGGCCTCAATGACTTTTCGAAAGAGGGTTATCTTGTCAGGAAGACGGATCATTTCATCCCGGCCCCAGGCCGTCTTGGGGACGCCTTCGTAGAGACCGAGAAGGTTCTCGGGGCGGGCCCGCACCTTATGCGCCTCGGCCGGCGCCGCCATATCCTCGATGACGATCGCAACGTTCTCCATCCGTTTCCGAAACCGCTTAGGAAGCGCGAGGACCGCCCGCCGCACCAGCTCCTCGAATTCACCGTTCTCCATAAGAGAATTCTAGCGCACGGAGCATAGCCTACAACCGCCCCGGCTGTTCCCGTAATGAAAACCACCCGTCGCCTTATGGGCTAGGGGTGGTTCGGATATGCCATTTCTCGATTACGGTTGTGAAAGTTTCTTTATTAAATCCACGATCAATCCCGGCCTCTTCTCGATGTGCTCATAGCCCATCTTGCGGTACTCGTCGATAGCATCCGGCAGGCTGGTCGTCGAGTACACCTTCGTCTGGGGTCGGTGCTCCTTCAGGAACCGCGCAACGACAAGTCCTTCGTCTCCCTTCCTCGTCAGTTGATGGTCTAAGAACACGACATCGGGTTGGTTTCCGTTGATTGCCTTCAGGGCTGCCTCGACAGAGTTGCATACCACGACGACGGCCCCCTCGATGCCCTCATCCTTAATCATTTCCTCGCAGATAAAACAGAAATCTTTGTCGTCGTCGATCAATAGGAACTTCATGACGCCCCCCGCAAATAATGATATATACGTGGATTACTGTTATGAGAATAGCATATCATCCGCATTTTGTCAATATAGCGGTAACCGCCCCTTGCCGGCTCTCTCGCCGAGAACGCGGGCGCGGACCCGCCGCATGATTGCAATGGACTTGTCGTAGGTCACGGTGTCCACGGGGTAGGGCGTCGCATCTTTCCCGCCGTGCGCAAAAGAGTAACGCGCAGGGTCCTCATAGGACGGTTTCGCGCCATAGAGGACTTCGGCGATAAGCGCGAGCGCACGGATCGTTTTTGCTCCCACCCCCTCCGTCGCGAGAAGCTCTTGATAGTTCTTCGGCTGCCGGTCGCAGAGCTTCGCGAGAATGCGCTCGAGGTAGCGGCTCGCCGTAAAATTCTCCTCGATCACGGGGTGATAGGTAAACTCCTGCGGCGCGAGCTCGAGCAAGGTGAGCTGACCCTGCCCCGTTTTCCAGCGCTCCATTGTGGAAAGCGGCGTCGTATATTTCCGAAGGAGACGCACGTCTTTTGCGAGAGCCACATAGGGCTGCTCGACGAGCTCTGTCGAGATGCTGCGGGTTCCTGCGCTTGCGGCGGCGGTGAGGTCGAGAACGCGTGCCGTCCGGCGCTCGGAAGCAATGCCCGAGTGAGGTTCATTGATAAGATCTCCGGCGCTTTTCGAGTGCCAGTGATACCGGCGCGCCGAACCCGCGGAGGTATTCATCCCCTGCTGAACCACGGTCCAGGCGCCACGACGTGTGAAAAAGAACGCATGGTGGTAGAGGGTGTAGCCGTCCTGCACGAGCGAACTGTCCACTTTCGCGCTCATCTTGGAGTTGTAGCGGAGCGCTTCGGTCGTTCCGGAAGAAAGCGCAAGCCAGTTGCCCCACCGCGCGATTTCGTCCGGCGTCTTCTGGGAAGTTTTCCCTTTCCCGCCACAGATAAAGACGCCCAAGGAACGTTCCTCGCCACGGATAGCTTCTTTCAAAGCCGCCGTGAGGATGGTCGTGAGGCCCGACGCGTTCCAGTCGAAAGCAAGAACCGTGCCAAGGGATTGGAACCAGACCGGATCTCCTAGGCGACGGACGAATTCCTCGGCCCCGAGTTCTCCCACGAGCGCGAAGGTGATTTCCCTGCCGAGCTTCACCATCCGCTCGAAGAGCCACTTCGGGCATTCCCCGTAATCCAGACCGAAGGTTGCAACGCCACGCTCGATCATGCCCCTATTATACCGCTACCCGCCACCGGCCGGGAAATAAAAGAGCCGCCGTTGCGAAATGGATTCGCCACGGCGGCCAGTGTATAGATTTCACAGGAGAACCATCTCCCATGTCGGTTCATGGAACCGTTCCCAGAGCCTGCAGAAAAATGCTTCCGAGAGCAGCCCCAGGTTGGAAATCTCTTCCTCGGAGACACCCTGGACCACCCTTTCTTTTTCACAGTAGACGGCATCTTTATAGATGGTCCCCTCGCAGGTTGGGAGCTCACACGTGCAGACATAATAGTTCCAGAAAACATCGGACTCCTGCCGTCCCAGCCGTATCATGGGGTGCTGGCGGTAGTTCGGTTTCCCTTTGTGATCCGTGTTCCCCACGTCTTCTGCGAGCGTGTATGCGAGCCGCATCGGTTTGCACTTGCCGCTGCTCACCACGTGGATCACCAGCTTGATCAGCTCAACCCTTCTCGAGTGTCGAATGCCCTCGATATTCCTTCGAAAGCGCTCCCTCTCGCCGTAAATCGCGGCTTGCTCGGCGTTCGCGATGCGCTCGAGATCCTCCAAGATACTCATGGTTACTCCTCCTTTCGCGACCGCGAACGTTTTCGAGAGCTCGATTTCGTTTCCTGGTTTTTCCGGAGCTTCCAAAGCAAGAGACTCGGAATACCGACGACTACCATGAAACAGACAATCGCGACCACGTGGGCCACGCCTTCTCTGCCTTCCTGGATTCCCATCGTAAGACCTCCCTCTGCTAGTTGATCTGATAGTGGACCGCACCGATGTCAAAGAACACCTAAACTTTCAGGATTTTAGCATACATCTATTGTATCTATTCTGTCAAGCCTTCCCCGCCTTACTCGTGGCTAAGGAACGCGGCGAAATCGTCGCCGTACACCCGAAGAAGCTCATTGTACTTCGTGATACGCTCTTTTATAGGAGCGCCGATCTTCACGCCATCCGCATTCGCTGCGCGCGCCAGGTGGATGATGAAGTTGTTCTCGGTTTCACCGGAACGATGCGATACGATGCACTTTACATCGTTCGCCCGCGCCATCTTGATGGCCTCGCAAGACTCGCTCACGGTGCCAATCTGGTTGGGCTTGATAATGACCCCGGTGATGAGCTTCGCTTTTGCGAAACGCTCAATGAACGTCGGGCTTGTCGTCGTAAGATCGTCCCCCACCACCCACGCATCTCCGAGCCCCGCGACGGCCGCCTTGAAACCCGCCTGATCGGTCTCCGCGAACGGATCCTCAAGGGACATGAGCGCGGGGTACTTCTTTCGATATTCCTCATACACGAGCTCAAGGGCGACGGTCGAGAGCACCTTGCCACCGAACGTATAGGTCCCGTCCTTCCAGAAGCCCGTGGCCGCCGCATCAATACCCAGCTTGAATTCGTCTGCATAACCTAGTTTCGTGATCTGTGACTCGAGAAGCGCAAGCGGCTCCAGGTTCGTTTTGAAATCTAGCGCGTAGCCGCCCTCGTCGCCGATGGGAATCTCCCGAAGTTTCCGCTTTGCCCGAAGCTCATCCCCCACCGCGCGGTAGAGTTCAATGAGATGCCGAATGGTTTCTTTTACTGAATTGGCGGTCTTTGCCACCACGAGGAATTCCTGAATATCCAAGTTGTCTTCGGCGTGGGCCCCCCCGTTCACAAAATTGGCAAATATGAGCGGCACCGAGGCCACGGTAATCTTCGGGAAGAATTCCTCCTGGATGACCCTCCAGAGAGGGACAGTGCGCGCATGCGCGAGGGACCGCGCAAAGGCCATGGAGACCCCCAGAATAACATTGCCTCCCAGCTTCTCCTTTCGGGACATCCCGTCGAACTCAATGAGGAACTTGTCGAGTTCCTCGATGGACCCAAAATCCTTATGCGAGACAAGCTTCCGGATGGTGCCCGTGAGCACCTCCTTTGCCTGGGAATAATCGAATACGGACACCTCATCTTTCCCGCGGCTCTTGCCGGAAGGGACCTGCGCACAAGAAACGCCGCCTTTCTCGTTCACGACACAGACCTCGATGGTCGAGTCGGCGCGCGAATCGAAAATCTCTCGGATGGTAACGTTCTCAATCTTCATGGTCAGGTGACCGGAACGACATTCGACGGCCTCCCGTCGGCGTACGACCGGATATTCTCGATGGTGATCTTCAAGATGCGCTCCAACGCTTCCTGGGAGTTGAAGGCGTTGTGCGGCGTGATAAGAACATTCGGTAACCGCATCAAGATGTGGTTTCGGAGGATTGTCTTCAGCTCCTCTGCCTTCGGATAGGTCTTCGAGAGAAACTGCATCTCGTCTTTGGTTTCGCCTTCTTCCTCCAGGACATCGAGAGCGGCGCCCGCAAGGATTCCGTTCTGGAGCAGCTCGACGAGCACCTGCGTGTCCACGACGGCGCCCCGCGAAGTGTTCACGAGATAGGACCCGGGCTTCACGGAAGCCGCAGTCGCCGCGCTTAGGAGATGGTGAGTTTGAGCGTTATAAGGACAATGGAAAGTGACAATATCGGAATTCTTTAAGAGACGAGGGAAATCCACATAGAGGAATCCCATCTCTTTCGAGTACTTGTCATCGGGGTAGAGGTCAAAGGCGAGTACATTCATGCTGAAACCTCGCGCG
Source organism: uncultured bacterium (assembly GCA_963768835.1). Lineage (GTDB taxonomy): Bacteria > Patescibacteriota > Minisyncoccia > UBA6257 > GWB1-50-10 > CAVYJB01. Next base: position 545,165 of record CAVYJB010000002.1, on the reverse strand, counting down.
ATGCGCACGACCTCTTTCCCGATGCGTCCTGTCCCGACGACACCGAGGGTCTTGCCCTTCAGATCCATGCCGCGGAGACCTTTGAGCGTGAACAGCTCCGCTTTCTTCACCTGATCGATTGACTGATAAATCTTGCGGGTAAGCGCGAGGATAAGGCCGAAGGTGAACTCTGCAACCGTATTATCCCCGTATCCCGGCACGTAGGCGACCGTGATGCCGCGGGCCCGGCAGGCCTTGAGATCAATATGGTCGTACCCCGTGGAACGCGTGGCGATGAGCTTCAGCTTGGGAAAATAATCTAGCATCGCGCTGTCGATTCGCGAATCTACGAAGACGGAGACGACCTCTGAATCGATGGCCTCCGGAGTGTAGAACTTGTCGAGCTGCGCCTGATTGAAAAACACCTCTTGCCCAGGAAGCGCCTCTCGAATGAGCTTCTCCTCCCAGCCCTCAAGCTCGAAGAACGAGATCTTCATTCCTTCTATTATACAAAAAAACACCGTCTGAGCCAACGCTCAGGCGGTGTGTAGTCATCGTAAGGACCGGGCAACTAGGCCCCTAATCTCAGCTTCATCTCAGGGTAATGCGTCCTGCAAACTCCCAGCTCGACCACGGTCTTTCGACAATAATGGCCCCGAGGATTCAAACCGTTGCCTTCCTCGACCCAGAATCCACAGAGTTTTCCCGCCTCCATCAAGAGTTGAGCCTTGTGCTCCTGCTCCAGGGCCAGCGCCTGAAGACACGCGGGCTTGGCGCAGTAGAAGTTCTCGGTGTGGCCCATCCCATCGTTCGTGTCCGCGAGGAGTGCGCGCGGTATCGGCTCTTTGCAGTTAGAACATAGCCTGAGCCGGAGCGGAGTTTTCAAATCCAAGATCGTGATCTCTTTTCCCATGTTGCCTCCGATAGTTGTAGAACGGGAACTGTCTGCAAAATAGCACGCCGCAACCGGCAACGTCAATGATTATAAAGAACGCGAGCGGCCCTCCGTGGAGAAGGGCCGCCGTGTCCTGCTGTGTATCAATTCGGAGAATAACCTAAAACAGTTTCTGCCCCGAGGATTTCCAGCGCGTGTAGAGTTGCCAGGCGGAAGCGAGATACAGGAGCGCGACGATGATGAAGACGAGATGGTTCGATGAAATTGTCATTCCGATGTTCTGTCCCAAGAGACCGGCAATACCAAGATTGAGACCGGAAATAGCCAAGACGAAGAAGGCAACGGTATCCTTGGTCTCCTTCCCTCCGAAGAGCGTACGATGAGCATTCCACCGGTACAGGAGGTGGCCCGCGGTGACGCCGGAGATAATCCAGGCAAGCTTCAAAAGGAGCCAGAGGATGCCGTAAAGCGCCGGTACCTGGATGAGAAACAGGACCGGAGGGATGCCGCCTAGAAAAAGGGCAAGTGCGGCAACGACCAGCCGCACTTCCGACCAAAGGAAGCTATACCGCTCAAGTTCCTGCGGGGAATATTTGTTGTTCATGAGATTCAGTATACCATGCCCACCAAGGAAAAATAAAAAGAGGCGTTCCGTTCCGGAACGCCCCTCACATATATAGAAAAACCGCTTTCCCTAGGCCAGCGCAGCTTGGCGAGATGACCCAGGAAGAACCGCGGGGGCAGGAGGAGACATGGGCATATCCCGCGTTTTCGCGAGCACGTCCTGCAACCGCGTGAGCGACGCGATGGCGTGTTTAACGAGAGCGGCGGCATGGGAAAGGTCCTCTGCGGAACGGTTTCGAAACATCGCTTTGGATCTCAAGGAGGGCATGTCGAGTGTTATCTTCAGATCCCGCTCCAAGCTGGTGAGAAATCGCTCCAGACGATAGTAATCGTCCGAAGGCCCGCGCATACGACCGGTGGGAGCGCGATTGTCTGGGTCGCTCCGCTGAATGCGGACGTAGTGCAATGCTTCTTTCAGATCGAGGTTGTCCCCGATAATGCGGCGGGCCGCCTCGAGTTGCTTTCCCGGCAGGAGGTTCGCGAGCGAGACCCCAATCTGGAACGGTATCTTCCCTTCCTCCATAAGTTCCTGCACCGCAGGGCAGAGACGCAAGAGACTGCGATACTGGTAGACCCAAGTGGGATCGCGTCCGAAAATCAGCGCAATCTTCTGAATGGCATTCTCCGAGTCCCCGTTCTTTTGGACGAGGTCCTTCTCCATCTTCTGGATCCCGTGTGCAATCTCCATATACGTGTGGTTAGCACGATTGAAGTTCGCGGCGACCGATTCCCGATACTGGACTTCTTTAGAGTCGACCACTTTCACGAAAGCCAGAATGGTAGCGATATTGAAGAGCTGGCAGGCACGGAAACGGCGTTCCCCGTCAATGAGTTCGAAGTGATAGCGTTCGTGCTGGATAGGTCGGAGCATCACCGGAGTCAGCTGACCGAATTCCTGGATGCTCCTTCCGAGCAGTTTCAGTTCGTCGAAATTAAAGGTCTGTCGTGGCTGCCCCGGAAAACGACGAATGAGGTCGAGCGGAACCCGCAAGAGCTCCATCCCCTCGGGGACGGTGACGTCCGGTAGTGTTTCGTGTCGGAATTTCCTTATCGGAGTAGGGACCGAATCCGGAACTTTCTTCTTTGGCTTTCTCCCCATGGCCGTGCCTCCCTTGATGTGGTAGGTGGTGGTTCAATGGCAAAGATCTGTGTTCGGTATAGCACGCGCCGAGAGATCCCGTCAATTAAAATCCCGAATCACTTTTATGGACGATTCGGAAGAATGCCTGTCCCGCTCCGATGAGCTCACGATGGCAAGAACCTATAGAGCTTCACTGCTACCGATTCAGATGCGTGATGGCAAACTGCAGCACCGTCGCGAACGAAACCCAAAGGAGATACGGGATTTGAATAAGCGTGACCCAGTGCAGGCTTGGCCAGATAGCAACCATCGCCCAAATGAGTGTTCCCAAAACGAGGAAGATATCGAAAGCGGCAAGATCGTTGTTCTTAAGAACGAACTGAATGGACGTGAAGGAGAGATTGAAAACGAGGTTCAAGAGAAAGGGCAGGGCAAAAATAAGCGGGAACTGCCCCATCGCCGTCTTGTAGAACACGGTGCCGAAAGAGACCGCGATCAGAACGTAGAGAAACGTCCACACGGGCCCGAAAAGCCAACTGGGCGGTGCCCAGGAAGGTTTTTTGAGCTGCTGATACCAGAAGTAGGCTCGCACAATTTCTCCTCTACTTTCCTTTATTGCTCTTTTCTTTTTCAGCTATAAGAAACAGAGTCTTGATGACCGTGTCCGGATTCAATGAAATGCTATCAATGCCCTCTCCCACAAGAAACTCCGCGAAGTCAGGGTAGTCCGAAGGTGCCTGGCCGCAGATACCGATATATTTCTTGCGGGATTTGCACTTCCGAATGATATCCCGAATAAGCTGTATCACCGACTCATCTTTTTCATTCCCGATGTGCGTCACGATGCCGGAGTCGCGGTCGAGACCGAGGGTAAGCTGCGTCAAATCGTTGGACCCAATCGACATTCCATCGAAAACATCGAGGAAGGCGTCCGCACGAAGCACGTTCGAGGGTATCTCGCACATTACATAGATCTTGAGCGACGGGTCCTTCGCTCGGTCGAGGCCGTTCGCAACCATCACCTCTACCACTTTTTTCCCCTCCTCCGGCGTGCGGCAGAATGGGATCATCGGAATGACGTTCGTGAGGCCCATCCCTTCCCGCACCTTCACCATCGCCCGGCATTCAAGCGCGAACGCGGCGGAGAATTTCGGGTCATAGTAGCGGGAGGCGCCACGCCATCCAATCATGGGGTTTTCCTCCTTCGGCTCGTACCGCTCCCCTCCGAGGAGCTTCGAGTATTCGTTCGTCTTGAAATCCGAGAAACGGACGATGACCGGATAGGGATGGAATGCGGCACCGATCTTCGCGATACCCTCCGCGAGCTCGTCGACGTAGAAATCCGTCTTGACGGCGTAGCCTTCGGTCATGCGGTCGATGGCGGCGATAAGCCGCTTAGCCTTCGGGTCTTTCTTCAGTTCCAGGTAATCTACGAGCGCGTTCGGATGGATCTTGATATGGGAAGCGATGATAAACTCCTCGCGCGCAAGCCCTACGCCTTTCGCCGGCAGATAGTGCTGCTTGAACGCCTCGTCGGGCGAGCCGATGTTCACCATCACCCTTACCGTCGTCTCCGGCATCGCGCCCACGTCGTGCTCCTTGATCTCGAACGGAATCGCGCCGTCATATATCTTTCCTACCTCGCCCGAAGCGCAGTCCACCGTGATCGGCATGCCGTTCTTAAGTATCTTCGTGGCCGTCTCGGACCCCACGATGCAGGGAATGCCGAGCTCCCGTGAGACGATGGCGGCATGCGAGGTGCGACCGCCCTCGTCCGTCACGATCGCCGCCGCAATCTTCATGATGGGCTCCCAGTCGGGATCCGTTATCTTTGTGACCAGGACTTCGCCTTCCTTGAACTCGCCGATATGTTTCGCATCTTTGATGACGCGCACTTTCCCCGAGCCGATCTTCGCTCCCACCGCGATGCCCTTGAGAAGCACGGTTCCGGTATCCTTTAGGCGATATTCCCGGAACACCTTCTGGTCCCGGAGAGCCTGCACAGTCTCGGGCCGAGCCTGCACGATGAAGAGTTCGTTCGTTCGCCCGTCTTTCGCCCATTCGATGTCCATCGGCTGGTAGTGGCCGTGGACCTTCGAGAAGTGCTTCTCGATCTCAAGGCACCACCTCGCAAGCTCAAGCACCTCGTCCTCTTTGAGGGCGAATTTCGCGTGATCGGCAGGCGTGACCAAGACGCGTTTCACCGCACGGCCTTCCGCATGCCGTTTCTCGTCGTAGATGAGCTTCACCTTCTTGTCCCCGAGGTTCTGTTCGATAATGGCATGCTTGCCGAGCTCGAGCGTAGGCTTGAAAACCACAAACTCGTCCGGGATGACAATGCCCTGCACAATGAACTCACCCAGACCATAGATGCTGTTGATGACGATGACCTTATCAAACCCGGACTCCGTGTCGATGGTGAAGGCGACCCCCGAGCACGCCATGTCCGAGCGTACCATCTTCTGCACGCCCACCGAGAGCGCGACTTCGGAATGAGCAAAGCCCTTATCCGTCCGGTAGCTGATCGCCCGATCGGTGAAGAGCGACGCGATACAGCGTTTCACGGAAACCATGAGCTCTTCTATGCCCCGGACGTTCAGGTAGGTTTCTTGCTGGCCTGCGAAGGAGGCGCCCGGCAGATCCTCCGCCGTAGCCGAGGAACGGACCGCGACATCGGTATTCGTTCCGTACAGCCTTTCGAGCTCCTTATACGCCACCGCGATCTCCGTCCGAAGTTCCCCCGGCAGCTCCGCGGCAAGAATGGCTTCGCGCACGGCCTTGCCGCGCCGTTGCAGGTCTTTCAGGTTCTTCGTGTCGAGGCCTGTAAGCAGCTTTTTAATCGCCTCGTCGAGCCCCGACTCTTTGAAGAAGAATCGATATGCCGACGCCGTAAGAGCAAAACCGTTCGGTACCTTGACGCCGAGAGGGGTAAGGTTGGCGTACATCTCACCCAGGGCAGCATTCTTTCCACCCACGCGCGGGACATCCGCGATGACGAGATCCTTGAACCAGAGTACGTAAGCTTTATCCTTATTCTCCATACTGTTTTTTGTTATTGCTTTAACGCGATAATAAGATCTGACACGTTCGAGCCCGTGTCGCCCATCCGAAGGTAGTCCCCTACCTTCAGGAAAAATTCGTACGAATTACTCTCATCCAGAAACTTCTGAGGGTTGAGATTCAGGCGAATCGCCCGTTCCTTCGTCCGCAAGTCGGCGAGCGCGCCGCCGAAATCCGAGTTGTCGTGCCCGTCTGACGCCGCGGAGACCACAATATGACCGGGTTCGGTATCCGAAACCGTCGAGAGCGCAACCTCAAGATTCCTGCCACCGCGACCGTGGCCGCGGATAACCACGGTAGTCTCCCCGCCGTAGAGAAGGACGGACTTCGGCGGTTCGTTCTTCAGTTCCTCCAAGATGTTGCGCCCCACCGTGCGCGCTTCGCCGGTCAGGTGATTGGTCCGCACTTTGGCCGTGAATCCCTTTGCCGTCGCAATCTTCTGCATGGTATCCAACGCCATCGTGTTTGAAACCACGATAACGTTCCGGACCCGCTCAAAATACTTGTCCTCCTTGGGCGTTTCAAAAACACCGCAGTGGGCTACATGGCAAACCCGCGTCACGTCGTACTTCTCAAGCAACCGCTCCGCATCCGCCACCGTTGTCGTATCTTTGATGGTGGGACCGGACGCGATGTATTGGACATCATCCCCCGGTACGTCCGAGAAAATGAGCCCCACGATATGCGCCGGATATGCGGCTTTCGCGAGGTATCCTCCGCGCGCCAAGGAGAGGTGCTTCCGGATGGTATTCAATTCTTGGATGGTGGCGCCCGCTTTGGTTAAAACCTCGAAAATCTTTATCTCCTCCTCGCAGCCACGGTCTTCGGGATAACAGAGAAGCACCGAGCCGCCGCCCGAAACCACAAAGATGACGAGGTCGTGTTCGTCGAGACCCCGCAACGCGCGCACGATCTCCTTTGTGATAAGGATGTTCTCGAGGGAGGGCAGGGGGTGCGTACCGCGGAAAGCGCGAATGCGCTTAAGCTCCTGGGTCTCTTTCACGTCGATCGCAATACCACCCGCAAGGTGGGTACCCAGGATCCTTTCGACCGCCAGGGCTGCCTCGACGGCGCACTTCCCGATGCCGACAAAATGGATGCGCCGGATATCCCGGAATGCGTACCGTTCGCCGGCCACCACGATACCGTCATGTTCCATTTTGATGGAACGTTCAATGGCCGCACGGGTATTGATGGAGTGGAGTCCCGCCTCGAGAATCTCGAGTGCTGCGCGGCGTAGGTCCGTCGATGCGAGGGATCCGAAATTCTTGAGCTCCCGCTCAGGCGCGACAGCGGCACCCGGCATATCGTACATCGACGGAGGACGGAAACCGGTGCGGAAACGCGGGATAATGAGCGGGACATGGAGCTGGTATTCTTCATAGAACTTCCCGAACCGCTCTCGAAGCGCGAGTTCTTCAAGGTGAATCCATCCGAGGAGAACAACCGAAACCCAGAGGGCCGCCTCAAGCGCGGGCAGGGTCGGGAAGAGCAGAAAGAGGCCCCACGCAAGCACAATGTTCGCGGCATAGACCGGATGGCGCACTACCGCATAAGGACCGTCTTCCACGACGTGCGTGATAGACGCGGCGCTCCGGTGCATCTCGTGGTGTTCCCAGATGCCCCAAGAAAAGAAAAGGGCCCAATAGAGCATCGCGGCGCCAGCAAGAACCTGGTCCAAAGCCGTCACGGGGAAAAGCGACTTGTTACCGAAGAATGCAAAGGCAACCCCCACACCGAGGAGAACGACAATCCAGAGGATGACTGGATGAATAAGCTTATGCTTTAGAGCCATGGCACGAGGGGGTTGAGCAAGGATGATATATCGTATTCAGTATACAATATTGACGGCGCCCCGCTTCGCTGGTCCAGAAAACCTGTACGACCATGCGTTTCAAGGTCAATGCCAAAAAAGAAAAATCGCCCGGCGTAAGAATCTACGCCGAGCGACCTATAACCACTCCTTTTTCCTCTTTGGTGCTTATCCCCCTTATTCCGGGTAGCTACTCCGGTAATACTCGTAGTCCGGATCCCTGGGATCGAGCTCTTGGTAGGATCTCCAGCTCCAGTAGATCTTCCCATCCGGACCGTTTCGCATCCCCAATGCCACGAAAACCCAGAATACAAAAGAGGCGGTAAACAGCAGGATGGAGATCCACCTCTGGATCGGGTCATGCGGGTCCAAAGTCAGAAGGATAAAGAAGCTTAAAATGTTCAGAATCTCCATAAGCTCCATGCCGCGTTGGAGCCACCACTGCGTGGTAGTACTGTGAACCCTGAATCTTCCAAGCTGGACGAGAAAGCCAACAGAAGCGACGGCCGAGACCATCCACAAGATGACGCCAAATACGTAAAGTCCCATGGCAACCTCTTTATCGGTTGGTAATGAGAGACAGAGAATCTCTTGCTAAAAGCAATAAAGCACAGCGTGCCTATATTGTCAATTGTTACTCCAACTTCTCCACGCGAACGCCGAGGAGACGGATGCGCTTGGTCCTCGGATTCTCCCGATGGTCAAGGAACGGCATGAGCATCCGGAGAGCTTCGAAACCAAGCGCGTCGGAATTGGTAATCGCAGCGCTCGGCGTATACGAGCGCGTTTTCGTCTCGAACCCTTCGAACCGCACCGTGAGAACTACGGTACGGAAACGCGCGAAACCACTCGCCTCGAAGTGCTTCCAAACCCCCGCCGCGAGCACCTTGAGCCGCCCAGAGAGAAATCCAAGATCCCGCGTGTCCTTTTCGAAAGTCTCCTGCTCACCGATCGATTTCACCTCGTCCGACTCCGCGACCGGAGCATCGTCTACACCCCGCGCCTTCTCATAAAGATCGCTCCCCCATTTGCCGAAGAGCTCCTGGAGCTCGGCTTTTGAAATACTTCTTGCCTCCCCCACCGTACGGATCTTCCGCTCGGAAAGGCGCGCCTCCGTCTTCGGCCCCACGCCAGGGAGCGCGCGGACCGGAAGTGGGGCGAGAAACCCCAGGACCTCTTCGGGATGCACTACCGTAAGACCATCCGGCTTCTCGCGGTCCGAGGCAATCTTCGCGATGAGCTTGTTCGGTGCGATGCCGATGGAACACGTGAGCCGTTCCTTCTTTCGGACGGACGCCTTAATCTCCCGTGCAAGAGCTTCTGCGTTCTCGTACGAGCCGGTAAAGGTGAGGTCCAAGTACGCCTCGTCCACCCCGACCTGCTCCACTTGTGGTATCCGATTCCGAACAATCCCCATCACCTCCGCGGAGACCGCGCCGTATTTCCCCATCGCCACCTCGAGGAAAACCGCTGCCGGTTTCCCCGTGCGCCGCGCCGCCTCGGAGAACTCCCATGCTTTCCCGATCGGAAGCGCCGAGCGGATGCCGTAGGCGCGGGCCGCGTAGTTTGCGGTAGAAACCACGCCGCGCCCCCGCCCGCCCACGGGATCCGCCCCGACGACGATCGGAAGCCCCTTGAGCCGCGGCCGATCCCGTTCCTCTACGGCAGCGAAGAACGCATCCATATCGAGATGAGCAATAATTCTTTGGTTCATGAGACTGGAATATGACCGCCTCCATTCTACCCCAAACCAAAAAAGTTCCCACGGGGGAACTTACAGCTCACGCGCTGCCTGAGAAGCTACTCCCGGGCCAGCACTCGAAGAATCTGAAGCACGAGAAGCACCAGAAGGCCGTACCCCACCATCGCGGAAATCGCTACCACGTCGATAGGATAGCCGAGCCAGTTCGTATTCGGAAAGATACCCGCAAAAGGCCAGACCAGGGCGTCTGTAAAACCATAGAGCTTGGCCACGACGAAAGTCGTCTGGTTCGCCCCGAGAGCCTTCAGAAAGAAACGGACCAGAAAGAAAAGCTCGGCGACCGCAAGCGCCCTCTCAAGGAGATATTCAGCCCACTGATATGTCTTCCGCATCGAATCGGTTACGGTCATGGTTATATGCTACTACGGCGTTACGAGAGCCTTTCTATGTTTTTATTATAGCAGACGCTGCGGAGCCTCCTGCAGCGGCGAACACGGTGTGGACCGTGCCGGATTTGAACCGGCGACCCCTTCATTGCAAATGAAGTGCTCTACCACTGAGCTAACGGCCCTTAAGTTGGTTCTCTTGAAAACGAACAGCGGAAATGACAGAATGGAACTCGTTCGGGCGTGTAGTTCAGTGGTAGAACGCTGTCCTGATAAGACAGAGGTCGAAGGTTCGATTCCTTCCACGCCCACTACTTTTACGGCTGCGACAAGTTTAACTTTTTGAAGGTCGCGATGTCAAACATCGGCTGCGCAGAGGCTGCACGCGCCGGATTCAACGCGGCATCGATATGCGATCCGAGGAACTTCAGGGCGAGCACCGCGATGCCCGCGGTCGCAAACACTAAAACTACCGCGATGACGAGAAGCCATGTGTACCGTGAGATTCTCAGTTTCGAGGATTTAGATTCCATAGATGCTACGGTCGGAAATACACCTGACCCTGGAGAGTGGTTTGGCTTCGCGTACCCTGCTGCGTAATCGTAAGGGAATTCACGGAGTTCAAATAGGTGAAATTGTGAAGCGCCTGGAGAAACTGTAGGGTGGACGCCATTGTTCCCCCGAGGGTCAACTGATATTGGATAGTCCCCGGAGTGTCCCCTTGCGGCGGAGTGTCCTGAAGCGGGACATAGCCGAAATCGAGGTTGGACTTTTTTGCGACAAACTCGAGATCCCGCGCCAGATTAATAAGCTGGTCCTCGATGGGTAGATATGCCTCCAAGGCGTCCAGATCTCCCTTCGCCTCACCATTGTATGCGGACTGAAGCCCCGCGAGCGCCTGGAGAGAGGCTGAGCGGTCATAAAGCTCCTGCTGGTGCCGCGCAATCGTAGCGCCCGTATTCGAGATGCTCGACCCGAAATAAAGAATACCCGCCGTGAGCACCGCGAGGACCAGGGCCGTGATTCCAACACTCGTAAGCAACCGCCCGCGGAAATTATCCATCGTCATCGATTCGGCCACAGTTACTATTTTACCATATACCAGGATTATCTGCCGGACTCCGCGCGGGATTATACTCCCGGCCGCAACCTCTACGTCACCATCGACCTCTCGCAGGGGTTGTTTTGACGGATGCGGCCGGGCGGAGTATGGTGGAGGCACTCCGCTTTAATGAATATTTCAGGGCATACTAAGGAACAGACAGCAGATTTGCTATGATAGGCGCATAAGGTCCGCGACCACCGCGGACCCCCGCGTATTCGCCGTAGCATGAAAAAGAGCAATTCCCCAACCTATGGATCTTGTCATCGTTGAATCTCCCACAAAAGCGAAGACCATCGGCAAATATCTCGACAAGGGATTCGAGGTGTTGGCCTCGGTCGGGCATATCCGCGATCTCCCTAAAAGTAATAAAAAGGCCATCGATGTAGAGGGCGGCTTCGTACCGCATTACGAAGTCGTACACGGCAAAGAAAAAGTGGTCGCAGAAATCAAAAAACTAGCAAAGAAAGCCGGGACGGTCTACCTCGCGACCGACCCTGACCGTGAAGGTGAGTCCATCGCCTGGCACATCGAGGAAGCATGCGCGCTCAAGGACCCCAAGCGCATCGCCTTCCATGAAATCACGGAGCACGCGATCCGGGAGGCGCTCGCCCACCCTCGCGCCATCGATCTCCACCTCTTAAAGGCACAAGAGGCTCGAAGGGTCCTCGACCGGCTCGTGGGCTATGACCTCTCGGGACTCATCTGGAAAAAAGTTCGCTATGGCCTTTCGGCCGGCCGTGTGCAATCCCCCGCACTCCGGATTCTCATGGAACGCGAGCGGGAAATCCGCGCTTTCATTCCGGAGAAATTCTGGGTTATCACCGCAACCTTTGAGGGCCCCAAGAAGACCACCCTTCTTCTGACCTGCGACGAAGAACCCCGCGACGAGAAAGAGGTAGAGCGCATTCTTGCGGTCGCGCGGGCGAACCCCTGGACCGTGGCAGACGTGAAGCAAAGCGAGGTCGGCCGCTCGCCGAAACCTCCCTTCACGACTTCGACTCTCCAACAGGCCGCTTCGTCCCGCCTCGGTTTCTCTCCCTCGCGCACGATGGGTATCGCCCAGAAGCTTTACGAACAAGGCCACATCACGTACATGCGTACGGATAGCGTGAACATGAGCCGCGAAATCGTGGGCTCTATCTATGGCGCCATTGAATCGCAGTTCGGGAAAGAGTACCTCTCGCCCCGGACCTACACGACGAAGAGCAAGAGCGCGCAGGAAGCTCACGAAGCTATCCGACCAACGACGGCGGCAAAGCAAATCGCAGGGACAACGGAGGAGCAGCATCGACTCTATGCTCTCATCCGGGCTCGCACGCTCGCTTCCCAGATGACGGATGCGCGGCTTCTCCGCACGAAGATTGTCGGAAAAACCACAGCAGGAGCCGCAATTCCCGCTTTCTCCACGACCGGGAGCGTTATTCTTTTTGACGGCTGGCTCGCAGCCGATCCTGCGGCGCGCGGTGAAGATGTGGAGCTCCCCCAGCTTGAAAAAGGAAAGGCCTTGAAGCTCTCCGAGGCAACCGCCATCGAAAAGGCGACGGAACCGCCGGCGCGCTACACCGAAGCGGGCCTGGTCCGCGAACTCGAGAAGCGCGAGATCGGTCGCCCTTCCACGTACGCCTCCATCATACGAACGCTCGCCACGCGAGGTTACGTCGAGAAAATGGGGCGAACACTCATGCCGACGGATACCGGCGACGTCGTAAGCTCCTTCCTTGAAGCAAACTTCGCGAAGTACATCAGCGACTCCTTCACGGCGGAGATGGAGAACGACCTCGATGAGATTGCGGAAGGCAAGCGTGACTATGAGAAGACCTTGAGGGATTTTTATGGGCCGTTTGTAAAGGACGTGAAATCGAAGGAGGATATCGAGAAACTGACGAACCTTGGCGATGCGGACCCCGCGCTCGTCTGCCCTCTCTGTGGAGGTCCGATGATCATAAAACTCGGCCGCACGGGCAAGTTCCTGAGCTGTAAAAATTTTCCGAAGTGCATGGGCGCCCGTAAGCTCGACGGCACTGTGATGGAGGGGCCGAAGGCGACGGGAGAAAAGTGCCCTCAGTGTAAGGACGGGAAACTTATCGAGCGTGAGGGACGGTTCGGAAAGTTCATCGCCTGTTCGAACTATCCGAAGTGTAAGTTCATTAAGACGAGCCCGGAGGAAGAAGCGAAGAAGCGGACTGGCGTGAAATGCCCCGAGGATGGCGGCGATATCATTGAGAGGCGCGGTCGCTTCGGCCCGTTCTTTAGCTGCTCAAACTATCCGAAGTGCAAATTCATTATGAAATCAAAGCCTACAGGAAATGTTTGCCCCGAGTGCGGATCACTAATGATGGAAGGGACAAAGACCATCCCCGAGCGCTGTTCGAACCGGAAGTGCCCAAACCACAATCCGCACAAAATTGATAAAAAATAAGCAACTGCTCTTTATTTCAAAAATGAAACGCCCCGATGAATGGGGCGTTTGTTTTCGGTGTGTAATTTTATAGGCTTGCTAACTTGAGCCTAGGACTACCAGCATCTACTTCGTCAACACTTCTATGCCGTGCTCCGTGATCGCAATGGTGTGCTCGAAGTGGGCGCTCAAGCTTCGATCCTCGGTCGTGAAACTCCCGTCATCCTCCTCAAGCACCCGCGACGATCCCATGGAGACCATCGGCTCGATGGCAATGACGAGGCCGGGCTTGAGTTCCATCCCCTCTCCCGCTGTCCCATGATTTGCGACCTCCGGATCCTCGTGGAGGGAAAAGCCGACGCCATGACCTGTAAGCCCTTCAACGACCCGAAACTTTGCCCTCTTTACCACGCGCTCAACCGCCGCCCCGATATCTCCTAAGTGCCCGCCCGGCTTCGCCACCACAAGGGCCGCATCCAAGGCTTCCCGCGTGGCATAAAGGAGCCGCTCCGCGGTCTTCGAGAGCGTTCCGATACCGACTGTGATAGCGCCGTCGGTCACATAATTCTTGTAGGTAACGCCGAGGTCCAGCTTCAGGAGATCCCCCTCCTTTAGAACGTAGCCGGTCGGGAGACCGTGCACCACGGTGTCGTTCACGGAAGTGCAAAGTGCCGCAGGATAAGCCCTTCGGCTTCCACCCGGGCGGTAGCCTAAAAATGTCGGCGTCGCGGAAGCGGCCCCGAGAAGCTCGCGCGCGCGCTTATCGAAATGTGAGAGAGGAACGCCCGGCAGCGCCTCGCGGGAGAGTATAACAAGCGTCTCCGCAAGAATATGGCCGGATATACGAAGGCTCGAAAGGTCGCGTTCGTTCTTTAGGCGAATAGCCATCCCCAAGAGATTATTTCAAACCGAGCGCTTTGGCAATCTGCGCGTGCACCTTATAGGGTGCCGGCTCGCCATTCACCTTATGGATGCGGTAGCCAAGTCTTGCGAGCGTCTGGATAACCGGCACTGTCTCATTCTGGTAGCGTTCCAGCCGGGATTTGATAATGCGCGGGTGGTCGTCGGTGCGGGTTTCGAGCGGACCCTGGCAGAAAGAGCATTGCTTCGCGCGGGCATCACTTAAGACCGGCAACCCACAAACGGAACAGATATGGCGGGCGCTATTGCGCTTCATCGACGAGGCGGGGCGCACCATGAGTCGCATGACACTGATATTTTTCCTTCCGTAGTGCTTCTCGAGCACCATGATAAAGCCTGCGAGCTTCTTGGTCTTCCCAGTAGCGTAGGCTTCACCAAAAGTTTCTGCCATCGTCCGTGGCGAACCTGATAGTACGACGCTTGCACCGGAAGCTGAGATACGCGAGATGGCGCGGGAAACGATTGTTAAAACCCACGAGGGCGTGCAAAGTCGCCCGGCATCATAGTTCTTCCGCTCACGGTTCAAAATGGGATCTCGCTCGGCTCCTGGAGCGTGGACTACAGATTCAATGTACCGACCGGTGTCGAAGTGGATGAACCCGTAGCGCATTGCGAGAAGCTCCGCCTGGGTTCCTTTTCCCCCGCCTGGCGGACCGTATACGATGACTGCCCGTTGTACATGCTGGTGACGCATGTATAAACTATAGCACTAGTCAGTGGAAAGAGAAATAAAAAATCCCGGCAACACGCACATGCGTGTCGCCGGGTAACTCCAGTGGGAATAAAAAGTCAGGGTTTCCGAACCCTCAGAAATTTATGCTTAAAGGAAAAGGAGAATTTTGTATCGGAAATGCGATACTCATCGTACAGAATCCGCCGTATCTGTCGCCGTTTCCTTAGAAACCTTTCCATCCGCTCCAGATCCCCGTCGCCTGCCACGAAGGAAAGTGCGTCTACCATTTCATTGGCGGTCGTAGTCTCCACCTTCGTGACCACCTGACGTATTTTTACCGACTCCAGTTGGTCTTCCGCGAGATGAAAAAGTTTCAAGACGATGCCGGCGTATCCATGGCGGTGACGTTCCGCAGATCTTTTCCCCAGACGTTTCAATAACTGCGTGAAGTTGTCATCCAGACCGGGATAGGTAATGACGAGCAACTCTCCTTTAGGGGCAAGTAAATCGAAGGCCGCCTCAAGAAAAATCTCATAAGATTGCTCATCGTAAGGAACCGAATGGGAAAGAAGGGCAAAATCGAACGGCCCGTTGACCGCGCAGGGAAAGGTCTCTTGAAGGACTTCGACCCCGGCCGCACGGAGCGCTTCCGCAAACGCCTCATTCGGCTCGATGGCCTGGTACCGCTCCACTTCCCTCGCAAGCGGGATGGCTAGTGACCCGTTCCCAGCTCCGATATCAATAAGCGAAGTCGCGCCGACCATCCGAATGTCTTTCAAAATCTCTCTGAAAAGAACATTCTTCTCATCCGAATGGGCAAGAAATCTTTCAAAACTACTCCGGTAGTCCCTCTGCATGGGCGTATCCCTTTATGGTTAAGTGTGATGAACTGCCCACAGCGTAGCACGTGATCGCTCGACGATGCAATAGAAAAGCGGCGGCCACAAAATGTGGTCGCCGCGGATACGGACCTTGATCATTACCGCCGACTCGCTTGTTTTTTCTTGAACTCGTACGATTCGTTCGCTGCGTCGATGAGAGAAACATACATTTCAGCTTCGCGTTGCCCGCATGTGCAGCAAGTGGCAGAACCTAGCGCACAACCATGAACGTGGTCGCTATGGGCAATGCTTCGTAGCTCTTCCACCAGCGTAGGATCGATGCATCGGTTGTCCAAATCTGTCATAACTAAAAATTGAACCCGGTCATACTGTTCCCCATCTTCCATACCGGCTCCTTAATTGTGAGATCGTTCGTTATTGCAAACTGTAAATTGTGCTGCCCCTACCCTACCCCGAACCCTCTCAAGTGTCAAAAAAAACCGCCCGAAGGCGGTTCTCCCGAAAGCTAATCAATTTTAAAAGATACCTTCGTATTCCCGCATGGTGAGCTGGCTCTCGATCTGCTTCATGACCTCGAGGGCCACCGCGACAACAATGAGGAGCGCCGTACCTCCAATGGAGAGCGTTTGGATACCCGTGATGATGTGAGTGATATTGGGGAGGACGGCGACAACGCCCAAGAAGAGCGCGCCGAAGAGCGTGGTGCGGTTCACCACCCTTGAAATAGTGTCCGCCGTCGCCTGGCCCGGCCGGATTCCCGGGATGAATCCCCCGCTCTGCTGAAGGTTTTTTGCTATCTCCTGGGGGTCGAACGTAATAGCCGTGTAGAAGTAGGTAAAGACCACCACAAGGATGAAGTACGCCAAGCTGTAGAGCGGGATATTATTGAAGAAATTCTGAACGATGGTGTTCAGGTGCGCCGCGAAAGCGGGCGACGCGATTGTGGCAATCTGCGCGAAGAACTGTGGGAAAAGTAGGAGTGAGATGGCGAAGATGATTGGGATGACGCCCGCTTGGTTCACCCGAAGCGGCAGGTAGGAAGAGGCGCCGCCGTACATTTTGTTCCCGCGGACCTGTTTCGCGTAGGAGATTGGGATTTTACGTTCCCCCTCGCTCACAAAAACCACACCCGCGATAACAACGATGGCGAGAAGGATGAACGCGATGTAGGTCGGGAGCACCGCCGGCGTGTAGTTCTGGATACTGTTGATAACGTACTCCGGCACACGGCTCACGATGCCCGCGAAGATGATGAAGGAGATACCGTTCCCTATCTTGTACTCCGAGATGAGTTCTCCGATCCACATGAGAAGCATGCTCCCCGCCGCGATGACGGCTACGTTCGAGAGCAGCTGCGGCAGCGCGAGTTGCGGGATAACCTGTTGCGAGGCGAGAAGGTTTAGGAACCCATAGCCCTGGAGACCCGCGAGCGGCACCGTGAGGTAGCGCGAGATGCGATTGAATTTCGCACGGCCCTCCGCACCTTCCTCGTAGTAGGCTTTCTTCAGGTTCGGGAAAACGATGGTCAGGAGCTGCATGATGATGGTCGCCGTGATATAA
This sequence comes from uncultured bacterium, assembly GCA_963768835.1. Lineage (GTDB taxonomy): Bacteria > Patescibacteriota > Minisyncoccia > UBA6257 > GWB1-50-10 > CAVYJB01. Next base: position 528,126 of record CAVYJB010000002.1, on the reverse strand, counting down.
GGTCCGACCCCGAGCATCACGATGGAAAGGTTTGAAAGGCCGCCGCCGGAGAAAACGTTCAAAAACCCGAAGAGTTGGTTCGAGGAAAGAAACTGCTGGAGCCGCGTCGCGTCGATGCCCGGCACCGGGATGGCCGCGAGGAGACGGAATACGAGGAGCAAGAAAAGCACCCAGAGAACCTTCTTCCGCAGGTCCGGCACCTTGAAGATCTGGAGGAACTTGTTCATTCCAATGCTATTATAATACTTTTCCGCCGGCCTTCTCGATTTTTGCCTTCGCCTTCGCGGATGCGGGAATCCCGCGCACCTCAAACGCGCGCTTCACCTCGCCTTGGGAGAGTACCTTTACCGTGTCCGCGATGTTTCGAATGATATGCGCCTTCACGAGAGCGGCACGATCAATGGTCGGACCGCTAAAAAGTTTCTCAAGATCCCCGACCGCGATGACGCGTGCCGGCGCGCTCTTGCGGAGGTTTTTGACACCACGGAGCTTCGGGATGCGCATGACGAGATCTCGCGACGCCGGGCGAATACGGTGCCCTGAGCGCTTCCGTTGCCCCTTCTCGCCGCTTCCGGAATAGGTACCACGCTTGCCCCCGCGACCGATGCGTTTTTCATCCTTCCGCTTATGTTTTGGTTTCAGTTGATAGAGTTCCATAATGGCGCGCTACTTTATTTCTTCTTCCGCCGGCTCCTCGGGGACCACGATTTTCGCGACTTCCGGCACGTCCTTGGCTTTCGGGGAAGGCATACGGATTTGCCGGAGCGCCTCCATCGTAGCCATCGCGTTCGAGAGCTTGTTCTTCGTGCGCCCCGTTACCTTCGAGGTAATGTCGCGGAGCCCTGCAAGTTCAAAGATGACCCGTGCCGGACCTCCGGCAATGAGCCCGTGCCCGCGGCGTCCCGGCTTGATACGGACCTTCGCCGCTCCATATTTCGCCTCTACTTCATACGGAATGGTCCGCGCGTCCACGCGAGGTACCGTAAGGATGGCGCGCTCCGCCTGCCGCTTGGCCTTCGCGACCGCCGCCATAACGTCCAAGCCTTTTGCCACTCCGACGCCAACGCGGCCGTTTCGGTCCCCGACTACGACGGACGCGCGGAAGCTGAAACGCTTCCCACCCGCCATCACGCGGGTCACCCGCCGTACCTCAAGGAGACGGTCGTCAAACTCACCTTTCCGCTGGTTCCGTGCTGTGGGGGGTCGCATGGGTCTCATGGTGGTTTAAAGTTCCAATCCGCCTTTCCGGGCCGCTTCGACAAGCGCTTTCACGCGGCCATGGTACCGGTACATCCCGCGGTCTACAAGAGCCCGCTTGAGGCCCGCCTTCTTCGCTACTTCCGCAAGCGCCGTGCCGGTCGCGGTGGCAGCGTCAATCTTTTTCATCTTTCCCTTCATGGCATAGGTGGAAGCAGAACAAAGAGTCTTCCCTTTCATGTCGTCAATGAGCTGCGCAAAGATATGCCGGTTACTCCGGAAGATGGAAAGACGCGGGCGTGCTGCACTGCCCTGGAGAACCGCTCGCACGCGCGCCTTGCGCCGCATCCGCACCTCATTTTTTTTCTTTCTCTGGTTCATAGTGATAGTTTTAGGCTGCCGCAGTCGCCGTTGCTGCTTTCTTGCCCGCCTTGCGCCGGATAACCTCTGTGGAATAGTGGAATCCCTTTCCCTTGTAAGGATCGGGCTTTTTAAGGGCCCGAATCTCCGCGGCTGCCTGCCCCACCGCCGCCTTGTCGGCGCCCTTGACCGTGAGGATTGTGTTCTTCTCTATATCAAAAACGATACCTTCGGGCGCTTTGTACTTCACAGGGTGCGAGAAACCGAGCGTCATCGCGAGGTCATTCCCCTCTTTCGTCATGCGGAAACCGACACCCTCCAGGATAAGGATTTTCTTGAACTCTGCGCCTTGGCCGTGGATAGCGTTCTCGAGGAGCGCCCGGAGCGTCCCCCAGTTGCTACGAGCCTGTTTCGTGTCGGCCGTCGGCGCGAGGCGGAGCTCGCTTCCTTCTAAGGCGAGGGTTACGCCTGGAAGTGTGGGGATCGAGCGTTCCCCCTTCGGTCCCTTCACCAGGACCGCCTCGGTCATAAGCGTAACGGTGATACCGCCCGGAATTGAAATTGGTTTCTTGCCGATTTTGCTCATAGTTGTTGGGTTACCACAGTTCGAAAAGCATTTGTCCGCCGACTTTCTCGCGACGCGCCACGCTTCCCTCGAGGATACCCTTAGGAGTCGTGAGGACCACGATACCGAAACCGCCCTTCACCCGCTCGAGGTCTGCATATCCGCCATAGACCTTCCGAGAGGGCTTGCTCAGGAACCGGATGCCGTGGATGGGACGTTCGGGATTTGTCTCGAGCTCGATGATTTTCTTATAAGACCGGCCCTTCACCTCCGCGCGCGAAAGGAACCCGCGCTCCCGGAGCAATTCGGCAATGGCCGCATCCATGCGGGAGTAGCGGACCTTCAAAACCTTCAGCTTAGCCGCCTCCGCGTTCTTTATTTTGATTAAGAGATCGATATACATAGTAGGGAAATCTACCAGGATGATTTCTTTACGCCAGGGATCTGGCCGCGACTTGCAAGCTCCCGGAAACAGATGCGACACAGATTGAAATCCCGGATATAGCCGCGTTTTCGACCGCAGCGGAAACAGCGCCGTACTGCCCGAGTCTTGTACTTGGGTTTTCGACGGCTCCTTGCGATGACGGATGTTTTTGCCATGGTAGTTGGTGTTATTTGGTGCGGAGCGGAACTCCCAGCGTGCGATAAAGCTCCAGGGCCCGAACGCGGTCTCGCTCGCGCGGAACCACGGTCACCTGGAGACCGAATGTCACCTTTGACTTTTCTGCGCTCACTTCAGGAAACACGAACTGTTCTCGGAAACCGATATTCAAATTACCGTTCTCGTCCACATTCGTGGGCTCAAGTCCTCGGAAGTCCTTCACGCGAGGGAGCACGAGATGCACGAGCTTGCTCATGAACCTTCTCATCCGCTCCCGACGGAGCGTGACCTGAAGCCCCACGACCTCGCCCTCCCGCATCTTGAATCCGGCGATGGAACGCTTCGCCGCGCGGGTAGCGGGACGCTGCCCTGTGATAGCCGCGACCTCGTCGATGAGCGCGGGCAGGACCTTATCATCGAAGCTCGGCTGCCCCCGGAGACGGCCCACGCCCACGTTCACCACAATCTTCTCGATCGGGTAAAACGCCTCCTTGGGAGTTTCTTTGGTTAGAGTGGAATGATGGGTAATAGCGGGCATAGTAATGGTTTAAAGAATAGCTTTGCAGCGCTTGCAGAAACGGACCTTGCTGCCGCCTTCCTCGATGCGGAACCCGACGCGCGTACCGCGCTTACAAGTCCCGCAGAAAGGTGCCACGTTCGAGACCGGAATGGCACGGGGCACTTGGACCGTCTCCCCTTTTTTCGCCCTCTCGCTTCGGACGCACGTGCTTCTTCACAAGATTCAGCCCCTCCACAATAACTTTCCCTCGGTCGGAAAGTACGCGGACCACCTTGCCCGTCTTGCCGCGATCCTTGCCGATGCGGACCTGCACGGTATCCCCCTTCTTCACAAACTTGATGATGGTAGGTGTTTCCATGGTAGTGCTAGACCAGCTCCTCGGCGAGCGAGGCAATGGTGTCGTATCCTTTCTCCTTTATCTCGCGCGGGATGGGACCGAAAACGCGCGTGCCGCGGGGCTCCTGCTTATCGAGGAGAACTACGGCGTTGTCGCTGAAACGGATGTAGGAACCGTCGGGGCGGCGCCACGGGGCGCGCTGGCGAACGATGAGCGCCCGAATCACATCCTTCTTCTTCACCTGCTTGCGGGGCTCCGCGACCTGCACCGATGCGACAATGATGTCGCCGATGCGGGCATAGCGCCGCCGGCTGCCACCAAGGACGCGGAAACACCGCACGGTCTTTGCGCCGCTGTTGTCCGCAACCTTCAGGATGGCTCGTTCTTGAATCATGGTTTACGGTTCTTTACTTGGTTTCCACTTTTCCGACGATGGTCCACCGCTTACCGCGGGAAAGGGGGCGCGACTCCCGGATACGCACGCGGTCGCCCGTGTGGTACTCGTTCGCCTCATCGTGCGCCTTAAAGCGCGCGGTGACGCGGTAGTACTTCAGGTAGCGCGGGTGACGCTTCTGGCGCTCCACCTCGACCACTCTCGTCTTTTGCATTTTGTCGGACACGACGGTCCCTTCAAGGGTACGCATGTTATTGATTGTCGGGGTCTTGGCGACGAAGGGTGAGAAGCTGGGCGATGCTCTTCTTCACGGCCTGGATCTCTTTGATATTCTTCACTTTGCCGGCCGCGAGATCGAACCGAAGACTGCGGAGCTTCGTGCGGTACTCTAAAATCTCCCGTTCAAGATCGGACGGTGGCTTTGACTTGTGTTGTTCGAATTCTTTCTTTTTCATGGGTTATGGTTTCACAACGACGCCCGTGCGGACCGGGAGCTTGTGACCCGCGCGACGCATCGCCTCGCGCGCGGTGGCTTCGGGAACCCCGTCCACCTCAAAAAGGATACGGCCGGGCTTCACGGGAAACACGTAATGATCGACATCGCCCTTTCCGCCTCCCATGGTAACCTCAGGCGGCATCTTGGTAATGGGCTTGTCCGGGAAGATGCGGATCCATAGGCGCCCTTCGCGCTTCAAGGCATGCGTGATAGCCTTTCGGGCTGCCTCGATCTGCTGCGCGGTGACCCACGCCGCCGAGCGCGCCTGGAGGCCGAAGCGACCGAAACTCACGGTGATCCCCCTGGTCTCCGTCATCCGGGACCGCGAACGGCCCTTCTGCTGTTTCCGAAACTTTTGTTTCTTGGGCTGTAGCATGGTTATGCGTTACGGCTGTTGTTTGGCTCCGCCGGCTTCTGGAAAACCTCGCCTTTGTTGATCCATACCTTCACGCCTATCGTACCGTAGCTGTTGAAAGCGGTTGCCTCCGCGTAGTCGATATTCGCGCGAAGTGTCTGGAGAGGCATCTTCCCCTGCGCCAGCCAATCCGCTCGCGAGATCTCCGCTCCGTTGAGACGGCCCGAGAGGCGCACCTTCACGCCCTTCACGTCGCGGTTCTGCATCACGGCCTCGATGGCACGCTTCATCACCCGCCGATAGGGCTGCCGTTTCTCCAGATCGAAAGCGATTTGCTGCGCCGTCACCTGCGCGGATACGTCGGAGCGCCGAAGCTCCTCGATGTTTAGGGACAGAGCGAACTTCGGAGGCACGCCACGCGCCGTGCGGAGCGCTGCCATCCCTTTCATGAGTCCGTCCTTCAGCTCCTCAATCCCCTTGCCCCCGCGGCCGATGATGAGGCCGGGGCGCCCTGCGTGAATAGAGATTCGGATCATCTGGGTGGTACGCTCGATCTCGATAGAAGCAATGCCCGCTTGGAGAATGCGCTTGGTAATGAACTTGCGCATGAACTCGTCTTCCTCGAGAAAGAAGCTCTGGGATTTGTGGTAAAACCACCGGCTAGACCAGGGCTGCGTGATACCGAGACGATACGTGTTGGGTTTGACTTTCTGTGCCATAAGCTTAGGGAACGATACCTTAGTGAGCGAGGATTCGCAAACTTTCTAAACGGCTTTGCGACGGAAAACCCGGCGCCAGCCGCCCTCCTTCGCGGGCGAGCGCTTCACCGCGGGCGCCGCTTTCGCAGCCGGCTCGTGGTCGTGCTCATGGGGTTCACCGGCTTTCGGTGCCCGCTTCGACTTCGACTCTTTCTCCTTCTCTTTCTTGGGTTTCGGTCGGAAGGTGAAGGTCCGCTTCGGTGTCGCTTCCACGACGCCGAGAACGATTGTCACGTGGCTTGTCTTTCGCTCAATCTTGCTCATTGACCCGCGTGCCCGCGGTGTGTATCGCTTCATGCGAGGCCCCTGATCCACGCGTACCTCCCGTATTACCAGCTGCTTCGGTTCGGCTTTCAACACCGCCTGCGCGCTCGCCACCCCGCTTCGAAGGAGCTTCAGGATGGGCGCGCTCGCGCGCCGGGGCGAGAGCGAAAGCTGCGCCTCTGCGTGGTTCACTGAAAGGCCCCGGATGAGGTCTGCAACCGAGCGAACCTTGCGGGTCGAAATGTGGAGATAGCGAAGTTTTACGGTGACGGTGGTAGCCATGGGTTATTTCTTGGGGGCTACGGCCGGCGTCTGCGCGGCGGACTGCTCAAGGTCTTTCTGCATCTTGCCGCCGTGTTTCACGAACTTCCGGGTCAGCGAGAACTCCCCCAGACGATGCCCCACCATATCCTCGCCCACGTGAACTTCGATGAATTGCTTGCCGTTGTGGACACCGAACACGTGTCCGACCATCTCCGGAGAGATTTCGGAGGAACGCGACCAGGTCTTGATGACGGTCTTCCCATCGGGCTTCACGCCATTGATTTTCTTGAGGAGCCGCGGGTCGACCCACGGGCCCTTCTTGGATGATCGAGACATAATAGATTATTTCTTCTTCCGTCGCTCGAGGATGAGCTTCGACGACCACTTCTTCTTGTTCCGCGTCCTGCGACCACCGGTGATCTTCCCCCACTTGGTCTTGGGCCGACGCGTACCGCGCGGCTGGCGGCCTTCACCGCCTCCATAGGGATGGTCGCGGGGGTTCATCGCGGTACCGCGGACGGTGGGCCGAACACCGAGCCACCGGGAGCGCCCCGCTTTACCAATCACCGTGAGGTTGTGTTCGGGATTTGAAACTTGCCCAATAGAAGCGAGACAGGTCCAGAGAACCTTACGAACCTCGCCGGAGGACATCCGAAGGTGCGTGTAGCCGTCCTCGTTCGCGAGGACCTGCGCCGAAGATCCCGCGGAACGCGCAAGCTGGCCACCGCGTCCGGGCGCAAGCTCCACATTGTATACAAAAGTGCCCGCCGGGATGCGTTCCATCTTCGTGCGATTCCCGACTTCGAACGGTGCGTCCTCGGACGTGATAATGGAGGCGCCTACTTGAAGCCCCTGGGGCGCCAAGATGTAGCGACGGTCGCCGTCCCGATACACCACGAGAGCGATGAACGCCGTGCGATAGGGATCGTATTCGATGCTCTCCACACGTCCCATGACGCCGATCTTGTTCTGCTTGAAATCCACGTCGCGGTAGGTCCTCTTGTTGCCCCCGCCCTGGTGCCGCACGGTGATGCGCCCGGAATGGTTCCGGCCTGCGTGTGAAGGAAGGTTCCGCGTAAGAGCTTTGTGCGGCTTGGAACGCGTGAGGCCACCGTAGTCAACAGTGGAGTAATTCCGGCGCGAAGCGGTGTAGGGTCCGAACTGTTTCATGATTAGATAGTATCGATCTTCTGTCCTGCTTTCAGGGTAACAATGGCTTTCTTCCGCGGGGACTGGGAACCGGCGTGGGAACCCCATCGCTTAGGCTTGCCCTTGAGACGCACGATGTTCACCCGTTCCACAGTCACGCGATAGAGATGCTCCACCTCTTCCCGCACCACGGATTTGTTGGCGTCCGGATGCACCTCAAAGGCGTACTGCCGGTTCACCTCCGTGCGCGCGGTCTTTTCGCTCACATGCGGGCGACGAATGACGCTCTGGAAAACGCTGCCGGAAAGGACCGTCGGCTTGTTCTCCGTTGGGACCTCCGTCGGAACGGCGGTTTCCGCCGGCTCGGGCTTCGCTTTTTTCTTTAAAAGGCTCATAGGGTTATTTTGACGGAGTGAGCTCCAGAATGGCGGCCTTCTCGATCATGAGATAGCGGTGGGTTGAGCATTCGTAGACGCCAAGCGACGGCGCTGCGGTGATGGCGATGCGCGGAATGTTCCGGCCTGCATGAAAAATATCGATATTCCCTTTGGCAGGGACAATGAGAACGCTCTGCGGTGTTTTGAAAAATCCCTTGAGCATGAGAGCGACCTGCTTGGTCTTCCGCTCTGGGAGCTTCAGATCCTCAAGAAACTTCACTTCGCCGTCCTTGAGCTTCCGCGAAAGTAGCGAGTAAAGAGCTGCCCGCCGCATCTTCTTGTTGATTTTCTGAGTGAAATCGCGGTCTTTGCGCGGCCCGAAGGTAACACCTCCACCCGCCCAAAGGGGCGAACGGGTCGATCCATGACGGGCTTTCCCGGCGTGTTTCTGCGCCCACGGCTTCTTACCACCGCCACGCACCTCACTCCGATCCTTTGTGTGTGCAATGGGATTCCGCGCGTTGGCACGCTCTGCCGTCACCACTTGATGGACCAGATCGGCGTTCCACTTTCGCGCAAAAACGGCGTCCGGGACGCTCACCGTTCCTACCTTCTTGTTCTCGCGATTCAAAAGCTCAGCATCCATGGTAATAGTTAAGAATCCTTTCGCACGATAACTGCACTTCCGCGCGCGCCTGGCACCGCGCCCCGTACGAGGAGTGTCCGCTCTTCCGGTTTCACGTCTGCCACTAAAAGATTTTTTACGGTAACCCGCGCCGCCCCCATGTGTCCCGCCATCTTGCGGCCCGGCAGCACGCGCTGCGGCGCCGTAGGACCAATGGAACCGGGCGAGCGGAGGCGGTCCTTTTGACCGTGACTCCGAGGACCACCGTGGAAGCCGTGCCGTTTCACGACGCCTTGGAATCCTTTCCCCTTCGAGGTACCGGTAACCTTTACAAGATCGCCTACCTTGAAGACACCGAGGGATGCGACATCGCCTTCCTTAGAAAGAGTGAGGACGGTTACGGGGACGACGGCGTCGTCTTTCCAGACCTGCGTCATTTTCAGTTTTTTGAGCGTAACTTTCTCCATGCTTCGTATAACGTAGATAGAACCACTTGGGGTAGCACGCAGCTTCCCAACTCCACGATTCGCTATGCTCGACCCGTTGGGCTGTTCCTGGTCCAGCATCGCTGGGGGAAAGTTTCCAAGGGGTGAGGGACAGAGAACACCAAGTCAAGCCTGGAGTTCTACTACCGAACCACACTGGCTAAACCTCACGTATCCTATAGGAGCCGCGAATTTCGTCAACTCCCTGCTCGACTCAGATTGACAATGCTTTTCAATGCCATATCATAGTCCCGAGTCCCTCCAAATCCGCACGCCATAAGGAGAAATGCCTATGTCCTTTACCAAGGAAACGGCTGAAAGGGTTGAAAGAGAAGCCCTCCTGTATCTTGGAAGGTCTTATTCAGCCGATTTTGATTGCACGGCGTTCGTCCGTGCAGTATACCGAGCGGTACGCCTGACATTGCCTCCCCTGGCATCAAACGTGACGGCAGAAGAGCTCGAAAGCTCACCCGTCTGGATATGTTCTTTACCTGAAACGCAGGGCGAGTCTCTCTGAAAAAGTGGTCACCCATATGGCGATTATCCTTTCCGGACAGCGATGTATTCACTGCTCGCGCCACTTCGGTCGGAAGGTGGTTATCACCCGCTCCACGAACTCCTCCATGCTCTATGCTATTGCAAAAGCGACGCCCCCATTCTTTGAATGAGGGCGGTTCTTCATGAGCGATACCAATCCTTCCCTTAGCTCATCTTTATCTCCACATCCACCCCCGCCGGAAGGTTCAGATCCCTCGAGGGATTCAATTATCTTCTGGTGCGGGTTCAGGATGTCCATCAGGCGCTTGTGCACGCGCAGTCTCGAACTGTTCGCGCGATTTCTTGTGCACGAAGGTCGAACGGTTCACGGTGTACTTCTTGAACTCCGTCGGAAGCGGCATCGGTCCGATGACCTTCGCCGCCTTGGCGCTCCGATGGCTTCGATGATCTGGCGCACCGAATTGTCGATGAGCTTCGCGATCGTAGGACTTGACCCTGCAGGCGCAGACTTTCTTTGTGCGCTGTTCTTCTTTCTTTGCCATGTGGTTGGTAAGGTGCGGGTGGCCGTATAAGCCGGATGGCTTTCCGTTATTTGATGATCTTCGTCACGGCGCCGGCGCCGACGGTCTTGCCGCCTTCGCGGATGGCGAAGCGCTGTTTCTCTTCGAGCGCCACCGGAGCGATGAGCTTGACGGTGATCGTCACGGTGTCGCCCGGCATGACCATTTCCGTGCCCTGCGGGCAGCGTGACCTCGCCGGTCACGTCAGTCGTGCGGATGTAGAACTGCGGCTTGTAGCCCTTGAAGAACGGCGTGTGGCGTCCGCCTTCCTCCTTCGAGAGCACGTACACTTCGGCCTCGAATTCGGTGTGCGGCGTGACGCGAACCCGGCTTCGCGATGACCTGCCCGCGCTCCACGTCCTCTTTCTTGAAGCCGCGGAGCAGCACACCGACGTTGTCGCCGGCCGGCCCTCGTCCAAGATCTTGTTGAACATCTCGATGCCCGTCACGACCGTCTTCGGCGTCGGGCGGAGACCGACGATCTCCACTTCCTCGTTCACCTTGACGTTGCCGCGCTCAATGCGGCCCGGTCACGACCGTGCCGCGGCCTTCAATCGAGAAGATGTCTTCGATCGGCATAAGGAACGGCTTGTCCATTTCGCGGACCGGGTCCGGAATATAGTCGTCCAGCGCCTTCACGAGGTCCAGGATCGGCTTCGCGGCCGCGTCATCCGGCGATTTCGTGCTCAAGCGCCTTGAGTGCCGAACCGCGGATGATCGGGGTCGTTGTCGCCCGTCGAAGCCGGTACTTCTTCAGAAGCTCGCGCACCTCGGATTCCACGAGATCGATGAGTTCCGGATCGTCCACCATGTCGCACTTGTTCAGGAAGACGATGATCTTCGGCACGCCTACCTGGTGGCCAGAAGGATGTGCTCGCGCGTCTGCGGCATCGGGCCGTCCGTCGCGGCGACCACGAGGATCGCGCCGTCCATCTGGGCGGCGCCCGTGATCATGTTCTTGATGTAGTCCGCGTGTCCCGGAGCGTCGATGTGCGCGTAGTGGCGCTTCTCCGACTCATATTCCGAGTGGTGCAGCGCGATAGTGATACCGCGCGCCTTCTCTTCCGGAGCGTTGTCGATCTCGTTCACGCCTTCCTCCTTTCTTTGCGAGACCCTTCATGTGCAACACGTGCGTGATCGCCGCGGTCAAGGTCGTCTTGCCGTGGTCGACGTGACCGATGGTGCCGACGTTCACGTGCGGCTTCGACCGCTGCGAATTTTTCTTTTTCTGCCATAGTGTATTGTTTCTATTTAAATTTGTTTTTGGTTTCGACCTAATAAAATTTCGAGAATTCTTCGAACCCGTCCTCACACGGGTCCAAAGTGTGCAAGCTCATTCTTGCGGAAACCCCTTGAAATGTCAAGTTCCCGACCAAGGTGTGGATAAGTATATAAGTTCTAACTCGAAATCCTTGGAACAGGTAGGGTTACTTCTTCGCTTTCCCCTCGATGATGACCTGCGCGACACTCGCCGGGACCTCGTCGTACTTCAAAAATTCCATCGTGAAGCTGCCACGACCCTGGGACATCGAGCGAAGGTTGGTAACATAGCCGAACATCTCCGCGAGCGGCACTTCGGCGTCCACGATACGCGCGGAGCCGCGCTCCCCCATCGACGTGATCTTGGCGCGGCGGGACGAGAGATCTCCCGTCACATCACCCAGGAAATCGGGTGGGGTAATGACCTGCACTTTCATCACGGGCTCCAAGAGCACGAGCTTCGCACGCTTCGTCGCCTCCTGCACGGCCATCGAAGCCGCGATCTTGAACGCGAACTCCGAGGAGTCCACTTCGTGGAAGGAACCATCGAAGAGCGTCACCTCGATGTCGGTCAACGGATAGCCGGCGCGAGCACGCCCTTATCAAGCGCCTCGCGCACGCCCTTCTCGGTCGGAGCAATGAACTCTTGCGGGATAACACCACCCTTGATCTCGTCCAAGAACTCGAAACCCTTCCCTCGCTCCATCGGTTGGACCCGAAGCCAGACATGCCCATACTGCCCGCGGCCACCGGATTGTCGAATATATTTTCCTTCCGCTTCCGCTTTCCCCTTCACGGTCTCCTTATACGCCACCTGCGGGCGGCCGACATTTGCCTCGACTGAGAACTCGCGCTTCATTCGGTCGACAATGATCTCGAGGTGGAGCTCACCCATTCCACCGATGATGGTCTCCCCGGTCGCCTCGTCTCCCTTCACGCGGAAGGTGGGGTCCTCTTCCGCGAGGCGTCGCAGGGCCACCCCCATCTTCTCCTGGTCTACCTTGGTTTTCGGCTCGATGCGGATGAAAATCACGGGCTCCGGGAACGTGATGGTCTCGAGCACCATGGGATGTTCCGGATCCACGAGCGAATCCCCCGTCGTGGTATTTTTGAGGCCTACGAGCGCTCCGAGATCGCCCGCGTGGACTTCCTCCGCTTCCTCGCGATGGTTTGCGTGCATCAGCACGATGCGCCCGATGCGTTCCTGGTCCCCCTTCGTCGCATTCATAATATAGCTTCCGCGCTTCAGCGTTCCCGAATATACGCGGAAGTACGTTAGCGACCCCACAAAGGGATCGGCCGCGATCTTGAAGGCCAGCGCGGCGAAAGGCTCGTCATCCTTCGGGTGACGCTCCACTTCGGCGCCGGTCGCGGGGTCGATACCTTTCGTGGCCGGCATGTCGTTCGGCGATGGCAGGTAGTCCACCACGGCATCCAACATAAGCTGGACACCCTTATTCTTGAGCGCCGATCCGCAGAGCACCGGGATGAGTTTCACCGCGAGTGTCGCTTTGCGAAGCGCAGCCTTGAGCTCCTCGACCGAAATTTCCTTGTTATCTAAATATCTCTGGATGAGGATGTCGTCGGTCTCCGCAATCTTCTCGACGAGGATATGGCGATACTCATCCGCTTTCACTTTCATCTCCGCGGGCACTTCTTTCTCGATGAGCCGTTCCCCCTTGTCCCCCTCGGACGTGTACATCTTCATCGTGAGGAGGTCGATGATGCCTGAGAAATTGTCCTCGATACCCACGGGGAGCTGGAGCGCCACCGCGTTCGGGGTGAGCCGCTCATGGATGCTCTGCATGTCCGCGTAAAAGTCCGCGCCCATCCGGTCGAGCTTGTTCACGAAACACATGCGCGGGACGACATACTCGTCGGCGTATCGCCAGTTCGTCTCCGATTGAGGTTCCACGCCCGCCACGCCGTCAAAAACGACGACGGCGCCGTCCAGGACACGGAGAGATCGTTTCACCTCGACGGTGAAATCGATGTGGCCCGGGGTGTCGATGAGGTTGATGCGGTGCTCGTACTTCTTGTCCCCTTTGCGATAGGTGGGTATCCAGAAACAGGTTGTGGCAGCCGAGGTAATCGTGATGCCGCGCTCCCGCTCCTGCTCCATCCAGTCCATCACGGTGTCACCCGTGTGCACCTCTCCGATCTTGTGCGAAACGCCGGTGTAGAAAAGCACCCGCTCGGAAACCGTGGTCTTGCCCGCGTCGATGTGTGCGATAATACCGATGTCGCGGACTTTCTCGATGGGATACTGTCTGGGCATACGTTGTAGTATGGAAACCGGCTCGCTTTGGCGAGCCGGGTTTGGTTTCAGGGCTCGCTCCGTGCGTTAGCGGATCAGGGACGCGAACGCTCGGTTCGCCTCCGCCATCCGATGCATATCCTGCTTTTTCTTGATCGCCGACCCCTCGCCCTTGGAGGCCGCGAGGATTTCTTCCGCAAGCTTGGCCGCCATGGGCTTTCCTTTCTTGGCGCGCGCTGCCGCGATAAGCCAGTGACACGCAAGGAAAAACTTCCGCTCGGGGCGCACCTCGCGCGGGATCTGGTAGTTTGCGCCGCCGACGCGCCGTGACATCACCTCAAGGAGCGGCGTCGCGTTCTGGAGTGCCCGTTCAAACACCTTCACCGGGTCCTCTTTCGCGGTCGTCTCTACGATCTTCAGAGCTCCATAGAAATTTTTCTCCGCGGCGGTTTTCCGACCACCCACCATGAGGTAGTTGATGAACCGCGCCGCGTCAACGCGGCCATGGACTGGATCCACCGCGTGTTCCCGCCGCTTGTAATACCCGCGCTTACGCATGCTATTTCTTAGGGCGCTTTGCGCCGTACTTCGATCGCTGCTGATGCCGCGCCTCCACGCCCGTGGTGTCGAGAACACCGCGAATGATGTGATAGCGCACGCCGGGAAGATCCTTCACGCGGCCACCGCGCACGACCACCACAGAGTGCTCCTGAAGCGAGTGTCCTTCACCGGGAATATAGGCCGTGACCTCCATACCGTTCGTGAGACGCACACGTGCGACTTTCCGAAGTGCAGAGTTCGGCTTTTTCGGCGTGGTGGTGAATACCTTGAGGCAGACACCGCGCTTGAACGGCGATGGTGAATCCACCGGTCGGTTCTTGAGATAATTGAAATAGGAACGCAAAGCCGGCGCCTTGGCCTTGGAGACCGCGCTCGAGCGCCCGCGCTTGATCAGTTGATGCACTGTAGGCATGGTAAGGAATTTCGAGTGCCCCGTAAGTATAGAGAAAAAGCCGTGAATATGTCAATCCCAACCCCTCACGCTCCCGTAAGAAGGTGGAACAGGGCACCGATAACTGGAGCGATGATGGAAAACCCAAAGAAGATGAAGAGAAGTACCAAAAGGAAACCGTAGCGTTCAATACTCCCGAAAGCTCTGCCGGCTGACGCGGGCAAAAACGCGATGAGGATCTTGGAACCATCGAGGGGCGGAATCGGTACTAGATTAAAGATGGCGAGCATTAAATTCACTTGCACGATGAGACCCGTAAGGAGCAGGAGCGCCGCAGCTGAACCCGGGACGGGCCCGGTGGCGGCCGCGAGGACCCGGAAGAAAAGTGCGAAGACCGCCGCGATGGCGAGGTTCGAGGCGGGACCCGCGGCGGCGATGAGCGCTCCCCCCTTCGCTGGGTCTTTGAGCTGGTAGGGGTTGTAGGGCACCGGTTTCGCCCACCCGAAAACGATACCAGTCCCCGAAAGAAGCATGAGGAGCGGCAAGAGCACGGAACCGAACGGGTCGAGGTGTTTCAGGGGATTCAGGGTCAAGCGCCCCGCGAGCCGCGCGGTGGGATCCCCGAGGCGTTCCGCCATAAAGCCGTGCGACACCTCGTGGACGACGGCGGAGAAAACCAAAACGATAATCTCGTAGATAAGGATGGGAATATCCATAGTTAGTAATAGATTCGCTGTTTCAGTATACACCACCGGAAACGGGATATGGTAGAATAAGCATTATGGAACGAACTGATCGGGGTCCCTACATTTTAGTGGTCGTCTTCGCGCTCCTCGTACTCGCGGGGTTCTATTTTATGTTCGATCGGATCTCGGGGCTTGATGCCGACGTGAAGAACTTAGAACTCCAAACCCAACTTGCACAAAAGACAGAGCCTACCACGCCTTCAAGCCCGACGCCATCTCCCACGACGACCTCCCCCACGCCTGCGCCAACCGAAGGGCCTACGGGCAACAATTCTTCTGAGGAGGTCTCCATCCCAACCGCCATCGTACTCGCCGCCTCCTCAAGCCCGAGCCTCCAGCCCCAGGCCCCGCTCACCATCACCGTGGATAGTGTCTCGCAGGCGACCGATGGAACTATCACGTTGAATTTTAAAGTCTATACAAGCGACGCGACCTCCTACAGCGCATTCGATGCTTCGAGCACCTTCCAGATCGTCAACCTGAACGGAGATAACTTCATGGCGACGAACATCACAGGCCAGTTCAGCTCGATGGCGCCCGGCAGCTCGGTCGGCGGGAACGTCCAGTTCCTAGTACCCGGGAATCCCAATCCCATCATTCTGCAAGTGCAGACGGGGCAGGATTTCAAGTTCTACGAGATCGATTTCGTGAAACAAACCTACAAGGAGACGGTCATCGGCTAACCGGCGATACCGTTGACAACAAACACCGCCAGCGTGTAAGCTGGACCTACTATGCGCGCGTGTGAAAGATGCGGAAAATCCTATCAGATGGGCGGAACGCGAAAGTTGCTCCGCGCCCACTACAACCCGACTACTTCTGGGCGGAAAAAAGCTAATCTGCAATGGACGAGCCTCCTTAACCCCCGAAGACGTTCGTTTGTCTGCACGAAATGTCTCAAAGTTTTGACCCGTGGGAAACGGACTCGCACCAAGAAAACCGCACCGGCAAACGCGTAGGTAGCAAATCAGCACGAAAAGGAAAAGACCCCAGAAGATGGGGTCTTTTGTTTGGAGAAAGAACGGAGGGAATTGCTAGCAACCAATCAGAGGAGGTTCCTGTGGCCCCTGAGCTTCTTTGTACTCTCTCAGCCTATCAGCGACCGCAGCTTCAAGCTCAGCCCTCAATCGAGATACCTCAGACTGATCACGCGCCCACCGAACGGGCTGGGTTGGCCCAGGGAAATAAAATGCGTGCATGGGCGCCGGTGATTGCCGCTGCCCGCCACCACTTTCTGTCTGCTCCATATTATTCCTTCCTTCCAAATGGAATAATTAATTGTGGTTTCTGATGTTAGAACGAACTGTTTCTATCGTACCACAGAACTCCCTTACTGTCCATCTTCTATAAAGCCTTGCCGGGCCTGGAATGAAATGCCATACTTCAATGGCTAAAAGAAAGACGCGGGCCGTCGTATACCGGTAGTACGCATGCATGGGGTGCATGTAGACCGGGTTCGATTCCCGGCGGCCCGACAAATAAGGAAAGCGCCTCGGAATTATTCCTTGGCGCTTTTCTTTTGTTTTTTTCTCCGCCTGTGGTGCACGAAGCCGATTGTCGCACCTACTGTGGTGACAAGCGCAATGCTCGTTGCGATTTTGAGCCACGCGTTAAAGTTCTTGGTCGCTCTCTCCTTGGTAGCACCGAAGCCTTTGGGGAAAACCTTGGTAAGCTCCTCGACCTCTTTCTGCTCCTCGGGTGTCCAGCGAAGTGCGCATTCGACCGCTCCCATTTTTTCGCGGAACGCCGTGCTCTTATATCGCGCGACCCAGAACTGATCTGGAAGTCTCTTGGTGACCTCAATGAACGTCAGAAACTCCACAATCGCTTGCCGCTCCCATACCTCGAGTGGCTCCGGTGGGACCTCCGCGACACGGAGGGCTTCTTCTGCCGGGAGAACAGGTCCTTCAGATGACCGGATCGTCCGCACGATGCGCGTCACCTCTCCGTCCTCTTCTGGCTTCCAATCAACCGCCGCTTTCGCGCCCTGGACCTGTTTCTTAAATTCGACGCTCCCAAATGAAATCTCCTCCTGCAAACACGCGACTCGAATGAATTGCAGGAGTTCCTTGATAACTACCCGGCTCATTGGTGTCATCGCCACAGCTCCTTGTCCTATGTGAACTGCAGAACTGCCCACCATTATACCACTAGCGTGGTCCCCCACCGAGAAACCAAAACCCCGCGTGTTGATTGGACAAGCGGGGCACTGATTACGATCGATCCTGCCCTTGAGGTTCCCGGCTAAATGCCACGTGAGTTTGCTCGTTCCGATCCTTACGAAGAAGATTAATTCCTCAATCGAATCGGCGAATACTGCAATCTCATTTTGTGATTACATGATCCGGAATCAAAGGGCAGGATCTATCCCCATTATACCCCGGGGCCGTACGCCTCAAGCCCTACGCAATCCGCGTCTGTGGATAAAAACGCCGGCGAAAAACTTATCGCCGGCAATGTTTTTTCAATGCGAAGCAAGCACGTCACAACCCTTGCTCTGCGTCAACTTCCTTTGCCGCTTGTCGATTCTTTGAGGATGAGGTGGTCTACTTCTGTTATCTCCGTCAAGATACCCGGGATGATCTGATATTTTTTTCCTTCCTCCGGTGTTATCCAGGCCGACCCCGTCATATCCTTGCCGAGTTTCACCTCTCCGCGCACCCATCGGCACCAGTATGAGAGTACCAACACCGGAATATTGTCGGGACGAATGAAGGTCATATCAGTGAGATAGCAAACATCCTTCACTTCGAGTCCCGCTTCCTCACGAATCTCTTTTTCCAAGACGAACTGAACGACGCGATACCAACCATCGGACCCTTCGGTCTTCGGAAGTCCTTCGTATTCATGCCGGACGAACTTCCCGCCCGGCACCGTCCACCACCCTGGGTAAACGATTTCGCGCTCAGAACGCTTCAAAATCAAGTATTTCCTGTCACGTTCGATGATGCCCGTGACGGTAATGATATGGAGCCGCGGATCAGGCTTACCTTGTTCCATACTATTCCAGAATCCCGTCGAGATTCACGTCGTAGAGGATTTCTTCATTGATAAGGCGGTACCTATGGAGCTCCTCCGGCTTGAACCACAGCGGAATTTCCATTTCGGCTTCTTGGGGAGACCCCGAGGCGTGGACGAGGTTGCGTACCGCGCGGCCATCCACGTCCGAGATTTCGTACGAGTCGATGGTAAAATCGCCCCGGATTGTTCCTACATCCGTTGTGAGGGGCTCGGTGCCGCCCGTGATTTTTCGCACGATACCCACCGCATGAATGCCTTCCCACACCATGGCGATGACCGGCCCTGACGCGATATACTTCGTGAGTTTCGCGAGTGTCATCCGGTTCATCTCCAATGGGTCCTCGGAGGGAGGTTTCTTTCCTTGTTTTCGGTAGGCCTCAATACTCTTGGAACCGTTCTTCATTGGCCACTCAGGATCGAGCATATAGTGCTTGCGCACAAACTCCTCGGTCGGCACAACCATTTTGACACCGACGAGTTTCAGACCGGTTCGTTCATATCGTTGGATAACCTCACCGATGAGTCCTCGTTGGACCCCATCGGGTTTTACAACAACCAAGGTTCGTTCTGCTTTTTGGTGTGACATGATTCTAATCCTCTTTCTTTTCAATACTGATGTGCAACTCGTGAAGCTGCTCCGGCGATACCGCTGAGGGCGCATGCATCATGAAGTCGCGCCCGTCACCGGTCTTCGGGAACGCGATGACCTCCCGGATGTTTGATTCGTTCTCCAGAATCATCACGAGCCGGTCGAGCCCCCAAGCGATTCCGCCATGCGGCGGCGCTCCAAAATCAAAAGCTTCAAGCATGTGACCAAAATTTGCATTAATGCGCTCGTCCGAGTATCCCATGATAGAGAGTGCCGCTTTCAAAGCTTCGGATTTGTGGTTCCGGATACTTCCTCCACCGATCTCCCAGCCATTCAGCGCCACATCATACTGGCTCGTCAGGATGTCCGGAATATTCCGCTTCGCGAGAAGATCGTCCATGAATTCCGGCTTCGGAGCGGAGAACGGGTTATGCGTGAAGGTCCACCCGCCCTTGTCCGTCTTCTCGAAAAAGGGAAAATCGATGACCCAGCAAAAAGCGAGTAGATTCGGGTCGTTCGTATCCTTTCGAAGGTCCGGCCGGTCCGTCTTGTACTTCTTCATGGCTTCCGCATACGTGAGGCGCGGGAACGGGATATCTTGAATTTTCTTCTCCGGATAGAGCGTTTTCACAATAGAGACTAGGAGCTCCTCATTCAGGGCCATCACATCCTCACGCTCCACGAAGCTCATCTCAAGATCCAGCTGGGTGAACTCCGGCTGACGGTCACCGCGGGTGTCCTCGTCGCGGAAACAGCGCGGAATCTGGAAATACCGCTCAAGACCCGCCACCATACAGAGCTGCTTGTATTGCTGGGGAGCCTGTGGGAGCGCGTAGAAGGTGCCGGGGTGAAGCCGGGAAGGCACGAGATAGTCCCGCGCGCCTTCAGGCGTTGATTTCGTGAGGATGGGGGTTTCCACGTCGACAAACTCGCGCGCCGTCAAGAAATCCCGGATGTGCTGAAACACCTTCGCCCGATGCCGAAGGTTTTTTTGGAGGCGCGCGCGGCGGAGGTCGAGGTACCGATACTGCATCCGTACATCCTCGCTCACCTCGAGCCCCGAACCCGCGAGATCGAACGGCGGCGTCTTCGCTTCGTTGAGAACCTCGAGCTCGGTGACGGGAATCTCGAATGCCCCGTTCGGGATCTTGGGGTTCTCCATCCCCGACGGACGCTTCCCTACCATTCCCTTCACCCGGATAACCCACTCGGATCGGAGTTGCTCCGCGGCCACATGCGTTGCCTTCTCCGTCGGCTTGAACACAAGCTGGGAAATCCCCGATCGATCCCGAAGATCGATGAAGATGAGCTTCCCGTGGTCACGGCGGGTGTCCACCCACCCCAGGAGTTCTACTTCTTTCCCTTCATGCCCACCGATATCCTTCGCAAGCATGCGAACCATAGTATTCCTATCGTACCATGAAACCGACGGACTTCAAATAAAACTCCCGCACTATGCTTTATGGTGCGGGAGAAAAGATTCGGAAGGCAAACCGTTTATGTCTCCGCCGTAGATCGACTACGGTAGCGCCGTCGCGGTAATCGTAATCTGGCCGGTATAGTTACCGGACCGCTGCGTGCCTGGCGCGTTCGCACGCCCTTGTACGTGATGGTCTCCGAGACACCAGCGTAGGTGCTCGTCGAGGCGACGACTTTGCTTGTAGTCGGAAAACCCGAGTACTCCGCGTTCCCCAATCCCGTCCGAGTCGTTCGGTCCCCAGAGACTCGAGCTGTAAAGGCCGCCTGGTGTCCCCGAGGACGCCACGCGGAAATGAAGGTTCGCGCCGATTGCGGTCGTGTCGGTCGTCGTATTGGTCGTCCCGTCGAACGCGACCGCATCCGGGAAGGTGGAGGTGGCGCCGTAGATTAGGGTCGAGGTCGGGTTGTTCACGCGGCTGAAGAAAGTTGGAAGCCCTGGTCGGCATTTGTCACGACGGTTGCTGACGACATCGCCGAGACCGGAGTACCGGGCGTGAGAGTCGGGAGCGTAAGCGTCGTGGAAGCAAGCGTGAGCGTAATAGTCTGGTTCACGGTGACGCTCACCGTCTGATTGGTAGAAGTAGAAGTACCAGCTTGGACGTTTGGCGCAAAAAGAGATACCAAAAAGCCACCTCCGAAGAAAAGGAAGCTCATCCCTCCGAGGAGAAGACATCCCATAACAACCGTTCCAATCTCGAATCTCTTATGCATACCAGAAAGAGAATTTATACCTAGAGTATACCACAATCGGGTACCCAAAGGACCCCCGACGGTGGATAATTCCCAAGCTCCGAAACCTTTACTCTATGTGCCGGAACCGCTCAAGATCCCAAACCTCCTTCCCGATGTAGCGCCGTACGAGGTCGAGGTCACGGATAAGCTTTTCTTCACGTACCCGCTCGTCGATAGCAAGTTCCCCCTGCAGTTTTGCGCGGTGGATAACCTCGAGTTCCGCTTCAATGTCGCGCCGGAGCACGGCGAACCCCCGCCGGATAGACTCCTCCGCCTCCTGGAGCTCCCGCTCGAGGAGCGCGCGCTTCCGCCGCCCTTGAGCGAAGTGGTAGAGAATGAAACTGACGAACCCGAGGATCACAAGCGCGAGGAGGACGGAGATCGCAAGATAAATAAGTTCATAACTCACACGGGAAGCGCCGAACTGGAACGCGGTGGGCTCGACGTTCACCTCGAGCTGCGGGCTCGGCGGCGAGAATTGGTCGCCTGCCTTGACCTGGGTCCAAAGGAGATACTTCCCTGCCTGGAGGAATTTGGGGTACGAGTAGAACCATTCGCCTTGGGGATCCACCACCGCCTCCTCAGAGAGCGTCTCGCCCGTGTGGGTGTTCTGGAGATAGACTTCGACCGTGGCACCGAGCTCTTCGGACTTCCCACCGATGTAGAGAAGCTCCGCGTCTGAAATATTGTTTCCATAGAGCGTGACGAGAGGCGGCGAAATGGTAGAAATGGAGGAGGTCGCGGCCGCGCGGACCGAGCCAATCCCGAGCGTGAGACTGAATGCTAAGGCAAAAAATATGAGAAGCGCCTTCTTGGCATATTCCTGCCGCTTCGCTTTTAATTCCTCGAGACGTTTTCGTATCACCGGATCGGAGAGGGCGCCTTCCGCAAGCTTAAGCTGTATCAAGCGATGGGAACGACGCACTTTCCATGCGAAATAAGAAAGAAGGGGCACCAAAGCCGCGAGAGTAGCCCAGAGACCGAGCCAAGGAATGGTGAAGGTGTTGTTCACCCGAAGCCCCTCGCCGCTCACCACCTCGAAGAGCGGCGTCACCACATCAATGTGGGTCTTCGAATCTGTTTCATTCCCCGCGCGGTCCACAGCACGAACGATAATGTCGTAAGACCCGAGATCGAGCTGCGGCACATAGGGGCTTGTGGCCTCGATGAAGAAAGGCTGGATGGCACTCGAAGGTGCGTTGCTCCCCGTGGACGGCGGGAGGGGCGTGAGCGGAAGCACCTTCACTTCATAGTGGTCGATGCCCGAGAGATTGTCCGTGGTGATGAACGAGATGATAGGACTCCTGAGGGTCGTCCGCGTACCCGGCGAGACCTCAATGGGAAACGTCGCGGGCGGCGTGGCATCGATTTTCACCGAATAAGAAGTGACGCCTCCCCAGCTTCCGTTCCGGAGCGCCTTGATATGAAAATAATAGATGCCATCGGGGAGATTAGGATAGGACACGGAAGTCTGGTCCCCTTCCGCGATATCGTCGGGAATGTCGGAGGGGTTATGGCTCAGGATATAGCTGTAGCCCGTGACTGCAGCATCCTGCGGTTGCCACTCGAAGGACACATCGGAATTCGAGTACCATTTTTGTTGGTCAGGATCTGTGGGCGAGGTCACGATCGGACCGGCAGGCGGCGGCAGTGCAAGCGAATAGATAGCCCCGCTCGTCTGGCCCAGAACGTTCGTTCCCTGGCCGTCGTTCAAAAGGACGCGGGAATTATCTGCAAATTTAATGACCGCGGTCCCCAGAGCCGTGACCCGGAAGGTGACGGTGGCAATGAGGCCTGCCGAGGTATTAATGCCCGGCGCGGCGACCGCTCCTTGAAACGAAAGGGTCCCGTCCCCGTTCGAATAGCTCGGCTGCGAGGTCCAGAATTGAACGAAAGAGGTCCCGGTGGTGGGCGAGACCACCTGCAGCATGTCCGGCGGGAAAATTACGTTTGCCTGAAGCGCGTTCACCGATTGACCGCCGGTGTTCAGATAGAAGGAGACCGTGAAAGTGCTCCCCACTGTGAAGGTTCCTGTGGAAGGGCTCACATAGAGCGATGCCGGGCTGACGTCGCTTTGTGCGGACGCGCAAGGCGCCATCGTGAATCCGGCGAGCGCAAAGACAACCGCCAGCGCTGCGGTGCGGGGCATCCACCCCCTACAGTGCAAGGAACCCACCATGCTTCTTATTGTACACTTTGGAGCGCGCGCTTTCTTCTCCTCCGCACAAAATAGTATCGAGCGAGCAAAAGGAGAATGATAACCGCGAGGACGAGGCCTCCCTTCTCCAATATAATGTCGGAACGATACAACACGCGCTCAGCTACGTTCCCAAGGCTGTCGACAGCGGCGAAATCCACTGCCCAAGCGCCAGATGGAACAGGAAAGGGGTTCCGCGCCTCTTGCCAAGCGCTCCAAAAAAGCCAAGAACGGGTGCGGACCGCTGTACGGCGGAGAACGCCATTAGTTTCTCCCACCGTAAAGATGAGAAGTTTTTCTCCGGGTGCGAAGGAGTTGTCCACAATGCGAAGGTCGCCGATAGTGGGGCCCGCTCCTGCGGGTGTGGGTCCATTTTGCACCTGGCCTACACCGCTTGCCTCGCTCACGGATTCTGTGGAGGTTGTTTCCACCTGCACGGCGTAGAGCGCAAGGCTCTGATCCTGTGTCTCCACCTCGGCCAGCGTCCCCTTTCCGTCCGCACGATAGACATCCGCCTGGACAAAATGGAGCGTGCTTGAGCCAACCCGCAGACCATTAAAGATAAGGGTCGCGAACTCCCCGTGGGTCCCGATGAACGGCTTGGTAGCCGCGCCCACGAGCGGGACTTGGTTCCCATCGGGTGGTGTGAGAGAGCTCTGCCAGAGATCCGCAATGGAGCGGCTGGTATCGATACCGGTAAGCTTTGCAAGCCCCACTGGGTAGGACACGATAAGATCAAAGGCATTTACGGGTTCATCTGAATCCACGAGGATGCGAACGCCAAAATCCGCGGCGGAAAGTCCCGGCGGCGTGTATCCTTCGAACGAGAAACTTACTCGCGCAGACGCGAGAGCGGGCGCACAAAGGAGCGCGAGGGATCCAATAAATATTGGAAAAAACTTTCTCATGGTCAATTTCCTGTTCCACTCGCCACCTCGATGACGCCGGAGCCGCCCCAATAATAGAGAAAGATAGAGACATCGGTTAGATCCACGACCCCATCACCGTTGATATCAACATCCGCACGGTCGACCCCTGGCCTAAAACGGTTGTAGTAGTAGAGAAGGATGGAGAGGTCGATAATGTCCACCTTGCCATCGTGGTTGAAATCCACCGACCGGAGAATGCGCTTCGAGGGTATAGGGCGCGCCGGCGCGGGGGGAAGCGGTGACAGAAGAGTGCCGCCGAAAACACCCCCACCGCCTCCACTGGGAGGCGGTGGGGGGGGCGGTGGAGGAGGTGGAGGAATCTCGCAGGGGCAGACCTCAACAGTCACGGTCTGCGAACTCGAAGTCGTCAAAATCTGCGCACGGGCTATCGGCAGCGCGGGGAACTCAATCGAAAGAACGAGCGCAGAAAAAAATGCGAGAAAAGAACGAGCAAAAGGGTGCAAGATACGCATTCATACGTAGGGCACTAGGAAACCTTCACGATCTTGAACTTTCGTTTGAAAAAGCGAGCCACAAACCACAGAGCGGAAAGGCCCACCACTACGATAAGGCCTTCCTGCCATGGAAACGCGAAGAAGGACAGGGTAGCTACCTGTGTACCTCCATCCGGCATTTGTACCTCCACCTTTGCTGTGAGCGGGCCAAAAGCATAGCGGGACGGCCATGTGGCCGTGAAAGTCCGCGAGTACCCCGGGAAGACGACGCGCGACTCAAAAGGAAGCACCGCGTCCGCCATGAACCATCCGCTCACTGTCACCGCACCAGTGGGATCAAAGTGAGTGTTTCCTGTGTCTTTTACATGAAAAGTGAACGTGACGGGTCCGTGAGACATATAAGACGGGCCCGTAAAATTGTAGAGTTCTCCGGTCTTTTGGGTCGCTCCAGGAACCTCTACCAAGATGACACTCCCGACGCGTCCCGAGACTCCTACACCACTTTGAGTGGAAGTGCCATTCGTGGGTTGGATGGCTCGGAAAAGGATAGCTCCGTAGTGACCACCGGGTTCACCATCTTTGGGAATCACGATGCTAAAAGGTACCTGGCGTCGCTCGTTCGGCGCTAGGGTGAACGGGTCCTTGGTCATCTGGATCCATGACATGAGGCCGTAGGGCGCATCGCCCGCAATGAGCGTAATGGCGCCCTCATCGCCCCCACCGATGTTCTCGATCTCTGGCTGGACACCAATTGGAAAGCTGTTCGGGTTCATGACCGTGACCGTGTCGGAGTACGTATCGCCCGGGTTTATCGTCACGCGAAACTTAATCGGGAACAAAGAAATACCCACCTGCGCAAAACCTGCGGATGGAAAAAGCAACATACCGAACACGACTGACAGAACAAGAACCGAAAGGCTGAATACTTTCCTCTTCATTACATTTATGGTAGCATCGCTCCCCTCAGGCAGGAGAACTCCTTCAGGAGAAATTGTGGCCCCACTCTTGCTCTCTGTCAATCTACCAAAGAAACGGGACAGAGAACTACACGAGCGGTTGGCGACGCACCCGCTGAGGTCGAGAGAGTCACAGGCTCTTCCCAAGAAGAAACCCCAGCGGGGTAAAACTATGGCTGCGCCGTCGCTGTGATGGTAATCTGACCGGAATAAGTACCGGATCGTTGCGTCAGCGGAGCGTCCGCACGTACCTTATAGGTGATGATCTGCGAGACACCGGTATAAGTACTTGTCGAAGCAACGACCTGACTTGTGGTCGGGAAACCTGCATACTCCGCCTGCCCAACACCGTCCGTGTCAACCGAACCCCAGTACGAAGTGTTCAGGAGCGAACCGGTGGTTCCAGAGGATGCCACGCGGAAAGAAAGGTCCGACTGAACCACTGTGCGGGTCGTGTCTGTTGCGTTACCAACACCACCGAACAACGTCGGGTTCCAGGTGTTCGTCGCATCCGGGAAGGTCGAGGTGGCGCCGTAGGTTAGGGTCGAGGTCGGGTTATTCACGCGATTGAAGAGAAGCTGGAAACCCTGGTCGGCATTTGTCGTGACGGTTGCCGATGCATTCCCTGAAACCGGGATGCCAGGCGTGAGGGATGGCAGCGTGAGCGTCGTTGTGGAAAGAAAAAGCGTGATAACCTGGTTCACGGTCAGGTTAATGGTCTGGTTGGTCGAAGTGGAAGTGCCGGCAAAAGCGTGCTGGATGTCCAAAACGGACCAGAACGACCCCGCTACTCCACTGAACATAAACGCGGCCATGCCTACAACCGCAATCCCTCCTATAACGGTCTCTAAATTAATGTGATTCCTCATTTTTTCATACAAACTGTCGTTCCGACCTTTTCTTTTCTTGAATTTTGGTGATTGGAGAGGAAATGCCTCGCTACTGGATAAGTATACCATACCAAAGTCGTTCTGAATGCTAAATTATCCACAGGATTGGGAGATGGTAGTCTCCAGAGCATCATTATGGGTTCGCAAGCGCCGTGATAGTGACCTGACCCGTATAACTAGCGATCGGTTGGGTCGCCGGAGCGTCCGCCTGATAGAGAATGTAGGTTACGGTGGTACCGGAATTGCAGGTAGGACAATTCATGATGGTCTGGGTTGAGGTCGGAGTACCAGCGTAGATGGCGGTGCCTAGGGTATCGTTTGCTCCCCACCAGTTTGTACAGTAATTGGAGTTCGTGCCGGATTGTTGGACGCGGAAGGAAAAGGCCCGGTTGGGGGTTGTGGTCCCATTCCCCTCTCCCGGTGAACAAGTCGTGCCGGTCGGTGCCCAGGCCGCGTAGTCGGGGAAGGTGGCTACACCGGTGTAACCGGGGACCGTGTAATAAGCCGTGATGCGGATCTGGTCGACCCAGCAGGTGTCCCCGAAGCTGACCCCCCGGCACGCCAACACGAAACCGAAGTTCGAAGCGTTGATGTCGGAGGGCGCCCACGTGGTACCCCAAAGATCCGTGGAGGAACCGTATGTGGCGTAAGCCATCGACACCGGCCACACGGTCGAACTCGCCTCGTCAACCGCGTTCTGGATGGTCCCGCCCTTCACAATACGAACGGATGCATCATAGGCGTTCAAGTTCGAATCCTCCCGCCGCACCTCTACCTTGATGCCAGTCACCGTGGCGGTCGAGGGGATGGAGAAACCGAAGTTTGTCGCTTTCAGATAGTTCGACTCCACGACGCCGAAGACGCCGGACGATGCCACCACGTTATCGCTCGTCGTTGCATTCCCCGGACTGGTCCATGCAATCGTGCCGGTCGTGACATCGTTCACGACGGTCGCGGTATTAAAGGGCCCCGACGAGGAGGCGCCGCCACTTCCCAAAGCTGTGAGCGTCGAGGTCGTGGCGATCCGATTGAAAAAGAGGGTGTACCCGCTCCCACCTGTGTTTGTGATACTAACGGTCGCGGTCGTGGTCGCCTTGACCGGAGCCCCCGGCGTCAGGCTCGGGAGATTTAAAGTATTGGTGTCTAGGGTGAGCGTGATGGATTGGGTCTGCGTGGAGGAGGCGAAGCTCCAGCAGTAGTTCCCCCCGCTGTCCAGGCTCGTGCCGTTGCCCGCCGTAATGGTCGTCGCGCTGTTCGCTGTGTTCGGGGCAGAGGAGGTAGCTTGGCCGCAAGCATTCGAATCTTTCGTGTCCACGTTGAAAACAGAGGAGGTTGATTCCACGATAAGGCCCCAAGGCGTGCCCGAGACCGAACTTCGAAACGCGATGCGCGTCGTGCTCGCCTGTCCGTTCCAGTTCACGCCGTTGAAGATGGTGGTTGTCGCACCCGCGGTCCAGCGGACCTTCACGTTCGCAGTCGTGATGGTGGAAGTTGCGGCGTCGAGCGACGAGGAAACGATGAGGGAGGGGGTGGAAGAAGGATCGCCTCCGGAGTTGTTCGCGAAGGTGAGGAGGCCGAACGCGTTCCCGCCCGTCATCTCCCCCGCTAGAACCTGCTGAGCGCTTCCGTTGAAGAGAACGGTTCCTGTCGTGCCGCTTGCGAAGGTGCCAGTTTGGGTGTAGTTGCCCTGGATAGTGAGGGTGTTGGTCGTAGATTGGAGGATGCCACCGTTGTCACGACCGTACCCATTGATACTGACATCCCCCGTCGCGAGGAGCGCTGAGCCGCGACCAGTGAGGGTGCCACCGGGCCCGACTGCGAGATTCATGGTCGTCAGCGGGTAGTTTAAGGAAGTTGCATCGAGGATGCCCGCATTTACGTTCGTCGTCGAGGCAACGGTCGTGGTAGCTCCGAGCGTGACAGTGAGGGTCGAGGAAGGTGTGTACCAGACATTGTTCAAATACGATCCATTTTCGCCGCCGATTCTCCAGAGGCGGTTCTGGAAAGCTAAAAGCGGCGTGTCATTTGTTTTCGTTGCAGTCCCACTCGTGGCCATTGTCCAGTTCACTCCGTCCGGCGAGTACCAAGCATCAGTCCTATAGCCGGCCGAGCTATCGTACCCTCCCACCACCCACAGCTTGTTGTCGTAGACACCGTAGGAAAGCTGCCATCGGCAGGCCCAGGGAGCGCTTGCAGTCGCCTGGGTCCAGTTCACGCCGTCGGAGGACCACCAGACATCGTTGCGGGAACCGCTCGCACAGTCATCAACGCCTCCGTACCCTCCGTACACCCACATCTTCCCGTCCTTGACGACCAACGCGTTGTAGTAGCGGATAGACCAGTTCGCGCTCGACGTCGCTGTAGCCCATGCGATGCCGCTCGACGAATAGTAGACATCATGGGTGACAGAGCCGATGTACCCCCCCACAATCCACATGTAGCCCTTGAACACGACGGCGCGGGGGGCTTCACGCGCCGCCCAGGTCGCGGACGAGGTGGCCTGGGTCCAGTTCACGCCGTCGGTGGACCACCAGACATCATTCTTCCGCGCCGCGGATTGGTCTGTACCGCCCATGATCCACATCTTGTCCTTATACACAAGCCCCGCCGCCGAGTAGCGCGCAGTCCAAGGCGCGTAACCCATAAAGGTCCAGTTCACACCGTCCGAGGAGGACCAGACGCTCGAGGTCGCCACAGGCCCCGATAGCTGCCCCCCGAGGAGCCAGAGCTTTCCGTGATAGACGAGGGCGGGTTCGGATTTCCGCCCGGCCCACGCGGCGCTCGAGGTCGCCTGGGTCCAGTTTGCGCCTTCATCGCCTGACCCGTTCACATTCAGCGTGCTTGAAACTGTGAGTGGGGTGCCTGTTGCCATCTGGTACCCGAAAGCGGCGCCTGAGGATACGGGCTGGAGCGTAAGGTTCCAGTACGTGGTGCTTGCGTTAACAACCGTGGCCCCGGCGCCGGTGTATATGAAGGTGGAGGTGCCGACGGAAAGGAGGCCGTTATTAACGAGAGGAGAGTTGATGCCGGTCAAGGTCACGTTTGAACCGTTCGCATTCATACCGTCCCCCGCCTGGATTGTAAGATTCCCGGTCGTGAGGGAAGAGTTTGAGGGCGTCGTGTCGAGGGTGGAAGTGGAGGAACCGCCACTCATTACGGTCGTCCCACCAAGAACGGTGGTTGTGGAGGCAAGAGTTACATCGAGGTTCAGAGCACTCGAGGAGGTGGGGTTGATAAGGAAATTGTTGTTGATTGTTGTCGCACCAGGGATACCGGATCCTGGGCCCGTCTTAAAAGTCCCCATCACGATGGCCCAGTTGCTCGTAGTGGTGGCAATCATGTAGGCGCTGTAGGATCCCGCAGTGGACACGATTTTGTCTTCGACGGTATCGCCCTGCGTGACGAGCCGAGGTGTGAAACTCGCCCCCGCACTGAGGCCGCTACCGAGATCCGGGCCGTAGGCCCAGATGAGCTCCTTCGCAGAGGTGATGGTCGTGGTGGCAGTTGTGGGGTTCACACCACCGCCGACGCTGGTGCCAGTGGAGATGGCGTCCAACGAGCTCACGGTATTGAGGCCGCTATACTCGGTAATGTTGAGCTCATTGAAGGCCGGGGAGGCAAGAGAGCTCGTGGCAATAACCGTGGTTGGCCCGCCCGCCACATTCGGGGCATAGAACATATAGATCAGGTCGCCCAAGGGATCGGGGAAGGATCCAACGGCAATGGTGTAGGAATTCCCCCGCGTGTCACCGACTTGGACCGTACTACCGGATGGCTCGATCATGCTGCCGATAATGGTGTCGCCTGCCCCTACCGGCGAAGGGAAAGTGACAGAGGCCGCCGTGGTAGTTGTGACCGTCGAGGTGGCTTGGATGAACTGAATAATGCCCGGCCCTCCCAAACTATAAGCTCGGCTTGCCGTCAAGGTTGGGCTGAGGGTGAGATTATAGTAGGTCGTGGAGGCGATTGTAATGTTGCCGTCACCCGTGAAGAGGACCGTCGAGGTGGCGGGCAGGAAGGTGCCCTGGGGAACGAAAGGCGCCCCGGAGATCGCTGTAAGGACAAAGGTGGAGGTCGCGGCGTTGAACCCGGAGCCCGGCCAGATAGTGAAGGCGCCCGTAACCGTTGTGGTGCCCGTGCCAGTGGTTGTGGTGATGCCGGAGGCCCCGGAGCTAGCTATGAAGTTGTAGAGACTCCACGGCTGGAGACCACCGTAGAAACCGGGGTGCGCAAGCGTGAAGGTACCGCCTGCGAAGCTAAGCGTGCCGCCGCTGCTCGTAGCGTTCCCACCCGCGATGAGGACGTTCGCGGAGCCCACCACCGTCCCGGTCACAACCGCAAGATTCCCGCTCGCATTTAAATCACTCGTGATGTTCCAAACACCGCCCGGGTAGCTATCCTCCGGCTTCACCGTTAAGAAGGTGCCTGGTGAGGACTCATTGTTAAACTCGGTGAGAATCCAGGCCGCCGAGCGGGGGGAGGAAGCGACGCGAAGTTCGTCGACCGCGCCATTCATCCAATAAAGATCAGGAGCGTTCCCGAACGCGTCTCCGATGTGAGTGGGATAAGAATGGATGGTTTGGCTATTATTCCCATCGTATGTCCCTGTGTTCACGAATGCGCCATCAACATAGAAACTTGCATACCAATGGAAGTCAGTGACTACTACAAGCTGGTGCCAATTGGTATCGGTAATCGTACGTGCTGCATAGAGAGTTCCGGGATTGAGATTGCTGTCCCAAAACTGGAACTTGTCGACATTGGCCCCTGGGCCCTCGAAGCCGACGGCGTAGTCGGAGTTGCCAGCATGCGCATCTGTCTTCGTGAAGTAGAGCTGGATGGCCCCAGTTGTGTAGCGCTTAACCCAAGCGCTGATTGTGGTGGTGGAATTCAAATTCAGCGGCTTGGATGTGGAGGCGAAGGATGTTGAGCCATTGAAGGAGGAAGCTCCATCAATAGTGCCAGTCGAAATCGCGGCCGGATTGTTCACCGCCTGCTTCTTTGCACTATACCCATTCCCGGTGGAGTCGATCGAGGTGGCAGAGCTTGCAGAATCCCCTAAGTGCCAAACCCCCAAGAAAGTGGGGTCCCAGGTGGAGGTCGCGTTTTGCTGGTTGCTGGCCCCCGCGTTGCCGTAATAAATATAGAGACTTGTAGTCGAGGTAAGCTGTGGCACCTGAACCCAGGCCACAAGCGCCCCAGTCGAGGAAGTGTAGGATTCGATCTCGTGGTTCAGCTTCGTCACGCCGTCCGCGGCGGTGAAAAGGATATCGTTCCCTGTGGAGGTCCCCACGTGGCCGCCGTTCCCGGTGTAAGCCAAGTTCGGATCGACGGTCGAGACAAGGACCGGGAAGTTTGTTTGTGTGCCGGATACGAGGGAACCGGTTATATTGATAAGTTTACGGTGGAGCCAGGAGGCGCTGTACCAGGCAGTGCTGGTCGCGGGCGTCGAAGACCCAAACACGATATTCTGGAAACTATTGCCAGTGCTATCCACGCTGTAGACTGGTGAGGAACTCCCTGTAAAAAAGGTGACCTGACCTGAGGACGAGAAGAATAGCCCATCCACAGCATTCAGCCAGCTCCCCCCAATGGAGAGCGTGGAGGTGCTCGCCGCGAGCATCGTGGACGAGGACCCCCACTTCAAAGTGCCGCCGTAGGTCGAAGAGGTGGTGCCCGCAGAAAGCGTGACTGTCCCGTTCGGCGAGAAGGTTTTCCCCCCCCAGAGATAGAGGCCCCAGTCGGGGTCCACCGTGAGGTCACTGGGGTTCGTGCCTGCCGCAAAGTGGAGGTCGGGGTCCGAGCAGGCGCTCCCCGCAGTCTTCGAGCAGAGGAGAATATTCGCGTCGGTGAGGGGTCCTGTGTCCTCGTGGCGCGCGATAAGGTGCTGTTGGTAGATGTTGAGGCCTGAAAGCGTGGAGAGGGAGTTTGACCAGCGGGTAACAGTCGCGCCCGTGCGCGCCGAGATGCCGTTCCCCATCCAGACCGTGATGACATCGCCAGTGTTCAGGGAGGAACCTAGAGTAAATGAGTATTCACCTGAAGCCAGCTCGGGACCCACTGTGTAGAACACGCCCGGCGCAGACTGGTTGTTGTACTCGGTGAGGATCCAGGCCGCCGAGCGTGCGATAGTCGAGAGTCGTACCTCGGCGATGTCACCGGGCCAGAAATGGGCACCATCCCCACGATCCCCGATGTCGAATCCTACGTTTGTAGTGGTACCGACAGCGACACTCTGCGAGTTCAGGAACGCTCCATTCTTGTATACCGTGGCATTGGGGCTCGCATATGTTGCCACAAAATAGAACCAGCCGCCCCGGTTGAAGTTGTCGGAGGTCTGCAGAGATACGGTCCCGGAACTGCCGTAGACAATGAGGTTATCTTGTTGCGGCGGCGCCGGGTTGCCCCACTCCGGCCAGAACGCGAAACCTCGTGAGCTGTTTACCGATCCTGCCATCGCGTTATTGACCGTTCCGGTGGTCGCGGTACTCGTTGAGTAGACCCATCCCGAAAGCGTAAAGCTCGTTGTTGTCGCCGTGAACGGTGTGGTGATCTTCGCCGCGCTTCCGTCAAACGCGAGGGCGCCCGCAATGGGACCGGAGGTTGCGAAAGGTTGGGACGCGGAAAGCTTTGTCCCTGTGTTTCTGTTTCCTGTTGAATCGGGCACGGTCGTGGTCGCCGCTCCGACCTCATTCATGTGCCAGACGCCCGCATAGTTTACATCCCAGGTGGAGGTCGCGTTCTGCTGGTTGCTGGCCCCCGCGTTGCCGTAGTAGATATAGAAGGTGGTGCTCGCCGTGAGTTGGGGTATCTGCACCCACGCGACGAGCTGGCCCGACGTGGCATTGTAGGACTCCACCTCATGGTTCAGCTTCGTCACGCCGTCCGCAGCGGTAAAGAGCGCGTCATATCCCGTCGAGGAACCCATGTGCCCGCCATTACCGGTGTAGGCCCAGTTCGGATCCGTGGTGTTCACAAGCACCGGGAAGCCCGTCTGCGTGCCCGAGACCAAGGAACCCGTGATAGTGATGAGCTTCCGATATAGCCAGGAGGGGTTGTACCAGCTCGCGATCGTCGTCGAGGAAAATTGTGTGGACCCGTTCACCGCAATCTTCACCGTGGAGGTCGTGAGGGTCACCCCCTCGTCCGAGTAAAGGTAGCCACTGATCGTACTTCCCGCTGATATATTCGGGGTATCGATCTCAGGGATCTGCGTAGCGGTCGTAGTCGTAAGGAGCTGGCCGCTGGTATTGACCGCTCGGAAGCAAAAAGCGGTGCTCGTGGGCATAGAGCTACTGCTTACGAGCGAGAAATCCCACTCACCGTCCTGACCCAAACCGATGGCTGAAGCGACGGAGAATGGATTCTGATCGTTGTAGGTCTCTGGGATGACGGTATCGCCGCCGTTCGTCGGGTCGTTGGTGCTCGTGGCGATGACGGTACCGTAAGTGATGTTACTATTGGTGTTGTAGGTGATGTAGCCCGTCGAGGTGGGGACGTTAGTATACGTCAGCCCAGTATAGTTACCGGGGCAGTTACCGACTGTCGTGCTCGCGACCTGCAGGTTGAACTTGCTATTGGTGGAGGTGGCGACGGAATCCTTGAGGAGTAAGCGTAGGCGGAAAGTGCTCGAGGCCGTCACAGTACCGAGCGTCGTTGAGGTGTTCTGCGCCGCGAGGGGCGTGCCGGGGACAAGACTGGTGATGGTGCTGAGAAGCGTACCGTCGGACAGGTTGCGGGCTTCGATGCGCCATTCGGTGCCACCACCGCTGTCATACCCCGCCACGTACATCTTTCCCGAGGCGGCGTTGAGGGCGATGCCGTTCGCCTCGTCAAGGCCCGCGGTCGGGTTCGAGCTTGTCCCATAAACCTGCGAGCCGTCGGAGAGGTTACGGGCCTCAATGTGCCATTCCGTATCGGCAGCAAAATTGTCATACCCCGCCACGTACATCGTCCCCAAAGCGGTATTGAGGGCGATGGTTTTCGCCTTGTCAGAGGTTGTCAGGCTAAGAGACTGTCGGTAGACGAGCGAGCCGTCGGACAGGTTGCGGGCCTCGATGCGCCATTTTCCAGTGCTGTTCTCGGACCCTGCCACGTACATCGTCCCCGAAGCGGTATTGAGGGCGATGGAAGTCGCTTGGTCACCACCCGCGGTCGGGGCAGTGGTCGTCGCGTAGATGAGCGAGCCGTTGGAGAGATTGCGGGCTTCGATGCGCCACTCACTGACGCTAGGGCTATCATACCCCGCCACGTACATCGTCCCCGAAGCGGCGTTGAGGGCGATGGCGGTCGCCTCGTTTGTATTGACTGTTGGGTTCGAGGTTGTCGCGTAGATGAGCGAGCCGTCGGAGAGGTTGCGGGCTTCGATGCGCCATTCTAGGTCACCGCCGCCAAGACTATTATCATACCCCGCCACGTACATCGTCCCCGAAGCGGCGTTGAGGGCGATGGCGGTCGCGATGTTGGTGCCCACAGCTAGGTTCGAGGTTGTCGCGTAGATGAGCGAGCCGTCGGAGAGGTTGCGGGCTTCGATGCGCCACTGTAGGTTCCCGAGAACAGGATTCGCACTCCCCACCACATACATCGTTCCTGAAGCGGCATTGATGGCGATGGCGTTCGCCTCGGGAGAATTGAGGGTCGGGATTGAGTTCGTCGCGTAGATGAGCGAGCCGTTGGAGAGGTTGCGGGCTTCGATGCGCCATTCGGTGCCGCTGGCATTATCATACCCCGCCACGTACATTGTCCCCGAGGCGGCGTTGAGGGCGATGCCGTTCGCCTCGTCATCACCCGCCGATGGGTTCGATGAGGTGGCTCCCCCGACACCAAAGAGGAGGTTAGCGATGTTGGCATTCTGGTACCATCGGTACGCGGTCTGTTCGAAGACCGGAAGAATGGACGAAACGTCCACCAGGATCCTGTCCGCATAAATGCCCCCGTAGTTTGCGGTGGCCTTCACATCGAAGTTCTGGCTCGCGGGCATCGTGAGGGTCGAGGTCGCGAGGTTGCTCGGATTCGCGATGGAGGAACCGGCGACCTGCGACCCTCCGGTGGTGTCCAGCTCGATGGTGGACGTCGCGGAGGAGGTGGCCTCCACCTCGTGGAGGTACACGTTCGACACATTGCTCCACTCGGTCGAATCCCACTTGGTCTGAAATCCTTGCAGGGAGGTCCCCGTGCCGAGCGCGGTGTTGGCGAGGAGGTATTGGGGTTCGAGCATCGTCGGGTTCCCCGCCTGGTCCACAATGATCTTCGCGTTGTAGATATTGAAGGCACGGGTCGTGGTCGCGTTCGTAAACGCCAAACGGTAGTGCCGACCGTCCGTGGGCGTGAAAGGCCCCGCACGGACCCGCGTCGAGGTCGTGTTCACACCGGCAGCGAGGATGATGAGCTTGTCCGTCCATCCTCCGAACGCACCGTTATCTTCCTGAAGAGAGACAGTGGTGGTGGCGAACGTCGTGGTCGTGACGAGCAGGCTATAGGTCAATTTTGCCTCCCCTGGTCCTCCCGAGCCCCCGGCGCGGTTCGTAGAAGACCCCCTGTACCCTCCGGAACCACCGCCGCCTGCCTGGTTACCATTATTCCCGACTCCCGCGCTGGACGACAGTCTTCCCGCACCGCCGTTCCCGCCGCCCACGGTCGTTCCCAGCCCGGCCGTCGTCGTAGCGGTCACGCTGCCTCCGGCACCGGTTGAACCTGCGCCACCGCCACCGCCACCACTGTACGACGCCGACGCACCGGCGGAGCCGGTGCCGCCCGCGAATTTCACATCTCCGACGCTCTGTGTGGTCGTCCCGGTACCTCCCGCCCCGTCGTTCCCGACACCACCGTTTCCACCTTGTGCCACGACCGTGCTCGTCGCGATGGTCGAGGTCGAACCTACACCGCCGGTCCCGCCCGAGCTCGCGCCAGCGCCGCCCGCCGCACCGACGGTCACCGCGAGCGGGGTTCCCGCCGGAGTCGTGGAGGAGTTAACCCTCGCATAGGCGCCACCACCCCCACCCCCACCACCCTCGTTCGACGTGTTCACACCTCCACCACCTCCACCTGCACCCCACGCCTCCATGGTCGTCGTCCCGTAGATGTTTGTGGGGGCCGTCCAGGTAAAGTTGCCGGCCGCCGTGTAGAGCGAGGATGAGGCTATGCTTGAGGTAGTCACCGACGCGCTGGTTTGGTACGTCACCTCCGCGTAGAAAGTTTTTGTGCCGTCCCATGACGAGGAGGTATACAGCCAGTATTTCGGTTTGCTCAAGCTTGAAGTCGCGGTGTTCGTTTTCCCCGTTTCGTAGTTTCCGATCTCGATCTGGGTCTCTGTGTTTGTGAAGTTCGTCGCGGCCTCTTTGACGACAATACGGGCCGCCTGGAGATATGCCGACCCGGAGGAGAGCCCTTGGAGACCGACAATGTAGTTCGTCGTGGCTGCATTGGGGGTGAACGCGGTCCGGATGAGAGTGGAGGACGTGGCGGTCGCAGGGATGGTGGTGGTGGCGTCGATAAGCCCCCCCGCTTCCTGCAGGGTCGCGGTCGCTACAACACCGGTCGTTGAGGCGACGATCTCGAAGTAGAAGGTATTGGTCCCGGTCGCGTACTGCGTCGGGTTAAGGTTCACGATCTCCATCGAGGAAGTGGCGACGGTCCCCGCGGTGAACGTATGGTCGAGAATATTGATCTCTTGGCGGATGGTAGCCGGGTTGGAAGCGTCCGCCGCGAGCTGCCACTGCCGCGCTTCCTGGAATACCACGGGCGGTTGGGACCCCGTGAGGTTCGAGAAGAGAAAACCCACGATTTTATCCAGAACGCCCGCTTGGTGGATGAACTGCGCGGGCCCGAGAAGATAGAACTGCGGCGACACGCGGGGAGCCCGATACACGTAGGAGAGCTCGATGCTCTGGCCCGCCGCAAGATGTACCTCCCAGCCAAGGATTGTCGCGGCATCTCCCGCCGCAACGTCCCCGCCACCTGGGTCAATAACGGCGAAACCCTGCGGGAGCTGCTCCTGCACGGTGCCGTCGAAGCCCTGATTCGCCGTGACGCGGAAACGCATGCGATAGTCGGACATGAACGGGTTGATGCGGGTCGCCCCTATGCGCTCCACATCGAACGGAACGGAATTCTGGACTTGGAAGGTATCGGTGATCGTGTGCCCGGTATCCTGATTCTCAAGCGTTATGGTATAGACACCCGTAGTGTTCCCCACCGAATAATGAGCTGTGTAGTCCGGAACGTCCGTGACGTTGTTCGGGCCGCAGGAAGCCCCCGGCTGCACGGGGACGTGGGTGACAGTTCCGCCCGGATCGGTGATTGAGAGGGAGAGGTTCGCGTTGCAGAGCGTGTCCCCCTCATCGCTCAAGGCCGCCATTTGTAAATAAGCCGTCTGCCCCGGTGTGAAAATGGAGCGGTCGAGGTTAAGGGCGAGGATACCCCACGTGAAGTCCTGCTCCGAGGCATAGACGGTATCCCCCACGAGCACCTCCACGTCCAGTTGGTATCTCCCAGGACGGAACGCCCGCGGGGGCGCGGGGAAATTGATCACAATCTGATTTCCGTTCTGAACGACCTGCGGCTGGACATCGACCGGGTTATTGAAAATATCTAGGACCTCCACGCGCTGGATGCTTGAGGAGGAGGTCTGCGCCGCTGCGTCCGGTATCCCTGCAAGCTTGCGCAGCGAATCCAAAAAGCCGCTGGCAGGAGAGGAGGATGGAATATCGCCTTCCGAAGGAGTTGTGGAAGCGCCGGGAACCGTTTCTTCTCCGGGCGCGTCCAGGGTCGAGGTGGAGACCGAAGAAGAAGGAGAAGAAAGGAGCGCGTCCGTGCTCGATGGAATATCGATCTCGAAGGACGGGGTCTCACCGGCTCGGAAATCGTGTCTCGCCGCGCGGAACAGCTTGTTCGCATCCACCTGGACGCGCGACAGTTTGTTGATATCCTCGGGCGTCAGGCTTTTCGGAGCCGGCGGAGGCCCATAGCTCACCTCAAGCGCCATGCCGTCGAGGTACACGACGGGCGGCTGGTCCGCCGTGAGAACGCTTTCTACGCTCACCTGAAGCTTCGAAATGTCATCTGTCGAAGTGACAGGAACATCGAAGTTCGCCTGCTGCCAGTTGTCGGGAGTGACGTACCCCAGCGGCTGCCAGGTTTGGCCGTCCAGGGTATAGGAAACCACGAGGAAGGCGGTGGAGGTAGTATCCGCAGGAGCGGGGGCGGGAGGCTCGGGAGACGGAGCCGGAGATTCCTCAGGGGAACTCGATGAAGTAGAGGTCGGGACAAGCTCGCTGTTCTGCGTCCCGGTGGCGTTCGTGGAAGATGCGGAAAGTTCGAGAGGCGGCGCCGATCCCGAGGGCGCCTCTCCTGAGCTTGTCGAGGAGGTCGGAGGGGTCGAGGAAGGCACTGACGGCAAGGGTGGTGAGACAAGCACTGGGGATGTCGAGGTTTCGTCGTTCGGAGCTGAAGCGGCTTGCGGTGGGTTCGCTTGTCCTGAATCTATCGAAGGAATCGAATCCGCTTCTGGTGAGCTTGTTGAATCCGCTTGCGGTGGATTTGTTGAAGGGGTTGAAGCAGATGCTTCCTGCGCAGCCGCATGAGGGAAGAAGAGTTCCGCGAGCGTACGGAGCGCAGCGGACGGAAGTGTCCCCGAGGCATCGCTGGGTGGCGGGAGGACCGGAGGGGCTGATGGCGTGGGAGGCGTGTCCGTCGCGGTGGGAGATGTATCCGTCGAATCCGCTTGTCCTGAGCTTGCCGAAGGAACCTGTGGCGAGGCTGTCGAACCCGTTGAAGACGTCGAAAAACTTTCCTCGGTTGGTGTCGAAGAGCCTTCCTCGGGGAGCGCTGAAGGTTCTGTGGACGACGGTCGTGTATCGAGAATGAGGAGAGGAACATCCCCTGGCGCGTTCCCGGCAGGCGCCGCCGCGGCGGCGGCTCCACGTTTCACCGCATCCAAACCGAAAAAGGCCGCGAGAGAAAACCGGAGCCGTACATGCGTGATTGTGGCCGCAGGATCGAGTGTGTCGCCCGTGAAACTTCCGCAGAAGAGCGGACTCTCTCCCCCATCCGAGATGGCGGAGTTTGCCGTCGTAAACTGGTTCAGATCCGGGACGATGTCGAGGGGAATATCCGGCTTCCCTGTCGCGTTCCCCGGGTACCGCCACCCGCCAAGACAGGAGCTTGGGTAAAGGGTCGTGAGATCGGCGTGTACGAAGAGCGCTTGATAGGTCCCCACTATCGCGAGCGCCGCGGCAAGAATAAAGATGGGGATTGCAAAACGCTGGCGCGAGAGCTGGACGAGGCGGGGAAAACGCTCCCTAAGGTAAATAGTTCGACGCCCCCCTTCTAAGACGTCTGAGATGGGCGTAGGTTGTACCGTTGGGTTTTTCGGTACGCGGGGTTTCCTAGTTCGTGGAGTCTTTGGTTTGGGAACGGTCATTTTTTATGACGTGAAAGCGGCCAATCGATTCCGAGTTGGCCCTTCTTCTCCATTATACGCGAAAAAAGCCACAAAATAAGTGGATAAATCGTATTTCGTGGAGTGCGGGAGACGCTATTCGATTACCCCTCCACCGAGCATCTCCCCACTTCCTTCATAAAAGACCGCGGACTGACCCGGAGCCACAAACTTCTGGGGCTTCTTAAAAACAAGTGTTGCCACACCTTCATTTTTCATTGATTCGTTTGAATTGAAATATGAAAGAATAGCTTCGGAAACGGGTTGCCGATACCGCACGCGTGCAAGGACCGAGAGCTTGGAGCCGGAAGTCAGAGCATTCCCCGAAATCAAGTTCGTGTCTGCAAGCGTGATTTCCGTTCGAAACAGGGCGGGGGCATCGTTTCCCTCCGCCACAACAAGTGTGTTGGTATTGAGATCCTTCGCTGCGACGTAGAAAGGCCCCGTCGGTTCTGTACCACGACGGCGAAGCAGTTTCCCGGGCTCCCGCAGATCGAGACCGTGGCGCTGCCCTATGGTATAGAACCAAACACCGCGGTGCTCCCCCACCTTGCGGTAGACTACTCCTCCAATCCCTTGCAGGGCAACCACGATATCACCCCGCTTTTCGGGGATGTGCCTTCTCAGGAAATCGAAGATGTCCACATCACCAAGAAAGCAGACGCCCTGCGAATCCTTCTTCTCCGCAGTCGGTAACTCTGCCTTTCTCGCCATCTCTCGTACCTCACTTTTCAGATAACCGCCGATGGGGAATAGGCAGTGCTCGAGTTCCTTCTGTGTAAGCGTCCAGAGAAAATAACTCTGGTCCTTGTTTTTGTCATTCGCGATATGGAGCGTAAAACGATCAGCGTGCTTTCCGAGCCGCACATAGTGTCCAGTCACCACATGTTCCGCTCCCAGCGAGAGCGCTTTCGTGAGAAATAACCCGAACTTTATCTCACGATTGCACATTACGTCCGGATTTGGGGTAATCCCCTGCCGATACCCCGCAATCATATACTCGACGACCTTCGCTTTGTATTCTTTCTCGAAATCGAAGGTGTAGAACGGAATACCAAGATGGTCCGCCACGCGCCGGGCGTCCTCCGCATCCCGCTCGGCACAACCGTCAAGGTTATAGCAACGCATGAAGACGCCGGTCACGTCGTACCCAGCCTTCTTCATCAGCAGCGCCGCAACAGAGGAATCTACTCCTCCACTCATAGCGACAAAAACCTTTTTTGCTTCTGTTTTTGACATTCCGGTACCGAAACTTTACTGTAAAATCAGCTCACCCACAAATGCGAGGTGCTATATGAAACGATGTCTATTTCATAAGGAAACGCCGACCCCTATTGCCACCCGAAAGGAAGCAGCGGCTTACCTTGCTAAGGTAAGCGAAGAGCTCGCGAGGAGAGCGAAAAAACAGGACAGGGGTCGTGCCGCAACAAAAGTAGTGGTCGAGGAGATGCGCAGGAAACGGATTTTAAGGGAGGCGCGAGAGAAAGGGGTCTGAGCTCTCCAGGCCGGCATATACCCCGCACCGTTCACACGGTGCGGGGTTACTTTTCCTTCCCCACTCTTGATTATTTTCTTCGGTCGGGTACAATGAACCCCGCAATGTTGAACTATAACGAACTTAAAGTCGGTACTATTTTCACGAAGAACGAGGATCCGGATCCCTACGTGGTACTAGACTATGCCTTCATTCGGATGCAGCAGCGCAAGCCCGTAACACAGTTGAAGATAAAGAATCTCCTCTCCGGGAAAGTACAGGACTACGCCGCCCATCAAAATGAATCATTCTATGAGGTTGAAATAGAGAAACAGCCTGTTGTCTTCATCTATCACTCGAAAGACCAATATTGGTTCCATGAAATTGGAAACCCCAAAAACCGTTTTTCCCTTACGGATGATGTTCTAGGCGGCACGGGGCAGTTTTTGAAAGCAGGCACAGAGGTGAGGGCATGCAAGTTCAAGGAGAAAACCATCAGCGTCGAGCTCCCTCCCAAAGTTGACCTGAAAGTTACCGAAGCGCCGCCGGCCGTGAAGGGCGATACCGCAACGGGCGGCACAAAGAGCGTGACACTTGAGACCGGCGCCAAAGTGAATGTTCCCCTCTTCATCAATGAAGGCGATATCGTGAAGGTAAGTACAGTAACTGGCGAGTATGTAGAACGGGTTGAGAAGGCCTAAAGCAAACAATCATTGACATCAGATTATAAAACTGCTACAATGGTGGCAGTTTTTTGCAATTCATCTATACATCCACCAAACGCTAGAGGTGATTCGTGAAACCGACCGTTGTGATTATAACAACCACGTCTTACAAGGGCATAAACGAGACAAGATTCTCGTTCGCAAAAGAGCTTGTTGCATCCGCCGGGAAAGCAATGATACCCATCAATATCGTCGATGCATCACCGGTCCCCCTGATTCGGGACACGTTCATGAGACTCGGGGCCAATGTCGCTATGCAGTCCGGGAAAACCATGGGAGCGGCGCGACGGCAGGCCATCGATGTCGCCCTTTGCCATCTTCCGACTCACTTGCACTCCAACACGATCATGGTATGGACCGAACCCGAAAAGTACGGCGTTGTTGAATGCATCCCGCATATCATCGCACCCATAGCGGAGGGCCGCGCGGATGTCGTCATCGCCGGTCGAAGTGAAGCGGGATGGAAATCCTATCCGGAATTCCAGGTGATATCCGAGGGAATCGGAAACCTAGTCTTTCGCGAGGTTACGGGCATTGAGGGCGCGGATATTATGCATGGGCCCATCGCCTTCACGCCTGAGTACGCGGAGCGGTACCTTCTTTCGCAATCTCTTTACCTTGCGCATGGAGTGAAAGATACCTACATCCAGCACTATCTTCCGATGCTCGCGAAAGCCGACGGGAAGCGAGTCGAATGCGTCACCATCGACCTCTGCTACCCCGCGGCTCAAAAAGCAGAGGAGGAAGGATCGCTTGCCATGGAGATGGCAAAGAAACGCCTCTCGCAACTCAACCAGCTCACCCGAGACTACTACACGCTCGGCCGCGCGAAGGAACTCGTCCTGTGAGGGGTGGTGTATATTCTCTTGCTACAATGAACGGCAACTCGCTCCAGGTGAGTTGCCGTTTCTTTTTTAGAAACCTCTGCCAAGGAATCCACCCCGGGACGCGCTCACTTCTCTATTCCCCGGGTTTGTCCTTCAGATTCTCAAGCGCGGAGCTTAAGGCCTTCCGCAGTTCATCCAAGTTCGGCTCTCCCTTCGGCTGGATAGTGTGACGCTCTTCGGGTTTTAGATCGCGGAGACTGATGCTCGGCGCCGCTGGGGCAGCTGGCCCAGAGGGTCTGTCAGGCATGACTGGTCCATTCTCGGCCGGCGTGGCGTTGGGAATATCTCTCTGCATGATCGATTGCCGGCGGCCCGGCGTGAAGCCCGGCGGACGCTCCCAACGGTTACGTTCCTGCGGACGACTCTCTCGATTCTCTGTAGGCCGGCTCTCTATCGGACGGGGCACCGGCCCTTGAGGACGCGGAGGGCCGCTATCCCGAAAAGGTGGACGTTGTTGTGCCACGGAAGGAGACGGGGCGCTTGCGCGCACCGGCGCAGGTCCGCGCCCCGCTTCGCTTGGGGAGAACTCAATGCCGAGATGGCTCAGATCTGCAACGTCTTGGGGCTGTTCACGCCGCACATAACCTCCGCCGGGGCGTCCACGCCCAGTCGCATACCCACTGTAGCCCTGTCCCCGCTCCGCCCGGCCTTCCGCAGGGGCCGAAGAACCACCCGTGAGCCCCATGCCGGTCCAGAAGCGTATTTCATCTTCCACGACGTAACGCGGGCGCGAGTAAAGCTTACGTGACGATTCCGTGATCTCTTCCTTCACGCGGTCCGAGGTTTTGACCTTGAAAGGTGGCAGCGTCGTCGCTGAAAAGGGCCTCGAGGAAACCCCCTCCACCATTAGTTTCAAATAGATGTGATAGTTCGGAAGGCCCACGATGTCTTGAATGACAAACTCAGGCTCGAATTCCGGCTCCAGAAATTCCGCATCCGCCGCTCCGACGCGGAAGACCACGGCGGTCCCGACGTTACCGAAGATAGCGTCGCGCACCTTAGTCGAAACATCGGTCACGAGCTGCCCCACGTACTGGTTCGCGATGATAAGGTCCAGCCGATACTTCCGGGCCTCCGAAAGGATGTTTGCAAAGGAGTCCGTCGCAAAATTCTGGAACTCGTCTACATAGAGGTAGAAATCCACGCGCTCCTCCTCCGCCACACGCACCCGCTCCATCGCCGCAAGCTGAATCTTTGTGATAATCATGGCGCCGAGGAGCGCTGAGTTGTCCTCGCCAATACGCCCCTTCGAGACATCCACGAGGAATATCTTCGACGTGTTCATGATGTCGAAGATATCGATAGTGCTCTTGGATTGCCCTACGATGTTGCGGATGATGGCTGTTGAAAGAAACTGCCCTACTTTGTTCTGAATAGGCGCAATAGCCTCCATGCGGTACTGATCCTTCCAGTCTTCGAATTCGTTCACCCAGAAGGATTTGATGACGGGATCCTGGATGTTCGAGACCACCTTCTGGCGGTATTCCTTGTCCACGAGGAGCCGCGGGATGCCGAGAAGTGTCGAACCGGGCGTGTCGACGAGGGCGAGGATGGAGTTGTTCAGGATGTATTCCATACGCGCCGACCAGACATTCGACCAGATCTTCGTGAAGATGCCCATCAGCCCCTGTGCAACAAGGTGCTTGTACCGCGGGTCCGGGATCTCGAGCAC
Source organism: uncultured bacterium (assembly GCA_963768835.1). Taxonomy (GTDB): domain Bacteria; phylum Patescibacteriota; class Minisyncoccia; order UBA6257; family GWB1-50-10; genus CAVYJB01. The sequence goes on along the minus strand of CAVYJB010000002.1, from coordinate 483,662 downwards.
GTTGAATCCCACCGCGTAATCCGGATCGGCAGGATTGAAATACACCACATCTTTCACGCGGTCCACCGGAACCTTCGCAAGAATGTGTTCGATGAGTTCACCGTGCGGATCCACCACACAGAGGCCTTCCCCATTCGCGATGTCCTGCACAACCATGTTCTCAATGAGCACCGACTTCCCGGTACCGCTCTTCCCGATGATGTACATGTGCTGCCGCCGGTCTTTTCGCTTGATGCCGAAAAGCCGGTTCGCGTTCCTAAAGTTAGCGCGACCAAAATAGATGACGTCCTTATCCGGGCCTCCGTTTTCGCCTGTTTCCAGGTTCATTGTCCTTATTATACGCTAGCGAAGGATTTTAATCAGTGTGGAAGGCGCGCCCACCTGAAATCCGCGGTCCATGTAGAAATCGATGTGCGCGCCGAAGATCCTTCGCGCCGCTGCGGCAGTCCGAGCTGGCGGCTCCCCTTCACGGTTCGCCGTGGGCGCGATAAGGGGACCAGATGCCCTGAGGAATGTTTGGAGCCAGGGCTCGGCGGGCATACGAAAGGCAAGGGTCTTCGTTCCACGATGGAGATACCGGAACTTCGCGGCAGAGCACGGGAGAACGATGCTTATCGGCCCGGGCCAAAGCTTCCGGAGAACCGTTCGAGCGCGGGCAGGTATTCGGATACCGAATCGCGCAAGATCGTGCCCTGATGCAATGAGGATGATGCAGGGCTTCTTTGGGTTCCGTTTTCTTAAATGGTAAACCCGTTCCACCGCTTGGCGATCAAGCGCGGAGGCCACAAGGCCATAGAGCGTATCGGTCGGGAGCACGCCGACGGCTCCTTGCTTGAGTGCCCGCGCCAGTTCCTTGCGCATGAATGTTTGCATGGAAATAGTATAACTCAAAAACAGTTGGTCCCCGATGCCATTGTTTGGCATCGGGGACCGGAATTCATACATGGCGGAGCCCGCTTATCCGTGCCCCTCGGATGGATTCAAGAACGCCCAGGAATTCCTCGTTGAAAACTTTCTGAGCCTTACCGACTCTCGTTAACTCCATCCAGGCGCTCCGGAGTTCATCGGCGCTCACAACCTCAGGGTGGTTAACGAAGCGCTTTTGGATCCCGAAGATGGTGTCCGCACTGCACAGAAGCGCCGCGAGACATTCGTAGGTCCCCTTGCTGATAAGGTCTTCCTGCTCAAAGGCGCTCAACTCCAGATGATCCACGACCTGTTGACTGGAAGCGGCACCGACACTAATAAGAAAACTCCCGATGCTCTCCTCGGACGCCGGAGCAGCGTCAAAAATCGAACAGCCAGCCGTACCCCAGAGACAGAGCAGAACGGAACCGACTATGGTCCGCATGGCATCCTCCTCCCATCGCTGTTTGTGAAAGCACTTTCTAAAGTAACGCTGCCAGAATCGGTTGTGGATGTCAATCTTCTCGCTATCCCACGGTCGCCTTGATGCGCCGGACCCCCGCCGCTACCGCCTCCTCTTTCACGATCTTGAAACTCCCGATCTCACCCGTGTGTTCCACGTGCGGGCCACCGCAAATCTCTTTCGAGTACTCCCCCACAAAGTAAACCTTCACTTTGTCGCCCAATTGGGCATACTTATCCTCGAAAATACCAATGGCGCCCCGCGCTTTCGCTTGCTCGACCGTGAGAAGCTCAAAGCGCACCGGCAGGTCCTTCATGATATTTTCATTCACAATGTTCTCGACTTTCTTTAATTCCTCCGGCGTCAGTTTCCGCGGACAAGCAAAGTCGAATCGGAGACGCTCTGTCGTAATATTTGAACCCTTCTGATCCACGGTACCTCCCAGAACATCGATGAGTGCTTGATGGAGAAGGTGTGTCGCAGTGTGCAATTTCACCACAGTCTCAGAATGGTCGGCAAGACCTCCTTTGAACTGGCCGGCAGATGCCGTGCGCGAGAGCTCCTGATGCTTCCGGAACTCTTCTTCAAAGATCTTTTTATCAATAGCAAACCCGCGTTCCCGGGAAAGCTCCTCGGTAAACTCTAGGGGGAACCCGTAAGACTGATAGAGATCGAAGGCCACCTTACCGTCCACATGAGCGAGACGAGAGAATTCTCGAATCCCCTTCTCAAGCGCCACCGCAAACTTCTGTTCTTCCATCACAAGCTCGCCTTGAATCCGCGCCTGATTATTCCTGAGTTCTGGATATTGTTCGCCAAATATATTAATTATTTTTTGGGCTAGCAGCGGAGAAAACGGGGTCACGGTGATGCCTAGTGTTTTCCAGTACCGCACCGCGCGACGAATAAGGCGTCGAAGAACATACCCCTGGCCGACATTGGAGGGCGCCACCCCTCTTTCATCGCCGAGGATGAACGTGGCGGCACGGAGGTGGTCTATAACAATACGCATTGCGCGCGCTGTCTCGCCTCCATCGGCGTATCTCTTCAACGAAAGCTTCTCAATCTCTTCAACGAGCGGCGCAAGCGTATCGATGGAGAAAACGTCCTGCTGGTTCACCACCGCGACGGTCCGCTCGAGACCCATACCAGTGTCCACGTTCCTCTGCTTCAGAGGTTCGAAAGCCCCTGCAGTCGTTTTGTTGTACTGCATGAAGACGTCATTCCAAATCTCCACCCACTTTTCCTTGTTATCACCAGTCGTAAGCGGTTCAGGCTCCCCAGCGCCCGTCCAGTAAAACATTTCCGTATCCGGTCCGCAGGGCCCCGTCTCCCCCGCTGGCCCCCACCAGTTATCCCTTTTCCCGAAGAAATAGATGCGCTCGTGTGGGATGCCGAGTGATTCCCAGATGGTCGCCGATTCTTCGTCACGCGGCGCATCCGCGTCGCCCGCGAAGCAAGATACCGCAAGTTTTTCAATAGGGAGTCTCAATTCTTTTGTCAGAAACTCGAAGCTAAAAGCAATGGCTTCTTTTTTCCAGTAATCACCGAGAGACCAGTTCCCCAGCATTTCAAAGAAAGTGAGGTGTACGTCATCGCCCACCTCATCTATGTCGCCTGTACGAATGCACTTCTGGACCGAGACGAGACGCTTCCCGCCTGGATGCACGCCACCTAGAAGGTACGGAACTAAGGGATGCATCCCCGCGGTCGTAAAGAGCACTGTCGAGTCGTTCTCGGGAATAAGTGACGCCGAAGGGATGGGAGTATGCCCCTTGCTCTTAAAAAATTCGATATATTTTTCCCGAAGGTCCGCCGAGGTCATGATTTTGCATTGTACCGCCGTTCTCAAGAAAGTTCCATCTAGGGCAACGCCATCTTGACGAAAATGTTCTAAATGAGTACTGTAAATCCAGAACTATTTCCATCCACAGCCAAAGAGAGGTGTCGCATGCAGACCATCCTCAGCATCTTATTCTTACTCCTCATGCCCTTCTGCGTAAGCACCTTGAGCGACATGCACAAGCCCGGCGCGCCATCCGCTACACATCGATTTTGGTGGTTCCTTAAGGATTCCTTCTTCAAATTCGTTGCGTGGCCTCTACTCTTTGCGGTTCTCGTTTGGGAACCCCTCACGCCCAACATCTCAATGCGGAAGCTCTGGGCCGTCGCCGCTTGGGCCTTTTTCGGGATCAACGGCATCCGGCTCTTGACCGACGAGGGGTGGGGCTGGTGTATCCGCGCTTTCCTCATCGGAACCCTCGCATGGCTCGTCATCGACATCGTCGTGTTCACTATTTTCTCTTCATCCGCCTCTGCAGAAGAAAGCGGGGAATAGAGAATCCTTGCAAACTGATAAGCAGACAGAAAAAGACCCTTGATAGATTTCATCGAGGGTCTTTCTTTTTGTACTTCTTTGATATCCGGGAGGCTCAATATCCTTCCAGCTTCTTTACTTTATCGTGCTGGCGGATACGCTCCAGAGCCTTCGCCTCAATCTGCCGAATGCGTTCGCGCGTGACACCGAAAACCTTACCTACCTCCTCGAGCGTGTGCTGGATATTATCATCCAGGCCGAAACGCATCGCGAGGATTTTTCGCTCACGGTCCGTAAGCTCGATCAGAATCTCCTTAATCTGGTCTTTCAGGAGCGCGTGGGAGGCGAGCTGGTCGGGCGAAAGAGACTGCTCATCCTTGATGAAATCCGAGAGGATAGAATCCTCGTCATCGTCCCCTACCGGCGACTCGAGGGAAATGACCTCCTGCGATATCTTTTGGATGTAGTGGATCTTTTCCACATCCACGCCGAGTTCCGAGGCGATCTCCTCCGGCAGCGGTTCGCGGCCCAGCTCCTGCATGAGGCGCCGCTTCGTCTGCGTGTACTTCGTGATGGTCTCCACCATGTGGACCGGGATACGAATGGTGCGCGAGTAGTCGGCCAGGGCGCGGGTCACCGCCTGCCGTATCCACCAGGTAGCATAGGTGGAAAATTTAAATCCTTTATGGTAGTCAAACTTGTCGACGGCTTTCGAAAGGCCGATATTCCCCTCTTGAATGAGGTCAAGGATGGAGAGATGGGGGGAGCGGTTTACATAGCGCTTCGCGATGGACACCACGAGCCGGAGGTTCGCCTGGATAAGTTTCTGCCGGGCCAGTTCGTCGCCACGCTCGATGCGCTTCGCAAGTTCCTTCTCTTCCTTCTGTGTGAGGAGCGGCGTGCGGCCAATCTCTCGCAGGTACATCTGAACCGCATCCGGCAAGTCCGCTTCGATGCGCGTCGCAGCTTTCAGTTCCTCGGCGGTCACCTCGGCACGGTCCTCCCGCACGTGTTTCACAAGCGGGCTCGACTCCTGCACTTTGATACCCTCCTTTTCAAGCCGATCGTAGACCTGTTCAAGGAAGGGGAGGTTTTTCTCGATATCCGGGAAGTAATTTAGAACCTCCGCGTCTGTGACAAAGCCGCGTCCGCGGCCCCGGATCACCAGCGCGTTCAGGTGCTCGAGATATTCCGGATCCACCGGTCGAGTGTGCTTCGCCACCGGCGCCTTCGTTTTCGCCTTCTTCCCCGCGCTACCTTTCTTGGTTAGGGCCAAAACTCTCTTCGGCCTCGCTTTAGAGGACCGTTTGTGGAATCGGGGGGCCATTCGCTAGGTACTATAGAGGTTCCCACGGAGTTCGTCAATCGCGTGGGATAGCTTGTTGAACCGCTCCATAAGCGTGAGGGTCCCCGGTTCATCCCCTCGTCGCTCAGCCGCGCGTATCTCCACTCGGAGAGCAAGTTGATCCCGGACAAGTTTCTCAAGTTCCAACTGCTCCAGAAGTTCATCAAGCTCCTCCCGGAGCGCAAGCGGGTCATCGCTGGGAAGCGTGTAGCTCGCCTGAAGCTCGAGCATCTGCCGTGCTTGAGAAGAAGGGTCGTCAAGTGCTGCAGCATAGAACGCGGGTAGTAGATCGCGCTTCACGCGCACCGCTTCCAAAAATTCATCGCGGAAAAACGCAAGCGTGAGAAGCCGTCGCGCGATGAGATCGATACGTTCGGCCCCGGGGAGAATGACTTTCGCTTCCGCAGCAGGTTCTGCGGTTCCAGTCTTCGGCGCGGGCAGGTTCGCAAGCTCGGTCGCAAGCGCTGTCTCCGAGACACCCGAATAGTTTGCCAAATCTTTCAGCCATACGTCCTGTTCCACAGCACTTGGGAGTCGGCGGATCTTCCCCAAGAACTCCCGCACCGCACGTTTCCGCTCCGCCGTGTCATCCACCACCGCCGGAAGAGCAAAGGTCTCGGCGAAAAGGTAGCGGAAAGCAGGTTCCGCGGCCGCAACGGCTCGTTTCAAAAACTCAGGGTCAGCCTTCACGGCATCCGCCGGATCCTTATAGGGACTGATGCGGATGGCCTTCACGTGGAAATCAAAACCACCCATTGTATCCAGCGACCGCTCCAGAGCCTTCAAGCCCGCGGGGTCGTTGTCGAAACTCACAATGACGGTGTCCGCGATGCGACGGAGCCGTTCGAGATGTTGGGTTGTAAGCGCGGTGCCAGAAGTCGCTACTATGTTCTCCACGCCGGACTGCCATGCCATCAGAAGGTCCATCTGGCCTTCGACAAGAAGCGCGGTGCGACTCCGGGCGATGGCGTTCTTCGTGCGATCGAGCCCATAGAGTACCTTGGACTTCGAGAAGATGGGGGTCTCAGGACTGTTTAGATACTTCGGGAGATCCCCTTCCTTCATGCCCACGGGCACCTCGAGGATGCGCCCCGTGAATGCCACTATTTTCCCAAGCTGATTCGCGATAGGGAATGTGATGCGGGCTTGGAAACGGTCGCGGAACATCCCGCTTGCTGCCTTCCCCGCGAGCCCGCCGCGCACTACATCCGCAACGTCGAATCCTTTTTGAATAAGATGGAGTGTTAGGGATTCCCCACCTGGAGCGTACCCCACACCGAACGCTTCGAGCGTTTCCGGCCTCAAGCCTCGGTCTGCGAGATACTTGCGTGCCCGTTCATGCTTTCCAAGAGCAGCGCGGTAGTAGTCGCGCGCCGCTTCGTGGAGATCGTAGAGTACGCCGAACTCCCGTTGCTCGCGCGGATTCAAAACCTGGATGGGGACGCCGGCTTTCTCTCCAAGAAAACGCAGCGCTTCGGGGAACTCCAGGTTCTCATATTTCATCACAAACTTGATAATGTCTCCGCCTTCACTGCAACCAAAACAGTGCCAGGTTTGACGATCCGGTGAGACAATGAACGAAGGTGTCTTCTCGGGATGAAAGGGGCAGAGCGCCTTGAAATTCTTCCCTGCGGGCATGAGGGGAAGATATCCGCGGATAAAATCCACGATATTTAGTTTTTGCTTAATAAGATCGGTCTCCTTCGGCATTGGCTACAGTTTAACCCTGCCCCCGCCCTGCGCAAGAACGCGACAATGAGAACGCCACATTCCCAGGAAAGGGCAACCTTCAGAGAGCTCGAAAATCCAATGGTTCTCTGGCTTCGCAAACCTTTTCCTCCTCCCCTTCGTATTAATAAGTGAAGGACCAGGAGCCAACTACGCTATGAACACCAGACCGGATATGCCACAAAACGAGGGGAAGAGTGGGGGCCTCATGGTCTTCGAGGCGATTCTCACCGCTCACGAGCGACCTATCCTGAACTATCTCATACGGCTTGTGGGCCAGAGGGAGGACGCAGAAGATCTCACTCAAGAAACGTTTCTGCGGCTCTACACCAACCTACGGCGGATTGACACGGGGCGAAACGTGCGCGGTTGGCTCTACCGCGTCGCGACGAATCTTGCTTTCGATGCGCTCCGGAAGCGGAAACGGCTCAAGGAAGCGCCGCTTGAGGCGGCGGAAGAGGTCCCGGCCCCCGCATCGCGCCCTGCCGACTGGGCCGAGGGTCTCGATATTCGACGGGCTCTCATCCGGCTTCCGCACTTACACCAATCGGTGCTGCTCCTCTACTACCATGACGAATTCAGTTACCGTGAGATCGCGTCCATCCTCAATATACCCCTCGGAACCCTGAAAACACATCTAAGAAACGCGCGGCAGGAGCTCGGTCGTGCGCTTGAACTTGAAGCGCAAATCCTCCCCGCCGCCGCGCACCCAAAACCATATGGACTACTATTTCCAAAAAATTAAATCCCTTGATTCCGAACCGGTATCGGGGCGGCTCCACCGGCGCATCTTGCGGCGGGCGCGTCTCCGTCATTACACACGTCGAGGCCCCTTTCTTCTCCTCCTCGGCCTTGCGATCGGAAGTTTCATAGCTGACTCCTGGCACATCCTCGACCTCACGCACCATGGTTTGAACGACGGCATTGCGACGGGGGTGCGCTCCCTTGCTAACTCTATCGGTCTCGGAGGACTAGTACCAGCACAGTTTCACCACTTCGACCTTTTCTTCGGTCTCCTGGTCGACATCCTTCTCGTTGTTGGCCTCGGAACTCGCGCCTTGCGGTGGGGTCGCATCTGGGAACGGATTCTCCGCACCATCCGAGGAGTGGCAGGCTTCTTCTGGGGCCACATGAAGTCGGCCACGCGAGGTGTCTTGATACGAGTTCCCTTCCTCAACTAAAAACTATTAATTACAACCATGAAACGCTACCGCATCATTTCCCACGCCGCAGCTCATAGTCGCAAGCTTACACAGGCTGAGCATACAATCGGTTACTTTCCTCCGCGGCCTCCTCCGCAGGGCTGAAAACCCCACAACTCTCCACCTCATCGACCGATGAGCGAACCATATAGCTCTCGTTTCGGGAGCACCGCACGGAGTGCGTTCCGTGCAAAGAACAAAACCCCCTGCCCTACAGCGGGGGGTTTGTGGTTGTCGACCGTTGACGGACCCCGCGATCACGCCGCATACTATGGAACAGTAACTTCACCCACCTATCAACGAGGGAGGCTTATTATGGAAGTTTCAGAGAAGCTCTCGTTCGATCTTTTTCTTCATCCGGAAAAGGACGAGGAATTGCAGCGCTACCGCATCCTGGCTCACCTCACGGCGGCAAGGAAGGAGTTGAGACATAACCGCCTCTACCCCTCATTCGCCAAGCTCGTCGACCTCCAACTCGGGCTAGAGGAGGTGCTGGAACACCGAAAGCAGCTACAAGATCGCTTGCCTCATAAACTACGACGGGTCGATGTCGAACATCGGAAACTTCTTTTCTGTCTCGCGGGCGACGACACTGCTTTCGATTCGGTGGCAAGCTTGATGAGTTGGGCTCTGCCGCAGATTCGAAAAGTAAACGAAGAAGGCTCTGCAATCTTCGAGTTCGTTGGACAGCACGTTCATATCACCACGGTCGGTCTTGAGCCTCAGCACAAACTCGAAGGATACTGGATCATCTCAAGACCGGAACAAACTCCTGATCTGCACCAATACGAAGTCTCTATCTATACCGCTGGCGAAGATCGCCTACGTGGACTGCGTTCACGTCGCCTGGAGATGAAGCTGCCCCTCCCTTCGACACCGGAGGAGATCAAACTCGAGCTCATGCGCCGGTTCCCTGAATTCCCAAACCCTGCCACCTTCTCCATCTCAGTCAAGATCGAACTTCCCTACGATGCAACCGTACTTCCTGTCTTGAAACGAAAATTTCAATCCTTCGCCACCCGCTCCCTCCTCGCTTCTACTAGAAAATGAGAAACAGCAGAGAGCATAAGTAAACCCCCGGACACGCTGTTATAGCGCACCGGGGGTTTTTTTAGAGTCAGGCTTTTACACCAGACTCAGGGAAATGATGAGTGAGGCCGGTCAGGAAACGAGATGTCGGTTCCGCCGGGGGCATCCTTCGCATAGGCCGTCTTCCGCGGTCGAAAAGAGAGGTTATGTTCGCAAACTTCTGTGTATTCTCGAGGCGGCCGTAAACGAGGAATTTAAGGTTAAGATCGTGCCGACTGAGAACAAAACTTTCAATATCCTTAAGAGAACAGAGATAGAGGCCGAAGAGCTCATGGGATTCCTGCACTTCGTCTCCTGCGCTGGCATCCAGACGTCTCGCGATCACCTGATTGGTATAACTATCCAAGGGCTGGACACACCACGCCTCGATTCTTTCATTCACCGTCTCCATACAACCCTCCTTTGTTTTTCGTTATTGGAGATGAAAAAGAGCGTTCACTGATGAACACTCTACTCCCCGAACGGTCATGAGGTCAACTCGCTATTGGAAACGGAAGGTCTGGAGAGTGTGTAGAAGAAGCGGATAGATGCTGGCGCGGTCGAATTCCTTCATGCCAAGCGTTTCGGAGTAATTCATAATGTTCGAAGAGTGTAGGACAATCTCCAGCGCGAAACAGGTTCCCGCATGGACCGTGCGATAGCTTGTAATGTCATAGTAGTTCCCCGCTCCCACATCAGTCGTGGTTGTAAACTCAAACGGGACACCCGAGAGCGAGGTTGAAATCATCTGTTCGCTAGGATAGTCAGGACTAAGACAGGCGGCTACTTCTTTGGGGTCCGCACTCACGCCCACATGGAATCCCGCGAACCCAAGATTCGTTTTCGGATACTGCGACTCCAAAACCCCGACCGCGACAACACGGTCCCCCTGCACCATGCTCCCGTACCTCCACATCGGAAAATCCGGCACGGGCCCTTCCTTCAATTCGAGACCTGACGGGTATTGGAACGAAAATCCGTACTTCGTATTTGTATAAACCTTCCAGCTCGATGTATCTACCGACTGGATTCCAGTGCCCAGAGACCCCGGCGAGAGGGTCATGATGTGCTGCGCTTGTTGTGTCTGAGCCACGACAGCTTGTTGAAGCGCCTCATAACTCGCCTCCGCTCGGCTCGAGACGGAACGGTACCACGAGATATACGAAACGACACCAGCAATGAATCCTCCAATGACAACAATGGAGAGGGTGACGGAGTACCACGTAACCTTGTTCCACTCTATCCGCATATGATCTCAGCTTACCACAATTCAGAAACCTCCGCACCGGGCACGGAGCTCGGCGATATCCGCGGGCGCGAGCTTCTCCGTCGTGCCCTGGTTCAGTTTATACATGATAGCTTGGGGATCGTTCACGTGCTCCAGGCCCAGCGCATGGCCGAACTCGTGTGCCAGGACACGTACCAACTTGTCGCGGGTGCCGAACTGATAGACCGCAATAGAAGAGCTTGCGGCATCGCTTTGATAGACACCTTCCTGAAATTCCTGGCCCTGGCTCGCATCGATGGCATTGTAGTTCACCACCGTAAGATTCAAGATGCCAGCGAGCCGATTCAGAGCTTCGACAACCGCATTTAGGTTGTCCGCTGAGGTCTGGAGGTCTGCACCCTCCTGGTTTACGCGGGCTACTTCCTGGTCCAGGGCCGCTTTCTCCGTCTGAAGGCGGGCATATACGTCCGCCGGAGCCCCACCCTCCGCGTTCCATTTTTCAACCTCTGTCTCATAAGCGGTTTTTTGGGTGTTGAATGCGGCAAGATCGCTATTATATGCCGTCTCTTCCCCACCGTATGCGGTCTTGAGCGTTTCAAACTTGGTTTTCAAGATATTGTAGCTCGCTTGGTTGTCCTGGATGACGATGCCGAGACCCTGAAGACGCTGCGTAACATCCTGCCGCTGGTCATAGATGAGGTTGAGTGTGAGTGTAGCGGGCGTCCCATACGCGAAGAGGTCGTGGCCAACGGGCGCAGACCAGATCGCGGTCGCCTGCTTAGCGGCTGCAAGGAAATCCGTCTGCGAAATCCCGAAACGGGTATCAAAAACACCGAGCGTATAGCGGATGGGTTCGGCACAGGGTTTCGGCGCTGGCAGAAGGCCTTGTGTAACATCCTCGATAGGAGCTCGAAAATGATAGGCTACGAAAACTACACCAAGGAAAAGAATGGCTAAAAGAAGGCCCTTCAGAATTCGCATGTCACCATCGTAACAAAAAATAGCCCCGGCTGCGATCATGGGTAGATCGCACCGGGGTAATAGAGAAAACATCCGCAATCAGGTGTCGAGAATAAAGACCACAGAGGCGAGGACGGTCGTCCAGATACCATCTTTATGGCCCTCAGCCGACTGCGTCACATTGTAGGTTTTCACAATCTTCCCGCTCATCTTGAAGAGCTTTTCCCGCTCGTCCCAGGCGATACCCGGGTCGAACTCGACCCCCAACGTGGTGGCAAGCATCGTCGCCGCCAGATCTTCGGCATACTCGCCTGCCCTCTCATCGGTTTCGCCGTAGGGATGATGCTCGGAAAGATAGCCATACTGGGTGTCGTCCGCCGGGGTAGCGACACCGATGGATGCAGCGATGAGCCGGTTCGGCTCGTTGGTTGCATTGCGGGCCATGACGCAATAGGTGAGCTCCCCGGGCAAAAGCATCTTCACGCCTTCCTCCACCGAGATTCGTTTGCACCCAGGTGGGTAAATGCTGGAAACAGTTACCAAATTGCACTTCTCGATCTTGGCGTCCCGGAGCGCGAGCTCGAAGGACTGAAGATAATCCTTATGCCGACCGACACCTTTTGTGGCAAACATCTTCTGAGGAACCATGGACGCGCCCATACCATCTCCTTCCGTGAGTGTGTTCGATGAACTGATAGAAAAATAGCACCCATGGACGCGAGCGTCAACGCGCTGGTGGAGGACTCTATGAGCTTCTGGAAAGAAAACCGCGGAGTTCGCGACTCCGCCGTCATCACTCTCGAGAAAGCTCTGTTCCCTTTTAGGTGTCGCTTCTTCACTGCCCAGCTATAGTCATAGGAAAAGCCAAGAAAGGAAAGGTGTAGCGGTGAATCCCCTACGCCTTCCCATCTTTCTTTTTAAAATCCAAGGCAACGGAATTGATACAATAGCGTTTCCCAGTCGGGGCCGGGCCATCATCGAAAACATGGCCGAGATGCGAGCCGCAGTTCCGACAGCGCACTTCAGTACGACGCATGCCGTAGCTCGCGTCCTCTCTGAGTTCTACATTCCCCCTCTCCACGACATCATAGAAGCTCGGCCACCCCGTGCTGGAATCGAATTTCGTCTCCGAGGAGAAAAGTGGCTGTCCGCAGGCTACACAGATATACATCCCATTCTCCTTTGTGTAGGTGTATTTCCCACTCCCTGGAGGCTCGGTCCCGCCGAGCCGGCACACATTGTATTGCTCCGGCGTGAGCATCTTCTGCCAAACATCCTCATTCTGTTTCGCTTTGTCGTCCATGCTTTTATTCTACCCCACAAGATTCCTTAGGACCACTACTTCCGCTCTTTTAGCGCATCACGAATCTCCGTGAGAAGCTTCACTTCTGGTGCGGGCTCCGGAGGGACAGCTGGTTTTTCTTTCCGCAACCTGTTGACCCCTTTCACCACAAGGAAGATTACAAACGCCACGATAAGAAAATCTACGATGTTCTGGATAAAGAGACCGTAGTTCAGCGTCACCGCAGGTGACGCACCGACTGCCGACCGGAGAGTCCACTGATAGTCTGCAAAGTTGATACCACCTAAAAGGACTCCCAGCGGTGGCATAAGAACATCTGCGACGAGCGAGGAAACAATCTTCCCGAAAGCCGCGCCGATGATGACGCCGACAGCTAGGTCCACCACACTCCCCCGCATCGCGAACTCTTTGAATTCCTGAGCGATCTTCATGATAGAGATAACGAGCCAGCGATTATGCTCTTGACCGTTCCTCTCTCCGATACTCCACGTAAGAGTATGCTACGGCCCACACGGCCGCCACAAGAACGGGCACAAGCATGAACCAGATGCCGTAGGCTGGGAATACCAGGCCGAAGAGGGCGATGGCGCCAGCCGCCCGGAAAAGCTTCCCGCCGAGCGCATGCGTCTTGTCCCAAACGCGCTCGCTTGAGAGTGTCCAAGGAGTGCGGATGCCGATAAACCAGTTCATTTTCGTATGAGTCGAAAGTACCCCGAGATAGTAAAAAAGGATACCGAACGCGGGCGCGAGCCATTGCGCGAAGTTCGGATGATACCCAACATTCCAAAAAAGCGTAAGCCCGTAGAGATAGAAGAAAAACAGGAGCAGGAGAATGACTGCCCGATCGAAGTATGACCGGAACCCCTCGATATTTGCTCGTTTTGGATCGACGCGCGGAATAGCGATGAAAAGAAGTGCGATGATGAGAGCGATGATCGGCAAAAGAAAGGCCCCCCAGAACCGCGGCAGATAGCCATTTACTTCTCCCGCCGCATTCCAGTGCGACGCCGTCTGCTCTGGAAGCGCCGGGTATACGAAGATGCCCAGAACGATCATAACAGCTACGATAATAAGAAGGGTCCACTCGCTCCGTCGCAGGGTTCTCATGATCCTATTATACAACAAGAGACCCGCTCGGAATCCCGAACGGGCCTCTTTCTCGAGAGCCATCCCATGGTCAGCCTTCTAAAACTTGAAACTTTCAGCGAACCTTCCGACGATGGGGAGTTCGGCGCGTTTCCCCTGTGCGACATTCACGATGCCGATGATGGAGAGAACGACGGCCACGATATTGCCGATCCAGGCAATGGCCCAGCCGAGGAATGGAATCATCGCAATCACAAAAAGCACGATCTCCCCGATGAAGAGGGCCAAGCCCTGCTTCGCATGAAACTTCACGAACGGGTCATCTTTCCCGATGATGAGAGGTACGATGCAGAGGATCCAGAGGTAGGAAAGGATGGCAATGCCATTCGGTTTTCCGTGCGCATGTTCTGTGTGTTCTGTAGAATCCATAGATTTCTATTCTGAAGTGATAGGGTCGTGGTCGACCTTTGCCTGACTATTATACACGAATCCGGCGATCGAGGAAAAATGTCCAGGCGCCTGGTACGCCTTACCGCCAGCAAACAATGGGGTCCGTGCCGATTTGGTCCTTAAGATAACTTTCCACTTCTGGGAGACCGCCAATGCGGTCGATGAGGCCGTTCTGAAGCGCCGCTTCACCAAGCATAGAAGAGCCGTCTGCGAGCGAGGTCACTTTTTGTACATCGAGATGCCGATTCTCCGCGACGAGGGCCACAAAATCTTGGTATGCGATGTTAACGTCCCGCATGAGAAGAGTTCGTTCAGCTGGCGTGAGCGCTTTTTCGGTGTCCCCTGTATCCTTGAAAGGCCCCGAAGAGAGCTGGTTCCAGGTAATACCGTTTTGCTGGTCCTGGATATGCGTATCGGAATAAGACTGAGTGACGCCGATACTCCCCACATCTGAGAATTTCGAGGCGAAGATTGTTTTCGCGCCAGTTGCGGCCATGTACGCCGCGGAATCTCCGGCGCTCCGAATGAACGCCACAGTAGGCTTTGATACATTCTTGAGGGCGTTTGCGATCTCCTCGCCAGCCACCGGCTGGCCTCCTCCCGAATCTACCTCCATGATGATCGCTTTAATACTAGAATCGGTGGAACCGTCCGTGATAGAGGATGTGAGATCATCGGAAGCCGTCGCATCTTGGGAGGCAGTGCTCGTACTCAAGGGGTCCGTGGGCACGCCGTAGGTGTAGAGACTTCCGTGGAGTTTCACACCAAGAACGTTGCAGTCCTCACTGCTCCCTGAGAGCGCGACCCAGCTCGCACCATGGAGAACAAAGGTTAGGGTTGCCGCAGAGAGCACCACTGTGGCAATGAGAAGAATTAAAGTGAGGGTTTCGCGTTTCATGTTCCATGCTCGCACATCGTATCTCCACCCTACCTTGAGCGAGGGGCGGAGCGCAAGAGGTTAACGACCCGGCACGGCGAAGTATGCTCTGAAATATGCCTTCGTGTAGAGGTACTGGAGATGCAGAAATCCTTCCTTCTCAAACCGCCGCGGGGAGCTCCGCACGCGGAGCCAGGGGTCAAAAAATACCTTACCCGACCGGCGAGCGATCATCATTGCCAAAGTCGCATCATCGCCCCAGAACGAGAGTGGGGGGATACCCCCGATGTCGTCCAGGACCGTGCGGCGCACGGCAAAGTTCCCCCCGATTAGAACCCCAGCCCTCCGTCCGAAGAGAAACTTTAGGATAGGTGGCACAAGGCGTAACACGTCATAGGTAAAGAATCGTTCGGCGAGGCGACGGAACCCTTGAAAACCATAATTATAGGGACCGGAAACAGCCGCGACCGCGGGATCGGCAAAATCCCGGGCGATGCGCTGTAGCCATTCGACTGGCGGTTCGGAGTCCGCGTCAAGGAATGCCACGATATCCCCGCGGGACTCTTTGTACCCACGGTTCCGAGCCATATTGGTCCCCTTTTCAATCTCCACGACCACGCGGTCCGCTTTTGCGAGACGCGCCGCGTCGGAGGTGCGGTCCGTCGAATTATTATCCACCACAATAATCTCAAAATCCGAACGGTCCCAATCTTGAAGCGCAAGGCTGCGTACGGCATCACCGACGTTCCCCTCTTCGTTATACGCGGGGACGACAACAGAAAACGTCATGGGGTAAGAGTTGGACTCTCGGGCCGCCGCCGGGCTCGTTGTCGACGGAAATATCGTACGAGAAGGGTGATACAGATAATGGCTATCAAAATAACGAGCACGTTTTCTACGTTCCCCACCTGATCCGCAACGCGTTTCCAATAGGGCCCCATCAGTTTCCCCGCCACGACGTAACCACCACTCCAGGTGACCGCGGAGACGGCCACCGCCGTGAGGAACACAGTGGGACGTACCTGCATGAGACCGGCTGCCACCGATGTATACCCACGAAGGTACGGGACGAGCCGTCCGAGATAGATACCTAAGCGTTCCTGCCTTGAAATCCGGCTGCTCATACGCTCGACCCGCTCGCGGGATAAAGGAAGCCATCGGGGTCGATGGTTCAAGATGTACTCTCCGCCATGATAGAAAATGAGAAAAAGGATGGTCGTTCCCAAGAAATCTCCGGCAATGGCTGCGAGAAGCACCAAAGAAAAATCTAGAATCCCCGCCGAGGCGAGGTAGCCACTAAAAATGAGAACGAGCTCATTCGGAACGGGGTTTGGGACCCCGAGTTCCTGTAGAAAGATGAGCGAGAAGATAGCGACGTATCCGTACTGCGTTATGTAGGACGCTAGACTTGCTGGCATGGGTTCGTCCGTTTCTTCCCTCTATTCTAGCGGGAAATGGGGACGAGTGCGAGCAGGATAGGATCGTGATCCGACAAGGGCTCCGGCGTATGAAGCACGTGATATCCTTCCACCTTGGAACCAAGCATCCCAAGGTCGCGGCAGAAAATGTAGTCCAAACGCTGCGACGTTTCCGTCCGGTTTGCCCAGATACCGTTCACATAAGGGTTCTCGGAACGATAGGACGGCTCGAGGACGCCTTCCTTAGGGTCAGAAAACCCCTCCCGGACAAGGAGTTCCAGAAAGTGGGATTCTGCAAGCATCCGATCCTCGTTAAAATCGCCGGTTAGGATCGTAGGCATCCGCTCCTCTTCCCGTAACCGGTCAAAGATCCAGGAGAGTTGATGTAGCCGGACCCGCCGGTCGAGAACAAGGCTCGTCATATGGAGGTGAGTGTTCACGACGCGCAGGTTGCCCATTGGCGTGCGGAGCGTCGCTAAGAGCGCGCCCTTGCGACTAAAAAATTCCACAGCGGAAACATTTACGGCGCGACGAAATGGAATAAACGAACTCTCAATGATGGGAAATTTCGAGAAAATAACGAGACCCCCCGTGCGGTCAAGCCGCGCGAGGGGCACGCGCCGGTCTTCCGGCCGGCGATCGGTCATGTGGTACCCCGCACCCGTAAGTGCTGAGTAGAAGAGCGCCCGGTGTTTTGTGTCGAACGATTCTTGGAGGCAAATAACGTCGACTCCAAGGTCGCGGAAATACTGGGCACTCGCGACGACCCGCTCCTTCCGTTTACGGACGAACCAGAGAGGAAGATCCCAGATATTGAAGCTTACAATCGTGAGGGAAGAGGCGGGTCGCTCCATAAAGCGCGTTTGCTACTGGGGTTGAGATGAAGTCGCCTGCGAGCCACTCGGCATCGTCGGCCGGATCTGGACCGTTTGGGCTGTGATGCTCCCGTCACTGTTCGGTGTTCCTTGGATCATCACCGTCTCTCCAGCCGTGATATCACTCGCCGAGCCGCTCACCGACTTCGTGACCGCAGCTGAACCTGGGAGAATGACGAGTTGCGAGCTTCCACTGCGTGATTGGACCGTGAGGTTCCCCCCGCTCAGGGAGAGAACTTGGCCGGTCACGATGCCACCAGCCAAACCTCCGCGGCGACCAGCACCGCTAGGACCGCCTGCACCGCCCTGAAAACCTTGCCCACCACCGCCCTGGTAGCTGACAGAGCCGCCACTCGCCGGTGCTGCTCCCTTCCCGACCTGCATCCCCGCATAGAACCCAATACCACCCGCAACTACCACTGTTACTAGAATGGGAACGATTATTTTGTTTTTCATTGTTATTTTATTTTTACGACCATCTTTTCATCAGGGCACCGTCGACCGGCGGTCCCCCCTCGATGTTTTGGTTAGCTAGAGATCTCGTTACTGATTCAACGCCGCTCGCGTGCCGGGGCCTACGTACCCGACGGGCGAGAGACCATGCTGAGCCTGATACCGTTTTACAGCTGCTTTCGTGAGGGGACCGAAATATCCCGTGATCGGTCCAGTATAGAACCCTCCGACGGTAAGCCGTTGCTGAAGTTGCGTCACGTCCGTTCCCTTGGAACCCAGGTTTAGGAAATTCATAAACTGGTAGGTCGAGGCGGAGGAAGTGGAAGGAGGCGTAACCACAGTCGACGGCGCCTGAACCGTGAAGGGAGTGACTGGGAGTATGTTGCTTATATTCCCCAGTGAATCGGCGACAGTGACCGTACAATTCGAGTGATATCCGTTTGCGAGGGTGTTGAAGGTGACGGTGTTCGTACCCGTCACAGCGGCCGTGGTCGCGCTCCAGCAGTCGCCTCCGTAGCGGATGGTCCCCGCTTCGCTCGAATTGAAGGCGTAGGTTGGATTCGGATTCGTCGTGACCGACGGTACTGGGGCTACTTCATAGATGACGGTATTGGTGGGGGTCGTGCTGATGGTTTTCACGATATCGGAACCGGACATCGGACCGATACTATTGTTATACTGGTCGGTCAGCATCACGCCAGTGATCTGGAGCGGGTATGGCTGGTTCGCTTGACCGCTCCCGACGGTATAGGTAGCCGAGTAGGAGACACCGCCGTTCGTCGAGTACCACGCGAGTGGGACTCCGTTGTAGGAACCTGTGACTCGGCCATTCGGCGCCGGTGTCGAAGGAACGAGCGTGAAGGTGATGGAGCTCCCAATCGTGAGAACGCCGGGTGCCGTGGCGTTTGAAGTGATGTAACCTCCGACGCTCCCCGTGGAACCGCCCGTCGCGCTGATGGTCTTTACGACATCGGAGCCCGCGAAAGGAGTGCTTGTGTTTCCATACTGGTCTGTCAAAACAACCCCGCTAATCTGGAGCGGATAGGCCTGGCTAGTCTGCCCGCTCGTCACTACGTAAGTTGCGGTATAGGTCGTCCCATTGTTGGTCGTGTACCAGACGAGCGGGACGCCGTTGTAGGAACCTGTGACTCGGGCATTCGGTTCGGGCGTTGAAAGGTTCAGGTTAAAGGTGATGGAACCTCCGATACCGAGTGCGCCAGGCGTCGTGGCGTTGGAGTTGAGATAGCCATTTACGCTCGCGGTGGAGCCGCTAGCACCTCCGATATCCACCGTAGACTTTCCCTGGTTGCCATTTGAATCCGTGAAGGCAATCGTGGCGGTGAGCGCTCCAGTGGTGTCAGTGCCCGCGAGTGTGTAAGTAACGGAGTACGGCCCCGCACCGTTGCCGTTCATCGAAATCGTGTGCCCTTGTATGGTCACCGTGGGATTCGTCACCGACTCACTCGCAGTGAAATTGAGGGTGACCGTACTGCCAATCCCCAGAAACGCGTTGCCAACGTTCACAAAGGTGGCGGAGACAGAAGCGAGAACCGGCGTTTGATTGTTTGTGACCGAGAAGGTCCCCCCGGAGAAGTACGTACTATCGCTTATGCCATAGACTCCTGTCCCGATGCTTATATAACCATTCGAGCCGGCGGAGAAAGGAGTCCCCGAGAATGTGAGTGTGATTGTGTTTGTCCCACTTCCACCCACAGCCACGAGCGCCGCGCCGCCAATACCTCCTGTAAAGTTGGTGTAATCACCCATACCGGTTGATACCGGCTCCGAGTATACGATCACGATAGTGTTCGAGCCTGTGACGCGGGCACTTACAAGCGTAGGCCCTGCGGCGTACGCGACAGATCCCGCAACCGCAAAAAAGCTTGCGATAATGATGAGCGCGCTGCATTTGGCGATTCGGACATGAAACATGGAATAGTTGTTCATCTTAAAAATTATATTCTTCGACTTTACAATCCACCAGCCGCGGGGTTACCGCCGACGAACGGTTCCGCAGCTACTCGTACCGTAGTGCCTCGATTGGGTTCAACCCTGCGGCACGACGGGCAGGATAGTATCCAAACACGATGCCGATAAGTCCTGAAACGCCAACCGCAAGGAGAATAGACCACGGAGCGACACTGGTCGCGATACCGGCGAAGGCGGTCACGAGGAGCGACAGAACCCACCCAAGCACAATCCCCACCCCACCACCAAGGAACGTAAGCATGATGGACTCCATGAGGAATTGGGTGCTCACATCGCGTCGCTTGGCGCCGATGGCTTTTCGGAGCCCGATCTCGCGGGTCCGCTCGGTCACTGTCGTAAGCATCATATTCATGATCCCGATACCGCCCACGATAAGCGAGATGCCCGCGATGGACGAGAGAAGGATGGTGAATGTGCCGGTGACGCTCGACGCCGCTGAAACGATGTCTTGCTGGTTCAGCACACTGAAATCCGCTAGCGTCGGATCTGAAATATTATGACGTTGCAAGAGAAGGCTCGTGATGGCGTTCTGAACACTCGTCATCTGCTGTTGGTTTTGCACCTGAATATCTAACTCCGTTATATAAGTTGAGTTGCCCAAAAGGAAATGTTGGGCGGTCGAAAGAGGGACGTAGATCATGTCGTCTTGGTTATTGAAACCGCTCCCTCCTTTGGCTTTCGTAACTCCGATGACAGTGAATTCAGTTCCTTTGATCTTGATGATTTGACCGACAGCCTGGTCGGGAGTCGCCGTGGCGTAAGCCGAACCGAAAAGGTCCTGAAGTACCGTCGGGCCTATGACAGCTACCCTGTTGGAACTGTTCACATCGGTATCCGTTATGAAATTTCCTTGATCGATCTGGAGATTCCTCACCTGGGGATACGCCGGAACTGTTCCCATAACACTAGTATTGGTGTTGGTACCAAGATATACCACCTGATATCGACCACTTATTTCCGGAGATATCGCTTCGATACCGTTAAGCTGGGAAACCGCGTCGGAATCTGCGGGGGTCAAGGTCTGAGCCGAACCTCTCCCTGTACTCACCTGAAAACCCACACCACGCTGAGCTCCCGGGGTTACAATCAGGAGATTAGAGCCGATCGCCTGTATGCTTGCAGTAATGGAACCCTGGGCCCCCTGTCCGATCGCAATCATCGCGATGACAGACCCAATACCAATGACGATGCCGAGGGTCGTGAGACCTGAACGGACCTTGTTCACAGTGACAGCGGAGAAAGCTTCCTCAATAAGTTCAGAAAATAGCATGGTCGTGTTCGTTAGTCTTCGTGGACTGTGTGGATGACACGCTGACTGTGATTTGAGCCGTCCTCCGCAATCTTACCGTCACGGATATGGATAATACGCTCCGCGTGTTCCGCGACATAGCGTTCGTGCGTGATAAGAACGATGGTGCGGCCTGCTTTGTGCAACCGCTGGAACGTTCCGAGAACAATCTCCCCGGTTTTCGAATCTAGGTTGCCGGTCGGCTCGTCGGCAAGAATGAGCGAAGGGTTGTTGACGAGAGCTCGCGCGATGGCCACCCGCTGCATCTGACCGCCGGAGATCTGGTTCGAGTGGTGATCCCACCAGGCCTCTGGAAGCGCCGCGGATTTAAGCGCTTCCTTTGCGCGCTCCTCACGCTCGCCCCGAGGGACACCAGCGTAGATCATGGGGAGCATTACATTCCGGATTACCGTGGCACGAGGCAAGAGATTGAACTGTTGGAAAACAAACCCAATCTTCTCGTTCCGTATGTCTGCGAGCTCATCATCTGAGAGTTTTGAGACGTCTCGGCCGTCTAGGAGATACTGCCCGGAAGTCGGCGTATCGAGCGCACCAAGAATATGCATCGTTGTTGATTTCCCGGAACCAGACGGCCCCATGATGGAAACGAAGTCTCCATCCTTTATGGTGAAGGAGATATCATCCAGGGCCCGAGTCTCAATATCACCAATCTGATAGATTTTGGAAACGTGGCGAACCTCTATCATGATGCTAGCCGCCACGCGCGCCCCCGCCACCTGTAAGGCCGGGGATACGGATACCCCCTAGACCCCCTGTCGTTGCTGCCGTGGTTGTCTTTGCCGCGGTCGTGGTCCGCGTGACCACTGCATCGCCCTCGTTCAGACCTGCTGTGATTACGGTCATGGTTGAATTAGAATCGCCCACCGTTACAGTCGCAGTGGTAGGCACTCCGTTTGCTCCCATGACCTGGACCGTTGAGACACCCTGCCTCGTCGTCACGGCCGCATTCGGCACAAGGAGCACATCAGGTTCCACCTTCGTCACGATCGAGACATTGTCGCTCATGCCCGGTTTCACCTGCGGGTTCGTGACATCCAAGGTCACCTGCACATTGTAAGTCACTACCCCCTGCGAGACGGTGCCCAACGTGTCTACCTGCGAAACCTTGCCGGTCAAGGAAACGTTCGGAAGGGCAGCAAAAGTAATCGTGGCAGGATCTCCCACCATCACATTTACGGCATCCACCTCGTTCAGCGTCGCCTCGGCGGTCTGCTGATCTGTGAGAAGCACGGCCAGAGTCGACCCGGTCCCGACCGGTTCGTCCACCTTGGCAGTGATGCTCGTGACAATTCCGCTAAAAGGCGCCCGCACATAGTCGTTCGCGAGGTTCTGCTGCGCGTCCGAAAGAGCATTTTCTGCCTGCGTGACAGAAATCTGCTGAGTCTGTATCTGAAGCTGTGTCGCGCCCGCTTGGAGCTGCGCGAGGGATGCGGCCGTCTGCTGCGTGGAAAGTCCAGCAGTTATAATGTTCTGCTTGTCATTTTGGAGAGTGTTTAAGGTCTGAAGGATGGTCGCGAGGTGAGAGTTTGTCGTCGTGATAATAGTCTGAAGCGTGTTCTCGTCGATTGAGAGCTGAGCCGGGGCTTTCTGTTGTATCTGCTGGAGACTGTTCGCCACAACATCCAGGAGATTCTTCACGTTGCCATTGGCGACCGAGACGGTTTTCAGTGTGGCATAGGTTTCTGCCAGCATGGTTTCAACAGTCGAGGTGCTTGAATTGATCGTAGTCGCTTTAAAGTCAGCGAGACTCTGGTTGTACGCCGTAAGTGCTGTCTGATAGCCGGCGATAGCACTCTGGTTATACGTGACAACGGTCGGGTTGTAGGTACTCACGAGGTTTGTATACGCATCCGCATCTGCCTGGCCCTGCGCTTTGTTTATAATGACACTGTAAAGCACGTTGTTCAGACTTGTCATCACGCCAGGCAAATCAATAAAAGCGTTCGAGATGTCGGTGTACGCGTTCGCATAGTCCGTCGCAAGAGTGTTTTGGTCAGATACTAGAGACTGCTGTGCCTGCACCACGGACTGCTGCGACTGGAGAAGCGTCGACGTCGCGGGGGGTGCGAGAAGACTCGCGAGAGAAAGCTGTGCGTTCTCCAGGCTCGTCTGTGCGTTCCGGACCGAACGCTGATCGTTCGTTGGGTCGAGCTCAACGAGAAGATCCCCCGCTTTCACGGATTGATTGTTCACGACGGGGATGTGAAGAACCTGTCCAGATATCTGCGGCTGAATATTTGTCTGGTTCAGTGCGGCGACCTGTCCGCTCCCGGCAACAGAAACCACAAGGGTGCCATTCGCAGCCTTCGCCGTCACATATTGGGTCGCCGTGGTTACGCTCCCCGTGAGAGACCGATATACAAAGTAGCCTACGACGAGAACGACGATAATCGCTACGACCCAGAACCGCTTGCTTTTGAAGAGTTTTTTCATTGTATAGAAGAAGATGCAGGGGGCGCCGAAGGTCCAGACGGCGGCATCATACCGCCTGGCGGGAGAACCCGAATAAGCTGCGCCTCAATCCGACCAACCGAGTCAGGGGTGCCGACGATGACCACCCGCTCGTTCGTTTTGAGATCTGAAAGAGAAATAGTATCGCGGCCCATACGAAGGAATGTCGAGGAGGAAACAAGAACCTCTCTCTCGGTACCCCCGACATCGTTCACGGCAAGCGTGGAACTCGCCGCGTTCACAGAAAGTACCGTTCCCGCCGTGCCATGATCACCAAGAAACCCATCTCGGCCAAGATCACCTGGGAAACCGGGACGAGGGCCCACGAAGCTTTGGAAGTAACGCTCACCCCACTGATAGGAATAGCTCGCTTTCCGAAACCCTACAGCTTCCCCTCCCATGAAGACGAGAAGGAGTACGATAAGGCTCGCGAGGATTACAAGAATCCGCTGGAACGTTTTGGATTGCACGATAGGTTTGAGGTCCATACGATAACAATACGGTGTTTAAAAATCGTGCTAGCGGCGAACTCGCGCGAGAAGCACGGGCGTCCCCATGCGACGAATATCATTCACAAGGAAACGTATGGAAGCAAGAAGCGTGAGAACGGAGGCGAGAACTGCGGCGACACCGAGGGTGGGGAGAGATTCGAGAAGAGAGAAACCGAAATCTTTCCAATATGTAAGGACGGTCCCAGCGTCCGAGAAGAGCAAAGAAAAGAACTGCTGGAATCCGGACCCCGCCATCTCCGCTTGAAGCTCACGAAAAGCCGGCACTAGGGCAACCGCCGCCCCGAGCGCCAGAACGCCCCAGAGAACCGTGTGGGTTCGCATCTGTCGGCGCTCGGCCGCGTGAATCTGTGCAAGAATTCTCCCCCGAAGTTCGCGGGATGGTTCTTGATGGCTCGCGTGGGCAAAGAGTTGTTCAAAATCAGGCCGCAACTCGTCCATGTATCTTAATACCGTTTAGTGGGGTCAAAGGGTGCGCTTGCCTTTAGCGCGTTAGAAGCTTCCGGAGCTTGAGGAGCCCACGCCGA
Source organism: uncultured bacterium (assembly GCA_963768835.1). Taxonomy (GTDB): domain Bacteria; phylum Patescibacteriota; class Minisyncoccia; order UBA6257; family GWB1-50-10; genus CAVYJB01. Next base: position 459,198 of record CAVYJB010000002.1, on the reverse strand, counting down.
TGCTGACTTTTTATCGTATCGAGCGGCTTCCCTAAGGAATCAGCGATCTCCTGGAGGGTGAAATGGTCGTTGTAACGAAGATAGAGTACCGTGCGCTGGTCGGGGCCTAGAAGTTCCATCGCGGAGGTGAGCGCCCGGCCAAGATCTTTCCGTTCAAAAATCTCTTCCGGCAGAGGTCCTGGGTCGGTGAGGGAATCCGCGAACGGATTCTCCCCTTCCGCGTCCTCGAACGTCGAGAGGAGCAGCGGCTTTTTCTTCGCTATCCAATTCAAGGATGCGTTCTTCGCGATGGCGAAAAGCCACGTTTTGAAGCGCCGCTTAGGGTCGAAACGCTTGAGATGTTTCCAGGCGCGCAGGAAAGTATCCTGCGTAAGATCCTCCGCATCGCCCGTGCTGCCCACATAGCGGTATACGAAGTTGTAGATAGGCTTGAGATATCTCTCCAGAAGCTCTGTGAGCGCTGCCTCGTTCCCCTGAAGATATTCCCCCACTAATTGTTCGTCGGTTACGGATTCCATAGTGTTAGACACCAAAGAAAAGCGTCTCTCTTAAATGGATACGCATAAGCAGTATAAACCTTTCAAGAACCTAGGAACAGCCCCGATTACATATCGATTTCCGCTACCACACCGAAATGATCGGATGGGTAGAGCCGCCCTTGGTGATCCATCAACCGTTCATAGCGCCGAGTGGTCCACCCCGCACTTATGAAAACGGCATCGATACACAAGGGCGGAATTCCCGAGAGGAGGGATGTTGGTTGGGGGTTCGGGATATGCTGAAAACCCGCCGCATAGATTTCCCGCCACACCCAGCTTGAGGGTCCAGAATTGAGGTCGCCTGTAAGTATCGTGGGCAAGGGTTGGGTCGCCTGGATTTTCCCCAGAAGCACTCTAAGAGCTTTCCGTTTACCCCAAAAATTCGGCGCGAGGGGCAGATGCACATTGAAGAGCCGGAAAGGTCTTCCGGTACGGGCCTCACGAAACTCCCCCCAGGTACAGATGCGTGGATAGATATCGAATCCGCAGCTTGGACGTTCCGGCGTGGTGCTCAACCAGAAGGTCCCACTCTCGATAAGTGAAATGGCATTCAGGCGGTAGAAAATCGGACAGAACTCCCCTTCTTCCTTCCCGTCCTTCCGGCCCACACCCACGTACGCGTATGCTTCCCCCAGGCCATCGGCAAGAAACTCCAACTGATGTTTCTGCGCCTCTTGGAGGGAAAGCATATCGGGGCGTTCCCGACGTATGACCTCGCACAAAAGAGAACGTCGCCGGAGCCAGCTTCGGGGAAGAAACCGCGAATCAACTTTTATGTTCCAGGTAATAGTCCGCATTAGTTCTTTAATTATATATCCGATAATAAGAAACGCCCCTCGGTAGGGGGCGTTCTTGAAACAGCAGCTCCTGAAGGGTGATTCAGGTGGCTGCGGTACACAACTCAAATTCGTGGATAGACCTTGTGGCACTGCCGATCCCTCCAGGTACCGTCCCCTACTTGCTCAAGGGTGCGTTTCCTGCTCATCAAAAATTCCCGCGTGCCCTCGCGAGAGATCCTGAAGGTGGTGATACGGACCCTCGCCTCCTTGCCTTCTTTTGACAGAAGCTCCATCTTTTCGATGGTGCGCTCTTGTTGTGGTGGAGGTTGCTTGCTGCTGCTTGTAGGTTGACCCATGACACCCTCCTCGAATGATGGTTGTGGTATGAGTTGTATGTGAATGAACGGTTCCGACCGAAAAGTTCCAGCCCCCGGTTCTCGGGGGCTGGTTCAGATGTTCCTTGATTCTTAAGAAAGACCTAAACGAGCCTCCGAGTACGGGGGGTAATAAGCAGAAGTCCAAGGTGCCAAACGCTTGTCGTGGGAGAGGAATACATGGGCGTATGAAAAGAATATCATACCGCCGCAAAAGTACGCAAGGGTACAAAAGATTAAAAGAAGGCCATCATTACGATGACCTTCTATACATTGTAGGAACTACTCACGTCCTGGCTGAATCGGCACTCGCCTGCTTCGTCAGTGGTCCTTTTGGCTCCACCGCATCAGGAGACCGATTGCGATCACAACGACAGCAACAATGAGAACGACGGCGATGACGCATTCGGAGCATAGGCTCAAGATTTCATGCGGAGTGAGCATCTCGAGGTCTGGGATGAGATCCGGAGAACCTATGTTCCACCAGTCGAACAAAAACCAGGCAGCAACAACCGCAATGGCGACTACCCACAGGGAGAAACCTAGAGCTCGCCGTCTCCGCTTCTCGTACGCCTTCTGCTCCTTCGGGCTAGAAAACGCTATGACGTCCATGGCCGGCTCCTTTTGATGGTTGTGATGGGCTGCGACAAGAATAGCGCGCGTGGGATAGGTGTCAACACCACCACTCCCCCGCCAGGTAAGATAAAACACCGGCGAAGCGGTGCTAATTTTGCGGGCGTTTTTGGATAAAATCCGAACGTATTTCAGCAGTATATCGTAGTCCGCTACCCCTTCAAATACCCCTTCAAATTGCCTGCGACGAATTGAAGGGGTAGCGGATCGAGATTGACCTGCAAACGCTGGCCTTTCCGACCATCGCCCGACAAAATCCAAAGTCCTACTTCACTCCGCTAGACCCCCTCCGAAATGGTGTGCTCAGCCCCTCGACCTGCTGGCCTCGGGGCTTCGCGTATGGCGCGCCCAAATTCCTCCCCCAACCCCTCCTTTGGGGTGCGCTAAGAGGTGGTAATTCCACGTTTTGCGACCCTATTCCCATCTGGCAGGGAAAATCCTACGTCTTGCGTGTCTGACCCTTCAGAAAGCGGTTTCTTGTCCTTGCCCCAGCCCTCCCATTGCGCGGGCAAGAGGCTCCTGTCGTACTCCCTTAAAAGTTGTACAATTTATACAAATGGAGGAACCCAAAGAAGAACCTGTTGAAAAAAGAGATTACGGGAAAGAGTTTGAGGAAGAGGTGAAAACTTTTCTGAAGGAGACTTTACAGCTCTCCGATGTTAAAGGTGGCCCTGACTTTCATATAGCTCCCGAGGGTAAATCAAACCAGATTGATGCGTGCGGCAGATATAAAGACATATTATTCGTTTTCGAGTGCAAGGCTTCAGGAAGGAAAGTAAATAGGAGTTTGAGGCAGGATATTTTGGCCTCCAAGGAACGGGAGAGGATTACGTTTGAGAACTATAAACGCATACCCGAATATTCGCGTTGCAAAGCCTTGAAATATGTTTTTATCACAAAAAAAATTGATATCGCCGAAGAACAAAGAGATCTCTTTCGAGATAGCCATCTGTGGTACGCGGACGAACACATGTTGGAATACTATATTGATCTGTATGAAAAAATCGGAGAATATGCCATTTATAATTTCTTAGCTGATTTTGGAGTTTATCCGTCCCAGAATGAACAACTGAGTGTTTTCGCAATGAGCACAACTATGGGAGGGCTGAAAGTTTATAGTTTTTACGTTCACCCCAAAGAGCTTCTTAAATTTGCCTATGTAGCAAGAAGGGAGATCTTTGAAAGAAGATTTCTATCAACGGATGCTTGATAAATCTCGTATCGAACAAAATCTCAAAATTTTTGGATAGCGGCGGTATTTTCCCCACAAATATCATCCTTTCTATCAAAGAAGGAGAGGGAGACGGAAATTTTAAAAAAATAGATTGCCCCATTCCTATGAATGATTCCGAAGTCGGGGTTTTAACATTTGGGCCTAGTTATAACGCATGCTGGATCATTGACGGGCAACACCGTCTTTATTCCTTCGCAAAATCAAAATCGAATGAATTGGTTTCCTGTCTTGCATTTAATGAAATAGACATATCAAACGAAAGGCGCTTCTTCTTGCGAGATTAACAGGGAACAAAGACCTATACAGCCAGACTTGATTTGGGATCTGGAAGGGTTGGCAAGTCCAAATAGTCCAAGAGGTATAATTTCGAATATCGTACATACCCTAAATAAGGATTTGGAAGGCCCGTTTATTGATAAAATTTATATTCCCGTGCACGGATCTAGAACAGATAAGATAGTCAATATGGCGGCGTTTTGTAATGGTATAGATAACGCCTCTTTGACTTACAAAGTATCCAAATTGTCTCAGGTATTAAGAACCCATTGACAGCGGGGGAGTTTCAGACCGTAACAAAAAGAATCGCAAAAGTTTTGGGTAAGTATTTCAATCTCCTTCAAGAAGATCTTAAGGACGAACAAACATCAGGCTTTCATTTTTGGGAATGCTGGAATACCTATAATGCTTTATCTACTAGAACCGATAGTGGCTCGTATCGGGCGGATTCCTCTTCCGAAGATTTGGGTAAGTACACCCCTTTAATTGCTGATTTCTTTAAAAATAATTATTCCAATCCAGAAGATCTAAGAAAATTGCGTGCGGAGACAAACAGCGAAGGGGCGCGTAAGAATGTTGCGAAAGCAATAGGGCTTTATATCCGCAGAGAAGTTAAAGATAAGGATTTCTGGCCCAAAATGGAACAGAACGAATTTGTGCAGGACATTATTGATATGGAGAGAAGAATCGCGAGTTTTATTTCTACGCATCTATCTAAATTGACAACGGGTTGGGAAGTGCAGAGAGTCCGCAAGTTATTTATCAGAGTACAAAAAGAAAGATGCAACAAGATGGAACAAGGTTTGATGAAAATTTCGATCTAGGAGATGAGCTACAAATAATTACTCAAAAAAATAATTGGGACGAGGTTTTCCAGAAGATTTTTATGCGTAAAGACGGTTTTAAGAATCAAAATGAATTAGAGCTTGGATTTAATTATCTGTCTCAAATCCGCAACCCTGCGTCTCACGGCAAATCCGTTATTTCTCACAAGGAAGATCTCAGTCAGTGTGAAATATATCTTCAAAAGTTTTCGAGAATTGTACCTGAGATAATTCCTGAATATTTGGATGCTAATGAATAATTTTGACAATAAAAAAATCGATCCATTCGAGAAGTGCCAAAATTGCGGACATACATATTCAGATCATTATGACCTTCTCTCTGCGCGATGGAGAAGTTCCGACGCCGAAACATACAGTTGGCGTGTGTAGTAAAGAAGAGTGTAATTGCAAAAAATTCGTCGGCCAATAATAATTCGCGGCCATGCGGCCGTGAGCTATTTTGGTTGTTAGTTAGCGCAAATCCAAACCTTACTCAAACAACTTTAGGGTTTCAAAATCACCTTCTCGATAGGCCTTATTAATTTTGGCTGTAAGGTCATTTCTGATTCCATCTTCTTCCTTATTCCGGCCGCGGTCAGGATGATATTTATGCATTAGTTTTCTGTAGAGTGCTTTCATTTCTGGGTCATCGCGCGGGCGACGCTTTTTCACTGGCTCTTCTCTTCATTTTTATGGCTTGAAGAAGTCTCGTTATTTGAGGAGGTAGCATCCTGATCTTGCCTGGTCGTTCTCGTTTTTAATTTCGGTCTCCCTTTGGCGTAAAGTCGCCATGCCCAAATCAATATAATAAAACCAATCAGTATAGAAAATTCATTTTCCGCAAAGAAAAAAGCTATTCCAACGATGGTTAGATAAATGGCGTTAGCTGTATTTGGATTTCTACCCTCTGAGATTTTTCTCGCTCTTTTCCGCTTTGCCAACGTGAAGCTAATGATGAATAAAGCAATGCACACTAGGACTGCTAGAATAGCCCATTGAGTGCTACTATCGGTTGAAGAAGATGACACAAAGGATGGAATCGGAGTCTGGGAATTAATTGGCGACGGCGCTGTGTTGTCGCCTGTTGGTGCGGCGGGCGTATTGGAAGGACTGTTTGCTGCCACCAAAGAATCGTTTTGAAGCCGGTATTGGACAGTCTCATGGAGTGTGCCGCAACACATGGGATCATTGGGGCCTTGAGTAATAATGTCGGCGGAAAAGATGTCGTTGTCGTAGCTTAATTTTATTCAATACTATCCGATCTCCAAGTTCCGTCGCGGTGAGATACTGCGGCGTTCCTGTTTTTATTTGTAAAAATCACGAGATAGGCAAAGACTCCAGTTCCTCCGCCATTGGCTATCAGCGTAGCGGCGATATCTTGAAGGCCATCGTTATTAAAGTCACCAACGGCATAGCTGGAATTGCCCGTATTAAGCCCTATAAAATAATTTTCACCATCTACTCCGCCGAACTTTCCATTGTTTAGCGCGATCATCTGACTTGGGTCGGTAGCAAAATTTGGGATGCTTGCATTTAGGAGTTGATTAATAGTAAGCGGCGCGGCGGTTTGAGCGTTTGCCCTAACAGTTGGTAATACAATTAATAACGCAATCAGCAATAATATGCGGACAGTATTTGGGTAGGAGTGTTGCATCATCATTCCATTATAACCGAAAACGCCGATATATTTTGTATCCGCTCTCGGCCACGCGGCCTCGAGCATATTTTTTTATGGGGGAGGAATTTGGGCGCGCCATACGCGAAGCCCCGAGGCCAGCAGGTCGAGGGGCTAAGCACACCATTTCGGAGGGGGTCTAGCGGAGTGAAGTAGGACTTTGGATTTTGTCGGGCGATGGTCGGAAAGGCCAGCGTTTGCAGGTCAATCTCGATCCGCTACCCCTTCAATTCGTCGCAGGCAATTTGAAGGGGTATTTGAAGGGGTAGCGGACTACGATATACTGCTGAAATACGTTCGGATTTTATCCAAAAACGCCCGCAGACTAAATTGATTTTTATTTTCCACCGCGAGCGGCCACGCTTCGCGTGGCGTAAAATCTAACGCGCCGCCGCCGAGCCGGAAGTTCGACGCCGTAGACGGCGGTTCGCTGTTCGCTCACACCAATCTTTTCGCTTTTTGCCAAAGTGGTATACTGATAACGAACTCAAACTTGTTAAGGCGCGATTTTTGTTACAACGCAAGTTGTAGCCCGAAAAGGGACGATCTCTGTACAAGATTCGCGCAAGTGAGTTTGAGTTCAACAGGGGTGTCCCTTTTAGTTTTTGAGAATATGGATACTACTCAACCCAAAAAGTTTTTTCTCTACGCCCGCAAGAGCACCGATACCGAGGAGCGGCAGGTGCGGAGCATTGATGACCAAATCGCGGAGCTTCACGAGTTGGCGCGAAAGAGAATATTGAAATTGTTAAAATTTTCACCGAGAAGCAGACCGCGAAAGCTCCGGGTCGTCTTATCTTCAACGAGATGCTTGCGGACATAGAGAACGGCGTTGCCGATGGTATCTTGGCGTGGCATCCCGACAGGTTGGCACGTAACTCCGTGGACGGCGGCAAAATTATATGGCTTCTCGACATCGGCGAGCTCCACGCATCTCAAATTCTCAACTTTTTGGTTTGAGAACACGCCGCAGGGCAAGTTCATGTTACAGATAGCGTTCGGCCAATCGAAATACTACGTTGATAATCTCTCCGAGAATATCCGGCGAGGAGTGCGGCAAAAATTGAAGAATGGTTTGTGGCCTAACATGGCTCCGCTCGGCTACATGAATGGCACGGCCAAAACCATCGTCGTTGATCCGCCGAAGGCGTTGCTCATAAAAAAGTCATTCGAATTGTACGCCTCCGGCAGATACTCCCTCGCCTTGTTGCGAAATACGATCAACGGGCTTGGCCTTATAGGACGTCGGAGCCAAACGCTATCCGTATCAAACTACCAATATATTCTCAAAAACCCGTTCTACTGCGGCCTCATCCGCTATGGCGGCGAGATATACGAAGGCAGGCACGAACCCATCATATCCAAAAAACTTTTTGACGAGGTGCAGGCGGTCATGTCGCGCAAGAGCAAGCCGAGCAAAAAAGTCGCCAAGTATTTCGTTTTCCGTGGCTTGATCCACTGCGCCGAGTGCGGTTGCCTCATCACCGCCGAGATACAGAAAGGCCATACCTATTACCGATGCACCAAACGGAAAACGGCTTGCTCGCAAAAATATATCCGCGAAGAATCCTTGCGCGACCTGTTCAAAAAAGAGATACAAAAAGTTTCTTTGCCCTCAGATTGGGCGGCAACAATGATTGCCGAACTTGAAAACGAGCGAGCCACGAACGCCCAATCTGCGGATGCCTTTGCTCAAAAGCTACGGGATAAAATGGTAGTCCTTGATACGAAGCTATCCCGTCTGATGGACGGCTACCTTGCGGGCGCAATCGCGCTCGCAGAATACCAAGTGAGCAAGTCCGAAATTGTATCAGCGAAACAGCTTCTCAAGGACAAGATCACGGCTTTTGAGCAGAAAGGCGTTCAGTTGGTTCGAACCTGCCATACAATTCATAAAAGAAGCGGAATCGGCCTCCACTTTGGCAAAAAGCGATGATAATAAATCTCTACGGGAATTCGCCGAAAAGATTGGTTCGAACTTCCGGCTCGGCGGCGGCGCGTTAGATTTCACGCCACGCGAAGCGTGGCCGCTCGCGGTGGAAAATAAAAATCAATTTAGTCTGCGGAGGGGGAGGGATTCGAACCCTCGATACCTTTCGGTATACGCGCTTTCCAAGCGCGCGCACTAGGCCTCTATGCGACCCCTCCTGTCAGCTAGAAGAGTACAATAGCTGAAACCTTCGAGCAACTCCTATCACAGAGCCGCCAATATTTCCTCAGTCCTTCTAACAAGACCTATGCGTGGGAATATTTTGGTCACCGTGGATGTATGTTCCTCGGTTGACATAGCAGACATAGCGTCCTCCGCAAAAATTTGTTGGTAGCCGTATTCATAGGCAAACCGAGCAGTGCTCTCGACGCCTATATTCGTTGATATACCACATAGAACAATGGTTGCTACTCCCCGTCTCCTGAGTTCCAAATCGAGCTCCGTGCCGTAGAAGGCACCCCATTGACGCTTCGTGATCACGAAGTCGCCCTGCTTCGGCCCCATCTCGGGAACAATTTCCGCCCAGTCCGGCAGAGGGGTTTGCACCGGCATTGTCGCATCCGCGAGAGGATGCAAGGCGTCTTTCCTGTCCGGAGAAGGAGTTACGCGAACCAAAAACACCGACATGCCGTTCTTCCTGAAAGCGTCGGCAAGCATCGCTGCATTTTTTACCACGGTCTCAGATGAATGCGGAGCGGTTTGCCGTCCTACGATACCTTTCTGGAGATCAATAACGACCAATGCCGTTTTCAATTTATCAATCGATATACTGTTCATGATTGTTGTATCGCCGATCTTGAGTGACTCTGAGTCGAAGAGAAAGTCACTGAGCGTTCCCCTCCCTTACCCGCAACCGTCGGACCAAAAGTATGCTTACAGTGAAAAGCAGAAGCGAGAGCGTGGCGGAGCCGAGACAATACATGCAGAGAGCATGGATGACAAAAATCTGGAGGTACAAAAGAAAGAGCGAGACCGCAAGACCCACGCCCGTGATACCAAGAGCCGTCTTCGCCGGGACCGCCTCAGGAGTTTCTACAGAGAGAAGGTACGCCGCAATGGCAAGGAGCGTAAGGTAGTAAAGCACTCCGATGAGCGAGATGGGAATGGCGCCGATCGTGGCGTACTGGCTTCCTAGAACCCGGTCACAGCCTCCCGTGAGCGAGCATGGCAACGGCAGCTTGATGTAGTGATCAGCTGTAAGGTAGCTTGCGTCCGCGAAGCCGAGAAGCGCGAGCGCCGCAAGCGCGATAAGGAGACCCTTAAGAGGACGCGAGGGCATTGTCGATGACGGATTTGAACTCATTGTAACTCGTGGGGTTCACAATTTGCTTTAGATTCACGAAGAAGGTCGGCGTGTGGTCCACCTGCGCGCCATTCGCAGTTGCGACGTCCCCATCCACCTTGTTCTTTACCGCGTCGGAAGTGATATCCGAATTGAACCTAGCTACATCGAGGCCGAGGGAGGAGGCGTAGGGATCAAAGTATTTTGCGGCCACATCGCCCGTTGCTACATCCGCCCAGTCGTTTTGCTTGGCGTAGAGCAGGTTGTGCATCTCCCAGTACTTTCCCTGGAGCCCGGCCGCCTCGGCCGCTTGGGCGGAGATGCCCGCGTTCGGGTGCACTTGATACAGCGGGAAATTTCGGAAACTGAAAGCAACTCGGTCACCGTAGGTCTTCACGAGCTGGTCCCATATCGACTCGAATTCTCCGCAGGCCGGGCACTGGAAATCCCCATACTCGATAACGGAAACCTTTCCCGACCGATTCCCTTCAACCCAATCCGAGGCGATAAGAGGTGGCACCACTGTAGCATTGACCGCGTACGTCGTTGCGTTGCTCGAATTCCCTGCTGAAACGGCCACTATAATAGCGCCGACGATTCCAAGAACCAAAAAGCCGAGGATAAACCACACCTCCTTCTTCATCCCGCTTGTATCTCGATTTTTCATATCCCGTAATTATACACGAAGGAACCCCCTATGATACAAGGATGACGCTCACGCTGTCGGTTTCGCCAATAGCGCCCGCTTTCCGACCAGAGAGAAATACAACGCGATCCCCCCGCACCAGCCGGGCGTGGGCTTTCAGATGCCGCACGGCGGCCCTCGAAAGCCACTCGATAGACTTGATATTCCCAAAAACAATGGGGGCTATGCCCCAGACGAGCGCAAGGGAACGCGCGGCAGCCGGCGTGCTCGCGAGAGCTACAATGGGGGTTCGCGGGCGGTTTTGCGATACCGCGCGCGCTGTGAACCCCGTCACGGTCCCCGCAAGAATGAACTTCGAACCGGTGGCGGCCGCCACCCGAGCGGCGGAACGCGCTACTGCAAGGTTTACGGAAACACCGGATTCGAATTCCGGAAGGACCGGTCGGTCCACGTGCTCCTCCGTGGCCTCAAGAATACGCCGCATCATTCGCACCGCCTCCACGGGGTGGCGCCCCGAGGCGCTCTCGGCGGAGAGCATCACCGCATCCGCAGCATCATAGACGGCATTTGCGACGTCCGAGACCTCCGCGCGCGTTGGGATTCGGTTCCGAACCATAGAATCTAGCATTTGGGTTGCTACAATAACCGGCACCATCCGCTCCCTTGCCGCCTCTACGATCTCTTTCTGCCGCACGGGAAGCTCCCAGAGAGGTGTCTCGATACCGAGGTCGCCGCGTGCCACCATCACCGCGTCAGCTTCTGCGAGGATGCCTTCAAGGTTTGCGAGAGCTTCCGGCCGCTCTATCTTCGCAATAAGCTTTACGGGTGCGCCGCCAAGCATCCGCCGAGCGGCTCGCACGTCCGCACCGCTCCGAAGGAATGAAAGCGCGAGATAGTCCACGCCAGCTCGGACCGCGAAGGTCAGGTCGTCCCGGTCTTTGGCTCCGAAAGGACTCTGACGCAATTCGAGCATCGGCACGTTTACCCCTTTCCTAGAGAGAAGCGTCCCGCCGCGAAGAACGCGGGCCCAAAAACGGCCACCCACAGCGCGGAGCACCTCGAGAAGCAGGAGTCCGTCGTCTAGAAAGACGCGATGCCCTTTTCTTGTCCCCGCCCGGAAGATGGCGGAAGGAAGCGGAAGGGCATCGCCCTCGTAGGCCTCGAGCCGCGTATCAAGCGTCACAACGCTTCCCTCCTCGAGCCGGACCCCTTCGTCCGGAAGCTTTCCAATACGAATTTTCGGTCCTTGAAGGTCGCCGATGATAGCGAGTGGCCGCCCGGCCGTATGTTCAATAGAGCGAATGCGACGGATCCGCGCAAGATGCTCCGCATGGCTCCCATGCGAAAAGTTCAGCCGCGCCGCATCCATCCCTTCCTCTACAAGATGGGAGAGCACCGATTTCGATTCCGAAGCAGGCCCCACCGTCGCCACAATTTTCGTTTTGCGTTTGAAGTGCATCGCTATGAAATTATATCTATACCTGAAGCCCCTCGAGTGCCTTGATGCGGTCCTCCACGGGCGGATGGGTCAGAAAAAGCCGTGAGAGGCCTTTCACCACTTTCCCGTCCGTACGGAAGGGATTTTCAAACCAAAGGTGTGCGGTTGTATTGTTCGCCACGGGAAGTGGCGTCGGGTCCATTGCAATCTTCTTCAGGGCGCTCACGAGTCCTTCTGGGTAGCGGGTCAGGAGCGCTCCCGAGGTGTCGGCTAGAAACTCGCGTTTCCGGGATAGAGCCAACTGCATGAGCATCGCCGCAATCGGCGCAATAATAGAAAGCACGAGACCGACAAGAAAAAGAACCGCGCCTGCATTCCCCTCCCGGTCATTCCGTCGTCGGAAAGCGCCGAAGAATACCGAGCGGCGAAAGATGTCGGAGAGAATAGCGATGAACCCCACGAGGACCACTATGACGGTGGAGAAAAGCATATCGCGGTTTCCGATGTGGGAAAGCTCGTGCGCTAAGACCCCCTCAAGCTCCGTCTTGTTGAGCCGCTCCAGAAGCCCCCGTGTCACTGCGACTACCGCATGTTTAGGGTCGCGCCCGGTTGCGAAAGCGTTCGGCGCTTCCTGGTCGATAAGATAGATTTTGGGCGTTGGGAGCCCCGCGGCAATCGCGAGATTTTCCACGACATGATAGAGCTCACGGTTATCCTTCTCCTCGATAGGAACCGCCTTGGCCATCCGCAGCACAAGCTTGTCCGACCACCAATATGCCGCAACGTTCATGAAGACAGAAAAGATGACCGCGACATAGAGGATGACGGGCGATTGGTATGCCTGCGCAAAAACATAGCCGATGGCGACAACTATGACAAGAAACGCCGTGAAAAGCACGACGGTCTTGCGGATGTTCGTATCCTTTTGATTCCAAAGGGTCATAGAAAAAAGTAAGAGGCGCGGTTTAGGCCCCCGCCTACCAATCGCCCGCAGTGAGCCTAGAATCTAACCTGCACGGGATTCTTTGCCTCCGGCTCGTCGAGCTCAAAGTACTCCTGCGGGTCGAAGTGGAACATCCCCGCCATGAGGTTATACGGGAACATCCCGATCTTCGTGTTCAGGTCTCGAACGTTACCGTTATAGAAGCGGCGTGCGGCCTGAATCTTGTCTTCCGTGTCCGAAAGCTCATTCTGCAAGCTAGTGAAGCTCTCGACCGCCCGAAGCTGCGGATAGGCTTCCGCGACCGCGAAGACGGATTTCAAGGCCGATGTGACCATGTTATCGGCATCCAATTTATCCCTCTTCCCTTGCGCACCCAAGGCTTGGGCACGCGCAGCCGTCACCTTCTCAAATACTGCCGACTCGTGCGTGGCGTATCCTTTCACTGTTGCAACCAAGTTCGGGATGAGATCATACCGTCGCTTCAGTTGAACTTCGATGTCTGCCCACGCCTCTTTGGTACGGTTCACGAGGCGTACAAACCCGTTGTACGCGGCGATGAACCATATAACCAACCCTACGAGGATAATCCAAAAAATGGCCATGAAGGTATATGCTATATTACCGTTCTCTCTCGACTTTTGTTGCATCTATTGTAACACCAATAAGTAAAAAATAAATCCCTTGGGGGACAAACAAAAAGGGGTGGGCGCAAGCCCTACCCCTCAGTACATTATCATATAGAGATTTAGCGCTACCCCGTGGAAGCACTCCGCGTGTTGTCCTCTGGCATCCGTATCATCTTTCCCGTTTCCTCGAGGCGCCTCCTTTCTTCCTCCTCTTTCTTCAAGCGCCGCTTCTCCTCCTGGCCAACTTTCCAGAGTCGTTCCAACTCTCGTTTGTTTCCAGCTTCCCATGCAGCCCTTTGCCGCGCCGCTTTGACTCGGCACCGGGAAGCGACAACTTGCATACCCAGAATAACGAGCAAGAAAAACGCGCCGGAAAGGATACCGATACCTATGAAATCCGGTTCCAGTTGCACCTGCAGAAAGGCGGAAGGGACAAGGCTCCGGTCGACCACATACGTCAATTTCCCGGATCGATACAAAAGGCCCACATCTAATGGCTCTTCGGCAATGTAACTTCGGCCATTCTGTGAAACTCCTGCATAGAGGATGCCTTGGTCGGTCCCCGATTTCTCGGTCGGGGCAATGATGACCCGGGCATAGGCGCCACGGTTAAATGCCCTCGCGCCCCCCTGGATCCAACTTGCTCCATCCGGCGGCTCCACTTCGTCCTGCAAGACAGTCGGCCTAGCCCCAACGGCTAGAACGGGCATCGGGAAAATCATACAATCGTTCCCTGAAAGAACGACACAGGCCACGACAGATAACATTACAACCGTGGCGGACAACGCTGTAGCAATGGATGTTGAAGCGTTCTTATTAATCCATCCACTGAGATTGCCGCTCGCGAGATATCGGTTCCGTTCTCTGCCAACAAGCGCACCGAACACCATTGGGCCCGCCGTCCATCCTACGAACCGCCACGTGCCTTCGGCATCGACTGGAGTTCCCCACATAAAGGCGGCGAAAAATGCTCCGGCGGCGAGACCGAAAGCGGTCCAAAAGAGCACTCTGAAAGACATAGATCCCCCAATAATAATTAGTGATTATGTAAAAACAACTGGAGAAACAGTAACACACCACTACCATTTGGTCAATAAAGGAAAGGGGCCCGGACGCACGGTCCGAACCCCTTAGGTTTATTCATCGTTCTTTAGGAGGATGTACACCAGCACGCCGGGAGTTTTCCCAAACAACCTTGCTTGGTCGTAATCCGACATCCATACATCGGCATATCCTTGGAAATCATCCCGCATCCGGTCCTCAACGTGGAATACCCTTCCCACCATGGGAATGTACATCCAACACCTGAGCGGGAGTGGGATATATCGGTTCCCCACGCGCACAGAGTTGCACGCCACAATACCGTCATGCGTCCGGGTCCCCAGCGCTGTAGGGTTCCGTGTGAGCACATAAGCCGTCACGTTGGCGCGTGCTTCCACCCATTTATAGTAGGGACGAGAATGGTCTGGGTTAGAAACTTGAGCGCTTGAGCGGGAAATAGGGACGGGGAAGAGGATGAGAAAATCCAGAATGATCAGCAGGAATGTTCGATACAGAAACTTCAGCACGATATCCTCCGCGAAGTGATTGAATTGACAAAGAACTGGTAGAACCGTGTAGTATTCTAACCTTTCCAAGTTATTTTGTCAAATATAAAAAGAAGACCGCTCCGTCATAATGACCGGAGCGGTCCCATCAGCAATCCCGCTTGTCCTTCGCAAGTTCAGCCTTTATCGGTCCATGGTTCCGGTACCCTATAAGCTGGATATCGTCCATCGTAAAGGAATCAATATCCTTAACGGCAGGATTCAGCCACAGTTTCGGGAGTGGTAATGGCTCCCGCGTGAGCTGTTGCTGCACCTGCGCGAAATGGATGCCATAGATATGGACGTCGATGCATTCGTAGACAAGCTCGAGCGGCTTAAGTCCGGTCACCTGCGCCACCATTGAGAGAAGGAGACCGTAGGAAGCCATATTGAACGGGATTCCGAGAAAGGTGTCGCCGCTGCGCAGAAGGACGTGCACGGAAAGGTATTCCGGTTGGCCTTCGTCGCCGGGCGTCACATAGAACTGGAAGCGTTCATGGCAGGGCTCGAGGCACATATCATCCAACTCGGCCGGAATACGTGCGGTAACGATCTTCCACTTGCGGTCCCAAGGGTCGGTGCGGATGCTCGCAATAGCTTTCGCGAGCTGGTCAATGGGATATCGCCAGACGGCGCCATAGATACGCCCGCAATCGCCGGGGAACTTAGCTTTCGGCAACCACCGGGGGGATTGCGCATCCATGCTCCAGATGGTTTTCTGGCCCGGCTTATACCCCAAGAGCTCTCGGAAGCGGTTCTCATCGAGCCTCCAATCGGTTTTACGGCCGCCCTCGATGAACCAGAGAAGCTCCGCCTTGATCACCTTAAACGCAAGCTCTTTCGTCGTCAGCGCGGGGAATCCCCTCTGGAGATTGAATCGGCGGTTGAGCGCGAACAGTCTTCGTGTAACACCGTTCCTTCCATCTGTGTCCCTCCCATGCTCAAAAATCTTGCGGGCAAGTGTTAAATACGGTCGCATATCACCCTCCTTTGTTTGCGATATGAAATTTTCCAATAAACTACCCACACCCTAAACCCAAACCCGTCCCGCTGGCAAGCGGGACGGGTCTTCATTGCATATTGTTACGTTTCCTAATAGTCCATCCCTCCTCCCATCCCGGGATTCGGCATCGGGCTTTCCTTCTTCGGAAGTTCCGTGACGGCTGCTCCGATCGTGAGGTAATTAGCTGCCACCGAGACAGCGTTCACAAACGCAGTCTTTGTGACCTTCAGCGGATCAATGATACCGCCTTCTTTCAGGTCCGCAAGCTGGTTTTGGACCGCATTGAAGCCGAGCCAGACATTCTTGGAGAGTGCCTTCTGAACTGTGAGCTCCTGGATAACTTTCGAGGGGAGCTCACCGCTGTTCGAGACGATGGCTGAAAGTGGAGCTTCGAGGGCACGCTTCAGGATGGAACGTACCGCATCCCCCAGCCGCACATCTTTATGAACCTCTTGCGTTTCGAGCGATACATTGAATAGCGCGATACCGCCGCCCGGAACGATGCCTTCTTCCATCGCGGCGCGAGTCGCCGCCACAGCGTCATCCACGCGTTGTTTCAACTCTTTCTGCGCCGATTCGGTCGGGGCTCCCACCTTGATGACCGCGACGCCCCCCGCAAGCTTACCCAGCCGCTCCTGCAGTTTTTCCTTGTCGAACTCGGAGTCAGTTTTTTTAAGCTGCGCACGGAGTTGTGTGATACGCTCGGTGATCAATTTCTTCTCCCCTTTGCCGTCCACGATGGTCGTCGTATCCTTGGTAGAAATGACACGGTGCGCGTGACCTAGGTCCGCGAGTTCCACATTTTCGAGCTTCTTCCCCAGGTCGTCCGAGACGAACTGGGCCCCCGTCACAACCGCGATATCCTGGAGCATCTCTTTTTTTCGATCGCCAAAGCCCGGGGCCTTCACCGCGAGCACACTGAAGACACCGCGCAGCTTGTTGAGTACGAGCGTGGTCAGGGCTTCTCCGTCGAGGTCCTCCGCCACAATAACGAGCTCCTTCTTGCCGCTTTGCACCACCTTCTCAAGGAGCGGCAGAATGTCGTGGATGGACGAGACCTTCTTGTCGGTCACGAGGATATAGGGGTCCTCGAGGACCGCCTCCATCCGCTCCTGGTTCGTCACCATGTACTGTGAGACGTAGCCCCGGTCGAACTGCATCCCCTCCACGATCTCGAAGGAATTACCAACCGTGTTCGAGTCGTCCACGGTCACAACGCCTTCTCGCCCGATCTTTGCCATCACTGTTGCGATGAGCTTGCCGATCTCCGTGTCCTTCGCGGAGAGGGTCGCCACTTCTTCCACCTTCTTGTTATCGTTGATGGGTTCCCGTTGCTTCTCTAGGGCTTTCACGATGGTATCGCTCCCCTTCCGAAGCTCCTCTGCGAGCTGGATGACATTGAAACCCTTCTCTCGGATGATTTTTTCGCCCTCGTCAATCATCGCGTGGGCGAGGACCACCGAGGTCGTTGTGCCATCCCCCACCTTGTCGTTCGTCTTGTCCGCTGCCTGCTTTAGGAAATCCGCCCCGAGATTTTCATATTTCCCCTCAAGTTCAATCTCCTTTGCAACCGTCACGCCGTCGAAAGTCACCTGCGGTGCCCCGTAACCCTTCTCGATGACTACCGCGCGACCGCGCGGGCCGAGTGTCATCCGGACCGCCTCTGCAAGTTTGTCGATGCCCTTCTTCAAGGCCTCACGCGCCTCTACGTCGAACAGTATCTGTTTTGCCATATAGTTACTCGATGATTCCCAGTATATCGTCTTCGTCGACCAGATAGAACTTTTTCTTATCCTCCTCAATCTTCTTATCCTCCGACCAGGGCTTATTGAAGAGAACTTTGTCTCCGATCTTCACAGACATCGGGATGCATACCCCCTTGTCCGTGCACTTGCCGGGCCCCACGGCCACGACACTACCTTTCATACGTTCCTTTTTCTCGACGGTATCGGGAAGCACAATACCCGACTTCGTCGTCTTCTCGTCGCTCTCCTCGATGAGCTCGATGAGGGCGCGATTCGAAAGCGGTTTCAATTTCATTGTTAGTAATTAGCGCTCTAGACCTTTTAGTGCTAATCATTGTAGCTCGCATACAAACCTTGTCAACCCCGATGCCTGTCCTACAATGGGGGTACGATGTCCGACCTCTTAAAATCCTATCCCCCCACAAGCGTCGTCACCCATGCCTATGCTTTCGCCGAGGAGGCACACCGCGGCGTCGTCCGCGCCTCGGGGGAACCCTATATGAACCACCCGCTTGCGGTCGCAGAGACTGTGCGGGACTGGCACCTCGATGAGGCTTCCGTAGCCGCGGCGCTCCTCCATGACGTCGTGGAAGACACCTCCTACACACAGAAAGACATCGAGAAGCGCTTTGGGGAAGAGGTGGCGTTCCTTGTGGGGGGTCTCACAAAACTCGACACCTTGCGCTACCCAGAAGCTAAAGCAGAGGTAGAAAATTTCCGGAAGCTCGCTCTCTCCTTCAGTAAAGACCTACGAGTGCTGCTCGTGAAGCTCGCCGATCGCCTCCACAACATGCGGACACTGAAATTCCTTTCCCCTGAACGTCAGAAGCGCATCGCTTGGGAAACCACGGAAATCTATGCTCCCCTCGCTTACCGCCTAGGCATGCAGAAACTCTCGGGAGAACTCGATGACCTCGCCCTCCCTTATATTCACCCCGAGGAGTACCGCTGGCTTATTGATACGGTCGATGAATCCTATGCGGAGCGCCTCGCTTACACCGAGCGCGTGACTCCGATCGTAGAACGTACGCTCCATGACCAGAATATCGTGCCTCTACAGGTAGACGCTCGCGCTAAACGGTACTCGAGTCTGCATAAGAAACTGCTCCGCCATGAGATGAATCTTGAAAAAATCTATGATCTCGTGGCCATCCGCATTGTTGTCGCCGATGTCGCGACCTGCTATGCAACCCTAGGGGCCATCCACCATGTCTGGCCACCCTTACCTGGCCGCTTCAAGGATTACATTGCGCGCCCAAAGCCGAACGGTTACCGGAGTCTGCACACCATCGTTTTCTGCGTGGACAACCACATCACAGAATTCCAAATACGGACGCCTGAAATGCATGAGGAAGCCGAGCTCGGCATCGCCGCCCACTGGGCCTACCAGCAGGCACGAGAGCAAAAACGAGGACCCACAGGCTGGAAGGGCGTCGCCTCCCGAAAGGAGCTGGTTTGGGTGGAACAACTCCGAAACTGGCAACGAAACTTCGGAAACCCAGAAGAGTTCATGGAATCAATGAAGGTGGAGTTTTTCAAAGACCGTATCTTTGCTCTTACGCCCGAGAACGACGTTGTAGATCTCCCCGCAGGCTCGACGCCTGTAGATTTCGCATATCGCATCCACTCGGAGGTGGGGTCAGCGTGTGTCGGCTCAAAGGTGAATGGGAAAATCGTACCCCTCGACTACACGCTCTCCTCCGGCGACGTCGTCGAGATCATCACACAGAAAGGGAAGAGGCCTTCGGAATCATGGCTTCGCTTCGTGAAAACCTCAATGGCGAAGAAGCATATCAAGGGAGCTACGCGTCCCGTCGCACCGCGCGAACCTGAGCGGCGCGAAGAGGCGCCTCATACGGAGTTCCGCATCGCGAATCGCGACCGACCGGGTTACCTGAAGGAAATCACCGCCGCTTTCGCCGAACAAAAGGTAAACATTACCTTCCTCCAAAGCCAGACCGATCCGCGAATGACGTTCTCAACTGTCACTGTGCGCACGGAGACTCTCCCAAAAGAAAAGATCGAGCGCCTTCTTGTGCGTCTACGGAAAATCCCCGCGACGCGCGAGGTAAGTTACAAAGTGAACCGTTAGAGCGGCGCCTTTCTTATACTTCCCCCTCCAATTCCTCGAGAAGCTTTTTGGCTTTTGCGGAAAGTCTTGCTGGGACTTTCACATCAAGCGTGATGTAGAGATCGCCTCGGCTCAAGCCCCCGAAGCGCGGCATACCGCGTCCAGGAACCCGGAGCTTCTCCCGGAAATTAAAACCAGGTGGGATGGTGAAAACGAACCGCTCGCCTGCCACATCCGTCATTTCTATCTTCTTCCCAAGAAGCGCATCGGTAAGCTTCATCTCCCGCGTCGTCGCAAGGTCGCTCCCGGTCCGCGCAAATATCGCGTGCGGCCTTACGCGCACAACAACATAAAGATCGCCTGCCTCGCTTCCATGTTCGCCGGCTTCGCCTTGAGCCTTCAACTTCACCACCTGGCCGTCCTCCACCCCTGCAGCGATATCTAGAGGTACCTGGCGACTCTCCAAGATCCGTCCGCTCCCTTTGCATTCCTTGCACTTCTGGTTTGGCACCTGGCCCCGCCCCTCACATGTCGGGCAGGCCCGAACCTGTGCAAAGTTACCAAAGAATGTGCGGCGCTGCTCGCGAATCTCTCCTTTCCCCTGACACATTGTACAGGTTGCGAGCCCCGCTTTCTTTTCGTATCCCAGTCCGCCGCAGGCCTTGCAGGCCCCATAGGTGCGCAGATCGAGCGTGCGTTTCACGCCACGGAACGCTTCCTCAAGCGTCACCTGGGCAATGACTTCGATGTCGGCTCCGCGCGTATAGGTGGGGCGACGACGGCCTCCGAACTGCTCGAAAACACTCTCGAAGATGTCCGCAAAGTCCCCCATGTCCTCTCCCATGTTGCCATTCCACTGAAATCCTCCAGGAAATCCTCCCACGCCTCCAAAGGGATCGGAGCTGGGCCCCCCTTGGGTAGCACCTCCTTCGAAAACTTGTCCGAACCTATCGTATTGCGCGCGCTTCTCCTTATTCCCCAAAACCTGATAAGCCTCGTTCACCTCCTTGAATTTCGAGGCGTCTCCGTTCGCTTTGTCAGGATGGAACTGGTGCGCAAGCCGACGGTACGCCTTTTTAATATCTTCATCGGAAGCGCTACGTTCCACGCCTAGAATTTTGTAGTAATCTTTTGCCATTGGAATTGAAATATTAATCCCCCATCACCACGAATTCACGCGTGCGCGTCTCTGTAGAAATATGCACGAACCCTACTGAGAGGAGGAACTTGTAGATGAGGTACGCGAGAAGGAGCACCAGCGGAAGAAGAAGCGCGATAATGCCTCGAGCAGCAAGGAAGAAAACCAACGCGACACCCAAGCCTATAAGTTGGTTCGTGCCGCTTGGGAGGCCAGAGAGTCGCTCTGAAATGAGCTGGTAGATAAGGTATCTAGCAGGAGCCCCAGGATCAAGGGAAAGCCCCGTCGCGCGTTGCAGGTTCGTCCGCATGTCCTCCGCCGCCGTGCTGAGTAGTTGGGTCTTTTGAGCGTCAGAGAGCTCGGAAAGATTCGGTACCCCTGCAACTCCCTGGACCGCTTGCGCATACTGGTTCTGGATCTCCGTTTCCGCCACGTTTGCAAGAAAATCCTTAAGGGGCTGGTCAAAGGTTACCTTCGGGAACCATAGCTGCACGATAGGTTCCGCCGCCCGGAGGGTCCCATCAAGAAGCGCATGGCCGACGGTTTCATTGAACGTACCCCACCCGAAGTAGTTCGCAAAAAGCACGATAGCAAGGAAAAGAGCTATGCCACTTGCCACCAGGGGTACCGTGGTGCGGGCGGCTTCGGAGAACCGGATTGTCATCCCGTTCAAAAGGACTCGAGCGCCTCTCGCGGCTCCCACCACGGTTAAAACAAAGAGTACTGCGACCCCGATCAGGAGTACCATCCCCTGGCCCGCAAAGATTTCCGCGTAGAAGATTTCGAGCGGCGCCACACATTGTAGAAAGAGAAACCCTGCGCGCCGCACACCGTTCTTGATAAGTACTGCCTCAAGAACCACGTGGACCAAGAAAAGCAGTATGAGGATCAGGGTCCAGAGAAGAGATGTGTAGTTTGCCGTCGTTAGGAAGTGGTTGAACGTGTATGCAGCAAGAACGCTCCACACCGTTCCGACGACAATGAGCAGGAGAAGCTTCCAGAAACTGCGGTCTAGCTCAGGCTCCTTGGACTCACTGATGATCCGCGGGTTGGGTTGGACCAGGGTTGCCATCCTTATTGTTATACATCGCCTGACCTATTTTTTGAAGCTCTCCGGAGAGCTCAGTAACGCGAGTCTTGATAACCTCCGCATCATCCTTGTCCTTCACCTCCTTCACGGCTGCCATCTTGGCTTCTACGGACGTGCGTACATCTGCAGGAACCTTCTCGCCTGCATCTTTCAGGGCTTTCTCGGCCACGTAGAGGAGCGACTCCGCCTGGTTCCGCGCCTCGACCAGGGTTCGTTTCCGCTCATCTTCCGCAGCATGCTCAGCCGCTTCGCGCTTGAGCCGTTCCACCTCGTCCTTCGAGAGGCTGGTTGAGGCCTCAATTTTCACGGACTGTGCTTTCCCTGTAGCCTTGTCCTTTGCGCCCACGGTGAGAATACCGTTCGCGTCGATGTCGAACGTGACCTCGACCTGCGGGACGCCACGAGGTGCGGGTGGGATCCCGTCCAGAATGAACCGCGCAAGAGTCTTATTATCGGCCATCATCGGTCGCTCCCCCTGCCCGATGTGGACTTCGACGGAAGTCTGGGAATCCCCTGCAGTCGAGAAAACCTGCGTTTTCGCTGTCGGGACCGTTGTGTTCTTCGTTATCATTGGGGTCGCGACGCCGCCCAATGTCTCAATCGAAAGAGTGAGCGGTGTCACGTCGAGAAGCAAAATGTCCTTCACGTCCCCCTGAAGTACGCCAGCTTGCACGGCGGCGCCGACCGCCACCACTTCGTCCGGGTTAATACCCTTATGTGGCTCCTTCCCAAAAAGCTTCTTCACCGCTTCCTGGATGAACGGCATACGCGTCTGACCACCAACCAGGAGCACCTCATTGATATCGGTGAGTTGGAGACCTGCACCCTTGGGAGAAACCGCAGTTACTGCTTGCCGCGTGAGTTCGATGGAGTGTTCCACCATGTCACGAACTAAATCTTCGAGCTTTGCTCGTGTGAGCTTCAGAAGGAAGTGTTTCGGACCGGATGCATCCGACGTGATATAAGGGAGATTTATCTCCGTCTCCATCACTGTTGAAAGCTCGTGCTTTGCACGCTCGGCTGCCTCCTTGAGGCGTTGAAGCGCGAGGGAGTCCTTCGAGATGTCGATCCCTTCACGTTTCCGATATTCCTCGACGAGATGTTCGATAATGCGCTTGTCGAAGTCGTCACCGCCAAGATGCGTATCCCCGCCCGTGGATTTCACTTCCACGGTGTTGTCCCCCACCTCAAGAACGGAGATGTCGAATGTCCCTCCGCCGAAATCGTAGACGCAAATCTTCTCGTTCGTCTGGCGGTTCAGGCCATAGGCCAGAGCTGCTGCGGTCGGCTCGTTGATGATACGGCGTACCGTGAACCCCGCGATTTCTCCGGCGTTTTTAGTTGCCTGTCGTTGGCTATCATCGAAGTAAGCAGGAACGGTGATGACCGCTTCTGGAATACTCTCCCCGAGTTTCGCTTCCGCATCCGCCTTCATTTTCTGGAGCACCATAGCCGAGATCTCCTCCGGCTTGTACCAACGGTCACCCATCTGGATTTCTACACCGCCGTTCGCCGCCGCGCGCATTGCGTACGGAAGCCATGCCTTGTCACGCTCTACTTCCGCATCTGAAAACTTACGACCAATGAGTCGCTTCACGGAGAAGATGGTGTTCTTCGGGTTCACGACCGCCTGTCGCTTTGCAAGAAGGCCCACCAATCGCTCGTTTGCTTTTGAGATCGCCACGACGGACGGCGTTGTGCGGTTCCCCTCCTGATTTTCAAGAACACGCGGCTCACCGCCTTCAATCACCGCCATCGCCGAGTTCGTTGTTCCGAGATC
Source organism: uncultured bacterium (assembly GCA_963768835.1). GTDB lineage: Bacteria > Patescibacteriota > Minisyncoccia > UBA6257 > GWB1-50-10 > CAVYJB01. The sequence continues at coordinate 435,526 of CAVYJB010000002.1, read as the reverse complement.
GATACCTAAAATCTTTGGCATAGTGTTTATATATTGTTTAATGTTTATGTTATGACCTTTGAAATCTTCACCCGCGCCGGCCGGACCACTTTTCCATTCAGAACATATCCTCTCCCTACCACGCTTGAAACTGTTCCGGGCGGATGGGTTGAGGGTTCTTCCCCCACCGCCTCCGCGCGGGCGGGGTCAAACGCGTCACCGGGAGAGAGCCCGATGGTTTCTAGCCCGTAACGCCGGAGGGTGTCCTGAAGCTGCGAACGGATAAGCTCCATCCCCTTCCGGGCAGGATCGTCCTCCTTAAGCACAGTGAGGCCGATGTCAAAGCTATCGAGAGTCCCGAGGAGATCGTAGACGATGGCCTCGTTGCCAAACCGTACCATGCCCTGAAACCTCTCAGCCTCTTCCTTCTTATAGTTAATAAGATCGGCCTTCGCACGTTTCCATCCGTCGAGATACTCAGCGCGCTCGCGCTCAACGGCCTCGAGTTTGATCTGGAGCTCTTCCGGCGTGAGTTCCGCAGCCTTAGCCGATTGTTTTGGTGATTCGTCGCTCATGGTATAAAAACTTAATCTTCCGATACCTCTTGGAGTTCTCGGAGAAGGCAAAGTGCTCGCCGGTAGTCCATCCGCTTGGGCCCGATGGCCACGACAAAGAATCGGCTATCCCCCGTCCCAAAACAGCTCATGAGAACGGAGAGGTGGCTGCTCTTCGTCAAAGGATTTTCTCCGATGAACACCTTAGGCCACTCGGCTGCGTTCCTCCACCGACTTTCCACACGGCCAAGACGTTTGGGGAGCGACTCGAAATCCTCCACCACCTGAACAAGATCTTCTTTATCCTCTCCCTCAATGCGTTCAAGAAGAGCTCGGAGACCACTCTCGTAAAGCTGGTCTTCCAAAGGTTCGTAACCTATCGAGAGCACTCGAAGATAATTGGCACACGCCTCGATGAACGCCTGTCGCTCGCCGCGTAAGAAATCGCGACGCAGCCCGACCGAACCGACAGACAGCTCCCCCATTTCGTCTTCCGCAAGAAGCGCTTCGACAAAGAAGTGATATGCCTTGTCGGTCGGAAAGCGCCCACCCGACGGATGTCGCTGGGAAAGATATCCGGCATCCGCCAGCGCAGAAAGTTCCCAGCGAATCATCGCCGGTTTTATGCCGAAAGCCCCGCGTTCGTAGAGGACCTCGGAAGTGATAGGCCGCCCTGTTCGAATGAACTCCCGGACCGCCGTTTCCAGAATGTCCTGGGTCCGTTGCGCTAGCATGCGTCAACTATAGGATTAGCACTCAATCCTGTCAAGCGCTAATACCACGCCGTTACTCAATTCTAAGGACACGTGACCGCCGTACTCGTCGCGAGCTGGAGGTTAGCATTCAACGTCACGCGGTAGCAGTTCCCGCCCGGGGCCATGAAGATGATGCCTTGCGTAGAAGCGGTAAAACCTATGTCTCCGTTCGCCTTAACTACCACCCCGGGTGTAGGCGAGGGAGAAGTCTCGACGCCCAATTTCCCCGTGCCGCTAATCGTCACATTCCCTGCAAAATATCCATTGTTCCATTGGTTGCCAGAGGCTCCGATATCTAGAGAGCTAGGTACGGTGGGAAAAATGCCGGAGTCGAAGTTAGCCGCTGAGATACGAGCAATACTACTTTGCCAACTCTTTGTAATCTGACCCTGTGGGCTCTGGGTGTTATACGCGAGCGTGAGATTTGCCTGCACCACAAAGAGACCACCCGCATCCTGAAGATTTGTCACTGAGAAGTTGGAAACGATTACCTTATTTGTTGTGAGAGGCACGGTATTGCCATTCGTGAGATTTAGGTCCGGCGCCGTCACCCCCTGAAGGAGGTAGATGCCGGTCGCTGAGGCATCCTCGAAAATATAGGTTTTGTCGAGCGAGGAGGAGGCCATGCGGAGAACGAGGGTTGTTGAGGAAACCCCCACGGGGTTCTCTACGAGGCTTGAGGACCGAACTAGACGCTGGATAGTGGTCCCCACAAAGGATATCTGTTGGTTCACCTCGTTCACGGCGGTCTGCTGGACCTGAATACGCGTCACGCTTGTCAGAATGGAGACAAGAAAGGTCGCACTCACGGCGAAGATAGCCGCGAAGATCAAAACCTCCATCAGCGTGAATCCCCCTCTCGGATGGTTCCCCTCCATAGTATTGGTATAATAATAGCATATCCCGCCGCCGCGGCCCTGAAACCTCTATCATGCGCACAAATCATTGGGTTCCAGTCGCCCTTCTCGCCTGCATCCTCGCGGCTGCGGCACAATTTCTCTTCACGGCGTCGGTCGGAGACTCTGCTGTCATGGATGAGCAGGCGCATATCCCCGCAGGATACGCCTACGTGCGGTACCTCGACTACCGTCTGAATCCCGAGCACCCACCGCTTCTTAAGGGCCTCGCCGCGGTGCCGCTCCTTTTCCTCAACCTCAATTTTCCCACAAATATACCGAGCTGGACTACCGACGTGAACGGCCAGTGGGCTACGGGGTTCGCGTTCCTTTATAACTCAGGGAATGACGCGGACCAAATGCTCTTCTACGCCCGCCTCGTGCCAATCTTCCTTACCCTCCTCACGATTCTTTTTATCTATATTTGGGGTACGGAACTCGTAGGTCGCTGGTGGGCGCTCCTCCCGGCCACACTCTTCGGCCTCTCCCCCACCGTACTCGCACACGGCCATTATGTGACAACCGATGTCGCCGCGACCTTCGGGTTCCTTATCGCAACTTACTTCTTCCTGAAGTGGATCCTACATCCGAGCCGAGCACATCTCCTATGGGCCGGACTCGCTGTGGGAATCGCGGAACTCCTAAAGTTCTCCCTCGTACTTCTCGGCCCCGATTTCCTTATCCTCACGCTGATCTTTGTGTGGGCGGAGCGCCGGCGCCAAAAATCCGCACCGTCCACCGAAGGAGTATCGCATTCCCGAAACCGGACCTGGTATTACCTCAAGGGATTTGTTCTTGTGTTTGTCATCGGCTACCTTGTGGTCTACGGAGTCTACGCTCTCGTGACTCTACACTACCCGCAGGCGCGACAACTTTCGGACGCGACAAATATTCTTCTGACTTTCAACCCGCGTTTCCTCGCGGACGGCGTCCTTGCTCTCATCCGTATCCCCTTCCTCCGTCCCATCGGGCAGTACTGCCTCGGTGTTCTGATGACGCTCCAGCGCTCCGCGGGCGGGAATACGGGCTACCTCATGGGGGAAGTTACGAACCTCGGCTGGTGGTACTACTTCCCTGTCGTCTTTCTCTTAAAAGAAACCATCCCGGCGCTTCTCTTGCTCCTCGGCGGTTCGCTCATCGGGCTTAAAGCCTTCTTCAAAAACCTCTTCGGAAACGGCCGGACGAAACTCCAGAAGGTAACGGATTATCTCGGGACCCGATTTCCGGAGTTCGCCTTTCTTTTCTTTATTGTCTTCTATTGGGCCTATAGCATACGGAGTCCTCTGAATATCGGTTTCCGGCACATCCTTCCCACCATTCCGTTCATGTATCTCCTTGCGGCGGGGGCTCTTAAGGCCTGGGCCGAGCGGACACCAGCACCGCCATCCGACGGAACATTGAGTAAATCTGGAAGGATTTTCAAGACCCTCCGGAGCCCAACGGCGAAGATCGGATTGATTGTGCTTGTCCTCTTCTTTGCGGGCCGGGAGACCGTTGCGGCCTCCCCATATTTCCTCTCATATTTCAATCAGCTGGCCGGCGGCACGGCAAACGGGTACCGGTATGTGGTGGATTCGAACTATGACTGGGGACAGGACCTCCTCCGACTCCGGGACTTCGTCGCCGAGCATAACATCCAGACCATCGCTGTGGATTATTTCGGCGGCGGAGATCCGGAATATTATCTAGGCAAGGGAACGGAAGTAAATTGGTGGTCTGCGCGCGGGAACCCCAAAGATCAGAACATTGAATGGTTCGCGGTCTCCGTTGGCACCCTTGAAAACGCAATGGGGCGATTTCTCCCGAACCCAACTCTCACTCCACGAAAACCCGAGGATGAATACGGGTGGCTGAAAGAACTCCGTCCACCGCCGCCGGGCATGGGTCAGGTACCGACACCTGATTTCCGTGTCGGCACCTCCATTTTCGTTTATCACCTATAACAAAAATCGCCGCGGTTCATACCGCGGCGATTCTCTCTCCTCTATGTTTATTTGTAGTAAATCCTTCCCGGAACCCGGAAATCAAGATAGGTAAGCGTCGAGAGATTGACGCGAGTCGGGAGATCCTTCAGGGTGCCAGTAAAATCGGACGGCACAGAGGTAAGGCTGAAATAGAATACGGGACCCACGGAGGTGTCCGCTTGCCACTCACGGACCGAGAGATCCTTAATGTGGATACCGGTAACGGCAATGCCACTCCCTCGGAACCCGTCAAGAGTTTGGAGAAGGTTCGGCAACCACGTAGGGTCCGGGAGCGCCGGTTGACCCACGGAAAGCACCCGCCCGCTCTCGTCGTCCACACGGAGAAGGAGCGAGCCGAAAACGTCCGGAGCCTGCGCGAAAAGGGTGCCGCTTGCATCAAAGCTGTAGCAGGCAGTTTCTCCCGAACACCAGACGCCGATCGCCTGCCGTTCGTGCACATTGATCGTGACCATGCGGTTTAGAAGATCCACTTGCACGCCGATGCTTGAAAGGTCCGCGAGGAGCGGCGACGGTGGCACTTCTTTACGGCCAAGTGCCCAGAAAAGAATATGATCGGGCCCTAAAAGCGCTCGGAGCGACCGGTCCTCAAGCTCCCGCGTCACAGCGAGCTCGACATCGCTAGGAGCGTTCAAGTGGGCACCCAAGACGGTCACAGTCCGAACCTGCAAAAAGCCGGCATAGACGAGAAGATAAAGAACTCCAATAAGCAAAGCGCCGAGAATAAGGAGGCCGCCGATCCACCACCAGAAGGGTCGGATGCGCCGCCTTTTCTTGGCAGGCCGGAATATGTCCTGAGAATTATGGACCGATGTTTCTTTCTGCATTTATAACTCTAGTTTTGTTATAGGAGGGCACGGCATATCCGTCAAGAAGCGTGGAGTTAAGAACTAGAAAAAACCTTTACTGGGAAGGTGTAGTGATCCGTCGTCCCCCCCGCCGTAAGAGAAATATTTAGGGTGTAATCACCCGCTACGGTCCATGTATGACTGAAAAGAGTTACGCCACCGGCAGTCGTGCCGCTCTCGGTATGGCCGTCCCCCCCAATCCACAGTGTAAGTGCCCGTGACTTGGAGGGAGAAGATAAGCGGCACGCCCGTTTTTGTCACGAGGGAAGCGGGAGGAGACGGCGTTTTGAATCCTGCCCCTGCGGGCGCGGGGAGCGCGACTGCCGCTCCCGGTGCTACCGTCTGGCCCGCCACGGTCACAGAAGCGGGAGGGGTCGAGGAACCCTCGCCAGCCACCGCCGCGCCGTAGGATTGTATCTGCTGCCCAACCGCCGTGATGACAGCCCCGGTCCCTTTTTTCGCGTAGCTCGTGAGAGCGTTCCCTACCTGTGCCGCAAATCCTTTTACAACTCCGGCAACCGTGCGCTGAGCAGCACCCGCGGCATCTCCTATAGACGCCTGATTAATCCAATGCATGTACGCTATATAGGCCCCATAGAGCAGAGCGCCGACAACAATGATCCAGAGAAGGCCCTTCAGGATGCGTATCATTGCATCTATTATACACCGAAAACGCCGCCTGATTTCGGCGGCGTCTGATCCCTTATCAAGTCTGGTTACCTCACCACAACTTCTGCTTCTTGTTCTTGATGACCTGGACCACCTTGCCCTCAATGTGATAATCGTCCGAAGCACTGATATAGATGGGTGCGATACGTTTCGTAGATTCTGAAAGAAGAATGATCATCTCGTTTTCCTTGTCAAAGAAAAACTTTTTAATGTTAGCCAACCCATCGATAACCGAGAGCACGATATCGCCGTTTTTCGGCGTCCGATAATCGCCGTCGATAATAACATAATCGCCGTCCTCAATGCGTTTGCCATTCACGATGGCGCGGTTCATTGAGGGGCCGTCCACCCGCAACGCAAAGAAAGTAGTCGCATTTTTGGTGGGCTTGAGGAGCGTCGAGGAAATACGCAGATATCCCTCGATGTTCCCTTCCGCGATAGCGAGTGCGGGTCCTGCGTTCGCGGCTCCGACGATGGGGATAGAGAGTAGCCGCGCAGTCTGAAGGAGCCCTTTTACCCATCCCGGTTGGGTCTTCTGGATAACGCCCTTCACCTTGTCTACGCGGACCAGTCCTTTCTTCTGAAGCTGGGTCAGGTGGTGTTTTACAACCTGTGGCGACCGAACACCAATCCTCGCGCCCATCTCCCGGAGCGTAAGGAGCCCAAGGTTCTCTTCCCCGGCAAGTTTGAGCAGCTTTTCCTGTAGTTCGTGCATGAAATAAGAATAGAAAAGAGACAGCTATTTTACAACCTGTGCATAACTCTGGACAGATTAGACAGATTCCCCAACAAAAAACCGCCTCCTAGGCGGTTTTCCTCTTCCCAATCTCTTTTTCCCCTGCGTACCCCTGAAGCGCCTTAGGAACTCGGATAGTCCCCTCCTTTGTCTGATAGTTCTCAATGATGCCGATAAGGGTCCTGCCGATAGCGAAACCTGTTGCGTTCAACATATGCACGAACTCCTTTTTCTTTTCTTTCGTGCGGTACTTTATGTTCACGCCTCGGGATTGGAAGTCCGTCGTGTTGGAACAGGAGTGTGTTTCGCGGTAAGCGCCCTGCCCCGGGAACCAGGTCTCGATATCAAATTGCCGGGCCGCGTTCCATCCCATATCGCCGGTACAAATCTCCACCACACGATAAGGCAACTCTAGTTTCTGCATGAGCTCTTCCTCAAGCGCCAGGAGGAGTTGGTGTTCCCTTTCCGAATCTGCGGGTTTTGTAAACGAGAAAAGTTCTACCTTATCGAATTGGTGCACGCGGAGGATGCCCTTCGTATCCTTCCCGTATGAACCCGCCTCACGCCGAAGACACACCGAGAACCCAGCGTACCGCCGAGGGAGGTTTCCTTCCTCGAATGTGTCATCCATATGCAATGGACCCAGAGTATTCTCTGCGCTCCCCACGAGATACAGGTTGTCTTTTTCAAGGAGGTACCGCTCTTCTTTCTGGTCACCCGCCAAGCTTCCCATCCCTTCGAAAACTTTCGGGCGAATCATCACGGGCGGCACAACTGGTACGAACCCACGTTTCCCGGCCACCTCTAGGGCGAGTTGTACGAGAGCAAACTCCAGAAGCACGGCGTCCCCCAAAAGGTAGCTGAATCGGCTCCCCGAGACCTCCGCGGCTTTCTTCACATCGAGGATACCAAGACCCTCCGCGAGGGTAAGATAGTCCTTCGCTTCAAAATCGAACTTTGTTTTCTCCCCCACTTCGCGGAGCACCTTATTGCCAGACTCATCCGGACCTTCCGGCACGTCCGGGAAAGGAAGGTTGGGAAGCTTCCCGAGCACCTCATCGCGTTTCCCCTCGAGGATGTCGCGTTCCTCCGTCATCTCGGTGAGACGTTTTTTCACAACCTCCGCTTTGCTTAGAAGATCCTCGGATGTTCCCTTCGCAAGTTCCCGAGAAAGGATATTCTGTTCGGCCTTCATCTGATCCAGAGCCGCTACTTTTGCCCGCCATTCCTCGTCAAAGCGGATGAACCGATCCACGAGTTTGGGGTCCGCTCGTTTTTTCCGGACACCGGCTCTCACAGCTTCCGGATCCTTACGAATAATGTTGACGTCGAGCATAATGTTATTGTTCCTCTTTCATGAGCGGGAAGAGGACCGCTTCCCGGATAGGCACGTCCGCGAGGACCGCGAAAAGACGCTCCGACATGCCAAACCCAGAGGTGGGCGGCATGCCGTACTCCATCGCTTCAAGATAATCCTCATCGAGCTGTTGCGCTTCTTTGTCGCCGGCAGCCCGGAGCTTCATCTGCTCCTCGAAGCGCGCCCGCTGATCAACTGGGTCATTAAGTTCCGAGAAACCGTTCCCAAGTTCCGTCCCCAAGGCGACCACCTGGAAACGCGCTACGCGATCCGGATTTTTCTCCAGGCGCTTCGCGAGAGGTACGAGTTCAAAAGGAGGGTCCACAAGGAAGCATGGTTCGGTGAGCTTCGGCCGCGCGGTCTTTTTGAAAATGAGGTCGATGAGCCGCCCGCGGCCGAGGCCATTCTCGGGCTTTAGACCCAGGCTCACCGCCTTCTTATGGAGTTCTTCCTGCGTCGTTTCCTTAGGGTCAAGTCCTGTCTCTTTTTTGAAAATCGTATAGTAGTCCACCTTCGGCCACGCTTTGCCCCAATCCAATTTTTTGCCCTGGACCGTCACCGTAAGAGAACCGAAGGTTTTCTTTATCGCCGCCCGATAAAGAGCCTCCACGAACTGCATCATGTCCTTATAGTCCCAGAAGGCGGCATAACACTCCATCTGCGTGTAATCCTGCAGGTGGACACGGTCGATGCCTTCATTCCTAAAGATGCGCCCAATCTCAAAGACCTTCTCAAAGCCCCCCACCATAAGGCGTTTTAGAGCTAGCTCGAGCGAGATCCGAAGATAGAACTCACGGTCGAGGGCATTATGGTGTGTCGTGAAAGGTTCCGCGTCCGCTCCGCCGGGTACCGCTTCAAGAACTGGTGTCTCCACCTCAAGAAAACCCGCGGCTTCCAGCTCGGCACGGACCGTCGCCCAGAACACCTGCTTCTTCCGAAAGAGCTCCCGTAGCTCCGGGTGAGTTAGAAGGTCGAGATATCGCTTCCGAAGCCTCGTCTCCTCGTCTTTCAGGCCATACCGCTCCGCGGGGATAGGCCGAAGAGATTTCGCGAGAAGCCGGATGCGGGTCGCCTGGAGACTCTTTTCTCCGCGTTTGGTGGTGAAAGCCTTCCCCTCCGCCTCCACGAAATCACCGATATCAAATGTCTCTTTTGCAACATCAAAACCCTTCCCCAAATCCTTGGGGTCGAGAACAAACTGGAGCGAACCGCTTTCGTCCTCCACGTCCGCAAAGATAATCTTCCCTTGGTCGCGCCACGCCTTGATGCGGCCAGCAAGCGTGAGCAGCTTGCCCGCCTTCTCGTGTGATGCAAAGGCCTCCGCAACCTTTCCAAGGGTCGCGCTCCGTTTCGTCTCCGCAGGATAAGGATTCGCTACCTCGCGGTAGCGCTCTAGCTTCTTCCTCCGTTCCCTTTGGATATCGTCCAACACGGTGCCTACTCGATCTCGAGTACTTCGTACACCACGCTCCCTTTAGGCGTTCTCACGTCAGCAGCATCTCCGATTTTTTTCCCTAGGAGCCCGCGGCCGAGAGGCGACTCGTTCGAAATAAGGCCCTCGCCGGGCTTTGCTTCATGGGACCCCACGATGCTGAAGGAAAGAATCTCCTTCCCGCGCCGAACTTTCACCTTGGACCCAATACGGACGCTGGCCGACCCCGCAGTCTTGTGAATAAGTACAGAACCCCGGAGCACCTCCTCAATCTGGCTAATGCGCTGTTCAAGCCGCGATTGTTCCTCACGTGCTTCTTGGTACTCGAAATTCTCGGAAAGATCCCCGAGGTCCTTGGCATGCTTCAGGCGGTCGGCGACCTCGCGGCGACCCTTGGTCCGAAGCTCCTCAAGCTCTTTAGTAAGCTCCTCGTGGCGTTCAGGGGATAGGTAGGTCGTGCTCATGATTGCGTAGAAGTGGTGTTCGGTGACTGCTGGATACGGTGTTCATAGTACCACAGGAGTGCATCCTTCGCCACCGGGATAGTGTTCAGACTCCCCTCCTTGGAGTTCTCGATAAGAATAAGGAGCGCGATCTGCGGATTGTCGTAAGGAGCGTATCCCACAAAGAAAGCGTTTGTGTTCTCGTTCAAGTTCACCTGTGCCGTTCCGGTCTTCGCCGCAACCGCGAACGGTAGATCACTCAGGGAATGCGCCAGTCCATACGGCTGCGCGACCACATCCCGCATACCCTGTTGCGCGTTTGCAACCTCTGAGCCTATTTCTGGCGTGATATCCCGAAGAATCGTGGGGTGGCTCTCGGTAAGCGTTGTTCCGCCGGCGCTGACGATGGATTCCATAATGCGCGGTACGTAAGCCTTCCCGCCTGTCGCGATCGTACTCACATAGCTGATGAGTTCAAGGGGTGTAATCGAAAGGTCGCCCTGGCCGATTGAAACGTTATAGGTATCTCCAATGTGCCATGGCTGGCCCGTGTGCGCTAGTTTCCATGCGGGGTCTGGGAGAAAACCCGACTGTTCCCCCAGAAGATCAATACCGGTCTTTTGGTCAAGGCCAAATGTCTGCCACCACTGCTTGAGCCTGGTGATACCGAGGCCCTGCTGGTCTCCGAAGCCGCCACCAACCTCATAGAAATACACATTCGACGACTTCGCGAGGGCGGAGTAGACATCGACCCATCCGGCTGGATGCACCTCCACGAAACGGGTGGGGTTCGCGGGGTCGTAAGGATTCGGCACATCAATGTAACCCGGTGAAAAAATCTGCTTCGTGGGCGTGATAACCCCATCCGTGAGAGCTCCCACGGCTACGAGCGGTTTAATGGTGGACCCAGGATTATAGAGACCTGAAACTATGCGGTTGAAGAATGGTTGGGCGGGGTTTGTAAGCGATTCTGCGATCTGGTCAGTTTGAAAGCTTGGGATGCCGACAAGCGCTAAGACCTCGCCGTTGCGCGGATCGATTGCAACCGCGGCGCCCACGGTGCGACCGAGCTCGGTCAGGGCCTGCTGAAGACGGTTGTAAAGGTAGGTCTGGAAATCTTTGTCGATGAATGTTTTGACCGTAGCGCCGGGCACCGAAGGAGACGCCGCACGTTGCTCCTCCACCTGACCCATCGCATTGTGCACGGCAACTGCCTGTCCATTCGTTCCACGAAGATACTGATCGTAGTAGGCCTCGAGACCCGCGCGCCCGACCTCGTCATCCGGGACAAGACTTGGATCCACCTTGAGATCGTTCGCGTTCACAAGCCCTGCATATCCGAGGACTTGAGCAAAGGCGAGTGGCACCTCATGCGCCCGCTTGAATGCCGACTCGATCTGAATACCAGGCAGATTGAGAGAAGAAAGATCCACGAGCTCGTCCTGCGGGACGTCCGTCGCAAGGAGCAAGCGGTCCTGCACCCTCCAGTCCGTGGCTTGAATCTCCGCAGAGAGGACCGAGAGGTCGAGCTTGAGAGCCTGGACGGCGCTCGAGAGAACCGCGAGACGTTCCGGCGCAGTACGCGGAAGGTCTTTGGGAACCAGGAACACATTTACCGATGGAACATTCCGAACGAGGGACGCTCCGAACCGATCCTCGATGGCGCCTCGGGGTGCGACCTGGATCTGGGTTTCCGTGATATTCGCCGCCGCGCGCTGCGCATACCATGCGTGATTCAAAACACCGAGGTTCACAAGCTGAGCTCCGACAATCGCAAGAACTGCGAAGGACAGCCACAAGAAGACACGAAAAGCTCGGCCTGCGAGCGGAACCTCTAAGAGGTCGTCCTCCCGCACGCTATCGGTCAGGATATCTTCAAGATCAAGATCGGATCGCTTCATAGGGATGTAGGCGTTCGAGAGCTACCCAGACCGCAGCGGCGAGTGCGACGTTCAAGAGTACCCCCACCCCGATAGTCACAAGAAGATGAAAGGATAAAAATCGTAAGGAACTTAGTGTATATACGAGGACCGTCCCTAGGGCCACCGCCCCCAGATAGTCCACCATGCGATTGCCGGTGAATCGATATCGGATAAGACGGACAACAACCATGAGAGCCACCGCTGGAATCCAACCCCAAAGCCAGAAAGGCATCCATGTATAGGCAAGAGCAACTACAACGGCTGCAAGCCCCGCAAAGGCAAGCAGTGGGAAACCCGCAAACGCCGCGAGGATAAGGACGATAAGTACGTAGTCCGGCGCTATCCGAACCACCGTGAAGAGATGGCTTGTGGAGAGAAGCAGGGCGACTGTGACGAGAAAGAGAAAGGCAAAAATCCGAGGGAAAAAGTTAGGCGTACTCATGGGTAGGTAGTAAGAACAACAACACTATTGAGATTCTCAGGATCGTAGGAAACCTCGACTGACCCGGTACGCCAAGGATCCTGGACCGCGGATTCTACATCCGAAACGGAACCCACGAGGAGGTCCAAGGGAAAATCTGGAGCAATGCTCTGCACCATGTCTCCCACCGCCACCGGGGCATCTTTGGGAAGGAGATTAAGTTGCGGCGTCGCGCCGCCGGTAAGTACCGCCTTAGTTCTTGCTGCGCCCACCACGACTCCGCTCCGCCAGGACGGGTCAAAGATGGTCACAACTTCACTCTGGAGACGTGTCACGCTCTGGATCTTACCGAGGAGGATGCCCTCCGTGGCGAGGACCGGCATACCAACCCTAAGACCGTTCGCGCTCCCCTGGTCGATTGTCAGGAGTCCTCGATCGCTCAAGGGGTAGCGTGAGAAAACGCGCACGGTAAGTGTCCCAGGTAAAGATGTAGAAGCATACTCGCTCCGCACGCGTTCCAGCTCGGCTTCCAACCCCCGGTTCTGGAGTTCGAGATCATGGAGCGACTGATCGGAAACGGGGGCACTGAAGATCCCTTCCGCAGCAACTCGTACATTGTGGATGCCGACCCCAAGATCGCCTCGAAAGAAGAACACTGCCGCGGCAGCTACAAGGAAAAAAGCACTCCCGAGAATGAGGCGCAGTGATTTCATGACGATTGAGAAGATTTCGACGGGAGATGCTAGGGCGTACCTCCCATCTTGAGGCTCGAGAAATTATTAAGTAGATTCCGGTACGCGTCTACACGCTCGCAAACGAGCCCCGTACCGCGGGCGACGCACACGAGAGGCTCTTCGACAACATGCACCGAGACGCCAATCTCTTTCTCCATCAGAAGGTCGATACCCCGAAGCAGGCTCCCGCCACCGCAGAGGTACATCCCATTCTTGTAGATGTCGCCTACAAGTTCTGCGGGAGCTCCTTCTATGAGATCTTTAATGGCATCGATCATGAGCTTCAGGGGCTTCACGAGCCAGAAACGCACCTGGGTGTCTTTGATAACAACTTCACGCGGGAGCCCGTTCGCCACATCACGACCCCGAACAACGATTTCAAGACGCTCCCCGGTCGGGACCGCAGAACCCACGCCCAGCTTGATCTCCTCGGCGGTGGGCTCTCCAATGTGGAGCTTCAGTTCCTCCCGGACGCCTCGGATAATCTCATTGTTCAAATAATCCCCCGCAATCTTCAGACGCTTCGACACCACGATACCGTTCAAAGATATGATAGCGGCATCAGTAGTCCCCGCTCCAATGTCGACAATAAGGTAAGCGGTCGGCAGTTGGATGTCGAGGCGGCTTCCCACGGCGGCCGCAAGCGGCTGCTCGATAAGATAAACGGGAGTGGAGCCGAGCTCGCGCATCAAATCCTCTACAGACTTCCGCTCAACCTCGGTGAGATTTGTAGGCACGCTAACGATGGTTTGGGTTGACCACGACCAGGGCATACGATCATCCCGCATAAACCGACCGAGCATCTCTTTTACCATATCGAAATCGGCGATGACTCCATGGCTCATGGGCCTAAGCGCGGTCACGTGCGAAGGGGTGCGCGAGAGCATCTTCTTTGCTTCCGAACCGACAGCGACAACGCGGTTCGTCCGGTTGTTGAACGCCACGATCGAGGGTTCATTCACCACGATCCCCGATCCTTTGAGGTAAATCTGGGTGGTGTCTGTTCCGAGGTCAATGCCGATGTTCTTTCTTACAATCATGGGTTGATGGTCACTTCACATCAAGCTTCTTCAAAAACTCTTTAAGATCCATAAGCTCGGGCTTTTCCGAATCCCGCCGCTTCACCTCGATCCGCTTCTCCTGAAGGGTCTTTTCGCTCACCACGACCCGCCATGGGATTCCGATGAGATCCGCATCTGCGAACTTTTCGCCGGGCGAAACCCCTTCGCGGTCATCGTAGAGCACTGCAGCGCCTTCCTTCGTGAGGGCAGTATACACCCCCTCTGCTGCCGCTTTCAATTCGGGACCGTCCCCCAACCGCAGGAGGTGGACCTTCGCCGGAGCCACGCTTTCGGGCCACACGATCCCCTTCTTGTCGTGGAACTTCTCGACAATGACCCCCATCAGGCGCGAGATGCCGATGCCATAGCAACCCATCACGGGGTGCTCCGGCTTCCCATCCCGACCCTGGAAGGATAACTTAAAATCTTCCCCATACTTCCGTCCGAGATCGAACACATTCCCGACCTCGGAGGCGGTTGCTTTCGTGAGCGTACCCTTCCCGCACGCAGGGCACCGCTCTCCCGTCTTTTGTTTCGCAATGACTACATTCACACAGAATTCGCACTTGTCGCAATAGAGAATATCATCCTCCCCCGCGTCGGTAAGCACCATAAATTCATAAGAGATTTTTTGGCTGAAGGTTCCCCCGGAAGCCTCGGTGGCTTTGGCGACGAGGCCCAACCGCTCAAAGACCCGAAAATAAGCCTTCTTGGCAATAGTGTAAAATCGCTCGAAATCCTCCTGAGTCTCGTGGAAACTATACATATCCTTCATAAAAAACTCGACGCCCCGGAGAAGGCCGGACTTAGAACGAAGTTCGTCGCGGTACTTCCAGTGGATTTGATAGACTGCGAGCGGCAGGTCGCGATATGTCTGGATGCGCCGTAAAACGAGGGGTGTCACCACCTCCTCTTCGCTTTGTCCGAGGGCATATTCTTTCCCAGTCCGGCTCTTGATCTTGAAGAGCACGTCGATCGCGTTCCATCCGCCCGTCGTCTGCCATATACCCTTCGGATGGAGCACAGGCATAAGAATTTCCTGGCCCCCGATCGCATCCATCTCTTCTCGCACGACACTTTCGATGTTCCGGAGAACCCGGAGACCAAGTGGTAAATAGCTGTAGACGCCCGCCATAAGTTTGTCCACAAACCCCGCGCGCACGAGAAGCTGCGCGTTCAACGTCGTCTCATCTTTGGGAACGTTCCGTTCCGTCTTCGTGAAAAGTTCTGATTGTCGCATGTGAGAGGATTAGACCGAACCACTAACAATCTTACCAACATCTTGCAGTGTGACAAGTATCATAAGGGCGATGAGGAGCGCGAAGCCCGCGCGGTTCAGGTAGGCCTGCCATCGTTCGGGCACGGGTCGCCAGAACCGTTCAATGAGAAGCAGAAGGAAGCGTCCGCCATCCAGAGCCGGGAACGGTACCAGATTCAGGATTGCAACGTTCAAGCTCAAGAACGCCATGAGCTGAAGAAGCGGAACGATGCCGAACGCGCCGACTTGCGCTGCAAGAGAGAAAATACCGACAGGCCCTGCGACCTGCTGAAGAGTCGTGACGGGGGCAACAAAGAGGCCCGCGATGAGCTGCCAGAAACCCTGTATGACGAACCAGAGTGTCTGCCCTGTAATGACCGTCGCGGTGCCAAGACTTTGCCACAGCGATTCCGCGGGATAACCGGCATCGGCAAGGGCGACTCCCAATGGACCTTGCCCTTCCGGCGGATTCGTACGGCCTACGATCGCGATATCAGAAGTATGGCTCCCCCGCTCCACCGTGAGGACCAGGGTCTCGCCCGCCGACGTTTTCACAAAATCTGAGAAGGAATGGCTCGAGATAGGATCCGAGAGCTCCGTCCGCCCGAACCGCGCTTGAAGCACCACGTCTCCGGCGCGGAGCCCCGCGCGCTCCGCGGGGGACCCCGCAGAGATATCGGAGAGCATGAGGTGGGAAGGGCTCCCGACCGTGTAAACAACGACAAGCACGAGCCACCCGAGAATGATGTTCATCGCAACGCCCGCAAGGAGACTCGCTCCCCGTTGCCACGTCGGTCGGTGCTCGAAGCTCCGTGCGGCCTCGTCGGGCGCAGCGTTGGCGGTGTCGCCTTCTTCCCCCGGTTCCAGACCATGAATACGCACAAAGCCTCCAAAGGGCAACGCGTTCAAGCTATAGGTTGTCTCCCCCACCGTCCGGCCCCAAATGCGCGGCGGGAACCCAAAGCCGAATTCGTCCACACGGATGCCGCAGAGTTTCGCCACGAGGAAGTGTCCAAACTCGTGGAGAAGTACGATAAGGGAAAGGAAGATGACGACAAGAAGGATGGTCATTCGAGGACTTCCTTCACTTTTGCCTCAAGGATACGGTCGATGTCGGCGTTCGTCGCATCGGTCCGCTTCTGCACCTCCTCCTTCAGCCGAAACCGCTGATCCTCGTTCACTTCGCCCGCGTCCAATTGTCGCTGAATCTGCTTGTTCACTTCGTCTCGAAGGTGGCGGAGCTGGATGCGATGCTCCTCAGTCATTTTTCGCACATATTTTACGAGCTCTTCCCGCCGCTCATGAGAAAGCTCAGGAAGAAAGAGACGGATTGTGGTCCCTTCCGTGTTCGCGGTGAGCCCGATGCCGGCGCCCTCGACGGCTTTCACGACTGCCGGAACGGCGCCTTTATCCCAAACCTGGATAACGATTTCGCGCGGCGGGATGACGCTGATAGACCCCAACTGTTTCAAGGGTGTTGACTGGTCGTAATAAGACGCACGGAGGTTCTCCACAAGGGCCGCGGAGGGGCGGCTTGTCCGCACACCCGAAGCGTCTTCCCGAAGCTTTTCCGTAAGTGCCTGCGTCTTCATTTGAAATTCCTGAAGAATGGGTTCCATACGAGGGATTTAGGGTTAATTTCCGAGCTGTTCTATGTGGTACGCTACGGCCTTGGCCTGGAGACCGACGTTCAGCTGATACCGAGCGAGCATGGCGCTCCGCTCCAGCAGCCATGCGATGAGTTTCCGGTTCCGGCTGAGCCCGTGGCGGCGCAGCAACAGGATTTGGTTCTCGATATCGGCCTGGAGCGCTGCAGATTTATCCTCAGGGGCGTCCGGGTCCACGGGCGCCTTCGGTGCAAGACCGAGAAGTGCGAGCGCACGCCCGAGGGAACCAAAGGATGTTTCCGCGGCAGCTGTTGCCTTAGCGGGTGGAACATGGAAATGATCGCGGAGAATCTCCGCGACGGTCGCGCGGGAGAAACGGCGGAAATAGATTTTCTGAAGTCGGGAAAGAAGCGGCGGAAAAAGTGCGGAGGGCTCGTGCGCGATAAAGAAAAGAAGCGCGTGGGACGGCGGCTCCTCAACCACCTTAAGAAGCGCGCTCTGGGCTTCCCCCGTCAGAGCCTCTGCGTCATCTACAATTACCACGCGTCGCGGGGAACGAAACGGGGTCTGCATGAGAAATCGACGTACGGCGCGCGCCCGCTCGACGCCAATTGTTCCTTTTGCATCGGGTCGCACGATCTCAAGATCCAGAAGTGGGTCTGGAGTGATTCCGTCCCCCCGCTCGATGTAGGCCGCGAGCTCGGAGGCAACGGTGGCTTTCCCGATGCCGCGGTCCCCATAGAAAAGGTACGCGTGGGAGAGCGCCCCGCGGTCAGCGAGACTCCGGAGCGCCCGTATCCTGTCATCGTGGCCGAAAAGCATGCCGTTGATACCTAAGAACGTTTGTTCAATAACGTCCGCTTATACACGTCGAGATGGTTCAGGATGGTTGCCGTACCCTTCGCCACACAAAGAATGGGTTCCTCCGCGGTATAAGCAGTGACGCCGAGCGCGCGCTTGATAAACTCCTCAATGTCGCGAAGCTGCGCCGACCCTCCCGAAAGGATGATGCCCTTTTCCATGATATCGGCGGCGAGTTCCGGCGGCGTGACATTAAAAACGGACTGGATCGCATTCATGATCTCCACGAGGTGCGGGTTAATAGCCTCGGCAATCTCGTTCGAGTTCACGACGAGGTCTTTCGGAAGCCCCGAGGGCAGGTCCCTCCCCCGTATCTTCATCTCCATTTTCGCGCGGTTCGAAATGGCGGTTCCGATCGAAATCTTCACGTTTTCCGCGGTGTTTTCACCGATTGCGAGGCCGTATTTCTTACGGATATAGTCGCTGATAGCCTGGTCGAAACGGTTTCCGGCCACGCGCAGGCTCGCCCACGTGACGATGCCGCCAAGGGATATCACAGCCACCTCGGTGGTACCGCCTCCTATATTTACAATCATATTGCCCTCTGCCGAGTGGATGGGAATGCCAGCCCCGAGGGACGCGAGAAGCGGCTCCTTCACAAGATAGACCTCCCGCGCGCCCGCTTCCTTAGAAGCGTTCATCACGGCGCGGTGTTCTGTGGAAGTGATGCCCGCGGGCACCGAGATGACCACCTCCGGACGAAAGATGTTAAACGCGCCAATGCTCTTGCTAATAAAATATTTGAGCATCGCCTGCGTCACGTAGTACTCCGCGATAACGCCGTCCTTAAGAGGACGGTAGGTCACGATATCGTCTGGTGTGCGGCCGACCATCTCCTTCGCCTCCGCTCCCACGGCAAGCACGGTGTTGTCGGGGCGCCGGAGTGCCACCACGGTTGGCTCGTTGATGACGATACCGCGGTCTGGAAGAAAGACGAGAGTATTAGTAGTCCCAAGGTCGATACCGATCTTGCGCGTGAACATGGTTTTGGAATCCCGTTCACTCTACTATCTTTAGCTTGGAAGTTCAAGAAAGTACTCGTTTGCGGGGAAGCTTGCGGTGAAACCGCCGTTCGGAGAGAATGGGACCAGGGCTAATATGAACGAAAAACGCCGACATCGCCGCATCTTTGCAGTCGCTGTGGGAGCCTTCCTCCTCATCGGCGGCTACCTCGTGCTCCGTACGATCGGCTGGGATTTTGATCTCACAAACTTCCGGGTTGTCCAAACCGGCGGCATTGCGCTTCGTTTCGAACCCGCGGGAAGCACGGTTTCGCTGGACGGCCATATCGTCGACAATGCCAGCGGGCTCTTTCCCTCGGGTGACGTCTTCCTTCAGAATCTCCTGCCCCGGCGCTACCACGTGACCGTCACGCACGACGGCTACCGCGGATGGGTGAAGGATCTTGATGTGCACCCAGGCGCCGTAAGCGCTGCACAGGAAATTAAATTATGGCCTGCGATGTTCACCGTGGACACTCTTGCAACTAGCACGGATGCGTTCTGGGTCACAAACCAGGGGGTGGTCTTGAAAGATGCGGATGGTCACTTGCAGCTTGGATCCCAGGCGCTCCGGGGTGACCGCGTGGTGCTCTCCCGAACCGACGCGGATGCCATCGTTGTGGCGGAAGGTACCACGGAGTTCCTTATTGATCTCACGAACCCAACAGTCGCCGTAAACCTGCAAGGGCTTTTTAACTCCCTTCGGAGCCGTACCTTTGGCCTTCGGGCAACCGCAGGGCCGGAAAACCTCGCCTTCCACCCCTTTAGCCTCCAGAAGGTGCTTCTCCAAGCCACAAGCTCTCTCTACGCCCTGGACTACCGCCGCGTGGCTCTTCAGGAACTCGCGACGCTCGCCACGACGACGGGGCGGGGCGGGACCGTGGTCACCCCTCGCTTTGTAGCCATGGCGGAGAGCAACACGAAGGCCTTCCTCGTCACAGACCGTAATGAGCTCCTGACGCTGAACCTGGTTTTAGGAACGGCTGCGACCTCTTCTTTCCCTCTCGCCTCCACAACCTCGGTTACCGAACTCTGGGCATCTCCAGACAGCAATTACCTGGTTTTTCAGGACAGCCACGGTATGCTCCAGATCTACGACACCTCCTCTCTAACCCTTACGCCACTGGCGTCCGGCATACAGGCTGTCGCCTTTTCTCCCGAAGGAAAACGGCTGGCGTACCTGACGAATGATGATTACATCGGCGTCTACGTCCTCGCGGATTACGAAGGAGATACGCGGCTACCCCAAGGCACGCTGTATCGTTTCTCTGTATCCGGTCTCGGGGCAATGGAAAGCCTTGAGTGGCCTTCCGCTTTCCCAAACTATCTTTTGCTCGCAGGGAATAACCGAGTCACGGTCACAGAAGTAGATCCTCGAGCGCCTGAGAACGCATACGTTCTTTTCCCCGACGTCACTTCTCATGCTCTCGCAGGAAGCGACCTCTACCTTTTGAATTCTTCAGGCGCTCTCACGCGCGTGGATCTCACAGAATAAGAGGTGAGGCATGGCAGATAAATCAAGTAGCGCCGAAAGGCGCTTTTTGATTTACCGTTTCCTCCACTGCTGCGGTCTTCGTGCTTTGCGGAGTCCAGGCTTTTTCCGCTCCACCATACGCGGATCGCGCTTCATATATCCAAGAGCCTTGAGTTGCGGCCGCACGGCGGGCGTTCCCGCGACAAGCACACGCGCGATGCCGAGGCGCACCGCCTCCGCCTGCGCGGATGTTCCGCCCCCCGTCGCCAGAACTGTTACCTTGTAGTGCTCTACGGAAAGCGCGTGGAACGGCGCCCGAACCACATCCTGATGCTTCTTCAGCGGAAAATATACTCCCAGCGGACGGTCGTTCACTACGATAGAGTTCTCGTTGCCCGCGGGATAGAGCCGGACGCGTGCGATGGCGGTTTTCCGGCGGCCGATAGCTTCGGTGTACCGCTCTTTCTTCACAGGTTCCGGTTTCTCATGCTTCACCGCGTGGACCGGCTTCACTGGTTTGTGGACAGGTGTGGGAGCCATGCTAGTGTTCAAAAATAATTCGGCGGAGGCGCTTCGCGTTCAGTTTGTTCTTCGGGAGCATGAGCCGCACGGCATTCCGAAGGGCCCATGTCGGGTCCTTCGCGGCGACATCTCGATACTTCCGTTCCTTGAGATGCCCCAAGGCGCCCGCGTGCCGGTAGTAAATTTTCTGCGTGCGTTTCTTGCCGGTAAGGGCCACCCCCGCGATATTCTTCACAATCACGCGGTCCGTCCCCACATCCTTGGGATCGTACTGCGGATGTTTCTTCCCCTGGAGAATAACGGATATCTCTGAGGCAAGGCGGCCGAGCGGTTTCTTGGTAGCGTCGATGGTGTAGTCCATGTTCCTAAACAAATTCTATAGTGGCCATATGCGACGCATCGTGCGCACGGGGCTTTGTCTGCTTCCGGATGCGAGTGTAGCCTCCCTTCCGATCCTGGTAACGCGGTGCGATATCGTAGTAAAGCTTGTTCGCCGCCTGCTTCGGCAGGCGCTGCAACAGGAGACGGAGGGACGCCACGTTCTGGCGCTTGCCGTGCGTGATAAGCCGCTCCACGAAGGGACGGAGCGCTTTGGCGCGCGCCTCGGTGGTGAGAATGTGCTCCCGCTGGATGAGGTTCCCCGCAAGCGTCTTCATGAACGCCCTCCGCGGACCGCGCTCCCGCCCGAACTTTTTTCCTTTCACACCGTGGCGCATATGAACGGTTACTCCTTCTTACCCTTCTTCTTCACCGCCGGCTTCGCGGACTTAATTTCAACCTTGGCGACTTCGACGGACGATACTTTCTCGAAGTGGTCCTTCAGGATGTTCGCGGATTTATGAAGCGCCTCAGAGGGGCTCATGGAGCCGTCCGTCTCAATTTCCAGGATAACGCGGTTGAAATCCGTCCGATCGCCGACACGCATGTTCTCAACCGTGAACGAGACCCGCTGGACCGGCGAGAAAATCGCATCTAGGACAATGCTCCCCACGGGCAGGCGCTCGAGGCGCCGCCCCTCCGTCGGGACATACCCCAGACCTTTTTCCACCGTGATTTCCATGTCGAGGTCCGCGCCTTTCTTGGTGAGGGTCGCGAGATGGAGATCGGAATTCATGACCTGGACCATCGCCGTGGAATCTATATCGCCGGCGGTTACCTCCTTTTCCCCTTTTACATGAAGGGTGAGGACCTGCGGCTCCTCGGCGAAGAAATGGAAGCGAACCTTCTTCAGGTTCAATGTGAACTCCACGATGTCCTCGGTCATGCCGGCAAGCGTCGAGAATTCGTGGTCCACCCCCTTGACCTTGATCTGCGTGATGGCGGCACCGGGCAGGGACGAAAAGAGAGCGCGCCGAAGGGCGTTCCCGATCGTTGTGCCGTACCCTGCGTAGAGACCTTCGATGTGGAAGACGCCGAGGGTGCCGGTCTCCGACACCTTCTTCACGTCTAGTGCGTCACTTAAATAGCGGTACATGGTACGTAGAAAAAATAATTAGCGGGCGTAGAACTGAACGACCAAGTTCAGATTCGCTTGGAAAGGGGTTACGAGATCCTCCGCCCCGCCGGTGCAGCGACCCTCAAGGGTCGCCGTGTCCACCGTAAGCCAGGCAGGCGGCGTATACTCTTTCAAGCGCTC
The DNA here is from genome assembly GCA_963768835.1 of uncultured bacterium. Classification (GTDB taxonomy): domain Bacteria; phylum Patescibacteriota; class Minisyncoccia; order UBA6257; family GWB1-50-10; genus CAVYJB01. Next base: position 413,378 of record CAVYJB010000002.1, on the reverse strand, counting down.
CCGGACTCCCTCGAACACCTTGAGGTCTCGAGACTCCGGACGCACCGCGACGGTATCCCCTATCCTAACACGATAGGAGCTGACTGTCACTTTTCGACCGTTGACATGAATATGGCCATGCGAAACCAACTGGTGCGCGATGCGGGGAGAACCGGCGAAACCCATCGCGAACACCACCTGATCCAATCGGTGCTGCAGCGTCCGCGCAATCACCTCGGGACTCGTCCCCCGGAAGAGCTCGCGCATCTGACGGTTCGTGAGCCCGTAGAAAAACTGGATTTTCTGCTTCTCCTGAAGCTGCCGCCCGTAGTCGGTCACGGTGCGGCGACGCTGGCCGTGCTGGCCGGGCCGGTACGGATGGCGGACCATCACGCATTTCGGCGAGTTGCAGCGATCCGCCTTGAGGAGGAGTTTCACTCCGAGCGACCGTTCTTTTTTTTCCTTAACAGGTTGCATGGTAATGGATTATACGCGACGGGTCTTCCGGGGTCGCGGCCCGTTGTGCGGAATCGGCGTTACGTCGCGAACCGAGAGAATGTCGAAGCCCTTGGCGGCGAGGGATCGAACCGCCGCGTCCCGCCCCTTCCCGATGCCGCGCAAGTAGACATCGATGCTCACGGGGCCCGTCTTCTTCACCTTCTCGGCGATGGCCTCCGCGACCTTCGACGCCGCAAACGGGGTAGCTTTCTTGGGGCCGGAGAATCCGAGGGAGCCCGCCGACATCCACGTAATGACGTTCCCCTTCTCGTCCGTCACGGTCACCAGCGTGTTGTTGAACGAAGCCGCGATGTAGATGCGCCCGCGCTCTACGCGGTGCTTGGTAACGGATTCCCGGACCTTCCCGGCCGCCTCCTCTACGTGCTCCGACTCCTTGAGGAGCTTTTCCGAACTCGGTTTGATGACCTTCTTCTTGCCCATGGTGATGGTTACTTGAGCTCCACCTTCCGCTTACCGCTGCCGGCCGTTTTCCGGACGTTCCCGCGTACGGTGCGAGAGTTCGTTTTGGTGCGCTGACCTCGCACGGGGAGCCGCCGCAGGTGCCGTACGCCGCGATACGCTTTAATGTCCTTGAGGCGCGCGATGTTCTGCTTCACGAGCTGCCGCAGCTCACCTTCCACTTTGTAGCTCCGCTCAATCGCGGACTGGATGCGGTTTACCTCGTCCGGCGTGAGGTCTTTCACTCGTCTCGCTCCATCCACCTTCGCGGCTTCCACAATGCGGACCGCCAGGGGGCGGCCCACGCCGTAGAGGTACGCAAGAGACACATCAATGCGCTTATTATCGGGAATGTTGACGCCGGCGATACGCATGAGAGTAGGTTAGCCCTGTCGCTGCTTGTGCTTGGGGTTCACACAAATGACATACACCCGTCCCTTTCGGCGGACGGTCTTACACTTCATACAAATCTTTTTCACGGACGCACGTACCTTCATAAAATGGTTGCGGTTGGTGAACGGTATAAAAAAGCGCAGCTCATGGGTGCGCTCCGGGCGCTTCCCTCCCCTTGCGGCTCGCCTAGAGCCGTCGCACGATCCGCCCGCGCTCCTGGTCGTACGGAGTCATCTCCAGTACCACCCGGTCACCGGGAATCACGCGAATGCGGTGCAGTTTCAATTTCCCCCCGAGGTGCCCCAGGACCGTGGTCCCGTTCACCTTCACGCGGAAGAGGAGTCCGGGTAGTGATTCTTCGACCACCCCCTCGACCCGCACCAGCTTTTCTTGGTCAGACATTAACGTTCAGGGCTGCGCACCACCTCACCAATGCCACTGCATCATAGGGAAAGTGCGCTTTAAAGTCAAGCCTGCCGACGGAGGGCGGGCCTATTGGATGGTCAGGTGGACCCGGGCGGGATCCCGGGGAATATTAAGGACCCAGAAGGGCGAGAGGTCGATATGCGCGGTGGTGAGACCCGGGACATTGAGCATCGCGGCCCGGAAAGCGTTGGTGTCTTTTCCGAGAAGTTCCTGCGTGAGGGCCTGCGGGTCCACGGGCGGCTGGAAGACCGCCGTCCCGGTGATGCTGATCGTGAACGTTCCCGCGTCAAAGTCCGGCGTCGACGTGCCGTACGTGATGTCAACGGATCGCACACGAAGCGTGGGGTCGAGCGAACTCCCCGCCCGCGCGGCAAGAACATCCTTCAGCACACTTTCATCGAACACGAAACTGCGCGCCTGGCCATCCGCGAAAACGCTGAACTTCGAGGGATCCTTCGGGTCGGGCTGTACGGCTTCGTTCGTGACGCTGAAGTCCGAAGCGCCATCCAGAAGTTTGAAGCGATCGGTCAGAAGCACGCCCATCTGCAGGCGGAGCGAGTCGCGGAGTGCGCCCTCAACCGTCGCCTTCGCCGCCGCGAGATCAGCGGCGCTGGGTGTCGCTTGGAGCCCGATAAAGCCTCCCATCATGGCCTCCGGAGACTCTGCCGTGAATGCGGCGTACCGGGGCGTGCCCTGAAATCCCGGTATCGTCCAACCCGTGGAGGGGCCAATATCCCATGCATCTCCGGGCTGGTCCGCCGTCACCTGAACGACGGTTTGGGAAGAAGTGGCGATGCCGTTTATGACGGTTTCTCCCGCGATCACCGTCCGCTGATCCAAACGGAACAGATGCCCATCGGGAGAGACGAACCGCGTGCCCTGAACGAGTATCTGCGGAGCTGCGCTGAAAGAATTCGTAACGATGAGCTGGCCCGTGGCCTTGACCGACGCATTCTGCGAACTGCTGGCCGTGAACGACATATCGAGGTTCCGCTTCGCGACCAGAAGTTCCCCGGGCACGACGGGAGGCGTCGAACTCGTGTCTGCAACCGTCGCCACGCTTGAAATAATCACAGTGGGGTCGAGGGCCACGGTGGTGGTCTTAAGTTGAATCGTGATAACAGCTTGCGGGAGCACGACAAATCCGACGTACCACAGAACCGCGAGGACAACGATAACAATCCCAAAAGTCCCCACCCGCCGAAGGAGACTCCGACGCTTCCTCGGCGAGGAAACCACGGGAGAAGGCACTTGCTTGGACGCCGCGGGCGCGATGCGCTCCGGCGGCACAGATGAAGAAACGCTCCGCCGCTCTTTCCGCGGGAAGATCCGGCGGAAAAACGACACGCGAGGTTTCGGTTCGGGCTTCGGCGCGGATGCGGCGAAGAAGTCAATGGCTTTCGGTGAGACTACCACAGGTGTGGGCGGCGAAACGGGCCTTGCGGGCTCGGGCTTGGGTTCGAGGGCCGGTGCAGGAACAGCAAGCCGCGTCGATTTTCCACGGGGAAGAATATCCGAGAACGCATGCTCCGCAGTCACACGGACAGGGTTTGTCGTCGGAAGATCCGCGAGACCTGCGAGCTCGCGGATATGTTCGTCGGACGATTCAATGGAAACGGTCTTGCGTGCGGTAATCGCCTCCCGAGCGAGAACCTTGAAGTTCTGCATCGAGGTTCCGAGAACCGAGCCCTTTGGCACTACGAGCACCACCTGGTCCGCGGTGGAGCGTATGACGAGGTCTACGACCGCCGCTACATCGTCGCCACGGCCCAAGAGTATTTTTTTAGTCGCAGAAGTCGCCATTCGAATCAGGTATTCCCTTCTCTCCTATAGTAGCATACTCCCTCAGTTCATCCCCGTCCGATGCGGGACGCCGGGCGTCGTAGCCGGCGCCGCGGGGATAAGCCATCGCGCGCGCCGTTTCAAAAGCTGATTGAGGAACGCGTACTGGGGAACGGCCGCAGGCTGGAGAAGGAGCGCAAGGGTGGTATGCCGATAGGCCGGGAAGGATTCCCGGAGCATCGGCGGTACGTGGAGCCGCACCCCCGAAAGCGTCAGGCGCTCGCCGTAATTTGAAAAGCGCGCATGCCCTTCACTGAAGCGTTCCATAAGAAGCGGCAGGGACCGTCGAAAGTGGAAGAAGGTTGTGAGTTTCGGATGCCGGGAGCGACCGTAGAGAGGCTCTAGAAGGGCTTCAAACCGATCGAATTCCTGGCGGGCGTGTTTCTCCACCAGCCGTTCGAATCGTTCGGAAGCTTCCCCCCGAAGGGCTCGGCGGACCAGATCTTCTGCGGTCTTTTCACTAATCGCGAGCTCCTCCCCGAGCGACCGTGCCGCCCCGGAACTCCCCCACGCATAGATACCCTGAAAGGTGGAGTCGCTCTCTGAGGACGCGAAAACGACGGTCTGGTCCTCGCCCACAATCGCGGTGAAATGGGGTTTATCCCCGAGAATCCGCGCGAGGGTCGCTCCGGCCTCAAGGACCACGAGTTCGCGCGTGCGGCTTTGCAGTTTTTCGAAGACTGGCAGTAAGACGCGCGGGACGAGCGTCACGCGGAGCCTCACTGCAAAGGAAGCTCCGGAGAGCCCCAGAGGGTTGAAGGCTTGGTGGGTGCCGAGGCGCACCTGCGCGATGTCCACATTCGCGAGCGCGAGATCAAGGTCCGTGACACCCATCTTTTTCGCGGCCCAGCCCCGATAGCGATTCAGGAGTTCCCAGAGCGCGCGAAAGAGGAGACTGTCGAGTTCGCCTTCCCCCACCGGCTCCTGAGGATGCGCGCGGCGCAGCACCGCTTCACCCTCGACGGTCGTCGCGGAGCGGGGTCCGCCCGCGACCATCAGTCGGTCGGAGAATGAGAGGGTCCGCCCCCGCGCGAGCCCCGCCAGGGTCGGGCATGTACGCACGGAGACGATGTCGAGCGTCTTTGCGGATGGCTTGAGGCGCGCCTCGGTTACCTCCACGCCGCGGTCCAGTTCCTCGATCACTACCACGCGCTCGTCGCTCCCCTTCCGCCATCGGCTTAGTATGTCGGACGGTCGCTTCATCACTTCTGAGTATAGCACGGGCCCCGCTTTCGCGGGGCCTTATTCTTAAGTTTTTCCTTCCGCGTCCCCCCACCGAGTCGGCTGCGCGTTCTACAATTCGGGCAAAGCCGCGGGAGCGGTACCCTCATTCGCCGATGAAATGCGAGCTCGGCAGGTACAATACGAAATGCACCGGTACAGTTGTCATTGCATTTGCCACGGTGCGCACATTCAACAATTTCACTCAGAATATCGTCTGAAACCTCGCCAATATCGTCAGGAAGCGTAGCCTCGGTCTCTGTCGGGATACGCTCCCGGGTTGGCTGGTCGCGCCACGCAAACCCCACCTCAAGCGCCTGCTCCTTCGTGAGCGTGAAATAATCCTGGGCTGGAGTTTCGTTATAGGGATAGGGCGACTGCTCAACGGGAAAAAACTCGCCGTAGCGATACACCCTACCCTTCCGATCGGTATACGGCACCTCCATCATATGTTGTCGAATTTTCGACACCAGCGCTTCGTACTCCTCTTTGGGATACTGTTTGTTCAGGACGCAATACTGCTTTTTCCGTAATCCTACACAGCCAAAAAGATCGGAGGAGGATTGGCACATAATGCAGTATTCAAGATTCTTCACGTTCGGATACGTCAGAACGCAGAACCGAATGTTGTAGGTCCCCAACCCAGCCTGACACACCTCATACGTCAGCTCATTACCATCGCCCCATGTGCTGTGGTCATAGCAATCCTTGTTGGGCGGAACTTGCAGATATTGAGAGAATTTAATATTCTCCCCCTCCCGCACCAGGAAAGAATTTTTAACATTCTTCGAATTGAATATGTAGTTTCCGCTCACATCCGTATTTTTCGCCCCCTCGATGTACTTCACCGGGAAGCGACTCCACCGATCAAGCGCTTGAGCGCGGTGCCTTTCAACCTCTGCGTATGATCCGGAGTGGAACGCGCGAAACCGCCGCCCGTACTCATCTTTTTGCAAACCCTCGTTGAACCATTGATAGGAAGCATTCCGAAGTCCCACACACCCAAAACAGTTCGAGCAGTTGCGAAGGTCCCGCGAGAACCAGACGTCTGTACAGTCCTCGCAACAATCCGAGAAGAATGTCCGCTGGCAACGCGTAAGCCAGAAACTTTCGTAACAGAGTTCACACTTGGAAAGATGGGAAAAATCAATGCACTCTTTCGACATAACGGTGCCATTCCCATACAGGCAATCTTCCATATGAGTGCAATTAAAAATAAGGTAGCAGTTTTTGGCGTCAGTCAGGTTGTTCCCGTAGTCACTATTCACCGGGGAAACGACTGAGAGTGCAAACTGTGGGACTTGAATGTGCAAATCATTGAATTGCTCAAAGAACGGCCTCGAAAAATCATAATCACGACCATAGGTGATACCATCCCATTGATCCGAGTACCAGATATCGTTCTCGTAGACCGTGTGGGGCGCCTCCGGAGGAAATGCTGAAAAGATCTCTCTCCCGGTTGCGTTACTCTTCCGTTTATAAAGCGCGCGCTCATTACGCCACGCCAAACGCCGCTGGGCGCGGCAGAGCCAGCAGAACGTCGGCGGCGGCACCTGTATTTTCTCGTAGAATGAAAAATCGTCCGGTTCGATGGCGAAGTTCCGCTTACAGTTCTGACAAATCGTTGTTTTAGAATCAGCCATATAAAATATTGGGTAAACCCTTTGTAAGATAGAGGGCTTAGGGGTCTACGTCTAGTGTCCCCTTACTCGATCACCTGCGCCATCCACTCCTTGTACTCGCGGTTGATGCGACGAATGTCGACGGCCCCCACAAAGGGTGTCGAGTAGGTGTGGTTCGAAAGAATGAGATCTTCAATCGGCTGCAGTTTCGACTCCAGAGTCGTGAGCTGGACCACGAATTCCTTCTCGCACTTCATCGTACCTTCCCAGGTGTAGCACGATTCAATAGGCCACATGTGCACGCACGCAGCTAGTTTCTTCCCGATGACAAGCTTGCTCAGGTTTCGCCCCTCCTCCTCCTTCCCGCACGTCGTATAAACAAAGACCATGTGATGAATAATCTTGTATCGGCCTTTGTAGTTGCATAATTTCTCAGATGAGCGGTTCGGGGTTCTTGTCCTCCGGTTTTGCCGCACCCCCCTCTGACGACCGCCCGCCCGTGATGGCGGCCTTCTCCTGCGCGCTCCGGAAGATGCCCGCCTCTTCCTCTGCGATAAGTTTCTTCGCCGCATCCGCCGAGATGGAGTACTTCTGACGCGAAGCTTCGATGATGCGGTCGCGGTTCGATGGATACCCCGGCGGCAAAACCTTGAGGGTAGCTGCCGAGAAGGGATCCTGGGTCTCGCCGTTGATGGTCATCTTGATATAAAACTCCTGCATCCCCAGGTTAATCATGTCCTTCGCTTTGAAAATCGGGGTCATCTCGGCCTCGAGGAACCGCGCATCCTCCCCTCCCACGCGGAAAATGACGATGGATCCTACGTTCCCTAGGACCGCCGCCTGGACCGAAGGGATAAGCTGGCCCATGTACTGATGCCCCATTGTGAGGCAGAGACCGTACTTCCGGGCCTCGGAGAGGAGGTTCTCGAACGTTTCGGTCACGAGGTTATGGAACTCGTCGACGTAGAGATAGAAATCGTTCCGCTGCGCCTCCGGGAGCGAGGCACGCTCCATCCCCGCTTGCTTGATCTTCGTGATGAACATCGAGCCGAAGAAGCTCGAGTTTTCCTCCCCCAGCTTCCCTTTCGACAGGTTGATGAGAAGAATCTTCTTTTTGGCCATCAGGTCCCTGAGGTCCACCTTGTTCTCCTTCTGGCCGAAGATGTTCCGGAGCATGGGGTTCGAGAGGAACTGCCCCAGTTTGTTCACAAGAGGAATGATGGCGTCCGTGTCGAACTTCTCGGACCAGTCCGCGAACTCAATCGCCCAGAAGCGCTTCACCATGTCGTCCTCGATGTACTCGACCACCTTCTGCCGGTAGTTGCGGTCCGTGAGCATGGAAATCATCCCGCGCATGGTGGCGTGCGGGTAGTCGAGGAGCGCGAGGCAGGTGAAGCGGAAGACGTGCTCGAGCCGCGGCGTCCAGTTCGCGCCGAACTGCTTCTCCATCACCTCGATGAGCCCCTGGGTCAGCTGGTGCTTGAACGTGGGGTCCACGTTCGCGAGCGGGTTGAAAGAGATGGGATACCCCGCGTCGGAGGGGTCGATGAGACACACGTCGTCAATGCGGTTCTCCGGGATGAAATCGAGGATGGCGTCGATGTCGTCGCCGTGCGGGTCCATGAGACAGAGGCCGTGGCCATAGGCGATATCCTGGCGCATCAGGAGCTCGAGAAGCTTGGACTTCCCCACCCCGCTTTTCCCGATGATATAGAGGTGGCGGCGGCGGTCGACGCGCTTCATGCCGAAGATGAAACGCTTCTCCTCAAGCGCCGCGACATAGTTCGTCCGCCCGAAGAAGGAGACCTCCGCCGGGTCCACGCGCCCCAGGACCGGGAGCTCCGGCGGCGGCGGCGCGTACTTAATAATCTGAATCTTCCCGGATTCTGGCATAGAAGCTTTCCTCCATTAAACAACGAAAATCGTTGTAGGAGAAGGGGTAGAAAAAGCCCGCGCGGTGCGCGGGTACGGGGGGGACAGGCGGCGCTTGCGGCGCTACAGAAGCTCGGCCTCCCGAAGGAATGCCTCGTAGGACTTGAGGACCTCGTGCGCGTCGGTGTGCGAGACCTCGAAGTCGGGTGTGTGCACGAGCTCGTTCCGGATGCGGTGGGCCTGCCACACGCGATCGAGCGTGCTGAGGTTGGGATTGATCTCGCCGATGCGCTCGAGGCGGTCCGCCATGTGCTCGCCCTGGAATCCCAGCTGCTTCAAAAGACCATCTACGAATTTGTCCGCCTCGATAATCGCAAGAACGTAAGATTCTGGGGGCTTCAGGTCCGCCTTCTCGAGAAGCGCGTGCCACTCATCCCGAATCTTTTTGTTGTCCACCTTCGGCCTCGCACGCACCTTCGCTTTCGGAGACACGAAGCGAGGACGCGTCTCAAGCGCGCGGTAAAAAACCGCGCAGAAAGTTGCCAAGAGCCCGATATCCAGGACCAGGAAAATGGCGCGGAAGGTTACGAAGAGCCCCCGCAGGGTGTCGCTGAGCGCAAGTGTGCTCGTGGTATCCATGGTCAGTCTGTATCGCTGAACCGTCCCAGCTCTTTTTCCTCACCGTAGATGGCGAGGCCCGCAGGCGGACCCGCCTTTTTGCTCTCGACGCGCTGGATGTGAGGCGCCGTAAGAACCACGGCCGTCGGCGGATGGAAAAGAGTCGCGATACCTTCCACGTTCATAAAGAACCGCTGCGAAGCGAAGTTGAAGTTCATCGGATAGGAAGTGAAAAGGCGTCCAAGCCACACCTCCGGCGGGACCTCCCGACGGGGATAGTTCCACAGGAGCCGCTGCTTGCGGTAATCCACACGGACTTTCGGATACGCGTGCGGCCAGTTCCAGATCTGTGCACGCGTGGCCACCATGCGGTTCGGCTTAAAAGAATTCAGGTTGAGGGCCGCGTACTGGTTGAATGCACCCGTGAGGCCGCGCCGTGCAAAGGTGTCGGAATAGGTGGCCGCCGGGGAAAGATAAAGGAAGCGGACAAGCGTAAGGAACGCGGGTTTCGAGACATTCTGCTCCACAGCCTTCAGCACGTCGGTCTGACCAGGCGAGCGCGCCATGGCGACGTCGCGAGCCTCGTCCCCCGTCCCCATCACCATCGTCTTCGGGGTCTGGAGCTCCACGATCTTCTTCTCCCACGGCTTCGCCCAGTCGGGGCCGGCGGGGGCGATGAGAATCTGGATGCAGACCGTCTCCTCCGGCTTCAGCTTCCCCAGAATCTCAAGGAACGCCGAGATCGGGTCATACTGCTTGTCCTCCTCCATGCTTTCGAAGTTGGGGTAGGTCTTGATGGGATAGATAGGATCCTTCGCGAGGAGCATCTCGGTCCCCCACACGTCGAGACCCTTCTCATGCATCTCGGCAAGATCCTTGGGAAGCTTGCTCACGTAGTCCTCCACATCCACGATCTCCACGTCGGGGTAATAGGAGAAGAAAGCGGCCTCCACCAAGCTTTTCCGGCTCGACTGGCAGCGTACGTAGAAATGCACCTGCCCGCCGAAGCTCACCATCTCGAGCGCGAACCAGACCGTCACCTCTCCCTCCCAGTATTTTTCCCGGATGTCGCCGGCCGAGTTCCGGAGCGCGTGGATGGATCGAAGAACTTGCTCCATCGCAATGGGGTTTTTCGTGACCTCCCGCGGCATGCGCAACTCGACGACGCTAAACTTAATGGCGCGCTTGAAAAGCTCCTGCCGCCAGTGGAGCCAGAGCTGCTCCGTGAGATAGAGAAGCACCGCGAAGAGCCAGAGCCACCAGAGGGCGAGGACAATATGCAAAAGGCGGGCCACAAGGCCCTCCGGGTTCACAATCACGACACGGGCTACGACCCCCGCAATCCCCGCGATCGCAAGAATCACCCATATCTCTTCTTTCTTGAAGAGTTCGGCGAAGAAATCCGTGATCTCCTCTATGATGTGCTGGAGCATCCTACGCTTCCCGGACGTGGTAGCGCCCGTCATCTAGGCGCTTGAAGTACTTGCGATTCTGAAGGCTAAGAAGAATGGTGTTCTGCTTCAGGATGCGCTGCTTGTTGACCTCCTTTACCACTTCATCCGCACCCATTGGGCCTTCCTTCTTCAGAAGCCGCGCAATCACCTCGCGCACCGTCCCCGGCTCATAGCCGTGCTCGCGGAGCGCGTAGAGACCGCGGCCCACCAGCACGAAGCGAGGGTCTTTGATAAGTTCGTTGTGCACCGTCTGCACGTGTGCGGCCTCGCGATCAATGCCGTACCGCGCGATGTACTTCGCAACATCCTCGAAGTGGAGGGGCTTCCCGTGCTTCCGGAGCACGAGGTACGCCTTGTCACGAATGGTCTTCGGCTCGATCTCGGGCCAGACTCGGAGTCCCATGTCCCCGAACATATTCACGCCGATGTGCTTTGAGACCGAAAGGAAGTTCGAGGAGGCGAAGTCCTTCGCGTACGCGAGGTACGCGCGCTTCTCCAAGAACTCCTGCTTGTTGGCGGTGCGGAACACTTGGAGCATCTGCTTCAGGAAATCGAATAGACGCTTCTTCGAGATGTCACTCGTGTACCAAAAACTGTAGACGTCATCCGTGTCCTTGTGGTGGAACGGCGTCTCGGCCGCGAGGAACAGGAACCGGAGCTTCTGATCCGCGTGCTTCACTTTCTCGAAGCCGGGGAATTTCTTCCGGACCTCCATGAGGAAGGTCTCGTCGCGACGGATCCCTCCCATCGTGTCGAGATATTTAGCCACCACCTCGAGGAAATCACCGGCCTCCTCGCGGATGCGGCTCCGGAGCTTCTTCAAGCTCTGTTCCTCGATCTGGCGGACCCGCTCCCGCGTGATACCGAGCTCATCCCCGATCTCCTGGAGAGGCGCCCGATGCCCCGTCCGCAGGCCGAACCGGGACGTAACGACTTTCCGCTGCTTCGGGGAGAAACCCTCGAAAAGGTGTTCGATGAAGGCGTCTAGATTCTTTACCATGGTTTATACTTTAGCATATATAGCAGATTCAAGTCAAGCCCTTGTCCACAGACCCCCTACCCCTTCCCCCGCCAAGCCCCTAGCGGGGCTTTTCCCGCCCCCACAGGTACAGGAGAGGGCTTGCCACGAAGATGGAGGAATAGGTCCCGAAGATGGTCCCCACGAGCATGGTCAGGATGAAGTAGAACAGGCTCCCCGGGCCTACCAACAGCAGCGCGAGAAGCACCAGGAAAAGGGTGAGGGAGGTATTGATGGAGCGGGCAAAGGTCTCGTTCACGCTGTCATTGACCACCTGGTCCAAGGGCAGCCGACGGTTTCCCCGAAGAAGGTGCTCCCGGATGCGGTCGAACACCACGATAGTGTCGTGGACCGAGAACCCCATCACCACGAGCAGCGCCACGATGAAGTTGGTGTCCACCTGAATCCCCTTCCATGCCCCGAGGATGGCGATGAGCCCCGCCGGAATGGAAACGTCGTGGAAAAGCGTGAGGAGTGTCACCACACCGTACTTCCAGGACTTCACCGGCACGGAAACTTTCCGGAACGCGAACGCGATGTAAAGAGAGATGGCGACGAGCACAGTGCCGATGGCCCAGAACGCCTTCGTGCGGAGCTCGGTCCCCACCGTGGGGCCGATCGAGGAATAGTTCACCTCGTCCACGGTCCCGAGGGGCTTGAGAGCCGTGAGATACGCCTGGTGCTCATCCTCGGTCACGTGCGGAAGCTGGATCAGGAATGTGCCGTCCCCCTGCTTCGTCACGCCGACCGCGAGCCCCTGCACGGGGCGGAGCGCCGCGGCGATTGCGGTCTCATCCACGGTTGTGGAATCGATGCGCACCTGGATCTCGGTGCCACCCGTAAGATCGATGCCCGGCCGGAGCCCCAGCACGATGATGAGCACGATGCTCGCGAGGACGAGGGTCCCCGAAAAACCGAGGAAGTAATTCCGATACCCGATGACGTTGAAGAAGTGTTTCATGGGAAAGTTATTTCGCGGGCGCGGCGGACGAGGGATGGTCGCGGAGGAACAGGCGCAGCATCGTCCGCGTGATCGTGATGGCCGAGAACATGCTGAGGAGAACGCCTAGGAGCAGCGAGAGCGCGAAGCCCTTCACGAAGCTCGAGGTGAGGTAGTAGAGCACGGCCGAGGTGATGATGGTCGAGATGTTGGAGTCCCGGATGGAAGGCCACGCGCGCCGAAATCCCTCCTCGATGGCGGCCGCGCGGGTGAGCCCGCGGCGGAGCTCCTCCTTCGTGCGCTCGAAGACAAGGATGTTCGCATCGACGGCCATGCCGATGGAAAGCACGAATCCCGCGATGCCCGCGAGCGTCATCGTGACGGGCACGATCTTGAAAACCGCGAGGGTGAGCGCGATGTACATGAGAAGCGCGCTCACGGCGAAGATACCGAGGAAACGGTAGTAGATGAGCATGAAGAGCATCACGGCGGCGGTGCCGATGAGACCCGCGATGATGGCGCGGTCGAGCGAGTTCTTTCCGAAGTCCGGCGAGACGGTCTGCTGGTCCACGAGCTTGATGGGGGCCGGGAGCGCGCCGGCATTGAAGCGCTGCACCAGGGCCTGCACGTCCGCGTAGGTGAAATCGCCGGTGATCTGCGCCCGGCCGCCGCTGATCTGCGACTGGATGACGGGACAGTCGATGTCGATGCTGCGAATCTGGTTGTCAAGGAAAATGCAGAGGCGCTTCCCAATGTCCTTGCCCGTCAAATCTGAGAAAATCTGCGAACCCTGGTCGTTGAACTGCAGAAGCACCATGGGGCGCCCGCTCACGGTGTCTTGCCCCACCTGCGCGCTCGTGAGGTAGCGGCCGGTGAGCGCGGTGGGGATGAACTGCACGCTCGAGGTGCCCACTTCTTGGAGCTCCCGGAAATCGAGGAGCGGCGTCGCGCCGATCTGGGCGACCGCCGTGGAGATGTCCTTGACGCCCGCGAGTTCCACCACAAGGCGGCTCGTGCCGCCGACATTCTCGGTATACACGCGAGGTTCGCTGACCCCGAAAAGATTCACGCGCCGCTCGATGACGTCCCGGAGACCGCTCACCACGGAATCGCGGTCCGCCGCGGCCACGCTCGAAAGATCGATATCATACGTGAGAACGCTCCCGCCCGCGAGATCGAGGCCGAGGGTCCAAGGCCGAGAACCGCCGAACTTCTGCCAGACCGGCGGGTAATCGAACGCCGCCGCAACGATGGAGACGGCAACGAGGAGAAAGAAGAGCGCGACGAGTTTTGCGCGTTTCGACATTGTCCGCATTGTACCCCGCGTATCTGAATCCGGCAAGCGCGGGGTAGCTGTGGAAAAATAAAAAGGACCAGGTGCGCATGGCACGAGGTCCTCGGTTCTCATCTGATCGAAATATCGTTAACGTTGCGACGGATGCAGGCTCATCTGGTTGAGAGCCAGGAACGGCGGTATCTGCTGCTCCCGGTTTTCTCTTGCACGACGCACCCGCGCGTTCACTTCTTTCTTCAGCTCTCGGATCTGACCTTCGAACTTCATTCGTACGGGGCTTCCGATGGGGAATATCCGCATTTGGCTCTGGAAGTGGGAAACGGCGTTTCTGAGCTCCTCGGTGGGCAGCTCCTTGAAGGGAATGGTCGTCAGCATGCAACCTCTCCTTATGGTTTATGGGTGTTGGGGCTGTGGGTCGGGGGCGGCTTTCCCCCGGGGTGCTGCAAGTTCTTTCGGAAGCATATCGGATAGTTTCCGCCGAAGAGCCTCCAACTTCCTGACGGAGACAGGTTCTCCCCCGATGGAATCGATCCGGTGGTCCTTCCCTTTGATCTCCACGCGTCGCGCCACAGTAATTAACCTCTGAAGCCTGGAAAGCGCGCGGGGCCATCGTCGGTAGGCCACGCGACGCAGAACTTCGAGCGCAAGCTTGGTTGCGAGATCTTCCTCCTCGCGTTTTGTTGACGCGAGAGTCAGACGATCCAAGAGAGCCTCATTCGTGAGGCGGTCATGCCCGTTCCTGTGCAAAACTGCGGAACGTGCTTTTGCGGTAGTACTCCCTTCCATCCTTCCCCCGTATATTGGTTTTATGAGTGAAATGAAGCGTTTTTGAAGAGCCGAGAATGAGCATAGCACCCAAAGGGGTGCCATGTCAATACGCCCCCGTTCCGGCCCTCAGGAGCGTTTCATGTGCTCCAGCGCGTACGGGAGCGAGGCGTCCACTTTCTTCCCAGGGTTGAAGATGTTCTCCGGATCGAAAATATGTTTCACCTCCGCGAAGAGTTCCACGACCTCCTTGCCGAACATCTGCGGGAGAAAAGGCGAGCGGATAAGACCGTCGTTGTGCTCCGCGGTCATGGAACCGCCGTATTGGAAGGTGAGCGCATAGATCTCCTCCATGGCCGGGCGTATTTTTGCACGCTCCGCCTCGTCCTGGAGGTGCATCAAGGGTATCACGTGGAAGTTGCCATTCCCCATATGGCCCGCGATGGTGTAGAGGAATCCGTAGCGGTCGAGAATGGCGTAGAGCTTCGGCAGATACTCGGGCAGGTGCTCCGGAGCCACAATAAGGTCGTCCACGAACGGCGCCGTCTGCATCCCCTTCACCTTCTGGCGGAGCAGATTGAAGCTCTCGCGGCGGATAGCCCAGTACTTCCGCGCGTCGTCCTTGGTCTTTGCGAGGCGCATCCGAACCGGGAAGGCGCGGAGCTTTGTCTGAAGGTCGCGGAGCTTCTGGTCCACCGTCGCCTGGTCCACCTCCTCGAACTCGACCATGAGAACGAGCTTCGGCATCCCATGCGTGAGCACCATCCAGAACTCCGGGAGGAATGCGAGCGCGAGCGAGAAGGGATTCTTCGCAAGCAGCTTCACGAACCCCCCGAGGTACTTCAAGGCCAAGCGGAGCGTGTGGTCGTCGAAGGACTCGAAGCTCGAGGGCTCGAAGGGCAAGACCTCGTTCACGATGCCGCCCACTTTCAGGTCGTCCATGAAGATGACGAGCATCCCCGAGCAGGGCTTCGTCCGCACGAGCGCGAGCGTCGCCTCGGTCATGAGACCGAGCGTCCCCTGCGCGCCCACGAGGAGCTTCGTGATATCGAAGGTGCGCCGGTCCCAGACGTCCCAGACGTTGTACCCGGCGGAGTTCTTTGTGACCTGCGGCTTCGCGCGCTTCGCGAGGTCGTAGTTCTTCTCGAAAAGGTCCCGAAGCTTTCCATAGAGTTCCCCCTCAAAACCGCCGGCCGCGATCTTACTCTCAAGGTCGGACACCGTAAGATGCTTGAGCAGGTGCTCTTTCCCGTCTGCGAGAACCACCCTCATCTCCATCACATAGTCCTGCGTCTTTCCGTACACGAGAGATTTCTCGCCGCCCGAGTTGTTGTTCACGATGCCGCCCATGGCGCAGAGCTCGCGGGAGGCGGGATAGGACGGGAACAGATACCCTTGCTTCAGGGTTTCTTTCTCAAAGTTGCGGTAGAAGACGCCAGGCTCGACCGTACCGAAACCCATCTGGACTCCTCCTTCAACGGAGACGCGGTCCCCTATCTGAAGGATTTGAGTGAAGTAACGCATGAAGTCCACCACGATGGATTCCGAAAGAGGCCCGCCCGACATGTCAGTGCCCGCGGAGCGCGCCGTGAGCGAGATGCTGGGATCGGTCTTCTTACGCTCCGCCACGAATTTCACGAGACTCTCTACATCTTCGCGATCCTTCGGATACACCACCACCTTCGGGCGGACCTCAAACAAGCTCGCGTCGCGGCTGTATTTCGCGAGCGTCACATCATCATCCGCCACATCGCCGTGGAGGAACGCCTTTAGTTCTTCAGCTAATGTCATTCCATCTATTATACCCTTTCCAAGCGTCCTTCCTTTCACTGTGTATAAATAAAAGGAGCGGCCCGAGTAGGCGCCGCCCGTTTTTCGCTCCATCTCCATCCCTCACGGGAACCGCGTGGGAAGGCTCATGCTCCCGCCGGGCCGGAACATATCCAGCGTGCTCTGGCCACTGAAATCAGTGTGACCAGGGAACCTGGTGACCGACTCGAACCCACTCGGGCGGCTGGAAGGTACTCCCAGAAAATGCTCGGTTGCGAGCGGCTGGTTTCCATGCAGTCCGTGTGACTCGGAATGATGAGTGTTGGAGTAGAAGAAGCTCTGCTTCTCCATGACTCACTCCTCTAGTGAATGTATGTGATGAACACCACGTGGCAACTGCCACGGAACTAAAAAGTATCATTGGGGTATTTGAAAAGCAAGCCCCTCCCGTGATCCCCCTGCGGTCCTTGTACCATTTACCTTTTTCTACTGCAGCGATCTGTGGCCCCGCAGCGTCCGATGATATGAAATCGCAAACCGATGGGCTTCGTCCCGGATACGGATGAGCACTTTCTCGTCTGCCCACTTCGGTACCATTCCAATGAATTCATTCTTCTTGCGCTCCGGGCCTTTCGCGATACCCACGACCGGTATCCGCACCCCATGTTCGGAAAGCACGGTCTCCGCCGCGTGCACCTGGCCCTTACCGCCATCGATGAGCATGAGATCCGGCAGGGGCCAGTCGTTCCCCAACCGGCGTCCGATGACCTCGCGCAGCATCCCTGTGTCGTCCGACTGTGTGATCCAGCGGATGCGGAACTTGCGGTACTCGTTCCTATCGGGCTCCCCGCCCGTGAAAACCACCATCGAGCCGACGGCAGAGGTTCCGGAGATGTTCGAGATATCGTAGCCCTCGATCCGCCGCGGTGAACTCTGCCTGCCGTCAAAATCACCAAACTCATCCTTGTTGATGAGCGCGGTGTCCCGGATATGCCGGAGTGCGAACACCTGCCCGCGGAGCCGCGCAGCTTTCTCGAACTCGAGCTTCTTCGCCGCCGCTTTCATCTCCCGCTCAAGCGATCGGAGAATCGCCTGCTTCTTGCCCCGGAAGAAGTCGCGGATGTACCGCACGGTCTTCGCGTACTCGCCCGTCGTGAGCCTACCCGTGCAAGCCCCCGGGCAGTTCCCTATCTCGTAATCGAAGCAGGGCCGTTTGAATTTCGCGAGCGCTTCCGGGTCATGCGTGTTCCACGGAAAGATGTGCCGGAGGATACGGAGCGCCTCCTTCAGGTTCGAGGCGAACGTGAAGGGACCGAAGATGGTTCCGCGGCTCTGCGCTGCGAGCTCCTTGCCGCGCACCAGAAGCACCCGCGGGTACTTCTCCTTCGTGATTTCCACATAGAGGAAACTCTTGTCGTCCTTCTCGCGAATGTTATAGAAGGGCTGGTGCTTCTTAATGAGCGCGGATTCGAGAATCAGAGCCTCGAGCGCCGAGTCGGTCGGACGGTACTCGATCTTCCGGATCTCGGAGACGAGCTTCTCGATACGGTACTCGTGGGCTTTCTGGAAATAGCTTGAGACGCGGCGCTTTAGATTGCCCGCTTTGCCGATATAGAGAATCCTCCCTACGGCGTCCTTCATGAGGTAGACGCCGGGGGTGTCAGGAAGATGGCTATAGAGCTTCTCCTCTTTCATACCCACCATCATTGCGCAAAACCGCCCCGCGCTCAAATGAGTTGACGCCCTCGCAGTTCGGGAGTAAAACGAGCACAGATCATCTCATCCAACCACAACCCACGGAGGTTTTATGAAACGGATCTTGTCTGTTCTCGCCATCGCAGTCCTCCTCCTCGCCACCGCGCTCATTTTCGGCACCTTCTGGAAGAACTCCTATACAAGAGACAAGGAGCTCGAGGATATCACCGTGTACATACTCGGAACGGTCATCGCGGCCGGGATGGTCCGGATGCGGACACCCGACCCTCCGTCCCTCAGGCTCCTGTTCCTTCTGTTGGGCCTCGGTGGTGTCTTGTTCAGCTTCATCACCGCGATGGTTATCGGGGATGGAGCAATCGGGACTCTCGCGACGTTCGTCGTATCGGTCGTGTATGTGGTGGCAGGCCTTTCCTACGGACTCGTTGCCGGCGCGATACTCTTCTGCATCGCCTGGTGTGTCGAGTGGGTCTGCGGCCCCTTCAAGAACCCCGCGAGGTTGCCCCAGCCCGCCGCGCGGCCCGTATGAGGCCTCGCCGCCTCCCTCCGATGGTCCCCCTCTCCACAGCAGGCCTTTCGTCAGAACGGCCTGCTTCTTTTTGGGCCCTGTGCCACCAACGAGTTGACGCGATGGTCTTACTAGTGGTACAACGTTCTCAGCTCATATCACTCTATATTTCCATCCCACTCACATATCAAGAGGTGCTCCAATGAAGCGATGGATTACTTTCAAGCATGGGCGGCTGGGATTTCTCGGTACGTTCCTGCTCCCCGCGATGGCGTTCGTTCTTGCAGACATATTCAAACCGTTCAGCATCGAACCCGTCGGCAAAAGCGACGTCGTACTTGGTATCATCTCCGGTGCGACCGTCGCCGTACTCCTGGGGCTAGCGCTTCTCCGGGCAACACCCCCAGGATTCTTCAGCGGCCTCCTTTTCGTGGGCGTCGGGAGTGTGTGGAACGCGCTCATGTTCGCCGTGATCCGAGGCATCTTCACAGACTCGTTCTCGGCCATTTGTGGAACCTTCTTTTTTGTGTTTCTCATCGGGCTCGTGGGAGGAGTTTGCGGCGGCCTGGTTCTCGGAGCGGTCCTGTACCTGGTCACGTTGCCGACACTCCGCTGCACGGAGTTCGCGCCGAAAATCGCGCGAAGAATCGAACGGATGTACCGAAACTCGAGTAGCCCCAGACGCGAAATACCAAGCGCCTCCAAAAGGACATGAGAGACTATCGATAACAGAACAAAAGGCACCCTTTCCTCGGGTGCCTTAATTTTTCTATGCTTTCAGAACTTTCCGCAGATACGGCGCCGTCGCGCTGCCCACTTTTTTAGAAACCGCCTCCGGGGTGCCCACCGCGATCAGCTTCCCGCCTTTCTCGCCACCGTCGGGCCCCAGATCGATAACCCAGTCGGCGGTCTTGATGACATCCAAATTGTGCTCGATGACCACCACAGTGTTGCCGCGATCCACAAGGCGGTTCAGGACATTCAAGAGGTGCTGGACATCGGCGAAATGGAGCCCCGTCGTCGGTTCGTCCAAGAGATAAAGGGTGCGCCGAGTGTCGCGCTTGCCGAGCTCCGCCCCCAGCTTGATGCGCTGGGCCTCCCCGCCCGAGAGCGTCGTCGCGGACTGGCCAAGCTCGATGTAGCCCAGCCCCACCTCATCCAGGATCTTCAGCCGGTCGAAAAGCCAGGGGATGTCTTCAAAGAACGTGACTGCCTCCTCCACCGTCATCTGGAGCACCTCATGGATGTTCTTGCCCTTGTACTCGACCTCGAGCGTTTCGCGGTCGAAGCGCTTCCCCTTGCAGACGTCGCAGGTCACGTAGACCGTGGGCAGGAAGTGCATCTCAATGGCGATCTGGCCGTGCCCCTCGCAGTTCTCGCAACGGCCCCCCGCGCACGTTGAAGCTAAACCGGCCAGGCTTGTAGCCGCGGACGCGCGCATCCTCCGACGCCGCGAAGAGGTCCCGAATGAAGGTCCAGGCGCCGACGTAGGTCGCGGGGTTCGACCGCGGCGTGCGGCCGATGGCAGACTGGTCGATGTTCACGATGCGGTTGATATACTCCGCCCCCAGGAGCGCCCTGTGCGCCCCCACCTTGTACGCCGACCCGTTGAACTTGTTCGAGAGGGTTTTAAAAAGGATGTCGTAGACCAAGGGTGGATTTCCCGGAACCCGAGACGCCCGTCACGGCCGTGAAGCGCCGCAGGGGTATATCCAGATCGAGATTCTGGAGATTGTTCGCCGTCGCGCCGCGGATCTTCAGACTTTCGTGGTCCCGTTTCACCGCGCGGCGCTCGCGCGGCACCTCGATAAACTTTCTTCCGTTCAGGTACTCGATGGTCAGGGACTCCGTATCCTTCTGTCTTTCAGCACCTCCGGGATGGGGCCTTCCGCGACGATGCGGCCGCCGTGCACGCCCGCGCCGGGACCGATATCCACGAGGTAATCCGCGGAGCGGATGGTCTCTTCGTCGTGCTCCACGACCAGGACTGTATTCCCGAGATCGCGAAGCTCGTGGAGGGTCTCGAGAAGCTTCGCGTTGTCCCTTTGATGGAGACCGATGGTGGGCTCGTCGAGCACGTAGAGCGTGCCGGTGAGGCGCGAGCCGATCTGGGATGCTAGCCGGATGCGCTGGGCCTCCCCGCCCGAGAGGGTGCCCGCCTTCCGTTCCAGCGTCAGGTACTCCAGCCCCACGTCCACCATGAACTTGAGCCGGGTCCGTAATCTCCCGGAGCGGGGCTTCGGCGACTCCGCCTTCGCCTTCGATCTGGGAGCGTCAGCTTCGCGAAGTACGCGTCGGCGTCGTCGATGGGCATCGCCGCGACCGCCGCGATGCTCTTCCCGCCCACGAGAACGTTCAGGGCCTTTCTTCCAGGCGCTTGCCGAGGCAGACGGGGCAGATCTTCTCGGACCAGATGCTTTCGTCGCCGAGCCGTTGCACGCCGGGCAGGCGCCGTACGGGCTGTTGAAGGAGAAGAGACGCGGCTCAATCTCGGGGAACGAGAAACCGTCACGGGGCAGGTGAACTGCGCGGAGAGGGAGACTTCCTCCTCGTCCAGAACGCCACGACCCCGTTTCCGTACTTCGACCGGACTCCACGGCCTCCGAGAGCCGCAGCCGGTGGTCCTTGTTCGTAAAGTCGAGCATCGAGGGGATGCGGTCCACGACGAGCTCGATGGTGTGCTGCTTGTAGCGCGAGAGTTCGACGCGCTCCCGGAGCGATTGGAACTCCCGTCAATGCGCACCTCGCTGAAACCCGCGTTCAGGAAGTCGTAGAGCATCTGGTAGTACTCCCCTTTCCGGCCGCGCACGGCGGGCGCGAGGAGCACGATTTTCTTGTCCGTCGTTGCGATTCTTGGCGCGTCGGCCACGATGTCCACTATCTCCTCGTTCGTGAGTCTTCTGGATGGCGCGGCCGCACCGCGGGCAGAATGGCTGCCCCACGCGCGCGAAAAGCACGCGGAGGTAGTCGTAGATCTCCGTGATGGTGGCCACGGTCGAGCGCGGGTTCGCGGAGTGGCTCTTCTGGTCGATGGAGATGGCGGGGCTGAGTCCCTCGATCTCGTCCACGTCCGGCTTGTCGAAGCGGCCCAAAAACTGCCGCGCGTACGCGGAGAGGGATTCGATGTACCGACGCTGGCCCTCCGCGAAGATGGTATCGAAGGCGAGCGAGGACTTCCCGGACCCCGAGAGCCCCGTAAACACGACCATCTTCCCCCGCGGAATCGTGAGGTTGATGTTCTTCAGGTTGTGCTCCCGGGCCCCCTTGATGATGATTTTGTCCTGCATATAACAGAATTTGCCCCGGGGCTCGAATCCCTAGGGGTACGAAGGCAAGTATAGCGGATTCATAGACAACGTCAAATAAAAAAGCGCCTTACGGCGCTTTGAGCTTTGATAGTTCCACAATTTTCTGGACGATCTTCCCTTCGGGGCGCGCGAAGAGTTGCACAATCGGGTTCTCGGGGTCCTTCAGATCCCCATCTGTGAACGCCTTTGCGATCTTCACGAGTTCTCTCATGGCAGCTTCCGCCTCTGCGGGGGTGTCGTACCGGGCATCGGTGTTTACGATTGGACGACAATATCGTTCCGCGCCGTGCGTGATCCATCCTGAATACTTCCCTGTCTTCTCGTCCGGACCGGCATGGGCAATGAGAATATCGTCGTTGCCCGCGATGGTGTAGAGCGTGAGTCGAGAAATAGACACGTCATCCTCCGTAAATTGTGAATTATTGTGAAGCGTGAGCTAGCCCGAGTGTATACCAGCACGAACGGGCCTACAAGCGCTACCTCATTGCCCTAAACCACAACCCGCTCCTTTCTGAGGAGCGGGTTCGGATAACGATGTTAGATGCTCAGCTTCGGCTGGAGCGCGGCGGTGCGCCGTTCCTCGCGCTTCCGGTAATGGTCCTGAAGAATGCGGGAAACGATGTAGAGGATGAGGAAGAGAATAAGTGCCTCAAGCCCTGCGCCCCAGTTACTCGAACCGAAGATGGAAAGCAGGTTTGCGGTGAAGGTCCCTGCGGGTGAGACGGTCCCGAAGACCACGAGCGGTGCCATATTGGACCCCTGTGCAAGAACATTCTGGTTCGAAGCGTTCAGAACGAAGTAGTCGTTCGCCACGCGGACGGTCCCGGCACCCTGCTGCTTCACACGGAAGATGGCGGTACCGACGGCTACGGGTCGCGTGAACCCACCCGGGTAGGCCCCGGTTTTCAGAATGATCCCGTCCGTCCGATTATCCTGGTCGAACTCGGGGCGCACCACCGGCACCCACCCGCCGTGGAAATCGAAGGTTTCAAACTCAAGGAGATCCGTCGGATACTGAAGCGCCACCTCGGCGGTGTAATCGCGGCTTCCCTTCGGATCCGCCACTACGTTCACCGAGAGCTCGTCACCGGGCAGAACGTTCGCGTTCCCAGGGGTCGGAGAAACGAAGGTTGCGAGAGTCGGCGCCGACGTGATGGGCCGAGGGTTCTGTGCCCAGTCAGCGTACATCACTGCGATATCCCGCACGTTCACCGTGCCATCGCCGTTCAGGTCAGAGACCGTCCCGCTCTTGCCCCAGTTCACCATTGCCGTGTTGACGTCTTGGATGTCATAGGCGCGCCCGACGCCGCCTCCCGTTCCGATCGTCGCCGGATACGGCGCATAGAGGATGCCCGCGACAACCGGAGAGGCGATCCCTGACGCATTGCGGAATTGGGCGTAGACCGACTTCGAGCCGTAACCGTCCGTGAGCGTCCATGGCATGGTCGTCGCGAACGGCAGCCACACGGTGTTCGTGAAAACCGGCGAGTTCGAGATAGCCATCTGTGTCGCCCCCGTCGCGGTGAGCGTGAGGGTCACAGCGCGCGTGTACGTGATCGCGGCACCGCCGTTGATGCGGATAGAGCCGTTCGTCGGCACGGAGGGGCCCACGGAGACGCCGCCCCCACCTCCACCGCCGCCACCGACCGTCACGACGCCCCCACCGACACTTCCGCCTCCACCGCCGCCTCCACCTCCCCCGCCGCCACCGCCTCCACCACCCGACGTGGTGGCCGCGGATGCGGTCACGAGGGGCGATTCAACGCCCACAACGTTCGCGATCTTAATACCGAAGGAATAATTGGTGCCTGCCGAAAGCCCGCACTGCGTGAAAGTCTGGTGCTCGCCGTGCCGCGGGAGCGGTACGCCGGTCGCCAGAGTCCCCGAGGTAAAGCTCACGTCATCTGTAATGGCGTCCGTGGAATAGCGCAGATGGAACTCCGAGAGGAGCAGCCCCTGCGGGGTGTCCCAGGCGAGATCGATGCAGGTCGTGCCGTTTGTACCATCGGGCGTCGCGGTGAAATTCGTCACGGGCGGCGTGCCGATGAGATTCAAAAGCGTCGTGCCGGAGATCGTCGCCAACGGCGAGGTCTGTCCCACGATGTCCTGGATCTGGATCGCGAAGTAATACGTCGTGCCACTCTGGAGCCCCCCAATGTGGAGCATCTGGGTTTCACCCTTCCGCGGGAGCGGAGGGTTCGGAGCTACCGCGGCCTGCGCGAAGTTCCCCGCCGTGATGCTTGAAGTCGAGTAACGGATGGAAAACTGCGAGAGGTTGTCGTTCTGCGGAGTGAGCCAGGAAAGATCCACGCCGTCCACATAGCTTGTGATGGCAAGGTTCGTCGCGGGACCGGGCGGAAGAAGCCCGCCACCCCCACCTCCCCCACCGCCGCCACCGCCCCCCGACGCGAGGGTTGTGGTCGAGACGGTCGCCAACGGCGAGGTCGCGCCGACGATGTTCTGTACCTGGACCGCAAAGAAGTAGAGCGTGGACGCCTGCAGGCCCGAGACCTGCATTCCCTGCCCCTGGCCCTTCCGCGGGAGCGGAGGGTTTGCGGCGACCGCCGCCTGCGCGAAGTTCGCGTCGGTGATGCTCGAGGTCGAGTACCGAACATTGAACTGCGAGAGATTGTCATCCTGCGGGGTGAGCCAGGAGAGATTGATAAAGTTCACCGAGCTCGAGGCGAGAAGATTTGTGACCGGAGGGACGCTCGAAAGGTTCGCGCCCGTGAGCGTCGTCGCGGAAACGGTCGCGAGAGGAGAAGTCTGCCCCACGATATCCACCTCCTGCACCGCGAAGTAATACAGCGTGCCCGCGGTGAGGCCCGGGACATGCACCGTCTGGATCTCTCCCTTCCGCGGGAGCGGGACGCCCGTGACGGCGGTCGCGCCCGCGACGTTCCCGGACGTGATCGGAGAAAGGGAGTACCACACGCTCGTCTGTGAAAGGTTGTCGCTCGAAGGAGTCTTCCAGGAAAGATCCACGGAATTGATGGAGCTCGAGGCCGTAAGGCTCGTAACCGCAACCGGAGGCAGGAGGCCTCCGCCGCCGCCTCCACCACCGCCGCCTCCGCCGCCCGACTGGGTGGCCGCCGAAGAAGTCACGAGAGACGACTGGGTACCTACCGTGTTCGCCACCGTGAGACCGAAGTAATAGGTCGTACCGGCGGAAAGCCCGCACTGCGTGAAGGTCTGGTGCGTCCCGGAGATCGGGAGCGGAAGACCCGTCGCGGGCGTCGCGGATGCAAAGTTGGAACCCGTGATCGCGGACGTGGAATAGCTAAGATAAAACTGGGAAAGGGAGCCTCCGGAGGGCGTGTCCCAGGCGAGTGCGATGCAGGTCGTGCCGCTCGCGGTCGCGGTGAGGTTCGAAACCGGGTTCGGAGCCGCCGGAGGCGGCGGCGTGAGGGTTTTCGCAGACGCCGTCGAGAACTTCGCCTCGCCTACCGTGGAGGTGGACCAGTATGCAAAGTAGTAGGTGGTGTTCGAGATGAGTCCGTTGACCGTGACGCTCTGCGCCTGGTTCGGAAGCGGCGCCGGAACGCCGGGCGCGTTCGTCGCGGAATTGAAATTCGTTCCGTCGATCTGCAATGTCGAGTAATGGACGGAGTGCTCCGACGTGTCCGCCGCGGTCGTCCACGAAACGGTGACCGAGGTGACGCTGGGCGTCGCGGTGAGGGTCGGACCCTGCCACGCGAGCGCGGTGCCGGCGGGCACGACGGCCTCAAGCACGAGGAGCGACCCTACAACCGCCACCGTTGCGAACTTTCCGAACGTATTCATAATGCCGGCATTATAAATTACAGACCTTATCTTGTCAATACCAATAAATCTCTTGAACTGTCAATGAGACCCAGGCCTTGGGGGATAAAAAGAGGCCCGCAAATAGTGCTTGCGGGCCCATGGAACAAGGGGAAGGATTCCCATCCCCTACTTCAGAAGCAGCATCTTGTGGGTCGCCGTGAACGTACCCGCGCCGATGCGATAGAAGTAAGTTCCGC
This sequence comes from uncultured bacterium, assembly GCA_963768835.1. GTDB lineage: Bacteria > Patescibacteriota > Minisyncoccia > UBA6257 > GWB1-50-10 > CAVYJB01. The sequence continues at coordinate 387,677 of CAVYJB010000002.1, read as the reverse complement.
TCGGAAGGCTTGTGGCGTCGAATGTCGCCGTATGCGATCCTGCGGTCTGCATCCCCTCCACGAGTGTCACGACTTCCCGCCCCAGCGCGTCGTAGACCTTGAGCGTCACGCGACCGGCTGCCGGTAGCGCGTACTCGATCTTTGTCGCCGGGTTGAAGGGATTCGGATAGTTCTGCCGCAAGGAGTACACCGTCGGCACTTCAGGCGCCGCGACCGTCGCGACACCCTCGACCTTCGCGACCTGCACTTCCGAGTACGTCGCCGAACCGTCGAGATCCGTTTGCTTCAGGCGATAGTACCAGGTTCCGACCGCAACGCTCTTGTCCTCATAGGAGTACTCATGCGTCGCGAGCGTGGTCCCGTGCCCGGCGATGAAGCTGAGCTTCTGGAAGTTCTTTCCGTCGGAACTCCGTTCCACGTCGAACCCGTAGTTGTTGGTCTCCGACAGCGTCTTCCAGTACAGCGTTACGTCGCTTCCCACCACCGAGGCGACCTGGAAGGTCGCAAGCTGGATGGGCAGCGGATTGTCGCAGTTGTCCAGCAGCGTCCCGTCGATCCGGATGTTGTCCACCAGGATTTCCCGGGTGCCGGTTTCTCCGTCGAGATACGAAAAGTTGAAGCGCATCTCGTCGAATTGACCCGCGTAGACCGGGAACAGGAAGGTGTAATCGGCGAAACTCGTGCCCCCTACGACATACACCAGGGCGGAGTTCACCTGCGGATTGCCCTGGTAGTACAGGCTAATCGAGACCCGGACGTTTTGGGTGCTGGGCGCATTGAGCTCGATTGCGACCACCATGTTGGTCTGCGGCAGATTCGTTGCGGTATACGCCCGAGAGAAAATCCCGAAGCGCGTCCCGGTGCTCGCCGCGGTCGTGATGACAAAGTCGTACGACTGGCCCGAAACCGCCGTGTTGGAATATCCGGAGGACCAGCTCGAAAGACTCAGGCTGTTCACGAGGTTCCACGGAGCGGCAGCGTTCGAGGTGGCGGGCAGAAGGAGGGCAACGATCACCAGAAACAGCAGCGTGTAGGATAGGCTTTTCATGCCTACCTCCTTTCAGTGAGATATGGATGGATGTGAGTGGATTACAATGACAAAGAATCTGCCCGGAAGAGTACAGCTTATACCTTTCCTTGTCAAGTACCCGCGCGAAATAGAGGGCCCGCTACCGCGCGCCCCGGGGGTTCCAGAGACGGAACTCCACGGCGTAGAACTCGTTGGAACCGTACGCGACGCCGATGATCTTCAGGCGCATTCCTATCTCCGGTTCCACGACTTCCTTCATTTCCGGCGCATATGACTCCACGCGCCAGAGCACTCCCTTCACGTCCTGCACCACGAACTCCTCGTCGTTCTCCTTGCTTGTGACCACCCCGGTCAGAAGCCCGTTCGCCGGCTGGGTCCAGAGGGCTTCCGCGGAAGGCGTCATGGCGCGATAGGTCGGGAACTGCGTTGTCAGCGCCTCGTGCACCCGCGCGGCGAGACGCGCTTCGAAGAGACTCTCCCCCGCGAGGAGCGCGATGAGCGCTACGCCGAGCGCCACGACGTAGAACCGATAGCGGTATCCGTGCGGGGTCTGATGAAAGGCATAATAGGCCGCCACGATGCAGAGCGCACCAATCGCCACCCAGAGAAAGGGAATGGCGGAAAGGGTGTAGGTGAGCGAACTCTGTCCGAGGTAGGTGTAGAGGTCGGCATCCGCGTTCCGGAGAATCGCGAGCACGAAACCGATCGCGAGCCCGCCCACGAGGAGCGCAAGAAAAAGCAGGAGCCACCGCCCGGCGTTCTCCACCACAAAGCGCCACCGTGGCTTCGGGGCCAGGCGTCGTTCCTCAATGGTGTGCAGAATTTTGTCGGGTATCTCGGACATGGGGATTAAAATTTCAGGTTCCTCCGGACAACCTCGTCGTTGAAGCGCTGCTTCGCGCGATTCAGAAGCGTCGCGATCGTCCCCAGCGGTTTCCGGAGAATGTCGGACATCTCCTGGTAGCTCTTCTCTTCAAGAAAGCGTAGGACGAGGGCCTCGCGATACTTGGAGTCCAGATGCTCCAGCACCCCCCGGACCGCCTCCGCGGTATAGCTGCGGTCGAGCGTCGCCGGGAGGTCCACGTCGGCACGGAGAAGCTCCACAAGCTCCCGGTCGTCATCGGTCACGTACACCTCCGGCGGCCGCGCCTGCCGCCCCCGCCAGTGGCTCACGGTCTCGTTGTGGGCAATGCGGTAAATCCAGGATGAAAAACTGAGCGCGCGGTCGAAGTCGTTCAGATTCTGGTACACCTTGATGAAAACCTCCTGCAGGATGTCCTCCGCGTCCTCTTCCACGACGCCGGAGATACGACGAATGTAGCGCAGGAGCTTCGGCTCGTAGCGTTCCATGAGGTGCCGGTAGCCCTGGGGCTCGCGCAGCGCGAGCACCACAAGCTCTGCGTCGCTTCGCTCCCGTGGATCGTGCGGTGCCTCTGGCATGGAATGTGTCGGCCGCTACTTCTTACTACGCCCGCGGCGCCTTTTTCGTTTCCACCTTCCTGATATCGGCCTTCTTCCCTAATTCCTTGATCTCGTCTTGTAAGACGGTAGCGAGCTCAATTCTGATGCGGACGTTGCTTGTCATGTCTCCCCATTCTACCCAGCTTCCGGGACAAATTAAAAGCCGTCCGGGGGTTGCCCGAACGGCAGGTAGAGAAATGCGCTTGCCTCAGCGCGTCATACTGCGGATGGCATCGACAATGCCCTTGAGCACCGCGCGTTCCTTGTCAGAGAATGGCAGCCGTCCTGAAGTGTACCCCGCAACCTCAGAGGCTGTTTTTCCCCCTTGGACCGGGTCTCGGCTATCTCCCGCGCAGAGAACGCCATGATTTCAATGAATCTCGAAAGAGAGCTGAGATGGAGACACGAGAGGAACTGCTCGTAAGAACCCGCTGTGGCCCGCGAGCCTAGGTGGTCCCAGAACGGTTTTAGGTCGTCCACCGAGAGATAACCCCCGGTGTACCGTGTGGAGCCGTGGGAGTCGTGCGAGAAAATTGAATATTCCTTCAGCTCCACTCCGCTTCCGGCAGCGAGCAAGGGATCGAGAGATTGCCGGAAGTCGCGTAGGAGCCCCAACTGTTCTTGCATGATCTGAATCCGTTCCTCACGCTCGCGGAGCGCTCGTGCCACCGTCTTCCCGCATTCGGACATCATCTCCAGAATGGAGTCGTAGAGCACGATGTCGCGCAGGAAACCAACTTCTTCCGCCACCCGCCTCCCGCCCCCGTTCGCGGAGAACCCAAGCAATGAGTCGTTTTCCTTGACGATGAGGGTGGCGAGTTCATCCGAGTCCATGCGGTGAATCGAAAGGTCCTCCCAAAACCCTTTTTTCACGACCCATTTCCCGGAACGCTCCAGCATGAGGGTGGGAAACCCCCTATGGCCCGAACCGTCCAGCACCAGCATCGCTCGCCCTCTCCGCGGCTCACACAACTGGGGAGGAAGCTCTACATCCAGCCAGGGAACGAGCGGAGAGAGAATACCCCTCATCGCCTCAAGTATCAGGGGTAATGGTTTCAGATTCAGCTCTTTTCGACGCTCGCCAGCCAATTTGAATAATTGTTCCTTCTCGGACACCGTGGGGTGCTTCGGTTCCGCCGGTGCAGCCACTCTTTTGGGCGTACCCATAACGTGACTCCTTTCGGTGAATGTGAATGAACATCGAGCGCGTCCGGCATGGCGTACCATCGCCGGACCGTCGATTCGGTTTAGTATAAACCGCCACCCCAGGATAGGAGGAGTGGCGGATAAGTCAACCACCGCCGCGCCTATTTCTTATTCTTACTTTTTTCTTTCTTCTGTACCTCCTTCTCTCAGCTCTTTTATTTCGTCGCGGAGGATGGCGGCGAGCTCGAAGTCGAGCGCCTCGGTGCTGTCTCTCATCTCGCGTTCCTTTCGGCGATAAGCGCTTCTGAGCGCCGTTTTCGTCCGCGGCGCTTTCTCTCGAGCTTCAGGATCTCAGCGATGTCCGCTGTCGGCAGGATGTTCGTGATCGCTTTCACGATCGTGGTCGGCGTGATGTGGTGCTCTTTGTTGTACGCGACCTGGATCTTCCGGCGGCGGTCGGTTTCTTTCACGGCGCGGTCAATGGAGCCGGTGATGTTGTCGGCATACATCAGAACTTCGCCTTCGACGTTACGCGCCGCGCGGCCGATCGTCTGGATGAGCGAAACCTCGCTTCGCAGAAATCCTTCTTTGTCGGCGTCCAGGATCGCGACGAGCGAAACCTCCGGCAGGTCGAGTCCTTCGCGAAGCAGATTCACGCCAACGAGCACTTCGATCTTCCCCTTCCGAAGGTCGGTCAGGATCTTGATGCGGTCGAGCGTCTTTACGTCGCTGTGCAGATAATTCACTTTCACTTTTTTCTCTTCGAGATACGCCGAAAGGTCCTCGGCCATCCGTTTCGTGAGCGTCGTCACGAGCACGCGCTCATGCTTTTTTACCCGCGTCTTCTATGCGCGGAATAAGATCGTCCACCTGCCCGCGCGCGGGCCGGATCGTGATCTTCGGATCAACGAGGCCTGTCGGCCGGATGATCTGTTCCACGGTCTGCTCGCTTGCTCTCTATTTCGTACGCGCCCGGCGTCGCCGACGTGTAGATCACCTGCCCGATGCGCTTCTCGAACTCGGCGAAACGCAGGGGCCGGTTGTCGGCCGCGGACGGCAATCGGAAACCGAATTCAATGAGCGTTTTCTTGCGCGCGGCGTCGCCGTTGATACATGCCCTGGATCTGCGGCACGGTCATGTGCGATTCGTCGATGATCGTAAGGAAGTCCGGCTTGCCGCTCTCGGTGTGCGGAAAATAATCGAGGAGCGTGTCCGGCGGCTCGCCCGCGGACGGCCCGAAAGATGGCGGGAATAGTTTTCGATGCCGTGGCAGTAACCCACCTCGCGCATCATCGCGAGATCGAACTTCGTCCGGCGCTCCAGCGCTCCGCCTCGAGCAACTTCTCCTTCGCTCTCGAACTTTTTCAGCTGGTCGCGCAAGTTCCACCTGAATCTCCTTGATCGCGCGCTCGCCGTTCCGGCGCCTCCGTGATGAAATGCTTCGCCGGCGCGAAAATAACGTCCGCGACCTGCGGCGTTTTGCCCGGCTGGAATCCTTTGCACCGGATCGATCTCGTAGATCGCGCGAATCACGCCGTCCCGTCGACCTCAAAGTTATAGATGACCTCGCGGTCGGCCGGCATGATCTCCCAGCTTTCGCCGCGCAGGCGGTACGTGCCGCGCTTCAGGTCGGCGGTCGTGCGGCTGAATTGCAGCTCCACGAACTTCCGCGAAAAATCTTTCGCGTTCGATCTTATCGCCGACTTTGAAATGGATGATGTTCCCCGCGTAGACCGCAGGGAGCGCCCAAACCGTAGATGCACGACACCGACGCCACGACGATCACGTCGCGCCGCGTGAGGAGCGCGGTCGTCGCCGCGTGGCGGAGCTTGTCGATCTCGTCGTTGATGAGCGCCTCCTTGTCGATGTAGGTATCGCTCGACGGGATGTACGCCTCCGGCTGGTAGTAATCGTAGTACGAGACGAAATAATTGACGGAGTTGTGCGGGAAAAGTTCGCGGAACTCGTTGCAGAGCTGGGCCGCGAGCGTTTTGTTGTGCGCGATCACGAGCGTCGGCTTTTGCGATCTCCGCGATAACGTTCGCCATCGTGAACGTTTTCCCGGAACCCGTGACGCCCAAAAGCACCTGGTCGCGGTAACCTTTTTTTAGTCCTGCAACAAGCTCTTCGATCGCTTTCGGCTGGTCGCCGGCCGGCTTGAAGCTTGATTCGATCTTGAATTCCATGGATAGGACTACCTTACAATACCAGACGATTTTTCACAAAAAAATCCCGCACCGGCATAGCAGGTGCGGGACGAAACGGTACGGGCCGTCTTCGGGCGCTTATCCGACGCTAGGATTCTCGAGGATCGCTTCTTTGACGTGCCCTTCGAGCTCCTGGGGCGTGAAATCGCCCGTCGAGAGGAGGCACCCTTGAGCAAACCCTGCGGTGAGAAGAAGCCGTTGGTAGGTGGCTACTTCGCCCACGCGCGCGACCTCATCGATAAGCGCCGCAGCGTGACCGAGAATCACATCCCTCGACGGATTCAGGACCCCCACCGTCTTTCTCCGGGGCCGTATCGAACGCTCACGAAAGCATTCCTGGTATCTCCGCACGAGATACGCCGCCCGCTCTCGACCTACTGAATCGGCCATTGGTTCCCCCTGGTTGTGGTAGTCGCTCGTCGTGTTATAGGGCAGAACGGATACGGCGTCAAGGATACGTAAATAAAAATCCCGGGGGCTGGAAGGCCCGAGGGATTTAGAGAAACACAAAATATATCAGTCGCTTGAGCGGATGGTAATCTTCCACTCCGCAATACGGCGATGCTGCTCCGCGGTCAATTCCCGCTGGCCCGCTATCGTCTCGAGCGTGCACACGATACATACCGTACCGCTGTCGGCCCAGAAGGCACGGGGCCGGCCACATACCGCGCACTCAACACATTCGTTGGCCCTGCAGACCCTGCAGTTGAAAACCCTCCGTCCGTCGGATTGCCTGCCAACCTCGACCATCTCGCCGTCGCATATCCGACAGACGTAGCCATAGTCGATGGCCCAGACAGGGCCCAGGCCCTGCATCCTCTGGAGCTTCTTCTGCTTTTTGTCGCCACTGGCCTTCATACACTCTGGGCACGGATCCGTATTCGCGCGGTCAATCGTCACCCGAGAGAACGCGATCCACTCGCCGCAACTCGTTTTCACGCGGCTACCTATCAACGGTATCTCATCCACCACGACCATGTGTACGAACATGGCGCACCCCTCCTGTTGTTTGGCATTGGTAACAAGCGCTCCTTCCGTTTACCATCGCGGGAGGGCCGGGTCAATCCAACAAAAACCCTCCCCGTCGGGGAGGGTTCTGCCACGCATCCGAATCCTTCGGCTACTGGCCGACGGCCTCGGAAGCGGCGTTCGCGCTGTCGCTCACGCTCGAGGGAGCCTTGCACACCTTCGCGGCCGCGCGGAAGGTGGTCCATGCGCCCGTCCGTGCGGTCCGCCACGCCTTCGAAGCGGCCTTCATCGATGCGGTGAATACGGACCAGGCTGCCTTGATGGCGGCCCGGATCTGGGCGGTCGTCCCGCCGCTCGTGTAGGCCGCGTTCAGAGCCGCTGCGCGCGTCGTGTACGCGGAAGAGACTGCCTGGGTGTAGGTCGCAATGGCGCTGTCCAACGTTGCCTCTCGGGCACTGATCCGCGGTGGCGAGACAGGCGATGCGGGCGGCGGTGGTAGTGGTGGAGGGCAGGGTTGATGTCGTGCTCTGCGCGAACACCGGAACCGCGACCGCGAGGCTGAGAGCCAAGGCGGAAAGTGCGATTAGTTTTTTGTTCATGGTTATGCTTTAAAGGGAACAATCGACCTTTCGATGTGCTATTAATTACGCCCTGCGGAGGCGTTTTATTTCAGGCCGGTAGGATTAAAAAAAGGCTGGCGAGATAAACGCCAGCCCCCAGGACAAATCGTCCCACTGTCAGAACACGAGAACCGAGGCTCGGAGTACCCACCCAGACCAATCGTGGAGACGAATGCTATGGAGATTGTAGATGACCTCCGCGTTCGGATAGGCTCCCGCGAAGAGCTCGAGGAGGCGGTCGCCGAGCGGTATATAGAGCTTCGGCCCCACATAGAGTCCTCCCCACTTGAAGGTCCTCGAGGGCGCAACTGCCGCCAGGTCCCGGTTCCGGAAGAATGAGACTGCGCCGCCCGCCGTGAGACAGAGCCGCGGACCGTCCCCCAGAAGAGACATGGTCCACTCCCCGTACGCCGTGATGCCTCCCTGACCCTGATAGGAGCCGTTGACGAAAGCTCCGAACTCGAGCAGGTCGATCATCGGGAAGGACAGGGCGATATTCACGCCGCTCGGATGCTCGGCTCTTCCGGTGCCCAAGGGAGTGAACCCGTACCCTGCCCAGATGTGCGCGAGATCCCACGGTTGCGAGTTACCCCTCCTCCTTCGAGCCGTGCGACGCGTTCGCCCAGGCTACCCACCGCAGAGTCCACGAGACCCAGGTGCCCCTCGATATGGTCGACGCGTTCTTCCGCGTGGTCGACGCGCTCTTCCACGTGATCCACGCGTTTCTTCGTTGCATACACGGGCGCGGGCCTTGGAGTCACGCGCCACATACCGAAACCCCGGACTTTCTGATCGTTGAGGGGGTCGAGCAAGAGAGCCCGCTTTCCCCTGGCGACCGCGGTGTCAAAGGCGGGTCGGGAACGGTCATACCCGAGGAGACGATTCTTCGGAGCGTTCTGCTTCTTCGATTGGAAGGGCTTGGTGTCGCTCCATCCCTGAAAGAGAAGAAGCTGGTCGGAGCGCGTCGCGAGAATATCGCGGACGGCTTTTTCCCATGCGGACCGGGGAAGGTATTCCTTGCCGGACGCCGAGAGCTCGTACTTGATGTAGGCGAAAGTCTCGACTTTGAGCACGCTGTCGGGATCGATGCCCATGTTCTCCAGCGCATTCCAGACGTAGGGGTCCATGGTTCCATAGAAGCCCTGCGCCCCCGCACGTGTTGGAATCAGCGCGAAAAGGACAATGAAGAACGGCAACAGTCGTTTCATAACTTCACCTATGCGATTGTGAACGATTCGGATGAATGCAGTGCTAGCTGGAGAGTAAATCTTTTTCGCAAGTGATGTCAAGGGCTTCGGCGCTTGACCAGGCTCACGGGTTCCCCACAGTATGGAGAGATGGATGAACGAGCGCGCCGTATGAGCGTCCTCCGATACCACTGTCACCGCCTCCGTTCGGAGATCTGGAACATGGACAACCGCCGCGAGCGATTCGAGGCCAGCCGCTGGGTGGAGGGGCACATCGGCGAGAGCCTGAAAACCGCGTCCTTGGAGGAGCTCGAGAAGCTCGTGGGGTACCTCGAGTACAAGCTGAAGCACGGCCACTGCCCTATCCACGAGCACGACAACGCCGAGACGCGGTACGACCGGGACGGGGGCTCCTCGACCGCCCGGCAGCGCATCAAGGAAAAGCTCATCGAGCGCGACGGGGCGCGGTGCGCCGCGTGCGGGGCGAAGGACGTCCCGCTCACCCTCGACCACATCCGCCCTATCGCGTTGGGCGGCAAGAACGAGCTTGCGAACGCCCAGCTCCTCTGCGTCCCCTGCCATGTGAAGAAGACGAAGCGGGACAGCCGTGTGGCATACCGGAAGCGCTTCGCCGAGCAGTTCCCGGAGAAGGTGGCCGCCCGCCGCGCCGCCCGGATCCGCGCCCGACGGGCCAAATAGTGGAACAATATGGGACACGAAACAGGCATGTAGGGCGTGTCCCATTTTGGCCTCGGACGACCGTTTTCGCTCGGGAAACAAAGGGGAATCCCGTGGGACAGTGCGCTGTGCCATGTGTTCCACCCGTGTCTCACGTGTTCCATTTCTGATGCTAAAAAAAGAGGGCGTGCGCAGATTGCTCCGCGCACACCCTTCCTGTGGAATGTGAAGAAAATACTACCGTAAAGCCATGCTCAGGACGCTATCACTGTCGCCTTCTGCGCCAGGAACTCCCGCCCCTTGCCGACCTCGGTGTTGATAGGGACTCCGTTCTTGCAGAGCGGACAGTCGGCAGGATCCCAGGCCTCGAGCTTCACGTCCAGGAGTGAGAAAAGCCTCGGGATATCCCCCACGTCGTGCGCGGTGATCCCACCGCGGTTGCAGAGGACGCCGAGACCGACGACAGTACCTCCGATCGCCCGCGTGGCCGCGATCACCTTTTTGACAGAACCGCCGGTGGTCATGACGTCCTCCACCACCAGCACGCGTTTGCCGGCAATGAACTTATCGTAGCCGTGTTTGATGACGAACCGCCATCCGATCGGCACCCCGACAATTTCGCCCGGCTCGGCCACCGTCACCGGATCCTTTTCGGCGTAGACCCCGAATACCTGCTGCCCGGTCAACTCGGTGAGGTGGTGCGCGGTCCACTGGGAGAGGATCACGCCGCCCACCGCAGGTGCGATGACCGCATCGACACGATCCTTCGAGAACCATTCGGCGATGGCGCGGCAGAGACGGGATGTCTCCCGGGTGTGCGGATAGACCGCGTCCTTATTGACGTAGGCCTTGCCGTGCTTTCCGGAGGTGTACACGATGTGGCTGTCGGTGATGACCGCCCCGGTGTCACCGAAAATCTGCAGAACTTCCTGTTCGTTCAAGGCTTCTTCTCCTTTCTGCGATATTGGTTGATGAGGTCATGAAGCTTCAGGGTTTCGCGGCGTGCCGCCTCGGCAAAGTCCGTGCCGCTCGAGGCGAAGATGATGCCGCGCGAGGAGTTGATGATCATCCCCTGCCAGCGGCTGTCCCCGCCCGCGGAAACGACCTGTTCCACCTGTGTTTCGATGGGCACGTTTTTCTGCTGGAATCCGACGCCCGGGATGAGGATGGGCATGTCACCGACAATTTCGCGGACCTTCCGGAGATCGTCGGGGTAGGGCGCGCCCACCACAAGTGCGCAGTTGCCGTTGCGGTTCCATTCGTTGAAGACCCTCCGCGCGACGTACTGGTACAGTGGTATCGACCCATTGATCATCCACTCGGGGATGACCGGTATGCGCTGGAACTCGCCCCCTCCAGGGTTGGAGGTGCAGCAGACGACGATGATGCCCTTGTCCTCGCGGTCAAGGAACGGCTTCAGGGCTTCCCGGCCGAGATAGGGGTTCACGGTCACCGCATCCGCCTGGTAATAGGTGAACGCCTCCGCCACATACCCGTCGTTGGTGTTCCCGATATCGCCCCGTTTGAAATCCAGAATGACGGGGACCTCGGGCGCGACGGTCCGGACATAGAGTATCGATTCCGCAAGCGCCGTTACCCCCTGCGTCCCGTGCATCTCATAGAAGGCGGCGTTCGGTTTGTACGCGCACGCGATATCCTTCGTGGCATCCACGATGGCCTCGTTGAAGTCCAGGAGACCTCGGTAGATGTCGTCTTTGCGAAGGTGCGCAGGGATTTTCCCGTACTCGCTGTCGAGCCCTACACAGACGAACTTGCCGCGCGCCCATTGTTCCTCCAGCATCTTTCGGAAGTTCCGATCCATGGCTTATGCTCCCTTCTTTAGTTGGGAATGTGCAGATACAGCCCCACTGGCTGCTGGGCCCACGATACGCCACACGAACCCCGAAAGTCAAAGAAATTCCACGGACTCACGCCCGTGGTTTCCCCTGAATTCTTTTATCGCGCGAACCCGATTACAACCCGCTTCCCAATCCACCGAGGCCCATGGTATTGATGCTGGATTCCTCCGTCAGCCAATACTTCTGGAGCGCTGCGATCCCCGCCCATGTGATCCAGATGAGCAGGAGAAACGAGACGCCAAGAAGAATGATGGATATCAGCCCTATGTCTTTGGCCTTGGGATCGTCCGACTTAAAATATTTCCATCCCTGCCATTTGCTGTAGATGAGATAACAGGTCATGGGCATCAGGATGAGGCTGAAGGTATAAAGCCATATCTGGGCCCCCACCGTCGTGGATAAAGGCTTCTCCTCGAGGTTCTTGCCGCAGTTGGGGCAGAAATAGTACTCCGGGAGCACCGGCTGATGGCACTGGGGACAGATTTTCTTTTTGACGAGGATTGCGGGCGGTACGGGAGCCTGAGGAGCCGAATTCGGGTCTGAAACTGTGTCCATGGATTCGTTGCTAGAAACGGTCGTTGCGACCTCTCTTATTATACCCTACGGGCCGATCGCAGCAGGCGGCACGGAGACAAATAAAAAGACCGCACGATTCCGAAGAATCGGGCGGTCTAACTCACCTCCTCTTGTTGTGGTTTTGTCCCCTTCGTGTCTCGGCAGGTCCCTTACGCTGTCCTGCGGATACCGATCTCGGCTACCCGCCGAGATTCAGCAGGTCCGCGAGCGAGCCCACCTCGACACTGATGATCTCGATGCCAGATTCCTCCTTCTCCGGCTTTTCGACGACCTTCCATCCCTTCCGAACACCGAGGTTGCAGTTTTCCGCCTTGAACTCGTTCCGGATATCTCGCCAGAACGCCTTTGCGACAACCTCGTTCTCCTCTTTGATGAGGGAAATCGCAGCCCTGAACTTCTTGCACATCTCCAGTGTGTGGTTCGGGCCCATGTGCTCCATTAGGTGAGCCTTTCTCATCTCGCGGATGCGATCGACCTGGGCGCCGTAATAGGCGATGTATTTCCGCACGCCTTCGGGAACCACGCCGAGGACCTTTTCGCCATCGGCCACTTTCGTGGTAGGTTCCTGGGCTTTGATGCTTTCGTCCGGGAACGATTCTACCTTCGCGAGCAGCGCAGGCAACCATTTCATGGGGTACTCCTTTCGGGTGAGTGGGTGTATGTGTGATATGTCAATATGGGCATATGCTCCCTGCAATTCCGTCGAGCCCACAGCCGAGCAGTATGATAAACAAATACGGCCATTCTGTCAAGCATTCGGGACGGAGAAAGAAATTATCTCATGAAATAAAAAGAGCGGGGCTTGGGAGTCCCGCTCGTTAGCATTCCGACTTCTACGTCTTATTGTCGGATCTCAGGAGAATAGAGGCCGTAGTGATCCGAGAGAGGGTCTGAGATTCTCTCCAGAACCATGTGGGAAGGTATCGCTTCCCCGTTGCTGCAAGGAACAAACGCTCCTGTACCGTTCGGGCAGAGCTTCTTGAGCGTTTCCAACACAGAAGGGTCTTCCGTCTTTCGATTCGGAACGGAGCGAAGCCACACCTCGCCGTCGACCGTAATCGCGACTTCCATTCCATTGTTGCCTTCGTAGCGACCGTACTGATCGGGACGCGCCCAGATTATCTGTTCATCTTCGATGCCGCGCCGCGTGGGCAACCCCGTCACATGCACAAAGCCGTACCGTGCCAGTTCGCCACCGGTCAGTGTTCGTTCGGTCTTCATAGGATTTCTCCGGTCTGTCTGTTGTTTTTGAAAGAGCTCCCTTCCGATGCCCCAGACTGGGCGGGGAGAAGGGCACAGAATCATTCGATTCTGTGTTAACATTATAGCATATATAAATGCTATTTGTCAATATACCCCTTGGATTTCCTTAGGACGGCCGAAACCGACTGCTATACGACCTCCGCGTTGTAGCACTGCTCGCAGTAGACGATCTCCTTGCGGTCCGGCGCATAAGAAGTCTCGAACTTGTTGGGACACTTCCCTGCCCCGTGCTGGTGGGTGACGGTATTCTGGTAGACGCCATTCTCGGACTTCATCCCAACGCACTGGCAAGCGCGACCCCACACCATCAAAGGATTCCTCTTCCCTAAGCGTTCATAGTGTCGGCAATTTGAGCACAACCGAGGGAGCGGAATGTTCATCCGCCGATAGAACGCCAATTCTTCCTTGGTCAGCCGGAACGCTGTAGCGCACTGCTCCTTGCAGTTACCATCATGTTCGCATCCGATGACATCGTTGAGTATTTCGTCGCCGACATCTTTGATGTGATCTGGAAGTTCCCCGGGCCTCTTGGTAATCTTGTAATCCCTCACCTCGGAGTCTTTCCACACGTACTTTTGCTGGGCGGCTTTCTCTTTTCCTAGTGGGAAATACTCCTGTGCAATGGTCTCGTTATATGCGAAGGGGGAAAATTCCGGAGGGAAAAACTCACCGTAGACATACGCATGTCCCTGCGTATCAACGAACGGCATCGTAGCCATATGCTCAACGATTTTAGGGATGAGCGCTTCATAATCCTCCTGGGAGTACTGTTTGTTTAAAATGCAGTACTGTTTCTTTCGCAAGCCCACGCAGCCAAAGCAGTCCTCGCAGTTGAAGCAAAGGTCTGAGTAGCGGCAGTTCCGGGAGTCGCTCGTAATGTTCGAGAAAGCGACGTTGTAGATGGTTTGATTCCCGATGGTCTCATATGCCAATTGGCTTTCACCCAACCCATAGCTGTCATGCGTGTCCTTGCAGCTGTAGATTCGAGCGCTGTAGCGGCAGTCCTCGAGGTCGAATGCGCCGAATCCTTCCTTCACATTCTTGCAGTTCGTAAGCAGATCCCCCGTACAGGAACTGCATTTCTTGAATCGCTCCGAGACACGCGGGAAGCCGAGAATAAGGTCCGCAAACCTCTTTTTCGCTTCCTGCTGCTTCAGGCGGCTCCCCAGATCGAAAGTGTTCTTCTCTCGTTCGTAAGCCTCCTTCGTGAGCTGCTCCCCCCAAAAGACGTGTTGCTTATTCCGTAGACCAACCCCTCCTATACAATCCGTACAATTCTTACAGTCAAACAGGAATGCACAATTGATGCAGTTGTCTGAATTGATGAGGAACGTGGAGTTGTAGCACTGCTCTGAATCGATTCCCTCGTATACGAGCTCGGATTTTGTGAGGTAAAGGGAATCGAGCGTCTGCTTTACCTCGTTGATATTGGCGCAGTAAGCGCTCTCCTCTGACTTCGCAACACTGAAACAAAGATAGCAGTCTTTGTTCTCGTACGACTGGTTGGTGTAGTCGGCATTCGTGCACTGCTGATTGAAAATGGAAAGCCGGGGAACCTCTCGCTGGAGTTCGTAAAATTGTGTGAAAAATGGTTTAGAAAAATTGTACGCCCTGCCATACGTGATAGCGCTCCACTCGTCGCCCCACCATTCCTTCTGGTCGTAAACCTTGAACGGTTTCTCCTTAGAGTACAGGCAAATGATTTCCTTCCCTGAGAAATCGCTCTGCCGCTTATAGAGCGACCGTTCATTCCTCCATAAAAACCTCCGCTGCCGTCTGCAAGAGGGGCAAAACGTCGGAGCAGGGACCTGCATCTTCTCGTAGAAACTGAGGTCGTCCTGTTCAATCGCGAAGGATTGCTTGCAGTTCTTGCAAGCGAGGGTTCCCGGGGGCATTGGGTTCATACTAAACCAAAGGGGGCGGGACCTCAACTGAGATTCCGCGGCAAAAGACGAACGACGAATCCGTCCGGGATAAATAAAAGCCACCCGTTGAATACTCGCGGGGTGGCTGTGAATCACCTCCTTTCGCTTCCGAAGTTCCTGACCCGGGGGTCAACGGAGAGAAATCGTTGACTTCCCACGCTTGGTGTTGATGACGATGCGGTCCGGTTTGACCTCGAGAATCGCGAGGAACGCACCGCCTTCGCGACCATAGCCGTGATCATCGGCCTTGCGTTCGGCCTTCCCGCTCCCCGCCGTCAGCACGTAGAGCTCGTACCGCATCTGGCGATCGCTTCCCAGGTGATCGATTTGCTCCTCGGTCACAAAGGCGGCGACACCGATCTCGGGGCGAAACTCCCGCTGTTTAACGGAAGGCTGGCGGTACGGGACGTAGCCGGCGTCCGGGTAGTCTGGCAACTGGGAGGGTTTGGCCTTCCACAGCCGGTTGAGCCCGTCCATGATGCGGGCGATCTCGTTCTCCGCCGTCGTGACGAAGGCCGTTTGCGCTTCCATCGAAAGCATCTGAACGGTCTCCGCCTTCGAGGGGTTGAACGTGAAGGTAGCGGTGCGGCTGGGGTAGTGATTGTTCAGGAGCTCGACCTCCACGATCACCTTCCCGTCCTTCTCCGACACCTTCACCTCTCCGAGGTGATCGACGGCGAGCCACGGCTTGTCCTTGCTCACATTGTAGCGATCGCGCCACTGCCATTCCTGCATCTCGTTCTGGCTTCCGCAGAAAACGCGGACCTGGCTGTAGTAGCCGATGCCGCCGGTCGAACCCCATTCGCTCCGCGAATCGGTGACAGCCGCGACCGTCGGAGTTGCGACGACCAGCGTCTTGTCTTTGGCGTAGGGCAGGATCTGCCGCTGCAACTCTTCGCCGATCTCCCCGCAGTCCATGCGACCGGCGATCTCGATGTCCTGTCCTTCGAGGGGCTTCTGCTGTCCTTTTGCTTCCTGCGCTGAGGTTTTCATGTCTTCTCTCTAGGGTTGTGAGGGGAAACGTGAGGTTTCTTGCTAGAAGCATTATAGCACAAATATGTACGGATTGTCAATATTCCAGGCGCTTAAAAATAGAAAGGCCCAGCATAATGCTGAGCCTTAACTCGTGGCCATGGGCCTTCAGTTCCACGCGGCGAGCTCCGCGTGTGGGGACAATTACGTCAGTAAAAATCCTTCGGTTTTTTCACTCCAGTCCTCCTGGATTTCGATCGGTGGAAGATTATAGCGCATCGACGCGGATGAACTGCCGAGGAACGATCCCGTAGGTCGCGCGGAACTCCTTCTGCGAAAGATCATCAACGACAGTTTCGAGCTCGGCGCCCTTGAGGTCAAACTTTGACGCCACGGGCAAGCCCAGCCCCGCCAGGGTTTTCCGAACCTCCTGGAGATCGCTGTCTGTGATGACCGTGATGGAGCGCCCCGCGGCAAGCCGACGGACCTTCTCCAGAACCGCCTTCTGCACCACGCCATCCTTCACGAGGGTTCCCTGGAAATCCACGAAGAGCCCTCCGAAATACTGCCCTTCGCACTTTCCTGCGGTGGCGCGCTTCCAGTTGCGCACGGCGGCGACGATCTCCTGGGGAGAGCCGCTGAAACCCGCTTCGCGAGCCTGCGTAAGCCAGCTCTGCATCTTCTTGGCATTCTCCTCGGCGTAATGGAGGTCGTGCCGGAGAATAGATACCGTCCGGTCGATGTTTTCGATCTCGAACAGCCTCTTCCCCAACGCATCCTCCTTCTTGCTTCCTGACTTCAGTTCACGATACACGCGCACTGCTTCTCCCACGTCCGGGAGACGCGCAAACGCGACGTTTGCATAACTCAGAAGGCCCGCAAATTCCGGCCCCCGCTCCGCGATTGCCTCCGCATTCAAGAAGCTCATGAGAACCACGAAAAGTTTCGGGTCGTCGGCGTAGCGCTTCACCTGGTCGATCCCGTGAAGATCGGAATAGTACCCATTGCCTTCCACGAACTCCGCGATGACAATCACGAGATCGTCGAAGGATTCAGGAGGAACGAGGTATTTGAAATACCGCTCAATCGCAGCAACGGTCGATGGAGATGCAATAATCTTCATGGATGTGCCTTTTGAAGTTGTGAGGGAAAACGTGAGTTTCTTGCTAACTCTATTATAGCATATATAATGCAATATTGTCAATGTTTCAGGGTCCTCGTTCGGAGAGCGCAGGCTTTATCCGATGTAAATAAAAAGGGCGTAAGTCATAGACTCACGCCCTTTGTTTCATGGGACACGTACACTACGGTCCCCTATCTTATTTCTTCCCTTTCTCGTCTTTGAGTTTGAGAAGCTGTTTCAGATCTTCATCGGAGAGGTTCTGCACCGTCGCCCGTGCCGATCGATCCTCCTTCTCGACACGGACGCTATCGCGCCGTTCCTCCCCCCGCGCACGCACGGCGGCCTCGTCCGTCGTCATCCGCAAGGATAGCGACAGATTGTCGAAATGCGTCAGCGGAACGACATCCTCGCCCGAACTCACGAATCCGAGCTTCACCTTGTCCCCTTCTTTCGTCACGGGAAGCTTGGGTGAAAGTTCGTATCCTCCCGAGAACAGGACATCCGGTGCGGCGGGCGTATGGAGAATATAAAGCATACCGCCTTCCCTTGGCTCCGCGGCGAAGCGATCGACAACGCCAACCACCTCGGACATCCCATGCTCGAGTTCCGGGGCAACCTGCTGCCCGACGGACGAGAGGAGTTTCTGGTACTGCCGATACGCCTCGACCTCGTTGCTGCCCAGCGCGACGAGGAGGTTCTCGACGTCGCAGATGGCCACGCCCTGGAAAATATGGTTCTCGCCAAGAACCGGCACGATGTAGGCCATGGTCCCGTAAATGTTATAGAGCACGGGGCTGTCGCCGTGGCGCTTCATGTACGACACCTTGTTGTTCACGGCGGTGAGGATGGCCTCCTCCGTGCTGCCCTTCGCGTGGTAGAACACCGTTTTCCCGGTGCGGGAATTCGTGTAGTAGAGCCCGACCATCGAGTTGTCCTTGTTGTTCGTCGAGGTGATCACGGTCGCCCAGTACGGCTGCTTATCGGAGCCATAGATGAGCCTCGGTTCCTCGGGTTGGGTGAGGTTCTTCTTCTCCCACCAACTATTCAACCACCCATCCTTCAGTTTTCCGACGTACTCGATGTAACTCTTTGTGAACGATTTCGGAACGGCGCGGTCGACCCAGCTCGGTATTTCCCCGATTGGATAGTACTGCAGCGCGCCACTCTCCGGATCCACGAGCACCACCCCGCGGGTCTTCTCCCCCCAGAACGCGATGGTCGGCTCGAACACCGTCACCACCCACCACGGCTTCAGATCCTCGTCGATCTCGAAGCTTACGTCGGTGAGGCCCTTCATCATATAGCCATGCAACCAGAGATACCGGTCGAGTTCGTTGCCGAAGAACGCCCCCGGCGTATACACGAACTTGTGATTCGTCACAACCTTCACGGGATAGAACGGATCTTCCGCGCTGATCATGACGTACCCCGGCGCGCCATCCGTCGACGTCCAGACACTATAGCCCCGGAAATCGAGCGGAGCGACATACCAGAGCTCGCCCCGAACGATCTGAAGCGTCATGTATTCCTTGTCGATCTCGAACTGGCTCCCGATCGCGCCGGGCACGGAACCGAACTGCTTATCCGCCAGGGAGAATGCGTTCTCGGTGGAGACGATCCGAATATGCTTCGGATCCTTCGGCTGCACGTCCTGCGTCCATTCCCGGTGCTCAACCGTGCCAATCAGATTCGAATACTCTTCCGCATTGATTGCTTCGCACCCTCCGCATGATTCCACGGTGAGCGCGAGGAACCCAATCGCAGGAAAAGCCAGAACGGCAATCTTACCAGGGGTTTCAAGATCCCCCGTATTGATCGCGACGGCCGCGCTGATCGCGAGATACACGAGCGTGAGGACTCCGACGACGCCAAGCAGCGGCCAGACAAGGGACGGAACGCCGCAATAGACGACCACCAGCGAGAGGAGGAAATACGGGATCGTCGCGATGACCGCGTTCGAAAACTGGCGGGCAACAAGCAGCGGAACGCTGCCCGCGACTGCCATAGCAAGAGCGATGAGGAAAAACATGATGGGTGCTCCCTTCAGGTTGTTGTGGATGTGGATTACCTACTGTGAAAAAGCTGGGCATAGTATAGTATATTATCTATAATTCGTCAATATCTTCGAGGCGCGCCGAGTGCAAATGAAAGGGCCACACCGATGAACGAGTGGCTCTTGACCCACTTCTCAATTGGCCCTGTCCCCTATCCCAGCAGCGTCAGTGGCCCGTAAGGAGTCGCAACTGCGCGTAGAGCAGGTTCACGAGCTGAAGAAGGAGATTAATCTTAGTGGTAATCGCGCTTCGAACCTCGGGGGGGAGGGTGGCCGCTGGGGGTGCGGACGGGGACGTCGGCGTGGTTGAGGTCTCCGGTGCGAAGACTTCATCTAGTTTCATAAGCGTGACGCTGCCCACGACGCCTGAGGAATCGCCGGTCGCGGCAGAAAGCGGGACCGCATAGCGCGTCTGGAACTGTGCCACAGCCCAAGTCGTCGCCGCTCCGTAGTACCCTGTGATGAAACGTTTGGGGAGCAAGGTAGGATCCTCTGTGAGCATGGTCTGGAGGGTTGCTACGCTGGTGCTGCGTATGCCGGGGGCGAGTACAGCGCCGGCCGCGAGTGCGGGAATACCACCTTCTCCACCGCCTCCGGGTGCGTTTGAAGTTCCCGTGTTCGCTGTGGCAGGGAGCGTAACAGCCGTACTGGGGCTGAGAGCCGAATTTGGAGGTGTGGATGCCGGGATAAGAGGAATACCGCCTCCTCCTCCGCCGCCTCCACCTCCGCCTCCACCTCCTCCGCCCCCGGATGCGAGGATGGTCGGCACGGCCGAAACTGTTAACGGAGTTGAGGTTGTGGTGCTGGTAGCCGTCTGTGAGAGTGTCGAGGTCGTTGTAGATGTTGAGGTTTGTCCCCCGCCCACCTTAGGAAGCGTGGAGGTGCTCGTGGATGTTGAGGTTTGACTCCCACCGAGCTTGGGAGGTGTCGAAGTTGCCGTGCTCGTGGAAGTTCCACCTCCACCCGAGGGAGTGCTCGTGCTAGTACTCGTCGTCGTTCCTCCGCTTGTTCCCCCGCCGGTGCCCGTGAAGGCCTGCTTCATCGCGGCGTATGCAGGCTTCTGACTTCCATCAAAGCGGAGAATACCAAAGAAGTTCTCGTTGGTGGTGTTTGAAGTCCCTAAATCCTGATAGCTGTACCAGAATAGCGGACCCGCCCAAGAATATCCGCTCGCGAGCGCAACGGCGCTTGAGAGTATCTGCGCCTGGAGCGCTTCCGTGACGTGATCGGGAGCCCCGGTGAACTGTGTGTCTGTGGCGGAGGATTCAAGCGCCCCGGGCCCTCCCGTCGGCGCGCCGTACTCGGTCATCCAAATGTTTTTCCCAGAATCCCCGTTCGCCATCATGATGCTGCGGAGGCTCGTCGGCGTGGTAGCCGACATCTGCGTCCAAGCGTTCCATGAAACTGCATAGGACGGCATCGCGGGATAGGAGTACGGATGGAACCCTACGGCGTCGAAGTACGGTTCCGCGCCCTGCTGATATATCTGCGTAAGGAAATCGATAGGCGAAAAATCCGAGCCTGCGGTCGCCGCGGGCGCCATACCGCCCGAAATCACGATGGAGGCGGGCTCCTGCGCCTTGATGGCGGCATAGGCCGCCTTGAGAAGCGCGACGTAGTTCGTCGGGCTCGGCGCGGGCTGCCAGAAACCCGTGATGTTCGGCTCGTTCCAGATCTCCCACGCGAAGATGCCCTGGGGCGCGTAGCGGGCAACAGCCGCTTTCACGAAAACCGCGAAGGCATTCGGGCTGGCGGGAGCGCAGGTCTCAACCGTGCACCCTGCGGGGCGCGCCCATGCGGGTGTGTAGCCGAGCATGGGAAGTAGCTGGATGTTGCGTGCCCGTGCTACGGCCACAACCCGGTCAAGATCTACCCAGTTGAAAGTCGTACTCGAGATCGGCTGGACGTCGCTCCAGGCCATGTCGATGCGCGCCCACCTTGCCCCTAGCGCGACCTCGGCATTGAGTTGGTCTCCAAGCGCGTTCGCCGAAAGGCCAGGCAGAGAATCGGCAAAGGATATGCCGAAGGGGGGTGTTGCGAGGGTTGGCGGAACAACTACTGAAGTATTTGGGATAGCGTTCAGGACCGCCACCGTGAGTGTGGCAGAGGCCGTGTTCGCCGCCGCGTCGCGCGCAATCGCTTCGAGTGTGTGAGAACCATTCGTCGTGGACGCCGTGTCCCATTGCATCGCATAGGTCGTCGCGATAATCTCGGGTCCGAGCGGCACGGCGTCCAGGGTAAACCGCACTCCTGCCACTCCCACGTTATCGGAGGCGTTCGCGGCAACCGTGACGGTCCCGGAGACGCTGGCCCCGTCCACGGGACTTGTGAAGAAGACGGTAGGCGGAGTGGTGTCAGGCGGCGGAACCACGGCCACCGTGACGGAGGAGGTTGCGCTCCCCGTCACGTTCGTGCAGGCGAGGGAGAAAAGGGTGTCAGTCGCGAGAGCCCAGCTCGTCGCGGTACCCGAGGTGGCTTCAGGTCCGCTCCACCCGCCCGAGGCCGTACAGGCATCCGCGTCCGTGGAGGACCACTGGAGCAGGGTGGAGCTCGAGGCGGTGATAGTGGTCGAGACGGCCTGGAGCGTGACAGTAGGCAGTGGCGGCGGCGTCGGGGAGGTGCTGGTGCTCTCGGGCGGATTCGAAGTAGTTTCAACCGGAGACGTAGAGGTGCCTGAGATAAGGTCCAGGAGCTGCGCGAGTCCCCTGCTCCGGAGCATCCCGAGGCCGCGAAGGGTGTTCCGCGCCGAGGAGTCGGTCCGCAGAAACCCCACCATGCCGAAGAGAAGCACAGCGACGACGCTAACGATGATAATGTGTTTCTTTTTCATTGCACCTACCCATATCGTGCACCACGTAACATATAGCCCATCATTCTTGCTTCAAGTGCTGCCTGCTACACGCTTCGTGCTTCATTTTATATAACTATACCGAAAGAATTCCACGGTGTCGTATGCACTGTGTAGCGCCGCATGCGCCTGGAACCGCTAGGCATATTAATTAAGAAAATCATTCGGGATCCCCCGGGACTCTCTAGAGCGAACCGACCAAAAGAACCAACATTGGATATGTTCATGGACAAACCGTAATGTTACCACGAACTGATCGGCCTTACGCAACAGTATGGCGAGGCCTGCGCATCGCGGGCCTCTACGTCCCATACACCACAAACCTTTTATTGCAGCGCCTTACGGAGCAAGCTACGCGAGGATTCCACTCGAATGAGCCGACGGTGGGAGCTAAAAGGTATTATTTTTCTTCCCGAAGGAGATTCCAGACAAAGAATGAGATAAATGAGATTGCAAAGCAGGCGGCACCAAAGGTATCCTCACGGGGAAAGTCCAAGAAGTGCGTAAGCGGAAGGGAAAGTGTTTCGGGGTGCGAGATGGCGTTCCCGGCGATATAGACCCAGCCAGAAAAACCAAGGACAGCTAACGTCAGAGATAATGAGCGCAGAGACCTCATACGCCGATTTTCATCACGCAGAATGTTCCAGACAAAGAATGCGAGGAGGAAGAGGACAAAGCAGGCGGCGCCGGAGGTATCTGCGCGCAACCACGGAAGAAAGTGTGTGAGCGGCTCGTCGAGATTATCCGGACGAAGCACAGCGCTCCCGGCGATGTAGACCCACCCAAGGAGACCGAAGATAAAAAATGTGAGCGAAAGCGCGCGTAGTGTTTTCATTGTTGTTGGTAAATTAAGTTAAGTATTGAATCTTAGTTTGAGGAAAGCAAGGTTTGGAGGATCGCATAGGCGGGCTTATCCATGCCATCATAGCGGACAACGCCGAAGAGGTTCTCATTGGTGATCGTCACAGTACCGATATCACGGTGGTTCTAGAAAAGGAGCAGCCCGGCCCAGGACGCCCTGCAAATATTCGTGATGGCACCCTGATATGATTCTAGCTTTGAGCGTGCCCTATATCCGTGGACGTGGGTGCAAAAGCCGCATCCATCGCCCGAACAAAGTATTCACGGAGGTCCTCGGGCAAGGTATGCGTGATGTCCCATACAGCCCATGGGCGCAACACAAGATACAATCGAATCTGCTCAGGGTCGGAGTAGAGCTCACCCAAATCCATCAGCACAATCTTTCCTTCTGTATTCATGGCGAAGTTGTCGGTGATATTGAAATTTCTGTCAACGAGTGAATGTGCGATAAGCGTCTTATTAAAATGAACAAAAGCGTTAATGATTGTCTTTCCCTCCTCTTCCGTCGCATGCTTAAAATGTTTGCGTAGCGACATAAGCGCATCCTGCTCATAATCACAATCAGTAAGTATGCGCGGGTTCCCTAACATCCAGCCTTCAAGGGTAGCATGGGGGATGATTTTCATCGAGTTGACTATTTCCCGCTTGCTTTGCGCATAATACTCAGGAAATCTCCACATAGGATTTTTTACATACGGGAAACAATCATGCAACATCATGCAGTATGCAACCAATCGGGTATTAAATTTCTTCAATACCCTCCCATTCCCGATTTCATAGGCTGTATATTGCCATCCTCGCCCCAATATTTTCATACAAATATAAGTTGGCGTATCATTGCGTACCAGAGAGTAATTGCTTTAGAGTATTATACGCCGGTTTTAAACTGCCATCGAAACGGATGAGCCCAAAAAAGTTCTCAGCGGTATTATTTGAAGTCCCCAAATCCTGATAGCTGTACCAAAAGAGCGGCCCGGCCCATGAATATCTCTCAGTAAGCTTAACTGCATCAGTAAGCATCTCCGCTTGCAATCCTTCGGTCACATACCGCGGATCCCCGGTAAAGGACCTGTCGTTGCTTGAGGTCTCAATGGATCCCGGGCCGCCAGTAGGAGCGCCGTACTCCGTAAGCCAGATTTGTTTACCCGCATCGCCGTTCATCGTCATAATACTTCGCAAGCTAGGATTCGTGTCGGACATCTGGGACCATGCATTCCATGACTGTACATATGAGGGCATGGCGGGATATGAGTAGGGATGAAATCCAACCGCATCGAAGTAGCCCCCCGCTCCGTCATGGTAGAGTTCCGCAAGAAACTCAAGCGGCGCGATGTCACCATTTTTTGTGGCGGCCGGCCCCATACCGCCAGTGACGACGATGGCATTCGGTTCTTGGGATTTAATGGCACCGTACGTAGCCTTGAGAAGCGTCGCATACTCCACTGGGTTTGGGGCAGGCTTCCAAAACGCTTCTAGGTTCGGTTCATTCCATATCTCCCACGTGGAGATACCCCGTGTGGCGTAACGCTTGACTGCAACCTGAACGAAGGTAGCAAAAAGAGCCGGGTCAGCAGGAGCGCATTTACCATTATTACTAGAAGAACACCCGGAGATACGCGCCCATCGCGGAGTGTAGGTAAGGACCGGAAGCATCTTGATGTGGCGGGTATCCGCCGCGGCCACGATACGGTCGAGGTTTGACCAGTTATAACTCGTGCTATTATCCGGCTGGACGTCGTTCCATGCCATATCGAACCGTATCCAGCCGAGCCCGAGAAGAACGAGGTCGTCGAGGCGCTTGCCAATCTCGGTGGCAGTAAGATCAACTAACGCGTCCCCAAACGACACACCGAATTTATACGCGAGCTTACTTTGCGCGGAGACCATGGCGGGAGAGGCAGGAGGAGGAGCCAACTCGTCATCGGCTGACGGGGTTGTAATTGTTGATTCGTCGGCTGGCGATGTGCTACCTTCAAAAACGCTACTTGATACAACTGGTGCAGTGGGTTTATTTACATTAATCGGAGGATGCAGGAATGTAGGCATAGATGACCTTGAGAATACTAGAAATACCAATCCTGCTAAAACAAGTAGCGGGCATAACAAAAACAGCGCACGCTTTGCGTGCGTCTTCTGACCCTGTTTATGCGCCGCATGCTTCTCCATCTATGCCTGAGCCACAGTGTACCGTACCATCCTGAACATAGTATATATAATTAACCGATAAATACCCTTAGTCAATCCCCATGGTTCTAATAGATGTTGTAATTATCATATCGTTCTATATATACTGTTAGAATTCATATCTCGTACGCACAAACCAGACCAAGGAAATCAACAAATATGTTTGGAAAATTAAGAGATCTGTTTGGTGACAATTTGTTCCGTAACTCATTCTACCTAATGCTCACCACGGGCACGATGGCAGCGCTCGGTTTCGTGTTCTGGCTCATCTGCGCTCATCTTTTTCGACCAGACCAGATTGGTGTGGCAACTTCACTTATCTCGGCCATGTCGCTCATTTCCTATGCTAGCGCTCTCGGTTTTAACACCACGTTCGTACGAGTTCTGCCAACTTCGGAAAACAGGAACAACGAAATCAACACGGGCTTGGTTTTAGTCATCTGTGCGGCGGCGCTAATTGCAACGGCATATATTTTTACGATACCTTACCTCACTCCCGCTCTCGGCATAATCCACGAAAATGCTCTGTATGCGCTTGGATTTGTCATGATGGTAGCGTTAGCAGCAATAAACTTATTAACCGACAGTATTTTTATTGCCTACCGTGCAGCAAAATATAACCTTTTAATCGATGGATGGATTATGGGAGGTGCTAAGGTCCTCTTGCCCTTGGTATTCGTTGGCCTTGGCGCATATGGCATATTCACCTCTGCGGGAGTTGCTGCAGCCATCGGAATGGTTGCAAGTATCATATTCTTGGCCCATAAATTTGGGTACAGGCCAAAAGTAAGGATCCACCTACAAACACTGAAGGATGTTTTTCATTATTCATTCAAAAATTATGTGGTGAACCTCCTAAATCTTGCGCCGACGCTTGTCCTGCCCCTTATCATCATCAGCCGTCTTGGTCCATCGGCCACTGCCTATTACTACCTCGCGTTTATGATGGCAAACCTCCTCTACGCCGTGACATACTCCGTTTCTCAATCTTTTTTTGCGGAAGGTTCCTATGGGGAGGTTGCGCTGAAAAAATTAGTGGGGCGTTCAGTGCTCATCCTCGGAGCTATCACGGTCCCAGCAGGCATTGTACTCGCGGTGTTTGGTCCTTGGGTTCTCCAAATCTTCGGGAAATCATACAGTGAGGGCGGCGCTAATGTTATTATTATTCTTGCTCTTGCCGCTCCCGCCATCGTTGCGTATTCGTTAGGGTCCGCCATATTACGCATCCAGCATAAACTTCGCTCACTCATTATCGTGAGTATCGTTTATCTTCTTGCTACTAGTGGTTTGGCTATTCTCTGGGCAAGTCGTGGACTTGCTTGGGTGGCGGGAGCATGGCTGGTAGGCAATCTGATTGCAGGAACTATCTCATCTTTTCTTATATTCCGCTCCCACCGGCGCTTCCTGACTTCTCAACTCGCCACTCACAAAACCTAGGACCCCCTAATACTTCAAGCTCTCGAAAACCTTCTCCAGCTTCGGGCGCATGGCCGAATAGCTGTACTCTTCTATGCAGCGCTCCCGCGCGGCCCTTCCCATAACCGCGGCTTGTTCCGGATGATCGAAAAGCCACCGTATGGCAGATGCTAGCTCCTCAGGGGTATCTTCGATAACAATCCCACACCCATTCAAAATCCTTGGAATATCCGATACTCGCGTTGCAATAATTGGTTTTTCCATAGACATTGCATCAAAGATCTTCGCCGGCAATTGCCCCTGAGTTGATGCAGAATTTTGTCTTTGCATGAGAGCAACAACGTCGGCGGCAGCTAGGAACTCAGGAACTTTCTCAAAAGGTTGGGGGCCGATAACCCTGAGGTATCCTCTTTGGGGGAGCGATGCTCTTGCTTTATCACTCGCACCTACAAGCATAAGTATTGCATCATCCCTTCGTATAGCGTCGAAAGCAGACAGGAGCGTATCAATGCCTTTATATGGCTCAATGCTCCCTAAGAACATGACAACCCTCTTCCCCTCTACGCCAAGTTTTCCCCGTAGCGCCTTGCGGTCGAATCTTCTTGGGTTAAACACATCAGTATCGCGGAAATGAGGAATGAGCGTGCCACCGAATTTTTTCTGCAGAAACGAGCTTGATACGGTGATAGCATCGGCAAACGGAATCATTTTCTCCATAAGCCAGGTTGGGATTATGCTGTCTAAGTCCCAGAAGCTTAGAATACCGTACCCTATTCCCAAAATTCCAAAATCTTTTCCAAAACCAACTTCCCAGTCATCAACATCGAGAACTAGTTTCTTTCGTTTAAACAATTTAACCAATAAACCGGTCCCAAGGCTTGCGGTACGGGGCTTAACCGCATATACTATATCGCCGTCGACGGCGCTCATAAGCCTAAACGGGTTCAAGCTCTTCCCTAACTTTTTGTAGATTATCGTCGTATCACCGGAAACCGGTTCCCAGATTCCAGACGATAGCACGGGACCAACAATCTCAACATCGTAGACATCCGAGAGCGCTTTGGCCAAGATATATGCGCGACCGAGGCAATTGCTGGAAAGATTGTGGGAAAGTATGCTGACTTTTAATTTCTTCATCGGTAGATTTTTGCGCTCCCATTATTGTATATGAGATTCTTATTCTCATCTAAGAACTGTACCGGATAGGTATAGGTTATCTGGTCTCCTCCATACACTAGGGTTGCTCTTTGCTTTTTGACCGTCGCTTGCCCAAGAAACACATATGAGTCCTTTCGAACTACTCCTGGGAAAATATCGTTGTACGCATCAAGGGATGATAGCGATGCGAGCTTTTTTTGTGAAAATCTATCTGTCTGGATTTGAAGTGTGACACCGTTCGCTTCTTCAGAATTTCCGCTAGTAACGGTGCTCAACCATTCAACTGCCGATACTTCAGGGGCCTTGATTAAATAATTATCGTAATACCTGCCCGTGTTGTTCAAATAAAGCAGAGCCGGATTTCCGCCGAATAGTTGCAGTATGAATGATGTGGAATAGAGGAAAAACAAGAACGCGAAGACGACAGGGAGAGCTCGGCCAGTAGTGGCGGCCGAAATGCCTGGCATTCGAATCCCCCACACTTTGAACCAAAGCTTGCGAATAGAATTTCCTACCCCCCTAATCCACACGCCCAGCCATACGCTCCCCAATACCATCGGGAGTGCTAATATAAACATCGACTGTTGCAACGCCCTAAAAATCCCATACTCAGTTGATAAAACGGGGATAACGATTATTAAGAATACGGAGAGAAGGGCAAAGAAAGAGAGAAGGTAAAATTCATCATCAATATATTTTAATCGGTTTTTTCTGAGCAATAAATATAAAATCCCCAACGGAGCCAGAAACTCCATTAATTTCGCGAGCGCCCGACCAACGAGGGTAATTGATGTGACAAAGTTGATGTCAAATCTTTGCACAAGATTCCCCAGCGCGGTCAATGGCAGTTGCTCATCGGGTAAAGCTGTAAATTTATATTTCTCGTATGTCGACGCATCAAAATATACGCCTGCTGGCGCGGCACTTCTAATGGGATTGATAACTTTTTCTATATAACTCTGGAGCTCCTCTTGCTGACTTGGTGTTCTGAAACTTAGCAGGTTCACGGCGTCAGTAGAGCGACTATTTTCAGTGAACCCATCTTTAACAGCAGATATCGTTTCATCCAGGACAACCATTACATGTCCCCCAGTATCTGTTATGATCGATGTCCATAAAAAACTCAGCACGAGGAGAATGGCCACCATCCAAAGAGCGATCTTCGCTTTTGGTTTTGTGCCCACAAATTCCGTTGCCTGAATAAGCGCAGAATCTTTAAATGCTCCTTTACCATTTAATTTCTCGATAAGTCTAAGGAACAGCGGTCGCAAGACAGCTGCGAACACAAAGATCAGGAGAACGGTGTACGTCGTAGAATAGTGCGACAAAATGACTCCAACCCCCATCAACATAAATAGCCATCGGCGTAACGTAAGACTGAGGTCAGAGGAAAAGATGATATAGAGCATCAGGCCATAGAACAAAAAGGCAATCTCCTGCCGAATAAGAAATGGCATGTCAATGAAGAAGGTGGGAAAGGCCATGAAATAAAATCCGGCAAGAAGGGAGATTTGCCTGCCCGCCCAGTGTCGGCTGGTTAAATATGTAAGGCCTGGACAAAGTGCAAAAAATAATTGGAAAAAAAACTTGTACACATAGGGATCGGAAATCTTTAGGAGGTTAAAAAATATTGTAGGAAGTACCGTGATACTTAAACATGCATTGTAGGCATCACGATAAAAATCCATACTCCAAACCCCGGCATTCTTTGTCAGCTCGAAAACCTTGTACTCGGTTTGAATGTCATGGCCTGTGATATACCAACCACGCAGGCTCGTCATAAAAAGAAGTGCGAGCGATACGAGGAACAGTGTAATTAGAATGACGTTTTCGTCTACTTTCTTCCGGTAGAACGATAAAAAGAGGATGTAGGCGCCTACCCCACCCAGCATCGTCATAGTCCAAATATCACTGCCTCCGTTATTCAAACTAATTGCACCTAAAATGCTTAACGCCACAAAAACGATCGGGATAAGCGAGAGAAAGAGGTCCTTGAGGGTGCTGAAGAACACGTAACGTTTGATGGTTACTTCAACACTCCTTATGCGTAACCAAGTTACAGACAAGAGTACTGCTATCAAGAGATAGAGTTCGAGCAATAGTACCGACTTGTCGAGCGGCCGCACTATCCCGACGAGCGGGAGAAGCGTGTTGCCCAAGAGAGCAACGAGCATCAACTCAAGTAGGCTGAATCCTACCACGAGCGCAAGTTTCCCCCAAAAGTTTAGGCTCTGAAGTTTCCCACCGGAGACTGATTCGCATCTGGCGGAAAGGTTAAGGACCGTCAGGAATCCGGGGGCGATAGTAAGGAATAAGAAACCAAAAATGTTTAAAAGTTGAAAGTTGTTGAAGTTGTTAAGAGAAAGCGCAGAAAACATAATTCCCCAACCGAGGATAGGAAGTATAATCTGCCATCGTGTAAGATTGAACGTTTTCACTTGAGCGCTTGTCTATACACCTCTTCAAGTTGGTCAGTAAATCGCGACCATCCATACTTTTTTGCCTTTTCGACGCTTTGTCTGGAAAGTGCGACCAGCTTCTCCGGCGCAAACCAAAGCATTTCTACTGCTTCTGCAAAGTTTTCTACGTACGGTTTATCTACTAAAACTCCGACTCCCTGAAGAAACTCCCGAATACCAGAGACATTTGTCCCTATAACTGGGAGGCCTGATGCCATCGCTTCGAGTGCAACGAGAGGGGTACCTCCCTCTTTATCCGAAGATATAAGGAAGACGTCGTTTTTCCGATGGTACTCCTGCATTTCCACATCATTTTTTCTTCCTTCAAAAGAAACATTAG
The DNA here is from genome assembly GCA_963768835.1 of uncultured bacterium. Lineage (GTDB taxonomy): Bacteria > Patescibacteriota > Minisyncoccia > UBA6257 > GWB1-50-10 > CAVYJB01. The sequence continues at coordinate 357,341 of CAVYJB010000002.1, read as the reverse complement.
TAAGCTTCAGTTTTCGGACGAATTCTTCCAATTTTGAACGCTCTTCTCCGTCACCAACAATAGTAAGGTGGGCAGGAATGGAAAGCCTGGACACCGCCTCTATAAGGTGTTCAACCCGCTTTTGCACGGAAAGTCGGCCGATATAAAGAAGGTGAAATGTTTTGATCGGAGGTATATACACACGATTAGAAAAGAAGTCGTCGCTCACTGCATTAGGGATAACGACGATGTTTTCTTTTTTGACCCCAAATTTCCTTTCCACTACGCTAGCCTGATCTTGTGAGCAGGTGATTACACGGCGAGCATATTGTAAAACCGGCCCCCACAAAAGTCTTTTGTAGGCTAAAAATATCGGGCCAAAGAATCCCGAGGGGCCAACATCGAGATGAAAGTGCGCAACATATGGGATACCACGGAGTTTTGAGGCCAGCAGCACTAATTCAGGATAGTACGCGTGTGCTAGGTGCAAATGAATAAGAGAATTACGTGGAAGCCTCAATAGGTGCCACAAGAGCGTTGGTGCGACGGGCGTATGAGCAAATTCAAAATTCCACAATGCCGTGACTTGAAGGTTCCCGTCTTTCTTCATACCCTTTTTAATACCGGCGTCGGAAGATGTGATGACACGGACCGAATATCTCCGTTTGGAAAGTTCCTCGGCGCACATTTTTGCAACACGCTCTAACCCACCGACATGAGGCGGATAATATGCACAAACTTGCGCGATACACACCTCTTGATGTTGATTGTTACTCATTTATTTGAGGATAAAACCTTGTTATATATCTTAACTGTTTCTTTTGCTGCAGAATCCCAAGAAAATTCTGCAGCTCTTTTTTTTGATAAATACGAAAAGTGCCTGCTCCTCTCTTCGTTGGCACAGAGACTGATAATACTTTCAGAGATCAGGGATGGTTCGTTGCTCTCAAGAATTATCCCATTGTCTTGAATAATTTCTTCCGGCCCACCTGATTTGGTAGAAATTACAGGCAGCCCCGCAGCCATCGCTTCAACAATGTTGTTGCCAAATGGCTCATATGTTGCCGGGTGTACAAAAATATCCGCCACTTTGTAATACTCCAGAACTTGATCATGGGTGACCCACGGCAATATCAATACATTATTACGTAGTCCAAGAGCGGTGATGGAAGAATGTATAAGACCTTCGTACTCTGTTCCCTCCGTAAAACCGCCGCCAATAAATACGAAGAGGGTCTTTGGGAATTTTTGGAGAACCGTAGATGCGGCCCGCACTAGATTCAAGGCGCCCTTCCTCTGGACAAATCTGCCAACATAAAGAACAATCTTCGCCTCAACCGGTAATTTCATCTTCTCTCGAAGCGACTTTTTGTTGTAGGCATCACCGACAAAGAACTTTTTGTTGATTCCATTAAATATCACCGAGATTTTTGACGGCTCAATCCCATACATCTTATGTATGTCTTTCTTCATGAAATTAGAGGTCGTCATCACATAATCGCTCCTAAAAATGATGAACCTATCAATGAGCGAGGCTATAGGAAAATAAATTCGGTTATATAGACGGGCGCCTCTTTGAGCTGCATATACAGTGTGGATCTTTACCACAACCGGTGAGGTCTTTATCAAAACGTTTATTAATCCAAACGGAGAACAGAGGTGCACGATATCTCGTTTAATCCCAAGACTCCGTGAAAAAGCCTTGAGGTTAAAGACTATGTGATTGAGAGGGAAGGAGGATGGGATTTTCATTCGGTGTATATGCAAATTGTCGAAAATCTCTTCATCCTCTGCGCTTTCTTTTTCTCTCGCACAAATAAGATCGATTTTGCAATATTTCTTAAGTTCTTGAATCAGTTCAAAGTAGTGGACTCCTAATCCCCCTGCGACATGCGGGAGGTATTCTTTGCAAATTATAAGCACGGACAGCCTCTTTCTTTCAACCGTTGGTCGCTTAGAATCAACCAGCACTTTCTGAAATAGGAGCTGGGTTTCTTTTACTTTTTCACCCCATGTAAAATCCTCCCTGACCCTCCTAAGCCCATCCTCTCCCATCTTGCGCGACAAGTCCTTGTCTCCTAATACGCGTGCAATCGCGGCAACGAGTCCCTGTAAGTCACCAGGCAGCACCAAAAGTCCATTCCTCCCATGATCGATAACCCCGGGTATTCCTCCCGCCCTGGAACCAATAACAGGACAACCCACGGCCATTGCTTCTATGAGAACCATCCCAAAACTTTCGGCTGGCTCAAGAGAAGGAAGACAAAGAACGTTGCTTCTCTGATATGCATCCACTAGTGCACCACCACTCAGTCGGCCCCTAAACGTCGTCATTTTCTCCATGCCTCGCTTCCGAACACTCGCTTCATACTCGGGCCTCATATCACCGTCACCCACAATAACGAGTTGAAGATTTTGAATTCTGGCCCTCAAAATATCGACGGCATTAATAAGCACGCCTAGTCCTTTATGGCGGTGGGATTTATTCAGCATCCCCACAAATAGTACGGTTGGCTTGTCGGCCCTATTCTCCATATTCGGCGTGAATATTTCCATATCAACGCCCGGTGTTATTGTCAGGCTTTTCGAAAGATAGGGCTGTAGGAATCGGAAGCGAGTAAAGTCGGAGGAACATACGATGCGGGTGGCACGCGAAAGCAATAGGCGCATCGGCCCATGTTCATAGAGCCAGATAAAGAAATCGGGTAGGGGCCTACCTTTATGCATGCTGCCAGCATGATAAGTCACAATAATTGGCTTTTTGTCTGCGAATAATGAAGCAATATCGCCAATGCCGGGCACTGGCATATGAACGTTGATGATATCCGGGTTCTCAATTTTTAAAACGTGCCTTACCGTCTTGAACCAGCCGAACGAGAAGGGGGTGTTGGAGAATTTAAATTGATATCCCAAACGATAAACCGTAAGACCGTCTAGTTCATCTTTGCTATCCTTGCCATAGCGTTCTCCGGAGGTAATAACAACAACACGCCATCTGTATTCACCCTGCAGGCGTTTGGCGATCTCGTAGGCGTAGCGCTCTAACCCTCCACCGCCTGGGGGAAAGTAGGGAGCGACGATAGCAATAGTGAGTTGTTTAGGGTTCATACCAGTTGGCGGTTTATAACGTACTGAATATTAGAACGTCGTCCAATGTACTTAAATACCTGCTCCAAGCGGCCCCAATCCTTATTCTTATCAATTTCCCAAGAGTGGCCCCACAGATGGAATATTCCTCCGCCCACAAGGACCTTATCGAACAACGCAATCGCGAGTTTATCCCAGTTCAGATACTGCTGTATAAAGCTGAGGGCTCCAGCTTCGTTTAAGATTGGTCCAGCGTCCGCCCAATGTCGGTATGCATGCACCGTGGTCGGTAGTTCGAACGGGTCATCCCCAATTTCCGTTTTAAACCGCTGAACAGTTCGCGCCAGCTTAAACCCTAAACTCTTGACCAACTCCTTATGAACTTCCGTATAGTCCCCGCTTGGGTAGCAAAAACTCGAGGCTTCTTTTCCGGTCCACTCCTCGAGCGTTTTCTTAGATTCCCTTATCTCTTGTACGGCTATCTCGCTGTCTATTGTTGATAGTTTGGGGTGCGTCATTGTGTGCGCCCCAATCTCAAAACTATTCCCTAGTTCACGCACCTGTTCCTTACTCAACCGCTTGCCCTGCTCAATCTGCCGGTCCTTCGGTGCAATATAAAAAGTGCCCGCTAAGCCATATTTGCGGAGTAGTTCGGCGAGTCTCAAATCTAGAATGTGCCCATCGTCCCAACTAGTTGTTACACGAATAGAATTCATGCTCTGTATACACTCTCTATCTTCTGTATGATACTATCCCAATCATACCGTTTGGCATATTGTACATACCGGTCAGGCTCATTCCGGGTACTCAATAATTTTCCAATGGCATCCGCGAGCCCTTGCTTGCCCAACATCATACAGAGCACACCGTTTTCATTCGGGGTCACTAAGTCCCCTGCCGCATTTTGGTCATGCGTAACCGCAATAGCTGGCAGGCCGCAAGCGTTCGCCTCAATCACGACGATACCAAATCCTTCCCTGGTAGAAGGTGTAACGAAAACCTTGGACGCCTTCATGAGGCCGTAGAGCGTATCGTGGTCTTCTAGGAAACCGAGGAATAACACGTTCCCTTGAATTCCCAGTTCAAGAGCAAGCCTTTCGAGATTTTCTTTTTCCGGTCCATCACCCACAATCATCAGGGAAATTTCCGGATGGCTTTTCTTCAGAATGCTAACGGCGCCGAGCAAGACATCCACATTTTTATGCGCCAGCAACCGCCCTGCATACACAATGTCCGAAGAACGCGCATCGGGCGGAATTCTCAAGATGGGCTCCACATCAATCCCGATGGGTACTGTAAAAACCCCATTTTCCCTTCCTAGTATAGTCCGAAGCCCTTCCGTGGTGCGGGCCGAGATGGATACGATGATATCTGGAAGTTTCGCACTTATTTTCTCAATATGATAAGCAATCTCTCCCCGGAACGTCCCAACGTACCCTTTCCAATATTTCTCACCCCACACCTCAAGCCAGGTCGCAAACATTTTCTTCCGCTTTAGAAGACAGACGAGCCTCATTGTAAAAAGTACAAGATGAGGAACCTGGTCCACATCCACAACGTCGAACTCCGCCCCTAAAAGGCGGAGGCAGGACAGTGCAAAAAACATTGCCTGTGTGAAAGACCGGCGACTTCCCGCGTAGAGTGGGTGGTACGCACTGATGGCGTGATAGGTAACATCCTCGCGTACAATCTCCCGCTCACCTTTCCACCACTGCATGCAGTAGACAGTGACGAGATAGCCGCGCGCGGCAAGCCGCTTCGTGATTTCGTAGATACGCTTCTCCTTTCCCCCTTTGTTCCAGGGATAAACAGCGTCAGCTACGATGGCGATGCGCTTGCAGCCCGACTCCTTCATTGTTAGTCGATGGCCACCCGCTTCACCCTGCGGGAGCTTACGGGTGCATCGGGGTGCCAGAACAGGTTCCGAATGAGCACCGAGAGAATGATGATGCCATCCCTCACGGCATTGATCTTCGTCTCGCCTTTGCGCACGTCGTAGGTGATGGGCACAGAGTATGCTTCGAATCCGAGCTTCTCTGTCTTCGTGATCATCTCCATCTCGATGGAAAAACCTTCCGAAACCAGGTGGTGGTTCAGTTCGTCCACCACCTCCTTATCCCAGGCGAAGAAACCGCTCAGGACGTCTGTGACATTCGCCCGATAAATCAGACGCACCAAGAATGTGAATCCCCAGTTCACCACGCGGTTCTCAAAGCAAAACGCGCCTTTGTTCATCTTCCCCCCGAGCCGAGAGCCCACCACCACGTCGCAGAAGCCGCTTATGAGCGGCTCTACGAGTCGCGGAATCTCATATGGCTTGTAGGTGTGGTCACCGTCCAGCATGATAACGTACTCGGTATCCGGGCTCACAGCGCTGAAACCCGTACGCATGGCGTTCCCCTTCCCTTTCCTCGGCTCCTCGATGACGCGCGCACCCGCCGCCCGCGCAACTTCCGCCGTCCGGTCGGTCGAGTTATTGTCAATAACAATAGCTTCAGTCGTGAACCCGAGCTGCTTCAGACGAGTGTTCGGGATATCCGCGATGACATGCGCGATACCGCTCTCCTCGTTGTGACACGGGATGAGGACGGTTATTTTTTTGAGTTTAGCGCTCGACATAATGGGGATGGTTACTTAGTGTTTGAAATCAAGAAATCAATTTTTTGGCTCCGCCCAGTTAGATTCACCACCACGGTTCCGGTCACCCCCGGTGAGGGAAAGTACTGCGAAATGGCGATGCTGGTCGAGGTGGTGTCGGAAAGCGTTACGTTCCCATTCGCGAAGACAAACTGATCTCCATTAGTTTGTACAAAGTATACGGTGTAGGGATAGGTGGTCGTTACACCTTCGAGATTGTGGATGGTGAAGGAAAATGCGATGGCCGTCCCCGGAACGACCCTATTGGGCAGCGCGGTTTGATTATTGAAATAGAGCTCGGTAAACGTCTCGGCCTTAGGAAGAAGTTTCAGTGTATTGAGCTCCACAACCACAGGATCTACGTTCTTATATACAAGGACCCCGCCCACAATAAGAATTGCAAGCGCCGCAAAAAGGATAAACGTATTCTTCTTAACTTCCGTTGGTTCATCCATACATTGTTGTTAAATTTTCAAACGATATCCTAGTATACCATTCGGACTTTTAGCACTGATGTTGGCCTGTCCCGGGACAATGTGGTATGGTAGGGCCTACTAGACCCTGAGGACATTGCTTGAAGTCTAGTACTTGTAATACATATCTTCCTATAAGTCAAATGAAAAACAAGCGAGACCTGACCGTCTTTATCGTTATACTCATCCTTGTCGGAACAACCTTTGCTGGCGGTGTCTTCTACCTCAGGGGACAGGAGGAACAGGCTGCCATCCTCGCGACCACGGCTGCCACGACGACCATCCCCACGGTCGCGCCCGTTACCGTCATCGCCTCTTCAAGCTCCACCCTGGTACCTCTCTCGCTCCCCTATGCTCTCACTACTTCAAGCCGGGCGTATTGGCCGAAATATTTGGACACAAACCCTACGACGGGCGGCGCACTGGTTCTCGGAGCAAGCTCGAGCACTCGGAGCGACCACACGTTCGTTAGTGGAGCCTCCTCCTGGAAGAACTACACCGTGCGCGCGAATGTGAGTTGGCTCGGCGGCGGATGGTTCGATATCGCGGCACGCGTCGCGAGCAATACCCAGGACTTCATCTACTGCGAGTTCGGCCCCAATGCTGTGGGCATCTTTGAGCGCACACACAACAATGATGTTCTTATCACGAGTGCTGACGCGGTCGCAGGCGGTCCGGGTACCAACGGGGACTTTGGGATGAGCATCTATGGGAGCGACGTCGGCTGTACCATCGCTAGGAAGGAGGCGGTGGGGGCACACCTTGTGAAAGACCCAGCTCCCACGGGCGGTATTGGTTTCATCTTCTGGGACTCAAAAGAGAACACAAGTAGGGGGGTTGTTAAGAACGTACGTGTCACGGCGCTTACGAAGAACACGGTGGTCTTCCCCTTCCCTCTAGCAGTGGCCACCCCTTCCCTTATTACAGTTACCTCGACTCCCTCGGCTAGCCCGGGACAGGCAAAGCCTGCGGCGCCGAAACCTCTGCCTCCCGCACCTGTCATACAAGCACTCGCTTTCCCCTACACGGAGTCCGCTTTCCGAGGAGATGGGAACTGGAGTGCGACCTGGGGGACCTTGGCGATTGACGCTATGGGCGCTCTGGATCTGCATGCTGACGCTTCCACAACCGGCGCAAATGCGCATCTCAAGAACTCGGATAGTTGGGGCGATCTCCAGTTCGGAGCAACCTTTGATTGGCCGAAAGGCCAGAGCTTAGGGCTTGTAGCGCGCTATGTGAACGACAACAACTACGTGGCCTGCGAATTCACCGAAACGTCCTTCGGTGACGTCCACATCGAGCTCCAACAAATCATAAATGGAGATGAGCACACGCTGGCCGCGGGCGACATCCTGGACTACACCCTGCCATACCGTTCGGATGCGACGGCCTATATCAAGGTTTCGGGAGCCAACGGAGTTTGCTCGTTCAACAACCACGTCATCTCGAACCTAAACTTCATCAACAGCTGGACCCTGAACCCACCGTTTACTGGTGCTATCGGCTTCACGATTTGGGACCCGACACCGAACAACGCCGAGATTGTCGTGCACGGAGTCGATGTCCACGAGGCATACTAGCCAAAACACGCTGCTTAACTGGAGAGTGGAAACTTCACAGGGTCGTAGATGTTCGCGGGATTCCAATCCATCCACGTGTCCCCGTATCCGGCATCCTGCACCGCCCGAATCTCCTCCTCCACCATCGCGGCATCGTAGATGGCGCCGAGGTTAAAATCCTGTATCCAGGGCCGGATAATAACAGTCGAACTTGCGGAGAGGAGCGCCTTCCCCGCCTCAAGCGTCTTTAGGATGACATTGTAGGGTTCCGTGGCCGGGTTCGGATAGCCAAAGTCACCAGATGTATAATGGGATGGGTAAACCATCGGGGAAACGACATCGAACGCGGCGGCCGCGTCAGGCAGCCGCTGACCGACTCCCAAACCATCATTTATCAGAAAACTGTATGCGAAGAGATCCACAGAGAGCACCGCGCCTGGTCGGTCCTTGTGGATGCGATCGGTCAGATAGCGATAGAAATCGCTCATGACGGCTGACGCAGGGTGCTTGCCATCGTAGATAGGAAAGACAATGCCTTTTGTGTCGCCGTCCGAAGGAAAGCGCACGTAGTCGAAGTTCACCTCGCGGAAACCGAGGTCGAGCGCCCGCTCTGCGACTGCGACCGTGCGGTCCCATACCTCGCGGCTCGCGGGATCCACCCAGAGATAGGCCTTGGCGGCTACCCAGAGGGTCCCCGACGCATCGTGGAGCGCGAGGTCGGGCCGCGCGCGCGCGAGCGCGTTGTCCTGGAACACCACCACCCGCGCGATGGGGTAGATGCCCTCGGCGCGGAACTTCTGGACGACCCGCGCCATCCCCTCCCCGAGATAGGTGCCGTCACCGTCCTTCACGTTCACCACGACGGCGTTCAGGCGCGTGGAATGGATGAGCTGGATGATTCCCTCCACACGGGACGGCACCGAGGCAACCGCCGCCGTAAGGTACACCGCACGCACATCCCGCGGAGAGGAGACCGCGAGGGGCGGAAAATGGTCCGTCGAGGACGCCGCCTCCGTGCGGGGGCTGCTCTCTCTACGTGCTATGAGACGGGTCGGCGGACGCGTCACTCCAGAGAACTCATAGACTAGGAGCAGGATAGATGCGACAACCAGCGTAAGGTAGACCGGTGCCTCCCATTTCTTCATGCGAAGAGCTTACCAGAAGGTCGCTTCTTTGGCGACCCCTAGGAGCGGGGAGGGCCATCGTGAGACATCGTTACCCTCCATCGCGATTAACCGTACAGTAATATCCCTACGGCCTTGGAAAATCTGTACACGGAAAGAGCATGTCGGCATCGTGTTCCATCCTCAGGCCCAGACGGCCGTTTTCACTTGAGAAATAAGGAGAATTCCGTGGAACAGCGTCCTGTTCCGCGTGTCCCGGGTACCACATAGGTGCTTCTCTGCTTCCCTCCTCCTGACGTACGGCTTCGGCCCCGGTTCCGCCACCGAAGGAAAGTTGAGAAGAAGGATGGCTTTTCGCATGGCGTTCAGCAGCAGAAAGTTGGGGAGCGTCCTGGACGAAATAAAGGCCTAAAAATCAGTATAATTAGGTATGAGTGTATACCTCATCAGCGCCCCCCAAAACACTGCGACGAGCGAGTGCTTACCTGTTATGGCATTCGATCATGTTGTCATCGCTGAATCCATTAATGTCAGCGTCGTCGGACCGGATGAGATAGATACGGATGCGGTGGCGATCCGACAGAAGGCCAAGAAGGAAGTGATTCTTGGTTTCCTGCAGCAACGCCCCGTGATCAGTTACGCGTGCAAGAATGCTCGCGTGGGCCGCACGACTTTTTATCGCATGTGCAATTCAGACCCGGCCTTCAAAACCGCCGCGGGCGAAGCCATGGCGCAAGGCATCTTGGCCGTCAACGACCTGAGCGAATCGAAAATCATAAGACTCATTAAGGCCGGCTACTTTCCGGCCATCCGTTTTTGGTTACAATCTCACAGCGCCACGTACTCGCATAAACTGGAACTCGCGGGACGCGTCGCTATCGCGGAGGAGCCTCTTACCGAAGAGGAGAAGGACATCATCGAACGGGCGATCAGGGACGCGCTTCCCGCACAACAAGAACCGGATACCGATGACCATGAACAATGATTCCTTAGACGACATCATCCGGCGCGCGCAGGAGAGCCGGACGTTCCGGAAAGCCCTCGTGACGAAGAATCTCTACCTCTTCGCCCGGACCTATTTCCCGGAAGCCATGTTCGCGCCGACCGCGAATTTTCATAGAGAGATGTTCAAACTGGCGGCCGGCGACGCGCCTCTGCTTGTCGTCTCGGGATTCAGAGGCTGCGGAAAATCATTCGTCTTCACGCAGTGCTATCCCCTCTACGCTGCGATGGCTCAGGGAATACATTTCATCGTCATCTTCAGCGACACCCAGCAACAGGCGGAGCAGCATCTCGCGAATATCCGGGACGTCCTCGAACGGGATGGGCTCCTCCGCAAGGACTTCGGGTTATCCCGGGAAGAGTTCAAGAAGTGGGCCCAGAACGAGATTATCATCCCCCGCTACGACACGAAGATTCTGGCCGTCTCGGCGGGACAATCCGTCCGCGGTTTGAAATACAAGCACTATCGGCCGCAGCTAATAATCGCAGATGACATCCAGGACATGAAGTCGGTCCGCAGCGATGACGGCAGGGAGAAAGACTTTCATTACTTTCAGAGCGAGATCCTCTTCCTCGGAGGCGTGGGGAAGGAGACGCGAATCGTTGTGGTCGGGAATCTCCTCCACCCTCTCTCCACCCTCATGCGCCTCGGGGGCGCGATTGAGTCCGGACAGATGAGCGGGGTCTTCCGCGCCTACCCGCTCGAGCGGGAGGACGGATCGATCGCCTGGCCCGAGCGGTACACTCCCGAGGTCCTCGCAGCGGAGCGGAAGAAGTTTCTCGACGAGGCCGACTACCAGCGCGAGATGAACCTGAAGTTCATCTCCACCCAGGAATCGGTGGTGGAACGGGAATGGATCCAGTACTACGACAGGCTCCCGGACGCGGGGTACGTGCGCGGGTTCGTGATGGGGTGCGACCCCGCGATTTCCAAGAAGCAGACCTCGGACTGCACTGCCATCGTGAGCGGGATCGTCTGCAATTCCGGGGAGGAGACGAAACTTTTCCTCTATCCCGACCCTTTCAACGACCACGTCAACTTCCCGGAGACCGTGGACGAGCTCGAGCGGCGGTACAACCACCTCATGACCGGCTATCGGCCGGTGGATGTGCGGATCGAGGCGATCGGGTACCAGAAATCCCTGCCGGAGCAGGTGAATTCCCTGGGCCGCATGAAGGCCACGGCGGACAAGCTGCCATACGACAAGCGCACCCGGTTCGCTATTCTCGGATACCTGATCCGGGAGGGGAAGATCCTGTTCCCGAGGAAGGGCTGCGAGACTGTGATCGAGCAGCTCGTGGGGTTCGGGAAGGAGTCTCGAGACGATTTGTGCGATGCGCTATGTCTCGCGGCGTTCGCCGTCCTTCGGAACACGGTACCGGGGTTCATCTTTCCGAAGGGTCCGTACCGCGGCCCCGAATCCGGCCTGAGCAACGAAGAGACGCTCGCTATGCTGAAGGACCCTGTGCTCCGCAAACCGTACGAGGATGAGGCGGACCGGGACGTGAGCCAGGAGTCCGAGGGACAAAGGATGTCCGGTCGCAGCGGGCCTTGGCCAAGGCGGAACGGGCCGCGGAAAGGAGGCTTCATTTGTTGAAACATGACGTATATTCCACAGCTTATCATCGTCGAATATGCCGACCGAGAAGGAGACGCCTCACTGGGTTCTATGACGGACGCTGATATACACGGGGCTGGGAGCAATGGATCACTCACAAGCATCTATCCATCGGAAACAAAGGTCGTGCAAAACAGCAGAAAATACTTATGACAGAAAAAAGGCTGAAAGCAGCCATTGAGTGGGTTGAGTACCTTCTTCGGGATGTTCCCGAACGAATCTACCCTCTCTGCTTTCCTGTGGTCCTCGCGGCGGAACTGGCCCGGCCTAGCAGGAACCTCAAGAACACGAAGATGATGTTCGAGAGCGTCGCTTCTATAGAGGAGCGAGGCGGCAACGGAACACCCTGGTCTGGAGGGAGGCCTGATCCTGATGTGATGTGTGACTCTCCTATAATTAGGGTTCCGAAATAGCGTTCTGCGCTTGCTACTCGCAAGCAGCTGAGCGTGTCAGCGAAGACCGTGTCCTCGACAGATTCGCACACACAAGGCCCCAGAGTCAGCAGTGCGCCGCTCCTACGTTACAATCCGTTCAGCTGCCAAATCACTTGGGATATCCAAGCCCAAGAGGCTAAAACTGGATATCGGCGCTTCTGTGAATAAAAACGCCGCTTCAGCTGTTAAGCGTGGCGGCGTTGGTGTGGATACAGATATGCGGACTACTCATCCTTGAATCTTTCCTGAAGCTTGAACATGGCCGCGATGACCGCGACATCAAAGCCGCTCCCATCGAAATAGCTTTCGGCCAGCACGGACACAAAGAAATCCGTCAGTAGCTTGAGCTTCTGCGCTCGCGTCAGATCCGCGAGCGACGGAGTCGCCATCTTCAGGGCAAGGCACTTCCGGACGAACTCTTGGTTCGACTGCGGAACGTCCAGCGACCACGCCTTAGCCTCCGTGGAAGCATTGTCTGGGGTTGCCATTGGTTGCCTCCTTGAGTGGTGAGTGTATGTTCGAAACTTCGTTCAGAGGCCGAGACTTCCCTTCCCCCTCTTCACAAGCTCCACGCGAACCTTCTGCGCCCATGCATGGGGGGCGTGCATCTCCAGGAAACGAAGGTTTTCGTCTGAGAGCTCCCGTGTCGTGAGCATATCCCATGCCCTCTCTTTCCATTGCTGGGGAGTGAACGCAACGACTGCGCAGAGTTCGCCGCTGGAAGGACCCTGTTCCATCAGACGCTTCCAGGCTTTCTCCTGCAACTCGGGAGTGCCGTACGCCATGATGTAGCGGAGATCTTCATTCGAGAGATCCTGCTCAAAGAGTTGCGCAGACGCCCTCTCTTTCCACTCGGCGGGGGCATCCCGCACGATGATAAGGAAATCGCTGTTCGTGGGATGCTGCATGAGAAGCTGCGTCCATGCTTTCTCTCTCCAACCGGAAGGGGCATGCAATAGAATATGACGGAGATCATCGTCCTGAAAGCAGCCGCTCCGGAACATCCTGCCCCAGTACAGATCAAAATTCCTGATCTTTTCCTGGAGCTCGGAGGGGAGCTTCTCGAGGTTCCAGAAATCCGTCACCTCGTGCTCTTTCCCCACTTGCCCCAGGTCGTAGAACGCGCGGATCGCCCCGTGGCCCAGAATGTCGTTGTCCTGGGCTCCCGCAAGAACCTCCTTCCCTCGGTCCGAGTAGGCCTGCGCGTCGGTCAGGTAAAAGAGGCCCGACTTCGGAGAGATTAGAGATGTTTCGATCCAGCTGATGAATCCGCACATACCGAACTCCTTTCTCTAGTGTTCATGGATAAAATACCGCTGGTAAATGACTGAAAAGTAAAATAGCACTATTTAGTGCTATTTGTCAATCTTTTGCCAGGCAAACCTTAGCTGGGGGCCTTGGACGATGTTCGAACGATTTTTGGGATTATATCCAAGAAAACTAACGTCTCAACCAGCGATCTTTTGCAATCCCCGACTGTCGAATAATACCTTTCAGGGTTCGCGGATTAATTACTCGCTTTCCGTGGAAGGGCACACAGACCTGGCGTAGGCTCCCGCCAGATGTTCCAATATAAAAATAATGGCTCCCCTCCACATGATTCAAGGTAAACCGATTGTCCTTAAGAAACCGGACAATGTCGTCGAAGGTCCAGTTAAAAACACCTCGCGGCATATCGCTCTAGGCCGCTGCTAGTGACCGTTCGCCGAACGTAAAAACAGGCATGGAACGCGACGCAAGGCTTCGTTTACGCTCTTGTAGGCTCTGCCATAGGTCCTCGTATTCCGAATCGGCTCGTTGATTTAGAATCTGTGGCCGCGCCTTAATTTTCCGCGCCGACCTCACATAACCCTGGATCGCTTCAAAGAGCAGGTTCAGAGCTTCACGCGGGTCGTCTCCCGCCTCTACAATATTGAATTCCAAGGCTACCGCATACCAAACACCGTCGTCTTTAAAAACGATATAGCGGACGGACCCTTTTTGAAGCGTGTTCTTATACTTCATTTATATGCAAATAGTATACCAACCTAGATCTCCTATCAAGCAAGTATCATCGCCTGTTAAAACGCATTTCCCAGGCCTTGGACGATGTTCGAACGATTCTTAGGGGTTTGGCCTATTAACCCCTCTGCCAGCGAGCGCCACAATACCGATGGCTCCATTCATAGCAAGGAGGTAGGCGGGGAACAAAAGATTGGGCGGATTAAGAATTGTAGTAGAGAGAATGCTAAGCAGAGCTCCGAGCGCGATGATGAGCCACATGGTCGGATGTTCCGACCAAGGATCGCGGTATGCCTTAACCAGGGTCGGTATGGCAGCCATCGCATCGGCCACAACCGCGAAAGCGATAGCCAGAAGGGGTTGCTGGGTGGTTTGCCAAGAAATGATTGCGAGGATTGCGAGAGTAAGGCATGCCCATTCGATCCACCCATATTTCCTGTATCCGTAGCCAATTAAACAAAATATGACTATCGTGCCTGTTCCGATGAAGTCTCCAACGAGAAGAATGATCGACCATGATGCGCCAGCACTCATTTGGGCCAGGATCGAAATTAGCAGAAGGAATGCCCAGATAGACCAGGAAACGGTGTTAGGGCGAGTCGTTTTTTTGAGAATGTCTCTGATGTAGGGAATGACGGCGAGCAGAGCGATGACGCCGCCAATTATTCCCAGTAGGAGGTGCCAATTCATGTTCGTATCATTGCGGGGCCTGGACGATGTTCGAACGATTCTGGCTATGAATTCGTAGACTCTCGGCCGCGAAGGAGGGATAATATCTTTGGATGCAAGCTTGGGGTGGTAGCTAAGATTTCTTTTGAAGAGAGCTGCCATTCATTTCCTTCAGCATCGCTTACGACCCCTCCAGCTTCACGAACAACGCAGATGCCGGCAACGACATCATACGGTACATTTTTCAGGAAATATATCTCGGCATCACCCATAGCGATTTGTGCGAATTCGTAGCTGCTGGCATCAATAATTTTTATCAACCCAACAGCCGATGCAATATCAGGTTGAAGTTGGTTCAAGAAGTCTGATTTATACTTTCCCCCAGAGTAGTACAAGGATTGTTCCAGAGACCGCGTCGAAACCTTAATTTTTGTGCCATTTGCAAAAGCACCCTTCCCATCTTCGGCGCTAAGCAGAAGCTTAAGTGCCGGAAAGTGCAAAACACCAACGATGGGACGGCCGTTCTTTATGAGACCAATTGATATGCCAAAAAGTGGAATGTTTCTTGTGAAATTTGAAGTACCATCAAGTGGATCTATATACCAGATATACTCAGCTCCACTTTTCTCGTCAGTTCCCTCTTCTCCATAAATGCCGTGAGCGGGAAAGTGCTTTCTAATAGCCCCGGCGATACAGTCCTCAGATTCTCGGTCAGCTTTGGTAACTATCGATACCATATCAAAGCCCCCTTCTTTAAATTCCGTGACGACATTGCCATAGTGACGCATTAAAACATCTCCGGCTTGTTCCGCCGCGGAAATTGCCAAATTCTTGAAGTCTTGTGGGTTATAAGATTCCATGTTGGGGGCCTTGGACGATGTTCGAACGATTTTGGAGGCTTCGGTGAGCTAGGCTTTTTCGGTAGGGGGTATTGAGGTAGGAGCTTCAGTGCTTTCTCCTGGAACTTCCGGTGGCGGAATAGCCTGAATCTCTGGCTCATGAACTATGTATTCTCGCCAAATCACATTCGCGCCCTTGGTCTCCGCGTCATCTATGACATTTTTTAGGCTGGCTTCGGTCGGGTTTAGTTGAGGATGTTTCCCAGACTTAACTTCGAGAAAAATGACTTTCGTAATGTTCTTTTCGTCGATTCCTTCAAAGAATAGATAGTCAATCGGCTCTCCTGTGAACCTCGCCTCAGAGATCTTTAAATCAGGATGTTGTTCTTGAAAATCAGGGATGAGCAAAGCAAGGTTTTCAGCAACCCTTCCCTTGATGCCAGCTCTCGAACCTTCGAGCGTCCTTTTTTTCTGCAGCTCGGCTTCTTTTTGCAGCTCTTCCTTTAGACGCGCCAATTCCTTCTGTGCCTCCTCTTTCTGTTGTCCTAATTCTCTCAGCTCTTGTTCTTTCGCCTGCTCCGCTTCCTTTAGTAGTTGTTCTTTCTGCTGCGCTAAGACCCTTTGCGCTTCTTCTTTCTGTAGTCCTAAATCTCTTAGTGCCTGATTTTTCTCTTCCTGAAATCTACGGCTCGCGTATATGTATCCGATGAGGCAGCCTACAATTAGAAAAGCAATCGTCAGAACTACAGTCATAGTGAATTAAGCTTATTATACACCTGGTCGGCGTGGGGGCCTTGGATTCGAACTCTCCCAATCCTTCTAACTCACAGTGCTTCCAGGCGGAGCCTCCTTGTCGGGCATGAGGAGGATGGGGCCGCCCTCCGCGTCGTGCGCGGCGAGGAGCATCCCGTTCGATTCGAGCCCCAAGAGCATGCGAGGGGCGAGGTTCGCGACCACGATAATCTGCCGGCCCACGAGCTCCTCGGGGGTGTATTTCTTCCCGATGCCCGCCACAATCTGCCGGGTCTCGCCGCCGAGGTCCACCGAGAGCTTCACGAGCTTGTCGGAGCCTTCGACGCGCTCCGCGGTGAGGATCTTCCCCACCTTCAGCTCCACCTTCTGAAAATCCGGAAATTCAATCATGGAGAGCGCGTTAGGGGTGGAAGAAGAACCCGATACCCATGATGGCGTAGGCGACGAGAAGCTGGACCCCCTCAAGCCAGTTGCATTTCCCGTCCTCGACGACGAGGTTCGCGACGAGGACCGCAAGGACGATGGCGATAAGCTCGAACGTGTCGAAGATGAGGTTCATGGGGTGCCCGACGAGGACTCCCACGAACACGAGGACGGGCACCACGAGCATCGCGACTTGGGTCGTCGATCCGATGGCGATCTGGAGCGCGAGGTCCATCTTGTTTTTGAGGGCCATCACGACTGCGGAGGTGTGCTCGGCGGCATTCCCGATGATGGCGACGAAGATGACCCCGATAAAAAGCTCCGTCCAGCCAAACTGCGCCACCAGGGGCTGGATGGCCCCCACGAGGATCTCGCTCATAAAGGCGACGGCGACGGTCGCGACGAGAAGCACGAGAATGCCCTTCGTCTTGCTCCACCGCGCTTCGAACTTCCCCACCTCCTGCACATAGAGGTGGCGGTGGGTCCAGAGAGTGAAAAGGATCTGCCCGATGTAGACGACCGCCATGAGGGCGGCCACGAAGAGTGAAAGCTCCTCGACCGTGTAGCTGGTCACCTGGGGGGACGTCTGAATGAAGATCGCGGGCACAACGAGCGCGATGACCGCGAGGAGCATCGTCGCGGCGCTCGCGAGGGCTGCCGTACGGTTGAACTCCTGTTCCTTGTACTTCATGCCGCCCGCGAGCATCGCGGTGCCCAGAACAAGGAGCAGGTTCCCGATAATGGAGCCCGTGATGGAAGCCTTGACCACGTCGAGGAGCCCCGCCTGCAAGGCCATGATGCCGATGATGAGCTCCGTGGCGTTCCCGAAGGTGGCGTTCAGAATGCCGCCGAGGCCGGGGCCCGTGTGGGCGGAAAGCTCATCGGTCGCTTCCCCGATGTACTTCGCGAGCGGCACGATGGCGAGGGCCGAAAGGAAGAACACCGCGGTCGGCGCGGCGTGCAGCAGGGCAGCTCCCGCTGCGAGCGGGATGAACACGAGCATTCCAAGAAAGAATCGATCCATGGGAGCCTAGAATCGCGTTATGCTTCTATATAGTACCACGCAGGAACGGAAGACGCGGAGTCACTCATAGCGCAGCGCTTCGATGGGGCTCTTCTTCGCCGCCTGGCGCGCGGGATAGATGCCGAACAGGAATCCGACCGCCGCCGCGACCCCGAGCCCGAGGAGCGCCGCGACGACCGGGAAGTCGAAGGGCCAGGCAGTGTTCAGGTACTTCGTCAAAACGAAGGAGGTCGCGAAGGAAAAGAGCGTCCCCAGACCGATGCCCAAGGCGCCGCCCGTCGAGGTGAGCATCGTGGCCTCGAGGAGGAACTGGAGCAGGATGTCCCGGTCCCGCGCGCCCAGGGCCTTCCGGAGGCCGATCTCGCGGGTCCGCTCCGTCACGGCGACCAGCATGATATTCATGATGCCGACGCCGCCCACGATGAGGGAGATGGCCGCGACCGCGGCGATGAAGAGCTTCATGGCGTTCGTGATGGTCGACACCTGCTGCAGGATCCCCTGCTGGGTCTGGATGAAGAAATCGTCCTTCGAGGGGTCGGTAATGTTGTGCGCTTCCCGGAGCGTCGTCTGGATATCCGTCACGGTCCGGTTCACGTGCGCCTCGGTGTCCGCTTCCACGATCAGCCGGTTGAAGTACTTGATGCCGAAGATGTACTGCTGCGCCGTGGTGTAGGGGACGAGCATGATCTCGTCGAAGTTCAGGAAGGAAAACTGGCCCTTCTGCGGGATGAGCCCGATCACCGTGAGATTCTGCCCCTTGACGCGGACCTTCTGCCCGATGGGGTCGTCGGTCCCGAAAAGCTTCTCCCGGATCGTCTCGCCGATGATGGCCACGGGCGCGTTCGACTGGACCTCGTCGTCGGTGAACGCCCGGCCGTCGGTCACATCAATGTTGTAAATGTCGAACAGATAGCTTGTCCCGCCGATGATGGTCGTCTGGTAGACGTTCGACTGGTAGTTCACGGGCTCCGAGCCGAGGACGATGGGTTCGACGCGGGTCGCGGTCGGCACGTTCGAGCGGTTGCGGAGCTCGTCCAGATCGCGCTGTTTGAGCGAATCCGAGAAGAGCGAGGTGACATCGGTCGGGCTCGTGGGTTCCCGCCCCGGCAAGACCGCGATGGTCTTCGCGCCGATGCCCTGGATCTGCCCCAGGATGATGCCCTGCGCGCCGGTGCCCAGGGACATCACGATCATGATGGCCGCGATACCGATGACGATCCCCAGAATCGTGAGGAGCGTCCGGGACCGGTGCACGGAGAGGCTGGAGATCGAGGTTTTCACGAGATGGCGGAGATGCATGGGATTATTTAAGTAACGCGTCGCCGATCTTGCGGCGCTGCGCCACCTTGACGTCGCGGTCGAGGGCTCCGTCGATGATGTGAAGGATGCGCTCCGCGTGCTCCGCGGTGTGCGTCTCGTGGGTAATCAGAACCACCGTGTGCCCCTCCTCTTCGTTCAGCCTCTGCAGAATTTCGATCACGGTCTCGCCCGACTTCGAGTCGAGGTTGCCGGTGGGTTCGTCGGCGAAGATGATCTGGGGATTCAGAACCAGGGCGCGCGCGATCGCGACGCGCTGGCGCTCCCCGCCCGAGAGCTGGGAGGTCGGGAACCGCAGCCGAGGGGAAAGTCCGACCCGCTCGATGGCCGTCGTGGCGCGCTTCTCCCACTCGCGATCCGAGACGCCCGAATAGAGGAACGGGAGCTGTACGTTCTCGAGGACCGAGGCCCGCGGGAGGAGGTTGAACGACTGGAAGACGAACCCCATCTTCTCGTTCCGCACGGCGGCGAGCTCGTCCCCCGTGTACTCGTCGCTCGAGCGTCCGTCGAACCGGTAGGTGCCGCTGGTCTGGCGGTCGAGGAACCCCAGCACGTGGAGGAGCGTCGATTTGCCCGAGCCCGACGGGCCCATCACCGCGACAAACTCGCCTTTCTCAATCGAAAAGGAGACGCCGGCGAGCGCCTGCGTCCCCACACTGCCCCCCTCCTCCTGGTAGGTTTTTACGAGGTCCTTTACCTCGATGAGCGCCATAGGAACCGGGCTAGGGGGTCGCGGAGCCCGCCACCACGACCTGATCGCCCTCCGCAAGACCGCTCAGAATCTCGGTCGTGCCGTCCAGGCTGCGGAGCCCGGTCGTCACCGTCACGGTTTCCACCTTTGCTCCGCGCTCCACCTGCACCGTATGCACGCCGTTCGCGTTCGTGACCGCGTACTGGGGCAGAACCAGGACATTGTCGTGCTCGGCCGTCGTGATATCCACGTTCGCCGTCATCCCCGACTTCACCCGGTCGTCCTTCTGTACGAACTGAAGCGTGGTCTTGTAGGTGGCCACTCCTTCGAGGATCGTCTCCGCGGGGTCGATCTTCACGACCGTCGCGGGGAACTGCACCCCCGGCCCGTAGGCGTCGAGGGTCACCGCGGCGGACTGCCCCACCGCGACCTTCGCGATGTCCGCCTCCGCGATGTCCGCCTCGATCTCGAGCCCCCCATCCCCCATCACGCCCGTGAGAGGCGTGTTCGGCGTGGCCGCCTGGCCCACCTTCGCGTCCTGCTGCGTCACCACGCCCGCGAGGGGCGAGAGAATGTAGGTCTTCGCGATCTGCGCACGGATGGAATCGACGCTCCCTTGCGCCTGCTCCACGCGCGCGGTCTGCGCCGCGATGTCCTCCGGCGTGGAACTCGCGGCATCCAGGGCGTACTGGTTCTCCGCGACCGTGACCGCGGTCTCCGCGTTCAGGTACGCCTCGCGCGCGGTCGTGAGGTCCGTGATCGCAAGCCCGATGTTCGCCCGCGCCGTCGAAACGTTCGCGCGCCAGCCGTCGATGGTCGCCTGCGCGAGACCCCCGTACGGCGTGAGATTGTTGAGGGCGAGTGTGACCTTGCCGAGGAATGTCTGCACGAGCGCGAGGTCCGCCTGCGTCATCGTGTCGAGCGCGGTGGGATCCGTGGAGGTCGTGAAACTCGCGACCGCGGCCCTCCAGGCCGTGAGGCGTCCCTCGAGCGAAAGCCGCATGGATTCAAGGTCCAACTGGAGCTGGGGGTCCGTGATGGAGAACACGAGCTGGGGATTCGTCTGAGGCGTCGTGAAGAAAGGGTCCACCTTGTTGCGGATGGCGTCGTCCGCCTTCACCTGCGCGTCCCGCAGGGCGTCGGTGAACGCCTGGAGGGACTGGCCCACCGCCACTTGGGCGCTCGTCACCTTCGCCGCCGAGAGCTGGAGCTCCTCCGGCCGCGTGCCGGCCTCCAGGGAATCGAGATTCGCTTGTTCGGCATCCACGTTCGCCTGTGCTTCCGCGAGCTGCGCCTGCAGGTCCCCCGCATCGAGAGCCACCAGAAGGTCTCCGCGGTTCACATGGTCCCCCACCGCGACCGGCACGCGCGCCACCCTCCCCGCGATATCGAATCCGAGATCCACGCTCTGGATGGGCTTCACCTGCCCCGTCACCGAAACCTCCTGGGCGATGTTCCCCCGCTTCACCACCACGATCTCGGGCGCCGCCTTCTTCCCCGCGCCGAAAACGATGTACGCTGCCGTCCCGAGTACCACAACGACGAGAACGATGCCCCAAGGACGCTTCAGAAAAGCGAGAAATAACTTGATTCTGGACATACAAACGAGACAGTTCTAACCATACCCATTGTAACCGCGCCGAAAGACGCCCACAAGTAGATACTGTGTACGAATGATGGCGCCTGCGCGCAACAATCCTTCCTCCGCGGTCAGATATGCAGAACCGTAAGACCGAATGTTCCGATAAGTTCCGAACCCCAGGCGAGGGTCACGAGCATCGCGAGAAGGAACGGCGCGCCGAGCGTCGTGTACGCCTTGTGCCACACGATTCCTCTCGCCACGGAGAGCAGAAGGACGCTCACAAATGCGATGGGGAGAAAGATCACGACGTTCGGCCAGCCGGCCGCGAGGGCCGCGAGAAATCCCAGATCCACCTCTCCCGGCTCAAAGAAACGTTCCCGGTAACGCTGCAGGCCCATGAGGAACCATCGGAAAAGCGCGGCCACGCCCACCGAAATCACGACATTGAACCAGAACCGTCCCCAGCTGTAGAAAAAGAAATATCCGAGGGGAGACCCGAAAATCCACGGGAACCACTGCACAAGGACTTCGCGCACCTGAGGGTTCACCGCCGCGTGCAGGAAGGTCTGCGTAAACGCGTCGGTCGTCCACACATAATACTGCCCCACGGAAAAAAGAAGCGCGAAGAGGATACGGACTCCGATCGCCGCCCACGCGAGCGTGCGGTAGTCGAAGCGCAGAAAGAAGCGGGACTCCCGAGCCTCCGGCGCATGCTCCGCGATGTAGCGGCCTAAGGCGAGCACCACAAGCGCGCCCCATGCCAGTTTGGGCAGCCAAATGAGCACGGGGCCCATGAGAAAATCCGCCATAGGAACTAGCGGAAATAGTTGTACCCCAGCCACACGAGGAAGATGGCAATCACGAGAAAGATGAAAAACTCGATTTTTTTGAACATGAGAAGTGACCGCGGGGTCAGGGACGCTGCGACCTGCTATCTACTTTACCAGATGCGGGGGCAGACCCCAAGCGTCCGTTGTGGAGATTGAGAGGCGGGCGGAAGAGCCGCAAGGAGTTCATGAGCGGAAAGAAGTCCGTTACGAAGTTGAAGGCCGCGGCGCCCTCCGGACCGATGACCCCGAGAAAAACCAGGAGGAAGCCGACGGCGTTCGTGACGCCCCAGATCCAGAAGTCCTGCCGGATCACGCGCATCGTGCGGTGTGCGATCTCCACGACCTCGGGGATGCGCGCAAAGTTGTCGTGCATGAGGGCCACATCCGCGGCTTCAATGGCGGTATCCGACCCGACGGCTCCCATCGCGATACCCACATCCGCGAGCGCCAGCGCCGCGGCGTCGTTCACTCCGTCGCCCACCATCATCACCTTGCCCGCGGGGCTGATCGCGCTCTGGATGAACGCCAGCTTGTCTTCCGGCAGGAGGTTGGCGTGGTACTCGGTCACTCCCACCTGCACCGCCACCTTCTCCGCCGCGCGCTCATTGTCACCCGTGAGCATGACCCAGCGTTCGATCCCGAGGCCCTTCAGATGCGCGATGGCCTCCCGGACGCCGTGGCGGACCGCGTCGGAGAGCGTGATCATGCCGATGAGCCCCCCGTCGGCGCCGATGAGCGTCACGTTTTCCCCTTTCGCCTTCTCCGCGTCGATGGCCGCCCGTTCCTCCTCCGTGACGGCAACCCCGCGCTCCTCGAGAAAGGAGAGTTTTCCGACCACGAGATGGTGGGGCCCGTCCTCCGCGGTGCTCCCGTGCCCCGGCATCTCCTCGAATTTCACCGGCGGGCGGAGCGACAACCCGCTCTGTTCGGTATAGGCGAGGATCGCCCGCGCGGCGGGGTGGTTGGAGAAGAAATTCGTCACCGCCGCGAACCGGAGAAGCTCGTCGCGCGTGTGGGCACCGAAGGGTAGGATCCCCTCCACCTTCATCATCCCGCGCGTCAGGGTCCCGGTCTTGTCCACCACGGCCGTCCGCACCTTGGCGAGCGCTTCCACGAAACTGCCGCCCTTGATGAGAATGCCCCGCCGGGCGGCGCGCACCACGGAGGCTATGAAGGCGATCGGAACCGCCACCGCGATGTCATCGGCGCATGCGACCAGGAGCACCGAGAGCAGAAAGAGCATGTTCCGCGTCACCGTAAAGATCGCGACCCCGCCGACAAGCGTCAGAGCCACGTACCAGGAGGCGAACCGCTCCGCCGTGGTTCGGATATCCGCCTTGTTGGTCTGCGCTTCTTCCACGAGGCGGACGATGCGTTCGAGCGTCGTATCCTCCCCGACTTTCGACGCCTTGATGGTGAGGGACCCGGAGACCACGAGCGTGGAGCTCAGGGCCGTATCTCCGACCTTGCGCGCGACGGGGACGGATTCTCCCGTGAGAGTCGAGTTGTCCACGCTCGCCTCCCCTTCCACCACCGTGCCGTCGACGGGAATGCGCTCACCCGCCTCGATGACCACCACGTCCCCCGCTTTGAGTTCGGCAATGGACTCTTCCACGACCCGGTCGCCGCGCCGTACCTTGATGCGCTGCGGGCGATATTTCAGAAGCCCCTCGATGGCGTGGCGCGCCCGGTCCTCGGTCGAGCGTCCCAGAATGCGCGCGGAGACGAGCATAAGATCGATGAACGCGACGGACTCCCACTGGGCCGCGAGGAGGGACGCCACGAGGGCGATGGACGCGAGGAGGTCCACCGAGACCCTTTTGTTCCGCAGAGCTGCCACCGCCGAAAAAAGGACGGGGATTGTTCCCAGGAGACCGAGGACTACAAGCACGTCCTGCGTCCCGTTCTCCGGGGCGAGGTGGAGGTAGTGGACGAAGAGGACGAGGAGAAGCGCTACGAAGAGGGCGCCGTCGGGCGTCAGGAACGCCTTGAACCGACTGTAGCGCTTGTGGTCCTTTGTCATCGGAGGAAGACGTCGCGCCGCTGCGCTAGGACGTAGGGTCGGGAGGCTTCGTCGTATTCCGACTGAAAACGAAGATATAGAGGATCTCAAGAAGCCCGAAGGTGTTCACCACAAGGAGCGCGATGAACCAGCCTTTCCGCTCGGCATGGGCGGCCCTCCAGAGCGCCACTCCTTTCCAGGGCAGCGTCCAGAGGATTGCGATGGCCCAAAGGTACGGATTGTCGCTAAGGAACGGGGGCGTCATCTCTCCCAGTATAGACGATGCGGCAGCGGAGAAAAACCCCGCCCCGATTTCTCGGGGCGGGAGATTTTCTCAGACGGCTTGCGTTCTAGGGTTGCAGGATGGAGTGGACGAAATCCGTGAAGTGCCCCCAGAGATCGGTGGGAAGGACCGGCTGCAGAGACGCGAGGAGAATACTCCCCGTCGGTAGCGTCGAATCGGTGAAGATTCCGTGGGGCGCCGGAAGCGCATCCTGGAAAGACTTCGGAGGCGGGGTACCTCCTGCTGCGAGTACCGTGAGTCCTCCGATGGGCACGGGCGGGGTCCGGCGGGAAAGGAGCTTCTGAATCACCAGATGTTGGACCTTCGGACTCACCTGCTGCACGGCGTTCGGAAGGTTGGGCGTCTGCGGAGCGACGAAGTGCACGGTAGGCGGTGCGGAGGGTGGCGGTGTGGCGTCGGCGGGGTTCACGAGGTAGACGCTGCTTCCCGAGATCATGTCGCTCTGTGACTGGATCGTACCCACGGCATCGGCCCCCTCAAGAGAGGAGAAGCTCGTGTAGTATCCCGTGCGGGCGGTCGCGTCGAAATGCGTGTCATAGTCCACAGCGTACCCGTGGCCCGGATCGATGCTCCCCAAGGTCCACGTGTTCTCGCCAAGAAGCGTGCCCCATGGATCGTAGAACTTCTCGTGCAGGAGCACGCTCGTCGCGGGGACAGCCCCGTTGTTCCGGACGGTGAAGTGGAACTTCACATCGCTGTCCGGTCCTATCGGTGCGGTCGCGCTGTTCGTTTCCTTGAGCGAGAGGTGGGAAGCGATGGGGAGCGGGATAGTCCGCTCGAGAGGAAGACTCACGGCATCCGTGTTGTCGGTGGAATCCGCATCGTCCTCCTTGGGAGTGGCCGTCACGGTCGTCACGAGCGGGGTGAGCCCGATGGGAAGATTGTCGGAGGTGCGCTCAGAGAAAGTAAGCGTGGTCGAGGCACCCGCGGGGATCACGGGAATCGTCCACCCCACGCCGTCACCGCTCGGCGTGCCTCCGCCCGCGTCCGAGACGTTCATGAGCCCCGTCACGCTGTGGCCGCTTTGGACCGCCACGTCGGTGGCATCAGCGGTGCCCCGGTTCGCGATTGTCACATGGTAGGTCACCTCCGTGTTCTCGGTAAGCGGGTTCGAGGAGAGTTCCGCGCGGATACCGGTCCAGAGATCCGGTTTCCCGAACGCCAGATTCCCCTGCCAGTCCCCGAAGATGTTCACGAATGCGAGGAGTACGTTCCGCCCCACCACATTGGTGTTCACAAGATTGATCACGTTGCTCACCGCGCCCGCGTTCCCGGTCGTGATGGAACCGCCGCCTCCGCTGACCTGGTTCCCGCCCGTGAGCGCATACACCTTGACGTTGTTCTGGACATCCGCCGTGTTTGTGTTGGACGTGGACCCGGGAAGATCGCAGCAGGAACTGGAACTCGCGTCGGTCGTGAAAAGCGGACTGGAATCGGAATTATGCAGTACGAGACCGTAGGGCGTTTGCTCCCACGTGAGGCCGGGCGGCGTGCTGAAGATATTTCCCGCCCAGTTCCCGAAGACGCGGACCACGATATAAACCTGGTCGCTGTTCACGAGATTCGTATTCACGAGATTCGCGGTGTTCGTGACCGCGGCCGCATCCCCGGTCGTTACGGTCGCCGTTCCCGAGGCGTCCACGGTGTTCCCACCCGTCGCGGCCGTCGTCTCCGTGTTATTGACCACGGTGGCGTCATTCGCGTTCGAGATGGTCGTACTACCGCCCGTCCCGGAGTTGTCGGGCAAGGCGCTCCCGTCCGTAAGCCCCGTGAAGAAGGATTTTCCGGGGAACACGAGGTCGCCGATCCACTGGCTGAAGTTGTTGACCACCATAAGGAGGTAGTTCGAATCCACAAAATTCGAATTCACGACGTTCACCACGTTCGCGGCCGCCGCGGCATCCCCCGTCGTAATCGTGCTCGTCCCGCTCGCGGTATTGCCCCCCGTCGTGGCGCCCACCGTGACATCATTCGTGACAGTGCCTGAGTTCTGGCTGTCCACCGAAAGGTTCCCGAGGCTGCAACCGTCGCTCGTGCACCCCGAAAGCGGGAAGGAAAGCCCGTCGGTGCTTACATCTCCGATCTGCGGGTCAAAGAGGTTCAGGAGCGAGAGAAATCCCGTCGAGTCGAAAATGTTCGTGTTCACCACGTTCACCACGTTCGCGGCCGCCGCGGCGTTCCCCGTCGTGATGATGGCGCCCGTGTCGGCTCCACCGCTACCCGTAGTATTGGAAGAAGACGTGTCCGCAGGAGTGGAGGATGTGTCGGAGGAAGTAGAAGTCGCCGAGGAATCTGTGGAACTCGAGCTCGGAGACGTGGAGGACGCATCGGTTGTCGTCGTGTTCAAAGTGGCGTCGCCCACGGATGTCGAGGAGGTATCCGGGGACGTCGAGGTAGTGTCCGACGTGGTCGATGTGGTATTTGATGTGACCTGCCCGCCGGTGGAGGACGCATCAGGACCTCCGGAGGGCGGCGTTTGCGCGTCGCCCGTGGAAGGGCTTACATCCGTCGTGTTGCCACCCGTATTCGCCGAACCGCTTGCGTCATTCGAAGCGCTGGCGTCGTTCGAGGAAGTCGCCGACGTCGTGGTATCGGCGGGAGCCTGCGGGGTGGAAGAGGTGTCATCCGCACGCACAAGCGGCGCCGGCATCCGAATGACGAGCGCGACCGCGAGAAGCGCGGCAAAACCGACGGTCATAGATCGGCGGAAAATGTCCTTGAAATTGAAATGGGTCATGGTAGTTGGGTTAAAACTTAAATATGGAACCGAGGCCGTTCCATATAGAACGGAGGAGAGAGTCTGCAAGGTGAGGGAACTCTCCTAGAAAACCGTGGGACTGGGTCGACGTACCGGTGGTGGAAGAAAAAGAGCGGTGGAACTGCGGTGCGGGGACTGTAGAGGTCGGGGTGGAGGTTGATACGGCGTGAACGGAGGGTTTTTGGCGGAATATTCGCGGAAGGCCGGAAGAGGCAATAGGGGGCGTGCCAGTCGGGAAACCCCAGAAAACATGTGGAGCCCCATTACCGAGCTGAACCTGGACGCTTGAAGAGGGTGTCCCGCTCGTGAAGTCGTTCTGGACATCCACGCGGGCCTCTCCGGAAAGTGAGGTTGTCACGATATCCACGGGCAGGAGCGGGGTACCGTTCACGCTGCTGTGGATAGAGACGTTCACCGAGGCTCCGCCTGTTGTGACGTTTGCGCCGGAGTTCCCGCCCGCCGAAGCCGAGACATGCACGTCGTTCGATATCTGCACGTCATCGGCCGAGACAGAAGACGCAAGCCCTCCGAAGACAAGTGGTATGAATAACACAAGGAGCTGGATTTTCACTCGCATGAATTCGTAGTGGAGGAGAGCATCCCCTCTCTCCCCTCCCCAAAGCGCGGTGGTCGCCCGCGCTTTGGGGAGGGGAAGACGGATCGTGAGACCCGTTTCCCTCCCGCAAGGAACTAGAGCGAGGTAACGTTCGAGTTGATGTAATTGCTCACACCAGCCCCCGTCCCCGCGTTGCCAGTCTCGATCAGTCCGCCATCACCACCGTTCCCACCCTTCGAGTCCCGTTCGGACTTGGAGGTGGAACCGTTACCGCCATTCGCGGTGTTGTCGCCCGTCGAGGCCGAACCGGTCACCGTGTTCGAGACGAACGCGCTGTTCGTGCTCTTAACAGTGATCGACTTCACCTTGCCGTTGCAGAGGCAGTCACCGGTGGTCGTCTTGTTGGAATTGACAACGTTGGAGACAAACGCACCAGCGTTGGCATTGCCAGTTTCGACGAGGCCACCGGCCCCACCGTTCTTGCCGTTACCACCATTTGCGGTGTTGTCACCCGTCGAGGCTGAACCGTTCACCGTATTCGAGACGAACGCGCTGTTCGAGCTCGTGATGCTGACGGTGCTGCCGGACTGCTGGTAGTGGTACGACGCAAACGCCGGAACCGCTGAAAGACCGAGCGCAAGCACGGAGATAACCGCACCTGCAAACATAACTTTCTTCATAAGAATATTTCTGTACTGTACATTGTTCGACCTTTGTCCCCTACCGTCGTTTTCCAGTCAAGCTTGCACCGGAAAAAAACTTCGGGCCTAAAGAGCTATAAAGCTCCTTAGGCCCGAATTGTAGGCGCACTGCTCCCCCGCCGCATGCACGGAAACGTTAACTCGTACTCCTAAAATAAAAAGCGGGGAAACTTGCATAAGGCTGTAGGTCCCCCGCTTCCGTTTCCCCGGAGAGGCGAGAGAATCTGTAACAGATGCCTTAGGGATATAGTATTATATAAGGGTAGAGAGTCAAGAGCCGACCACCTGGGGATAGCCGACGCAAGAACAGGGGCGCCAGTCAAGGGGGAAACGAAGCCATTGGGTTAGAACGACTTCCAGACTGACGCCCCTATCCCTGCGTCCGATGCAGCCTGGGGATAGGGTTAATTCCTTTTATAAGAAGATTGAGTGTTTGTCAATACCCCGCGGGTCTTTCCGACCTGCGGGGGTTCTCTTTTCCCGCCACCAATCCCCCGAGTCGGAATCTCTCTTTGACGATGGGGGCATTTACTGCTTAAATAGACCCTGCACGGCCCGCCGTGCGCCTATTTATATGGAAATCCGCAACATCGCCATTATCGCCCACGTCGACCACGGCAAGACGACCATCACGGACGCCTTGATGCGCCAGACGGGGATGACGCTCGAGGGCGTCACGATGGACTCGAACGCCCTGGAACGGGAGCGTGGGATTACGATTTATTCCAAAAACGCCTCTATTTTCTATAAGGGAACCAAGATCAACCTGGTGGATACGCCCGGCCATGCGGACTTCGGCTCGGAGGTGGAGCGCGTGCTCCGGTCCATCGACTGTGTGCTGCTCGTCGTGGACGCCCAGGAGGGCCCGATGCCGCAGACGCGCTTCGTGCTCAAGAAATCCCTGGAGCTCGGGATCCGGCCCATCGTGGTCCTGAACAAGATGGACAAGCCGGCCGCGGACGCCGAGCGATCGAAGGAGCTGGTATATGAGCTTTTCCTCGAGCTCGGCGCGACCGACGCGCAGCTCGAGTTCCCCGTCGTCTACGCCGTGGGGCGCAAGGGCATCGCGAAGCTCCACCCGACGGACGAGTCGGAGACCCTCACGCCCCTCCTCGACACCATCCTCTCCCACGTGCCCCCGGCGCCCTCGGACACTAAAGCCCCGTTGCGCGCGCAGCCGTTTAATCTTGGTTACGACAATTTCCTCGGCCGCCTCGCCATCTGCCGCATCTACGAGGGAGAGCTCTATACCGGCGAGCCGGTCGTGGTGAAAAACCCGCACACGGGCGTCACCCGGACGGGGAAACTCACGAAACTTTTCACCTTCGAAGGGATCGAGCGGAAGGAAGTGGAGAAGGCGCCCGCCGGCGACATCGTGCTCGCCGCGGGCTTGCCCGACATCGACATCGGAGAGACGCTCTGCGCGGGCCCGGACCAGGACGCGCTCCCGGCCATCGCCATCGACGAGCCCACCATCGCGCTCGAGTTCCGCATCAACGATTCTCCTCTCGCGGGCCGCGACGGCAAGTTCGTCACGTCGCGCCAGATCCGCGAGCGGCTGGAACGTGAGCTCGAGGTGAACGTCGGACTCCGCATCGAGTTCTCCGCGAACGACGCCTTCAAAGTGTACGGCCGCGGCGAGCTCCACATCGGGATCCTGCTGGAGAACATGCGCAGGGAAGGGTATGAGCTCCAGGTCTCCCAGCCCCAGGTCATCCTGAAGCACGAGGGCGGGAAGGTCCTCGAGCCGTACGAGGAGGCGGTGATTGACGTTCCGGAGCCCATGTCCGGCAGCATCATCCAGACCCTCGGGGCGCGGCGGGGCATCCTCATGCACATGAACCGCGAGCACGACCGCCTGCGGCTGACCTTCGAGATACCGACGCGGGGCCTCCTCGGGTACCGCAACCAGTTCCTCATCGAGACCCGCGGCGAGGGCATCCTCTGCAGCCGCTTCATCGGCTTCCGCCCGCACGCGGGCGACATCGAACGGCGCACCGTGGGCTCGATGGTCTCGATGGCCAGCGGCACCGCGCTCGCCTTCTCGCTCTGGAACCTGCAGGAGCGCGGCATGCTCTACATCGGCCCGGGCACCGAGGTCTACGAAGGCATGGTCATCGGCAATGCCGCGAAGGGACATGACATGGAGGCGAACCCCGTGAAGGGCAAGCATCTCACGAACGTGCGCTCCTCGCGCAACGACGACGCCATCCAGCTGGAACCTCCGTTCACGCTCACGATCGAACGGGGCCTCGAGGTGATGGCCGAGGACGAGTACCTCGAGGTCACGCCCGCGCATGTCCGTCTGCGGAAGCGGTACCTCACGCGCAACGACCGCACGCGCGCCGAGCGCGCCGAGCGGGACGCCGCCTAGGCCGCGGCGCACTTCTCATCGGAGTGCGCCGATTTTATTTGACGCAATACCACGGCGGGTGGTAGCGTGGGGACAGTTCCTCATACACATATCATCCGTCATAAACCCAAGGAGGTCCCCATGGACCAGACTGAACCGAAAGGTGTCAGAATCTCGAGCTCCAAGCACGGATTGGGAGAGTACTCGATCACGCTCTCAAATCTCACGGAAAAAGAGCTTGCGCAGATCGAAGGCATGATGGTGGGCCACTATCACGTGACCGTCGTAGAAGGACGCCTGCAGGTTCATCCGACGCACGAAAGGTTGCCTGCGCCCGCGGAAGACACG
Source organism: uncultured bacterium (assembly GCA_963768835.1). GTDB lineage: Bacteria > Patescibacteriota > Minisyncoccia > UBA6257 > GWB1-50-10 > CAVYJB01. The sequence goes on along the minus strand of CAVYJB010000002.1, from coordinate 326,276 downwards.
GAGATGCTGCCGTATTGGAGCCGTTCGGACCAGCGGGAGTACAGCCTCGTGACAAAGCTCATCGACACCCACGCGCACTGGCCTCCGTACTCGCCGAGCCTCCTCGTTCAGAGCCTCTGCGGATACAACTACACCACTGCGAAGTACAAGCGGCAGACGGAGCTCCTGGAGAGCTACGGCTTCCAGTGCATGCGCTCGCACCGCGGCATCGACGGAAAGTACTGGGAGATCTGGTTTCTCCCGGGCTTCTGGGCCGCCAAGGGCAAACTCGGAGAGGCGACCCATGGGAGGGACGGGAGGGAGAAAAAGGATGCCCTGGACGTGGCGATCAGCTTCCTCTGTGAGAACACCTCCTTCGGGAGCCTCGACGTCGTCTGCCAGCGCGCGGCGATGACGACCGACGATTGAGGGCGGTGTGCGCCGAACCCGGCGGCGGCCTGCGTTATGCAGCGCCGCCGCTTTTTATTTCCCGCCGTAGGCGGGAACGTGCGGGGTACCGGGCCCAGATGACGGAAAAAAAACCGCTCCCGTCGGCAGGAGCGGGCTGCCAAATCCGCCGTCATTGAAGAGTAGGGTCGACGACCTTCCCAAGGAAAAGGATGTTGCCGGTCGCATTCTGCTGAATCATAAACAGAAAGGGATGGTCGGCATTGAAAATCTTGGGGTTGGGGACAGCAACGGCGCCCGCCGACACAACCACTCCCGTCGCAGCAGCCGCCTCGGTCCCCTCCTCGTCCACGGTGACGTATGCCTTATGTACGGCGTCCCCCACAAACAAATCCTTGTTCCCTGTCATCCCGGAGAAGTCGGCTACCGAAGAATCGAACGCCGAGGTCATCCCGAGCTGTTGGAGGGGGTTCTTTAGAGAATAGTCAGTGCGCATTGTGAACTTCGGAATATCAATCTCTTGGAGTCTCTCGCTGGCAAGGTTCGTCCGAATATTTGCGAGCGTTTGCAGCGTGAGTGACCGCTCAAGCGCCGGGAGATCGCTCTGCTTCGGGAGGAGGATCAGCATCGAGAGGTCCTTGCCCTCATAGGGGAGCCAGAGCGCCTGCAAATCGCTGTTCTCCAGATAGCGGGCTTGGATGTCTTCGCCCCCGGACATCATCTGAGCTTCCACGGTTTTCCCCGCGTTCACATGGAAAACCGCCGGGTGGGTCGCTCCGGGATTGAACGGGGTGAGCCATTTGCCCTTGAAGTAGATCGCGTTCGTGATCACGAGGCGGGTCGTGCGGTCGAGAGACCCGATTAAATCCGTAATCTTGCCCTGTGTCTGACCCGCAACCCACGCATTGATAGTGTTCTTTGCTCCTTCGGGATCGCCCGCGATGTCGAGGTTAGTCGCTTTCCCGCCATAGAAAGTGGCGACCGTGGTAAGATAGTCGCCGCGGAAAAGATAATCCTTTTGCGCCCACAGCGCGTTCGCGGTGTGGAGCGTGTAGGCGTTGCTCGGCTGATTGAGGGCAGTGTAGCTTTCCTGGAACGCGCTGCGCCTGGCGCCTGCGTCAGCCGGGAAATGAAAGGTTGATTCTATTTCACGCGCCGTCGTCCCGCTCGCCCCCTCGTCCACCATCGCGAACGCCATCGCGATACTGTAGGGGGAGAAAAAAACGTTCACGTCGGGGTTGTCGATGTGAGGAAGAAAATCGAAAGCAAACTGGTTAATACTATCTGCAACGGGCGCAGGAGACAGCGGCTGCGGAAGGGCGGGTGTGCGGTTCCTCCCGAGCGGGGGTGTAAGGTCCTGGGAGAGAAAGGTTGTGTACGTCCCCGACCGCACGGCCCAGTACCCGACCGCACTCAACACGACAGCCCCCGCGAGAATCACGAGGAGAAGCGGTAGCGTTGCGAACCCGCGCGGACCTTTCATCGCCTCCATTATATCACGCGCCCCACGTTAGTGGGGCGTGATGACGACAATCTCCGGGTGATTCCCGGTCCGCAGCGGCGGGCCCCAGGTACCGACGCCCGTCGAGGTATAGATGGAGAAATCCCCCTCCGTGTGGAGGCCGTAGTCGTAGCCGCGGAAGATGAGCTTCGTAAGGAGCGCGAACGGGAAGAGCTGGCCCCGGTGCGTGTGGCCCGAGAGCATGAGGTGGACGCCCGCCGCCTTGGCCTCCGGGATGCGCTCCGGCACGTGGTAGAGAAAGATGGTCGGCTTCCCCTTCACAAACCCGCGCGTGGCCTCGATGGCGTTCTGGAGCGTCCCCTTCCCGAGCTTCGGCGCGTAGCCCACGCCCACGATCTGGAGGCCCGCGAGATCGCGCGCCTCGCCGTCGATGATCTGGATCGGAGTCTGCCGGAGCACCGCGAACGCCTTGTCGAGGCCGAGGTAGGTCTCGTGGTTCCCGGTCACGAAGTAGATGCCCATCGGAGCCGCGAGCTTCCCCAGAGGCTCGATGAAGGTCTTGAGGTTCCCGTCCATCCCGTCGAAGAGGTCGCCCGTGATGAGAAGGAGGTCGGGCTTGAGCTCGTTCGTGCGGAGCGCCACCTCCTCCATGAAGGGACGGTGGTGGACGTGCCCGAGGTGCACGTCCGAAAGATGCACGATGCGCCTCCCCTTCCAGAAATCCGGGAGTCCCGGGATCACGATGCGGACCTCCTTCACGCGCGGGCGCTCGGCGTTCCACGCGCCGTAGACGGAGTAGGCCGCGCCGAGAACGAAGAGGATCGCGGCGGGAGCCGCGGGGTCGAACCCGCCGCCCAGGGCGTGCGCGATGCCGAGAGCCACCCAGACGATCGCGGAGGCGAGGAGGAGGTTCACGAGGAGCCCCAGCCAGAAGCCGGAGGCGACATAGACGGTCCGGGTGAAGGGATTGTCCGTCCAGTGCGTGAGGAGCGAGGCGAGAAAGAAGCTCACCGCGAGGACGGCGGTGAGGATAAGAAGGAACGTGCGGACCCCCTGATCCGTGATGGAAAAGAGACCGACGGCCGAGTAGAAGAGCGCCAGATGCGCGCCCAGGAACACGAGTGCGCCGAGGAGAATGAACGGAATGATCCGCAACGTCATGCTTTCATCATACCTAAATTGAGGACTGGAACAACTGACGCGCCTCCTCCCAGAAGGAGGGGTCGTTCTGCTTCACCTTCATCCAGTACCACCACTCCCCGCCCCAGAGGTAGAACGTGTCGAGGCCGGTGCGGCGCGCGTACTCCACGGTCGAGCGGAAGCGCGGCAGATCGAAGGATTTCCGCTGTTCGGAGAGCGGCGAATCGTAAAGGAGCGTCGGCCCCCACGGCTCGGCCTGGAGCTCCACGTTCCAGACGGGTTTGCCGAAGAGAAGCTCCTCCAGCCACGCTTTCCGGCCGTAGTAGGTCGGCGGCAAGGGATAGGTGAGATACAGATGAAGCTGCGAGAGCCAGACGGTGCGGTAGAGGGTGGTCCCCACGATGTCGCCGAGGCGCGCGGCCGTGAACCAGAGGGAATCCTCGCCGGAATCGGTGACCACGACGGGCCGCGTGGGATCCAGCCGTTTCGTCTCCGCGATCTCGCGCGCGAGGAAGGCCTGGTCGCTCCAGGGGCACGTGCCGAACGGGAAGAGCGCTTCGTTCTCCACCTGCCACGCGATAATGGCGGAGGCGGTCGCGTAGTGCGGCACGGCGGCATCCAGAAGCTTCATCACCTCCGCCTGCTGGTCCGCTTCGGAGAGCCCCGTCGCCCACCCCGGGATGTGGCACTCCGGCCAGCGGCCGGTCTTCATCCCCAGCACCACCACGAGCTTCGTGCCATGCGAGGTTGCCTCCGCGACCTCCTGGTCGAGTTCGTTGAACGCGAAGGTGCCGCGCGAGGGCTCGAGCCGGTCCCAGTCCGCGAGAATTTTGATCCGGGGCGCATGGAGGTCCTCCACGAGCGCGTTGTACACCTCGCGCGGGTCGAGCTTCAGCCCCTCCGCCTGCATCGCGGAGAAGTTCACCCCCCACGCGATGTGGGGCGCGGGAATCTCCGGCCCGACGAAAAAGAAGAGAAGAAGGGCCACGACGAGAACCAGCAGAACGAACCCGGCCCACCGGAGCACGCGGATAAAGACTCTTTTTCTGGGAATGCTTGTTTCCTCTTTCATGCGGAAGGATGCGCCACCACAAGAAGGATCGTCCCCGCGACCACGAGGAGAATGCCGAGAATCTTCTGCGCGAGGGTCTTTCCGGAGTTCATCTCGAGAAAGACGTGCGGGTAGCGCGCGGAGAGCGCGGACGCGAGCAGGAGCAGGAACACGTACTGCGTCCCCTGGAGGGCGTTCACGAACGCGAAGGCGGCAGCCGGCGCGAGATAGAAGGAAGCGCTCTGGAGAATGGACCCGGCGGCGGCGCTTCCCTGGGTAAGGAGAAAGAGCATCGTGGTGCGCAGCGGCCGCCCGCCCCGCGCGCGGCGCCCCCTGAGGAACCCCGCCACGTCGCTCCGCGCGGGGGCGGAGAGCGCGAGAAGGATGAGGGCTCCCGAGGCGCCGCCGAGCTGCGCCCAGAAGAACACGGACCAGAACGGCGCCTGGAGATAGGCGCTCTTTAAGAGCAGGAAGGAGAATGCGAAGAGGAACGAGGCGAGAGTGGCGAGCACGAAGCTCCTGCGCGTCACGCGCTTCGTCCGGTCATAGGTCATCGTGACGCTCCCGACGATAAGAAGAGCGAGCGCGAGGACGCTCCCGGGCGTGAGCGCCTGCCCGCCCGGCAAAAGAAGGAGGCCGAGCACCAGCGTGAAGATGGGCACGAGCCCGCCGGTCGCCGTCACCATCCGGGAGACCTCGAACGCCTGGATGCCGTGGTAGTAAGGAAGGAGCGCGGTGATGAACGCCGCCCCTGAAGCGAGCGCGAGCGCGATGACGGTGCCGGAAGGCAACGGGAAGCCGAGAAAGGGCGTGAGGAGCGGGACGAGGATCCCGGCCCCTCCCACGGCGACCGCGTAAGTCGCGGGCGTCCGGAGCGGCCCCGCGAGGAGCGCCTTGTCCCCGAGCGCGGCTAGGGCAAGGAGAAGATACGCGAGAACGGCAGCAAGAAACCAAAGCATGGGATAGGGGGATCAGGCGTCCCGAAGAGCCTTGAGGATTTTCTCGGTCCCCTGCCGCTCGAGGCGGTGGTAGCCGAGTTCGGCGGCCCGGAGAAAGGTCCCGTCCGTGATGCGGTCGGCGATGGAGCGGTAGGCTTCGTGCGGATCTCCCGCATCGATGCCCGCGCCGGAACGGAGCAGCCACTCGCGGTTCCGTTCTTCCTGCGATCCGACGGGCTCGGCCATGAGGATAGGGAGACCGAGAGCCGCATAGAAGGAAAGTTCCGAGGGCTTCGTCCAGAGAACATCGGTTTCCGTAAGGAGCGCATCGAACCGCTTGAAGTACTCCTCCTTTGTCGGAGCGGCGAAGATGCGGATCTCCCGCTCCAGATGGTGGGCGAACCCCGCGGCATGCACCGCCCGGTGGAATTCCCGTTCCACGTCTCGGTTCGTGCCCGCGACAAGACAAAGCCGGAGCTTGCCGGTCTTGAGGAGCGGCCGCAAGGTTTCACTCAGCACATCGCCGATCGCGGCCTGAGCCCCCGCACCGCCCACGGAGAACGTGATGGTCACGGGCTCCAACCATGCGGGCCGGAGAGCGCGCGTGCGCCGCTCGAAGTCGCGCGCGGCACGCCGCGTGAGCTCCTGTGGCAGAGGGAAGCCCGTAAGCAGGATGTTCTCGTGTGCGACGCCGTACCGCTCAAGGTGCAGAGCCGCCGCTTCCGTGGAAGCGAAATAATGCGTGGGAGTCCGCGCGGGGTAGAGGGGCGCCCACGCGCGCGAGATGTCGGTGTCGGTGGTCACCACATAGATGGGCTCGGGGTAACCCCAGTGCTCCGCCATGTGGGCGACCGTGAAGAAGGTGGTGACGAGAGGACGCGGGTCGGCCGCGAGATGCTCGATGAGGCCCTTCCCCCATCCTTTCGCGATCAGCGCATGGAGTTCCCGGAGCTGTGCGGTGGGACGCCGCTCATCGCTTGCGGGGCGCAGCGGACGGATGCGCTGGAAGCGGTCGAAGAGTGCAAACGAAAGACGGCCCAAAAGGCCGCCGCGTTCCTTCGCGCGAGAGATAAGGTAGTAGGAGTTCTCCGACTCTTCCCACCGCAGCTTGTCCTCGCGAGAGATGCCGGGAAAGTTGTTCGCGACAACGAGTTTACCGCCATGCGCGATCGGGAGGAGCGGAAGGGCCGCGCGCTCGTGCCCGTACCCCATGTCCACCGCGACCACCCACGCATCCGTCATTGGTTTACGGCTGTGTGGAACTGACTCCCAGGAGTTGCACCTCGAAAATAAGCGTCGCGTTCGGAGGGATGGGCCCGCCGGGCGTCCCCGCCGCTCCGTAGCCGAGCTCGGGAGGAATCACGAGGTGGCGCTTCCCGCCCACCCGCATGCCCAGAATCCCCTGCTCCCAACCTTGGATGACCTTGTTTTCTCCGAGCGTAAAGGTGAACGGCTCCACGTGCCCGAACTTGGGATCGGTATTGCTGTCGAACTTCGTGCCGTCGGTGAGGGTTCCTACGTAGTTCACGGTCACGGTCTTGCCCTCCGTGGCGGCGGCTCCAGTACCCACGACCTCGTCGGTCACCGTAAAGCCGGCGGACTGGTCGGAGTAGAGATATTGGTTGGCGCTGGGGGTGGACACGGTGGAGGTAGAATTCGGGTTGGTAGACGTCGGAGCGCTATTCGGCCAGATGAAGTACGTGGCAATCCCGATACCGAAGATAATAAGGATTCCGATGATGAGGGTGCTCTGCCGCTCGAGGTTCATAAGGGTTTATTTTCCCATTCTACCATTTCTAGGGCGCAACTGCGAGCCGGTGCCCGCGTTCCGTCCCCGTGCGTGAGAGGGTCCCCGCGGGAAGTTCAAGGACCTGCCCCCAGAACGGGTTCCATGAAAAGAAGCGCCGGGGAAGAAGTTCCACGCGGAGCGCGCGCACCACACCGTGACGGTCGAACACCACGCAGTCGATGGGAAACCGCATCCCGAACGTGTGGATTCCCCACCGCGTCCGAAAAAAAAGCGCGTGGGGCGCTTCCGTGCCGATCAGGCCGACCAGCTTTTCGCTCAGCGTGCGCGCCTCGCGTGCGTCCTCCGCAAGGACCGCCCCGTTCGTCGTGTTCGTTATCCGCATGCGTCTAGAGCAAGGTCCCGGAATCCGGCGGGTGCCGTCTTAGGACCGAAAAGAAAACGAAGGAGAGCGTAACGCCGGCCATGGTAAGCAGAAACCGGAACACGTATTCAATATAGAGGAGAGCAGAGATATAGGAGGCGCCCTCCAGATTTCCTCCCGCGAGCCGCTGCCCGATAATGGCCTGAAGATTGTTATGCGGCCACCACGAAAGGAGTATCCACGCAATCGCGAGGAACGTCGCGATCGCTTCCCGGCGTGAGAGGACGGAGGTGTTTCGGACGAGCGGCCACCCAAAGATCAAGAAAGCGACCCCGATGCCGAGAACATAGGCGTCCAAGACCGCCATGAACATCAACATGAAATATTGGACGGAGGTCGGAGTCGTTGCAAGCGTCGGCGGCCAGATATAAGCCCCGTAGAGGAACGCGGGGATTGCCACCGCGGTCATCACGAGAAGGAATTTTGCCGCGAGCTTTTCTTCCTTGGCCATAGGCATCTCTATGCTACTATTCTATCAAACCCGCCCCGGCGTTGGAGGCGAACATGGAGCGTGTTACAATAACGCTTGAAAGGTCGGGTATTGAACGGAACGTCAACGAACACCATGTTCTTCGGAATCATCGTTATCGTCGTGGGCGCCGCCCTTCTCCTCCAGAACCTCGGAATCCTGAGTGGGGACCTCTGGAGCATTCTCTGGCCCCTCATCGTCATTGCCATCGGCTTCGGCATCATGTCGCGCCGCCATGGGCACTGCGGATGGTGGTGCTGGCACTGCAACAAGGAAAACTGCGAAAAGTGCCGTGCCCACAAGGACTCCATGCGGGACGGAGAAAAGGCGGACCATATGCACTAGACCCACGGCCCTTCCAAGCAAGCGCCCCGCCGGGGCGCTTTTGTTTTAAGAAGGCGTAACGTTCCTAGGATGTTTGCGTACCACCCTCCATGCGCAAAATCATAACCAAGGCATTATATTTCTCGGCCATCGGTGCCACCATTATTGGGACCGGCGCAGCCGCTCACTATTATCTCGTCGGGCCTTCCGGCATCCCCACCCCCACCGCCGCGACCGACAGCGCACCTGCGGCCCACATCCAGGCTCCCCCCGTAGTAGAGAAACCGAAGCTTGTTCCTCGGAAAGTCACCACTGCGGCAGCACCGGTTCCTTCCTCCGCGACCAACCCCGTACCGCCGAGCACCGTCACCCGAAGCCCCCGCCCTATCCCTCTCACCCCCGGGAGCGGACAACCGACAAACCGGGAAAACGAGAGGGAACGCGGAGGTGATGATTCCGGCGCCGGTGACGACTAACAACGCTCTTCTTAAGAAAAACAAAAGTCTGAAATGAATAATCCCGCTCCAATGGTCGTTGGAGCGGGATTATGTTAAACGAAGACTTTGGGAACCTAGAAGGCGCTGGTCCCGTTCGGCGTACCGAGCCCGGTCGGCCCGTCGTAGCCCGCCGCGGCCGTGCAAAGGTAGCTCCCGCCGCAGCTGCCGTTCGCACCCGTCATCACGTCGTGCAGGTTAAGCCCGGTTCCCTGCGCATAGGGCAGCGAGTTGCCGTGGGTTCCCGCGGGAACGCCCCGAAGCGCGTAGGTTGCCGCAATGAGCGGAGAGGAAAGGCTCGTACCGCCCACCTGGAACCATCCGGATCGGCCGTAGTACGACACGCTGTCATAGACCGCGGCTCCGGTCGCCGGATCCGCATCCGCCGAAACGTCCGTGACGGTGCGTTTGGCGCACGCCGGGTCTTTCTGCCACGTGGGCTTCCCCTCGTAGGCGCTGCAGCCGCTCCCCGTCCCGCTCCAGGCGCTCTCGCCGAGGTAGGAGCCGTCGGGGTTCAGAAGCAGGCTCGTACCGCCTACCGCCGTGACGTAGGGAGAGGATGCGGGATAGGAAGCACCGTAGCCCCCGTCCCCGGCGCTGAAGGTGAACGCGACACCGCTCTTATTGAAGTGGCTGTCGTAGGAGCTCTCACTCGAGAACTCGCCCGAGCCCCAGGAGCCGGATACCGCCTGCGCTCCTTTCGCGACCGCCGTGTCGACAGCTTTCATGAGATCTGTATAGCTCGCGGAGTTCGCCTCGACGAGCAAGATGCGGCAGTTCTGGCACGCCGCATGCGCTGCCTCGATGTCGAGGGAAATCTCAAGATCCCACCCTGAGTTCGAGCGCGGGAGAAAAACGGTGCTGCCGGTTTCCCCCATCTTCTGGAAGCAGGGCGCCCCCGACGCGGCAATGGAACCGCTGCAGGTCGGCAGCTTCGGGATGCCGAAGGTGGAGCTGTAGGTCGCGAGGTCGCTCGCGGCGCGCGGGTCATCGTACGCATCCACGATACCGATGACGGGACCGGGATTCGACGCGGCGACGCCGCCAAGGCCGTACGCACCGACAAACTGCTGAGGTCCGTATCCGCTGGGAGCCACGCTCACGTGGGGTGACCCGCCGGCATCCACGACGACGCGCGCGTGACATCGTACGCCATCCGCCTCTGCGGTCGCACAGACACTCTGGTGCTGCACGGATGCGAGCCCGGCGAGTCGCGCCTGAATCTCCTCGCGTATCTGCGCAAATCGCGCCTGTTCCTGCGCGAGAAGTTGAGTCGGATCGACTCCCTTCCCGAACGCCGCCGCCCCGCCCGCCACGAGCGCAAGGGCACCCACCACCACCGCACCGCACACGAACCTTCTCTGAAATGTGGTCATGGAACTATAAAAGTTGGTTAATGGACGACTGTTGGTAAATTTAGTACCTATTATACCATCCCCCAATCGCGGAGCCACAAGCCCCTAAATACATAAATAAAATAAGCCTTACAAGCCCTGCGGGGTATAAAAAGAGCCGAGCATTGCCGCTCGGCCCTTCTAAAAATGGGTGGTTATGCCACGTCAACCGAATCGCCGACGGTAATGGTTCCGTTCGAAAGAATGGCTGCCCGCAGGCCGCCGCGTCCCTCGAATGCCTTCTCGAAGCCTTCCTTCCCGACGAGACGTTCGGGATGTTTGCAGGGACTGCAGAGCTCCACGCCCCGCATCTGCACCTCGCCCACTACGAACCGCTTCTCGACCAGAAGATTCAGGTCGATGCCTTCCGTCACGATGTTCCGCCGAGTTTCGCTCGGCAAGAACGGTTGAGGGAGTCCTGCGTTTGCGGCCACAATCGCCTCGAACGCGATGAGCGACACGTCCCGGACCGTTGGGCGCTTCGAATCGGAATACATCCCGCGCCCGAGCATATACCGATCGCCTTCGAGACCTCGTACAGGAATCGCCCGCACCGACCAAACCTCCTGCATCGGCTGTCCTTTGTCGGAGGCGATATAGATGCGCACTACCCTTCCCATGGCCCCTCCTTCTTCGTCTATGAATGTTCTCTCTGGATTATCCCTACCCCCCATGCAATGTCAACGGGCTCCACGGCTTCTCGCTCTACGCGCTCGCCAGCGCGCGGCGTCTCCGCCGATGCACGTACTCGTGTACAATCAGCCCGACGAGAACGATATCGAAGATCGTGATGAGCCAGAGGAACACGGAGGGCGCGTAGCTCAGCTGGTAGAGCTGGTAGAACACGAACAGGGTGAAGACGACCGCGGATGTGGGATAAGCCCATTCCTTGTTGCGCAGAAGCCCTCCGATGAAAAATGTTTTCACGATGCCGTGCGAGAGAAGGATGAACGCCCAGACCGACTGGGACGTGACCGTGAAATCCTGGAACCCCCGAAGGAGCAGATTGGAAAAGAAATCGGGGGGCACCTCGTGCATCTCGGTCCCGATGATCGTCAGGATGGTGGCGCGGACGGCCTCCTGGCTGAAAAAGTAGAATAGGAGGCCGAGCGCGATCTCACCGAGGCTGATGAGCGCCTTAATGACCACGCCCCAGGTGAAGAAGCGGTGGTAGGTTTTTTCGGAGAGAGTTCTCATTACCAAAAGAATACGTTACTTCTGCGGGGAACACAAAGGAAAAGCCCAGCAAAGCTGGGCTTCATAGTGAGAAAATGTCGGTCTGCGGCGTGCCGCATCCGAATGGTTTGGGAGAACTGCAGGGGTTACCCGTGCTGCAGGACTTTCATGAGGGCCTCCCCGTCCCGTTTGGCGTGGCCGTTCTTCTTGAGGTACTGGGCGCGGCTTTCCTCGCAGCGTTTCCTGCGGTATTCTTTCGCGTCGATTTCGAGCCACTCCTCGGGAATGCTCTTGATGTACCACAACCCCGAGCACGGATCATCGATCTCGAGAATCATGATGTACATGAGCGCGAGCAGAAACGTGACGCCGAAGATGAGGATGCCCCCGCTCCATGGACCGGGATACTTGAGGAGCAGAAACCCCGCGAGCACCGCGAATGAGGCAACCAGCACCATGGTGTGCACCAGCGGGGAAAGGTCTTCGTCGACGAGGTCAATGAACGTGTCGAGATCGTACCGTTTGACCGCGGTCCGCATAGACTTGTATTCCGTCCATACGGTATTCACGGCGATCGCCACCAACAAACTGTAGAGAATCCCGAACTCGGGGATCCACGCGGCCGTGATGATGCCTTCGAGCTTTTCCTCGAAATGAATATCGGCTCTGAAAAGCCACTGGTACCATGCAAGAGAACCCGCGACGCCGATCAGGACGGGCCAGATGCAAAGAAGAAGGCATTTCCAAATCGTCGTGAGCACCTTTTTGGCACGGACTCGGAGCGGACTCGTGTGAACCCTCCTTCGGAAGTACATAGGAGACCTCCCTGGTGGAATTGTGAATGGAAACCATCATGTCCCTGCTGGCCAGAATATAGCATATTTGTGCTCTATTTGTCAATGCCTTCGCTCCCCTGCCGGCTGCTTCGGCGAAGGGCCGGGCACCCGCGGAAGAAGGTTCTGCGCGACCGCCCGGAAATCACAAACGCACCGCGTAGTAGCTGCGCATGAACCGACTGAAACCGTAGAGAGCCGCGCCCAGGACGACCACGAGCGCTCCTATCGAAAGTGACTGGAAGCTGACCTCGATCGAGGAATACAGGTTTCCGAGAAAATAGCCCAAACCGACGAGGAACCCGACCCAGAGAAGCCCTCCCGAGAAGTTCAGAAACAGGAATCTCCGCAGAGGAATCCGCGTCGCACCCGCGGTCATAAGCGTTACGAGCGCGAATCCGAACCCCATCGTGATCTTCGAGAAAAAGAGGATCTTGTCTCCGTGCCGCTGAAAAATCCCCTTCACTCTTTCCACCATCTCGTCCGTGACGCTGAGAAATCTCCCGTACCGCTCCAGGAACGGGAGTGCCCCCGTGCGCCCCACCCAATACCAGAAGATGTCGCCGGTCAGGTCGCCCATCAAAAGGAAGGCGTAGAGCGGGATCAGGTTGAAAACCCCGAGTCGCACCAGGAAGCCCCCGGCGACCATCGTCATCGGGCCCTCGACGGCCGCGAGGAGGAAAACGGCTCCGTACCGGTACGCGACCGCGTACGCTCCAATTCTCGCCAACAGGGTCGTCATGGTGGTGGCTCCGATGGCGGTCCCTTAGGACGCAGTGATGAGTTTATAGTCCGCCGAGAAAAAGTACTGTGATATCTTGAAGATGCAGTAGGTCATGTAGGGGGCCGCGAGCACATCGATAGAATAGTGCACGTGGGCGATGAGGACGGATGCGCCGAAGACGACCGCGGCCCCGATATACAGGAACCGCCAAAACCGTTCCTTCCAAAAGATGAGCGACATCAGGACCGGCAGCCCCACATGGCCCGAGAAAAAGTATCCCGCCTGAAGACCTAGGCCGGTGTAGATGTTGTCGAAGAACCCTGTCGGATCGGGACCGATTTGTCCGGGATAAATACCGAGATGCGTCACGGACACGAAAACCGCCCGGGTCGCTATGAAAATCGCCACCGCCTTCAGGGAGAAGATGAGATACTGGGGTTTTGTGGCGAGGAGAAAGGCGGTGCCGGCGATCGCTAAGAGCGCCCCTTCCACAATAATCACGTTCAGGTCGATGGTGGGAAGGTTATCAAGGAAGATGTCATGCACGAAATTGCTCGAGACGCGCGTGGAATAGAGGGAGGCATAGAACTGGAATACGATCGCGAGACCCAGCAATACGAACGCGACGAGGAGCGACCTCACGTGTTCTTTTGTGAAAAATCCCTTATACACAGAAAAATGGTAACAAAAAAAACAGCTCTCCGCTAATGCGGCGCGGACGGATAAAACAAAAACCACCTCGCAACAGGTGGTTTTCTATTCAATGATTCCTTGAGGCTCCTCTCCCCTACGTACTCAACCGATCTTGGACTTTCTGGACGACATCGGCAACGGTCCAATTCGACTTCACGAGATAGTAGGATGGTTCGTTCTGAACGACGCCCGCCATGGTCTTGTCGTCGGCGTTCAAGTTCGTGAGGAGGATAATCGGTACGTGTTCGCCGTACTCACCGGACGCGCGCAGGTTTTTCATCATCGTCATCCCGTCCATCTTGGGCATAACGATATCAAGAAGAACGAGATCGGGCTTCTCTCTCAGCACCAGCGAATATCCGTCCTCCCCATTAAAGGCCGTCACCACTTTGAATTCAGCGTCCTCCAGCTCGCCCACGAGCGATTTGGACATGACTTCATCGTCCTCGATGACAGCTATTTTGTATTTTTCACTACTAAGTTTTTTCACCAGATTTATTATATCACACTCCGGCAAACCGACCGCCGACGGACGTTTTAGGGGTCTATTTTAATTTCTCAATCTCCTGCATGATATATTTCTTTATTTTCTCGGCGGTGGCGCGCGCCTGTTCGGCGAGACTGCTCGTTTCCATCCGCAGCGCGGAATCGGTTGACGTCATACCGTCAAGCCGTTTCTTAATCTCGTCGAGTTGGCTAATCACATTACTGCTCAATTGTTCGACGTCTCGGACCGCCATGGTTTCAAGCGCTCGCCGCCGCGACTTAACCTTCCGCCCTAACCCCCATCCGATGATAATTCCGATCACAATAACTCCGATAATGATCAGGAAAAAGATCGGAGCGGTAACCTTAAGGCCGGCAATCACCAGGAACGGCGGCTCGGAGATGGTAACCGAAAGCCGACTCTCGGTCAGGTTCCCCGCATCGTCCACCGCTTGTACGGAAACCTGATGCAAACCGAAAGAAAGCGAAGGGAGGACAAACGAGGTGCTGCTGGAGATGCCTACGCTGGTTCCATCTACCAGTATCCGATAAAAAGCTATACCCGACGGCTGAGCCAGCGTAGAAAACTGTACCGTCGGAGCCGATACTTCCGTCACTGGCCCTTCTTTTATCTTGGCGATAAACGGTAGCGGAGGCGTCGTATCGATCCCGATCCGATAATGCGTCGTAGGTCCCCAACCGACCGAGTTCTTAAAGCGCACATGCAGATACCAAATACCCTCCTGAAGGGCTCCAAAAACTTTATTATCGAATAGCCCCTCGGAAACGGTCGGGTCGAATTGAGGATCCTGATTCAATGCGGTCGCAACGTCGCTTACGTCCGGCGGCAATTGCCACTGCACCAAGAAATTCCGGATGATGTTGTACCACCCGCTCTGGTCCGGGTATAGACCCACAGAAAGAACCGGCGCGACTGGCAACTTTGCGGCGGGTGCTGCGGGCCGCTTAATCTGCACCGGGGGTGGGGGTGTTTGCGCGGCAGCCACTGGCGTCGAAGTGGCGCCCGGCGTAACCGCCATAACCGACATGTCGGTTGAGCTGGAAAGGATGTTCGCACCAGTCCCGTCGCCAGCTATCACCTCGGCGCTATTGAACCCGACGGTCCCCTTTCCGGCCCCGCGGACCCGGAACACAACGGTAAAAACCGGAAGCGAACCACCGCTGAACGAGTTGGTGCTCCCGCCGAGAAAGGAGATCTGGCTGGTGGATGCGTTCACGGTCGGCTCCGCAAGCCAGATGTCGAAGATGGAGCTTGCGTGGGTTACCTGCTCCACTTGGAGGATATCGCTCGGATAATAGAGGGTTCCTTGCGCCGCGTTGATAGGTTGGTCGCTATTGATATCAACGGTCACATTCACCGTATTGCCCACGACGGGCTGCGGCGTGTCCGATGTCAAAAAGAGCGTCGTTGCTGCATTGGCAACGCTAAACGAAAACGCGGAGAAGACAGCAAGGAGAACAATGAACTTCTTATATCCTGGCATCCTAGTCATTATAGCAGTGTTCCGGAGCCTACTGCAGCTTAGTCGCGTGGAGCAAGATGCTAATGTCTTGCGCGTCGATCTTCCCGTCTCCATTTAGATCCAGAACTCGCAGGAGATTCGGGTCGGTCGTGTGGTAACCCGTGGCATCCGCAGCAAGATTCTTAAGGTACGACAGGTAGATGCTTACGTCCTTGATGTCAATCACGCCGTCGCCGTTCAAGTCGAGTTTCGGATTGGCGAGAGGAGACACCGTGAACGATTGCTGGCTTGAGTTGTCGCTCTGGATTTTGTCGTACGTCTGGGTGGCTCCAACTGAATGCCGCCCCGTTGCTAGGCTATTTGTGTCGAGCACATAACGATACTGACCGGAAACATTGTTTACCGTCACCGTGCCCACGCTTGTACCGTCGACAGAAACAGTCACTGTGGCCTGGGGAGTCGCATATCCTTGTATGACAATGGGTTTCCCCTTGCTCACCACGGAATTCCCGCTGAATCCTACCGTCGGGGCAATCACCATGTTGTTGTTAACCAAATTCTCCAGCCCTTGCGCGATATTGTATGCCTTTGTCTCCGAGACCGTCCCGTTCTCATCCGCGAAGATAAGGAGATAGGTTTGCCCCGTCAGCCGGGTAATATTATTCAGATTTACCGCGAAGCTTCCGTCGGACGCTCCGCTCGCCGTTTGCAGCACGGGCGCCTGTGCTAATCCCAGATCTTTGCGGACGAGGGAAATGGAAGCTCCGGGATATACCCAGCCCGAAAAGGTGATGTTGATCCCCGGCTTCACGCCTTGCGCTGCGCCTTGCGGAGCCGCGGCTCCCGATGCCGACGCCGAGGCCGGCGTTGGCGCGGCGAGAAACGCAATCGTGGCAACGCTTGTCACGCCGAGGCCGGTTGACTGCGTATCCTGCAAGCCAAGCGCAACATTTTCGGCCGTGATATCCGTAATGGTGACTGTCGCGACGCCGCTCACGAGATTCACGAGTCCGCCTCCGCTCGCGCTCCCCGTCTTCGTCACCGTCACATCCTGGTTGAAGGAGGTGTCGACGGCTCCGAAAGAATCCACCGCCTCCACATTGAACGTGACGGTGTCTCCGGCGTTGGCGGAGGCAGGCGCATTGGCGAAGACGAATTTGACCGCACCGGGAGCGACCGTCACGTTGTCCGTCGCATCGGCGATACCCGCCGCACCGTCAGGAGCCGTCGAATTGTCGGAGGCGGTGATGGTATAGGTCCCGCCGATGGTCTCGTAATACCAGAAAAGAGTGGAGGTGCTGCCGGCCTGGATCGTGGTGGAGGAAATTTGGTTGCCGCCGGTTGCGGCGTCAAAGAACGACTTGGTGGTGCTCGTGGAGTTGGAGTAGAGATACACGACGGTGCTGCTCACCGACGTGGGATTGTTGTACTGGTCTTTGCGGGAAACCGTATAGCCGAGACGGGTCCCCGTGTTCATGTTGCCTGGGTGGTTGAGGGAAAATTGAGTAGCCGGTCCGGCCGAGAAGACGACCGACGCCGTCGAGCTTACGTTTAGCCCGGTGAGCTGCGTATCCTGCAGGGCGAGGCTAACGGTCTCGGCGAGCGTGTCGCTTACCGTGCTTGTCCCCATACCATTAATGATCGTCACGAGCCCTCCGCCCGTCGGCGCCCCGCTCCCCGTCTTCGTCACCGTCACATCCTGGTTGAAGGAGGTGTCGACGGCTCCGAAAGAATCCACCGCCTCCACATTGAACGTGACGGTGTCTCCGGCGTTGGCGGAGGCAGGCGCATTGGCGAAGACGAATTTGACCGCACCGGGAGCGACCGTCACGTTGTCCGTCGCATCGGCGATACCCGCCGCACCGTCAGGAGCCGTCGAATTGTCGGAGGCGGTGATGGTATAGGTCCCGCCGATGGTCTCGTAATACCAGAAAAGAGTGGAGGTGCTGCCGGCCTGGATCGTGGTGGAGGAAATTTGGTTGCCGCCGGTTGCGGCGTCAAAGAACGACTTGGTGGTGCTCGTGGAGTTGGAGTAGAGATACACGACGGTGCTGCTCACCGACGTGGGATTGTTGTACTGGTCTTTGCGGCCGACCACGTACGCGGCCCGCGCACCGGTCGAAATCGAACCGGGATGGTTGAGGGTGAAGGCGGAAATCGGCCCCGGGGCGAATGTCACGAACTGCGACGAGGAAACATTGAAACCGGTGCTTTGCGTGTCCGAAAGCGTGAGCCCCACCGTTTGGGCAACATTTGTTGAAACCGTGGACGTACCGACCCCGTTTATAATATTCACCACCCCTCCCCCGGTGACGCTTGTCCCCGTCGCCACGAGCGTCACGCCTCCGTTGTAGGTCGATACGAGATTGCTGCCGCTGTCCTGCGCTTGAACAGTGACCGTGAGCGGAGTGCCGGCCGTGTCACCGCCCGGATTAAGAATCACGAATTTCGAGGCGGCCGCGAGAATCGTGAACGTCAGCGCGTTGGAGGTTCCTCCTCCGGGCGTGGGGTTCACCACGGTTACGGTCGAAGTTCCGGCCGAGGCGATATCCCCCGCAGTAATCGTCGCGGTGAGTTGGACAGAAGATACGAATGTAGTCGCGCGGCTAGAGCCGTTCCACTGTACGGTCGAGGAGGTATCGAAGCCGGTGCCCACCAGCGTCAACGTGAACTGGGAACCTCCGGCAGTCGTCGAGGTCGGAGAAACAGAGGTGAGGGTCGGTGCCGCGTGCTCCACGGTGAATGTCTGGCTGGCGGATGTTCCTCCGCCCGGGGTCGGGTTCACCACGGTCACGGAATGGGTACCCGAGACCGCGATATCCGTAGATAGGATGGTAGCTGTGAGCTGGGTTGAGGATACAAATGTAGTTGCCCTTGAAGACCCGCCCCAGTCGACAGTGGAAGACGTGTCGAAACCGCTGCCGGTAAGGGTCAGGGTGAAATTGCCTCCGCCGAGATTGGTGGACGTCGGAGAAATGGAGGCGAGAGTCGGGACCGCGTGGATAACGGTGAAGGTTTGCACATTCGAAGTCCCTCCGCCGGGCGCAGGGTTCACCACCTTGACCGAGGCGATACCCGCAGCTGCAATATCCGCGGCGGTGATGGTGGCGGTGACTTGGTTCGCGGAACCAAAGGTCGTGGTTCGCGGCGATCCGTTCCAGTCCACCACAGAGTTCGATACGAAATTCGTGCCGTTCACTGTCAAGGTGAATTGTGTTCCGCCCGCGGCCGTGGAGGTAGGAGAAATACTACTGGTGGTGGGAATGGGGTTGTTAACGGTCACTGTGTTGCTCAGCGCAGAGGTGACTCCGGCAGATATGGCGCAGATTTTCACCGCTTCGCCGAAGGAATACTGCATGGCGGTGTACGTCATGACCCCTGCGGTCACTGCCGCGCCGCTTGCGGGGGTTGAAGAGAGCGTGCCGCTGCCGGCCGTTCCTCCGCAGACCTGGCTCGAGAGCACGGGCGACAACGTAATCGTCGATGCGCTGTCTGAAATCCTTGTATTTCCGTACTGATCCTGGAGCGTGATGACCGGCTTGGTCGTAAAGTCCACGCTCGTGGTCGCCGTAGTCGAGGGTTGGGTCGTATAGGCCAATTTATTCTTCGCGCCCGCGACTTCGGTCAGTGTTCCATAGTCGGTTGCCCCACTCGGAACTGAAGCATTGGAGCCAGTGTTGGTGATATTCCCAGAAGCAAGGGGTGTGCCCGCGGTCGGGCGGACCTGGATACTGGAAAACGTGACATGGCATCGTGTGCTACCGTTGCTGTCTCTTGCGGTTAGGGTATAGGTGATCGTGCTCGAAGTGGGCGTCACTGTATTGGAAGAAAAGGTAAAACAGCTCCCGGAACCCGCATCCCTCGTAATAGTTGCCGTGACTGCGGTACTGGTGCTGAAAGAAAACCCCGAGGGTCTGGTCAAGACGATCGTCCCGCTGCCGGTGCTTATGGCCCGGCTGGTGGCTTCCGTGATCGTCGGCCCGGTAAGCGTGGTCCACGTGGCGACGCCGTTCGTCGTGTTGGTGTCCGCGCTTATGGCGCTCCCCCCGGTCGCCGCCGTAACCGTGACCGCAGCGAACGCGCTCGGAGTCGCAAAGAGAAAAGCTGCCACGGTCACAAGGACCGAGGCGACGATTTTCTTAAAAGACTCCTTCGTCATGGAATTATTACGTACGGTGCTATATGAAAAATAACGCGGCGACTGGCAACGTTATATAGAAAAATTCCTACTCCTCGTTTTATTGTTATGGAACGATATATTGGTATGCCGCACGGGTAAAAGAGAGCTGCGAGAACGGAGGTTCGTTACCTTCTACAGCTTGGGCTGCGTAGCCTGGGGGTGCTGCTCTTGGGAGAAAAAATCCTTCACTTTCTCCACGATTTCAGGAAGGGCGTGTTGGGATTTTACGATATAATCATTGGCCCCGAGACGCAGGCCTTTCTTGATATCGTCGTCGCTCCCCAGCATCGTAAGCAGGATGACGGGGATACGAGCTTCGGGAGTTTTCTTCAGGGTTTCCAAAACATCAAAACCGTTCTTTTTGGGCAACAGGATATCGAGCAGGATCAAGTCCGGTTTCTTCTCGTGTGCCATCGCCAAGCCCGCTTCGCCGTCATAAGCTTGGAAAACCTCGAAGCCGGCTTCGGTCAGCTCTTCGTGGGCAACCTTAGACAGCACCTCATCGTCTTCTACTAAAAGGATTTTTGCTTTGCTCATTACTTTAAATGCTACAATAAACGTTTTCAGCTGGCAACGGGTTTCCGCTCTTCTTTGGGCTTAAATTCTAGCGGCAGCTCAACATAAAACGTGCTTCCCTTGTTCTCTTCTGACTCAAACCAGATCTTCCCGCCCAAGAGGTCGGCGGCGCGGCTGGCGATATAAAGGCCGATGCCGGTTCCATCCGTTTTATAAAGTTTGGCATTGTTTGCTCTCGCGAACTTCTCGAAAATTTGGTGTTGCTCTGCCTTGGGTATGCCGATGCCGGTGTCTTTCACTTTCATGAGGAAGGTGTCAGCCTTCTTTTGAATGGCGATTTCTACCCTCCCCTTTTCGGGGGTGTACTCGATCGCATTGGAGATCAGGTTTTGAACGATGTTGCGCAGATTGTTCTTGTCGGTTTTCGCGGTAAGCTCCGCCGGGTGATCCTCGAAAACCACCTTCAGCCCTTTCTTTTCGGAGAGCATCCCAACCTCTTGGAGATACCCTTTCACAAAACTCACCACCTCGATCGGCTCCGGCGTCACCCCGACCTTGCCGGCTTCGATACGGGACAGGTTTAACATGAGGTCCACCAATTCGGTAAGCTTCTTCGAAGACGTGTGGATGTCGTCGAGGTACTCTTTCCCCTTCGGGGTCAGCTTCTCTTTTTTTGTAAACCGCTCGACGACCCACTGAATGCCGGTAAGAGGTGTCCGCATTTGGTGGGAAGCGATGGAAATGAATTCGCTTTTCGCGCGATCGACCTCTTGTTCATGGGTGATGTCTCGGAACGTATTCACAGCTCCGATCACCTTCCCTTGAAGAGTTATGGGAGCCACCGTCCTCGACACAGGGAATCTCGTCCCGTCTTTTCTCACATAATAGGAGGAGGTGATGCCGTCGACAGTGGTGGTGGTGGAAAGCGCGGCGCTGATAGCCCCCTGCCCGGGCGATATCAGATTACCGTTCTCGTCCTGGCGGTGCAGTATCTCGTACCACTTCTTCCCCATCGATTCTTCGGTCGTGTAGCCGAGCATCTTCTGGGCCGTCTGGTTGATCAAGATGATCTCGCCGTTCACGTTGACCGCGATGCACCCATCCGCGATGCTCGCCAAAATTGCCGCCTCTTTCGCGCTCGTTTCTTCTTGGGCCTTATCCAGTCTTTCCAACTGCTCGGTCTGCACCTTCAGATCTATCCGCATTCTGCGCTCCTCGGTCAGGGCCTGGCTCAAATTATGGGAGTTGATCTCTACCTCCGCCCAGACGGCGAGTCCCTTGAGGGTCTCTTCCTCGTCTTTTGAAAACTTTCGCGGTTTGGTGTCTTTGATGCAAACGACCCCGACCCTCGCACCATCCGCGCTCACCACCGGCACGCCCGCATAGAAGCGCAGGTAAGGCTCCCCGGTAACCATCGGATTATCTGCAAACCTCGGATCCTTTTTAGTGTCGGGGACCACCATGATATCCGGCGAAAGGAGCGCGTGCCCGCAAAAAGAGATCGCCCGGTCCCCTTCCCGCGCGGGCAAGCCTTGGCACGACTTGAACCACTCTCGCTTCGAATCCACCAGCGTCAACGTGGAAATCGGAACATGAAAAATCCTCGTGGCAGTCCGCGTAATCACGTCAAACCGTTCCTCGGGAGCGGTGTCCAGAAGAGCCAGGTTGTGCAGCGATGCCAGTCGCTGTTCTTCGTTTTCCGGGATTGGTGCTGGTTCCATACTACAGAGAATCTCCTTGAAGTCGGTGCTCTTAGGGTTCCGTACCGTCTATTATACTATGTCGAGAATCGGGCGGAGAGTCCGTCACTGGCCCTGCGTGAACCCTACCGAGTTGATCGTGAGCGGGAGGGGGTTCGTCGCCGGCACGCTGACGTTCGTCGCGGCGGAGCTGTCGAGCCCGTCCGTAAACGTGATATCGCCCACATTCTGGATGGACGCAGAGAGAGATTCCGTCACACCGCCCGAACCTGCGAGCAGGGTCGAGTTCTCATCTCCGATGCGGACCGTGAAGGTTTTCGCCGTGCCCGCGGAGATCTGAAACCCCGCGGGGCCCGCGCCGAAGGCGAAGGTCGCCGTACAGGTATTCGAACCGTTGCAGGGCGCCGAGAACGACGGTGCGTACCCGGCCGCCGGGAGACCCATCGAGGGATCAAAGAGAATAATGTTGTCAGCGGACAAGAAGGTCGTGGAAGAGGGCGCGGTGCCGCCGAAAGTCACCACGATCTTGTTCAAGGCGATCGCTCCCGCGGCACTGGCGGGGAAGGTAAGGGATCCGATGTCGTCGTTCGCGGCCTTCACCCGGTTCACGCTTACGCCCATAGCCGTTGCACTGACCCTAGAACTTCCGCTCGCGGGAGCTACTGGGCTGCCGATGGCTTGGTTCGTTATCGAACTTGAGACCGCAGGGCTATTGATTGCCGGCAGTTGAGTCGTGGAGCTTGCAATGACGGGGCTACCCGCCGCGGCGAGCGGGGTTGTCGGCGTATGCAAAAGCCCGGAGCCGGGCTGCGCGACTTGCGCCACCAACTGGATCGCCTGCATCGCCGTTGCAATCGCCTGCTGCTGCTGCGCCGCCGGAAGCGATGGATTGTTTTGCACCGCCAAGAGAAGGGACAGGGCAAGCTGTAGAACCGTGGCCACGAAGGAACTCATAGAATAATGATAGCAAACCGTTTATGAAATTGACTTCCCGCGGAGAGACGATATGGTATAGATAGTTCATCCCAACTTCGTCCACCAATTCCGGAAGGCTTGGGCGCATGGAAAAGGAACTCACAATCGTCATACCCGCGAAAAATGAAGCGGCACTGCTTCCTGCGCTCCTCCGCTCGATCCACGCGCAGGATTATCCCGCGCTCCCCCTCACCCCCATCATTGTGGCAGATGCCGGGTCGACCGACGGAACGCTGGAAATCGTGAAAGCATTTTCCGACCGTCTTCAAATCCGTGCGGTCACGGGAGGGTTGCCGAGCGTAGGACGGAATGCAGGCGCGTTTGAAGCATGCAGCACCTTCGTGCTTTTTCTCGACGCGGACGTGGAACTCCACGACCCGACCCTTGTCCGCCGCGCCGTCGAGCTCGCCACGCGTCGCAAACTCGACTGCGTCTCCACCTGCGTATGGATCCGCAATGGATACCCTTTCGACAACGGGGCTTTCGCGCTCAGCAACCTCGCCCAGCGTCTCTCGAGATGGTTCGGAGAGCCGTTCGGCATCGGGATGTTTCTTCTTTTCCGTACGGCCGCATTTCGTGCTCTCGGCGGATTCGACGAACAGGCGCTCTACGCGGAGGATTACCAGCTCACGCGGCAAGTCCCCCGGAGGCGGTTCGCGATTGTCCCAGGCACCGTATGGACGAGCGATCGGCGGCTCCGGAAAAATGGATACCGCAGAATGGCGTACATGTTTCTCCAAACGGCGCTTCACGGAAACGATCAGGCATACTTCCGGCGAAAGGAGCATATGAAATACTGGAAGTAACCTATAATCACCTCGCAGCATAACCCTCCCTCTGGGAGGGTTTCTATTTGCAGAAGAACCTTATTCCGATCCACGTCCCCTCTTCGCATCACAGGGGATTTTGGGTATTATGTACGTATAAAGCCCATGTCGCGTTCCTTCTCCCCTCTTCGCACGGTGGACGGTGTCGCCTGGCGGCGCATCGCGGTGAAAACCCACCTTATTAAATTCAGCGAGGATCTCGTCTCGGTCATCAACACCTACGCGGTCCCCCAATCTCAGAAAGAAGATTGGATCGCGCTTTCCGAGAAGGTGGTTTCGGTCACGCAGAACAACATGCGGCACATCTCGACGGTGAAGATCGGCTGGCTCGCACGGCTCGTCGTCAAGGGTGTCAGAAAATACCGCGACGATCGCGGATGGGACAGCCCCGAGAAAATGCAGCTTGTGGTGGACATCGCCGGCAAACCCCGAGTGGTTCTCGCCATGATCGTGGGCGGTATCGGGAAGCTCTTCGGCATTCGCGGAATCTTTTGGAGAATCGTCGGCGAGCGACTCGGGGAAATCGACGGGTTCAACCCGGTCGTGATGCCCCCGTATAACGAGTGGGCCGCCTTGCCCCCCCACGACCCCCGAAAGGAATGTGAGCGGGTTGAAAAAGAAACGGGGCTGCCCGCGGTCATCATCGATGGAAACGATATCAACGTGAAAATAATCGCCATGAGCGCGGGCATGCCCGTGGACGCGAAGACGGTCCGTCTCATTCTCCTCGACAACCCGATGGGGCAGGACCGGGAACTCACGCCGTTCATCCTCGTCCGAAGGGAACACTGATTAAAAGAAGCCGTCCGCAGCAACAAGGCTGGGGACGGCTTTTGATACATGTCACGTCTTAGGTCTCTCGGACGGCCGCGAGGACCGCGTCCGCGAAGAGATCGAGGTGTTCGGTGGTGAGGACCGACGGAAGGCGCATATCGCACGCGCCGGCGAGGTAGGCCTTGGTCTTGGGTACATCCGGGACATTCCCGAGATATTCCCAGTTCCACGGCACCCGCGCGTTGTCCGGGTCCGCTCCGAATGCGGAAAGAGGGAAGCCGGCCTTCTTGACCTTTTCCACGAAGCGCTGCATCTGCGGTTGCGAGAAGCCCCTAACGCGGAACTGGATAGAGTCGGGGGCTCGGAGTTCCCTCGCATCTTCGGGGGGGAGCTCGATTCGCTCCGAGGCAGCGAGCCTCGCCGCAAGGTAGGCGTAATGCGCTTGGAAGGTTTTCGCTCGTTCGAGGACGAGGGGGAGCTGCGGTCGCACGATTGCGGCAGCGTACTCCGTCATCCGCATGTTGTTGAGCGGAAGACGTTTTCGCCACTGGATAAAGTACTCCCGAAGTTCGCCGCTCCAGAAATGCTTTTCATGGAGCTGCTCGTAGGCACCGGAGAGGATCACGGCCTTTGCCATGATTTCCGGGTCGTCCGTCGTGAGCATACCGCCTTCTCCCGCGTTCACAATTTTGTTGGACTGGAAGCTGAAGCAGCCCACTGCGCCGAACGAGCCGACGAGCTTGTTCGTCCACTGAGCGCCGAGACCATGAGCGGCATCCTCAACAAGCGTAATATCACGTACGCTGCAGATCGCCTTGATGGCGTCGATGTCAGAGATATTCCCCCGCATATGAGACAAGAGGAATAGTTTCACTTCGGGAGTGAGTCTCCGCCTCAGGTCCTCAAGGTCGACGCGATACGCGGCGTTGCACTCCACAAGGACCGGCACTGCGCCGATGTTTTGGATCGCGCTTGGCACGGCAGTGAAGGTGAATGCCGGAACGGGGATTTTCTCCCCTATCGCAGCGCCACAGGCACGGAGTGCGATCATGATAGCGCTTGTGCACGAGTTCAGCGCGAGCGCATATCGCACTCCCATGAACTTGGCAAAATCTCGCTCGAGGAGCGAAACCTCTGAATCCTCCGGGCTCTTTGCAAGATACCGGAACATTGCGCCGCTTTCCATGATCTGGACCGCGCGCGCGACCCCCTCAACCGGAACGGGCTCGGGAGAGAGGAATGCCTTCAAATCTATAGCTGCTATTGTATTGTTCATGTACTGCCTCCTTCTTGGAATGAATGACTGGGAACTAACCCCATTGAATGGCAGCGTGCCTAATAAGTCAAGCGTGGACGCGTTGGAATCCTAATAAAAATAGGGCGGTCTCCCGAAGGAAACCGCCCTGCGATTACAAGATGACCGATAAACTGCCACGCTCCCACTCGAATCAATGCTTCTCGTAGTTCTCGGGAAACACTACAGACCGAAAAATCTGTCTGCAACGAGCACGAGAAGGAGAGTGAGAAAGGCAATGCTCACCATGCCGATGGCGCCGACCAGGAAGGACCGCAGACCTTGCTTGAGCATCTCGCGGATATTGATGCGCAATCCGACACCCGCGAAGGTAAAGAGGAATGCCCAGCGGGACAGATTGCCAAGGCTCACAAGCTGCGCTTGGTCGAATGCTTTTACGCCCGCAAGCCCCAAGATCACGATGAATCCAATCACAAACTTGGGGAATTTGCTTCACAGGAACGCTCCTTTGTTGGCAATCGTCCTTGCCCCTCCTTGTTTCGCCCACTTATAGGCGTAGTAGAGGACGACAAGGCCGATTGTGGCGTTCCGGAAGGTCTTCACAAGCGCCGCATACTTGGCCGCCGCATCCGAGAAGAGGGCACCCGTCGCCACCACTTCCGCCGTGTTGTCGACACCGAGCCCCGCCCAGAACCCGAACGCTTTATCCGAAAGATGCAGGGCACCGCCGATCACCGGGAAGAGGAATAACTCGAACGCTCCGATCGCAAGGATGGCTGCGATCGCAGTCGCGGAGTCCTTTTCTTCCGCCTCAATCGCTCCCTGTGTCGCGATGATCGCCGAGACGCCGCAAATTCCCGAGCCCACCGCAAGCAAATCGGTGAGTTTTTTATTGAGTCCGAACCATCGCCCGAGCACCGTCATAAGGACCAAGGATCCCACGATCTCTATAGGGACCAGCACGAGACCTAGGGCTCCCATCTGGCGCACGTCGCCTGGAAGAAAGCGCGCGCCGAGGAGGACGATGCCAAGCTTAAGGAAGAACTCGTAGGTGCGCACCCCGGGCCCAAAGAAACGGGCGAAGAAGGGATACCCACCGATGGTGTTCGCGATGACGAGACCGACCGCGATGGCCCAGAGAACGTACTCGATATTCGGAAACACCGATACTGGTTCGCCTTGGTATAGGCGTTCACCGTCGCTTCCAAGAACTTGCCGGCATATCCCACCACAAAGAGCAGCAGGACCCCTGGTATAAGGGTAAGCGCCGTACGCAGCTTGTTATTCATGCCACCCTCCTAGAATGGTGATTACCAGTGAACCTGCAGGTGTGCCACCGCGACCAAAAACGCAAGGGCGAATGCCGTGAGCGTCGCCCATGTGTCAATCGAGATTCTCTTTTCTCGGTTCCCACCGTCATATCTCCTTTCTGGTTGTTTTAGTTGGAACGAGCTACCCTCGGTCTAACAAGGATGGGGCGGGGTGTCAAGAATACTCCGCGTTCTTGCGAGATTGGTTCTAGAGCCTTAGAGTGGGGCGAGGCAAGAAATAAGCCTGCGCGAGCCCCAAATCTGATACAATAAACCAATAAAATAGCATGAAAATCGTTCGGGGGTTCTTCGTAATTCTCGTGACGCTCGGCGTCATTTTCGTTCTGACGCTCATCGGTATCCTGGTGATCCCCGGCACAAGAAATAACACGCCGCTCACGCTCACCAGCGCCACCGCTCCCGTCGGCTCGCCGGAATTTCTCGCGGCCCTGTCCCATCTGACGAATGCCCCGTCGGGGCAGGGCGACCCCGTCACGCTGGTGCCCGACACCGCTTTTCTGCCGGCGCTTCTCGGCGCGATACGGAATGCCTCCAGCTCCATCGATATCACCGACTATTCATGGAAGGACGGCGCTTTCAGCGACCAGGTCTTCACCACCTTGATTGCCGCCGCCCAGCGCGGCGTGGCCGTGCGTGTTCTCTTTGATTCGTTCGGCAGCACGTATCTATCGAAGAAAAATATCCAGGCCCTGGAACAGTCGGGAGGGAAAGTTGCCGAGTATCATCCGTTCTCGTTGCGCGACCCCATCCAATACGATGAGCGCGACCATATGCGCGCGTTGGTATTCGATGGTAAGACCGCGTTCTTCGGTTCCGTGGGGATCGCGGATTACTGGATCACGGACGCGGACGGTTTCGGCCAGTGGGACGATTTTATGATCCAGGTGGACGGTACCATGGCGCAGGCCACGCAGGGGGCGTTCGCTGAACTGTGGAGAGAGACGACGGGCGAGGTGCTCTCCGGACCGGTGTTCTACCCGCTGTCCCCGTCCGCCAGCGCGCGGTCGCCGGTCGGCTCGGGGACCACGACAAATCCCTTCATTTCCATTGCGGGATTGCCGTCGGGGAACGCCGACCCCGTGCGCGACACGTATATGCTCACGGTCCTGTCAGCCCAGAAGAAGCTCTATATCATCAATGCATTCATCGTTCCGGACCAGGGTTTTCTGACGGCGCTCGAAGAGAAAGCGCGCGCGGGAGTGGATGTACGCATCCTGTCGCCCGGCAGCATCACTATCGCCCCGGTTCTGCGCGACGCATGGCATGCCGACTACGAACAGCTGCTTGAGGCTGGGGTGAAACTCTATGAATATCAGCCGAGCATGATCCACGCCAAGGTCATGATGGCGGATGACGCATGGTCCGTCGTCGGATCGGCAAACCTCGACAACCGGTCGGACCGGCTGAATGCGGAAAATATCATGGGCATCGCCGATCCAACCCTCGCCACGGGACTCGACACGGTCTTTACGAATGACCTGGCTCAGTCCAAACAGATCACGCTCCCGGACTGGCAAAAACAGTATGGGTTTTTCTCCAAACTGTACTCAACAATACTTCTTGTCCTATACAAGCAATTTTAAGGCGTTGGTGGTCCACCCCACCGTTCATTCTCACTGAAAAAGAACGTTATCAACGTACCAGGTACGGCTCTGCCCATCCGCAGTGAGGTCCAACCGGTTCACCTTGAACCCCGTCGGCAGGCCAAAGGTACTAAGCGGGACGGTGACGAGCGACCACTGGTTTGCGGGAACCGAGAGAGGAACGGATGATTTGTAGAAACTGCCGTTTTCCAGTGCGATGCTGCCCGTGAATGCGGTTGTGCCGTAGACCGCGAATGAGACCGAATTGTAATTTGTAAGATCCTGGTATTGTGTGGAATCCCAGATGGCGAAGCTCACGGTCCCCCATGGATCTGTCACCGCTTGGACGGAATCCGATCCTTGATAGGTCGGCGTGGTGTTGTCGTAAGTGAAAGTCCCCGCATACGAGGCGGCGGTCCATGGAGCCACGACGGCATCGTTGTAGACCTGTAACGGGCTTGTCGTGACGGGGCTTGAAACCGTAACCGCGACAGAAGCGGAGGTACCCACGTTCCCTGCCGCATCATATGCTTTGGCGGTGAGGACCTGGGATCCGGAGAGACCGCTCGTGTTCCAGGAAATAGTGTACGGGGATGACGTGTTGCTGCCGATGAGCGTGGAGCCGTCATAGAAGCTGACCTGGGTAACGCCCACGTTGTCGGAGGCGGTGGCGGAGAGGACGACCGTGCCGGAGACCGTGGCCCCGCTCGAGGGAGAGGTGAGGGATACGGAGGGAGGGGTGGTATCGGTCGTCGTATTCGATACCGTCACGTTGACCGCGGCCGAGGTACCTATATTGTTGGCCGCGTCATAGGCTTTGGCCTGGAGGGCGCGGGAACCATTCGAGACACTAGTGGTATTCCAGGAAGCGGTGTAGGGACTTGTCGTGTCGGTTGTGAGAAGAGAACCGTCTGTATAGAACTCCACCTTCGTGACTCCTACATTGTCAGAGGCGTTGGCGGAGAGGGAGACGGAACCCGAGACCGTGGCGCCGAAGGAAGGTGCGGTGAGAGAGACGATGGGTGAAATCGTGTCGGCGGAGCTGCTAGTGCTCACCTGTCCTTGCAACGCAAGCCCCGCGACATCATGCAAGTGCATCCGTTGGCCGTACGGCTTGGTTGCATCCACATCTGACCCGACATCGTAGAGCATCAGCCCGCCGTACGGGGAACTCTTGAGCCAATTAACCTTCGCAGTGATACTTGTATCGTCTTCATAAGTCAGGAAGTACGGCTCGTCCGCGTGGACGCCGAAGCCATTATAGGTATCGGGGCTGCCCGCCGCATGCGTAGAGACACCACTGATGTACGGGGCCTTCCGCACATCGTCCCAATGATAGACGCCTCCATTGTTGAGATATGTAGGGACGTCGGTTCGCACGCCGCCATAGGTGCCGTACACTCCCCCGTTGAGCGCAACAGGGTCGAACAGGTTCTGCCTGGTCCGAATGATGGAGGGGTACGTTGGCGTGCCGAAGCCGAGCTTAGCGGGGTCATGCCCCGCCGCCACCCATTCCGCACCGGTCGTATCGTACCCTTCGTTGTTGTACCCGGGGATAGCGGGCCCTCTAAACAGCGGGGAGTTGTGGTAAATCCTCGCGGTGCCGGCATTCGAGTCCCACATGAACATCTCATCGTACATCTGGATGTTGTACTGATCGACGAGCGGGTCATCGGCGGATGCAGTCCACATGTTCAGCGTGCCGCGTGGCGGAGATAAAAGGAGCAGGCCATGCGGGGTCATAGTATTGAGCTGCGTTCGCAACGCCTGGAGCAGCGTCGTCGCCTCCTGGGATGTCGGCTGCAATCCGCCATTCCAGAACTCCCAATCCAGTTCAACTCCGTCATACCCTCTCTGCTTCACGTAATCCACGACTCCTTTTGCGAACACGTTAGCATTCCCATTTCGAACGATGGTCGTTAACGGAGTGGGGTCTACGGCCTGTATCGTGAGGACCACTTTGACGCCGTGGGCATGTGCCTGACTTATCAGGCTACTTTGATAATCAACGCAGGGAGGGGGCCACGAACCGCCATAGTTGTTGAGCGCAGGAAGGTAGCATTGAAGGGCCACACCGTTATACCTGATATCGATATCCCCACCGAGGTCGTTGGGGTACGTGTGGCCGAGAGGGTCTGTCACCGGTTTGAAATAGGGAGAGCTACTGGCGTCTACGTTCCCGTTACCAAAATGCACGATGTCCGTTATCCCGTTCCACTCAATCTGGTCGGGAGGAAGGGAATACGAATTGGTTCCGAGGGGAGCCATGTCCCATGAGGCATAGTACGTGGTGAGCCATTTCCCCGAATTGTTCGAACCGCCCGAGGTAACGGTCTGATTGGAAGTGCTCACCGTGACCCCGGCTGAGATTGTCTGGTTCCCTGCAGCATCACGAGCGACCGCCGTTAGCGTGTGTGAACCATTTGAAGCGGTAGTGGTGTCCCATGACATCACATATGGGCTTACCGTGACCTCGCTCCCGAGGTTCGCGCCGTCAAGCCTGAACTGGACGCCGGCCACTCCTGTGTCGTCGGAAGCGACAGCGGAGACCATAACCATATTCGAAACCGAGGCGCCGTTCGACGGGGTTGTTATGGAGACGGCCGGAGGAGTGGTGTCGGAGGGAACTCCTCCACCCTCACCGCCGCCTCCCCCGCTTCCACTTCCGCCACCGCCTCCACCACCTCCGCCTCCACCTCCTCCACCCCCTCCGCCTCCTCCACCCCCACCAAAAGACTGAATGTTATTCGAGACCGTGACCACAACAGGGAGGGAAACATGAAAAGCGCCCGCACTATCACGTGCCGAGACAATAAGGCTATGGATACCATTCGAAGCAGCTCGAGTATCCCAAGTGACCGAATAAGGGGGGGTGGTTACTTCCTTGCCTAGGTTCACGCCATCAAGCTTGAATTGAACGCCACGCACCACACTGTTCTGTGAGGTGGTCGCGGTAATCGCCACTGCGCCCGCGAGGGTCGCGCTGGTCTTCGGAGAGAGAATCGAAGTGAGGGCTGGGGTCGAAGCCGAACCCGCCGTGGCGCCCGCGATTCTCATGAGGTAGGCGTCCGCGCTCCAACCAGTGAGACCGGTGTCGTAGACGATATTCCACCAAATCAGATTGTTTGTAGATGTGGGACCCGCAGCGACAGTTCCCTGCATCCCCCGGGATGCCGAACCGAGCCGGGCCCCCACGGTGCTGGGAGTCAGACGAACATTTAGGGCCGCGATTGTTTGAACCCTGCCTCCGATCGAGAATTTCCCAGACCCGGTAGAGACTGGGGATATTGTCGGGCTCCGGATGAAAGCGATGTTATCGACATACCACGTTGCCGAGATCCCTGTCCCCCCAATATAAATCTGTTTTACGATGGTCGGCGTTGGGAGACCCGGGAAGGTTGAGAACGGGATCGTAATAAGGCTCCATCCCTTTTTCGCCACAAGGGGCCGTACGGTAGAGCGCGAGAACCAATTGGGCCCCTCGAATACAACCCTCAATTGTAATGTGGAGGGAGAATATGCGGCGAATTGAAATGCAGAGAACGCCGAAATGTTCTGGGGGACCGCGAGACTCTTGATACTTACATATCCTCCCGGACCTGCGACTGCCTTGATCGCATTGTTGCCGGAATATACCTGTTCAGTGTTGGAAAAATCGAAACTGCCTCCATAGGAACCATTCTGCCAAGGAGCGGCTAGTCCATCGCTGTATATCACCGAGGAGCTACTGACCGCTTGCGCGCGGGCCACGGGGATGGGCGTTGGAAGCGAGATAAGAACAAACGAGAGCGTCGCCCCAGCGGTTACTAACCAAAGCAGTTTTTTGACGGCAACGATCTCTCTCATGTCTTCCACTAATGATACCAGAACAGCGATCGATGAGCGGGAGATCGCTTACTTCCGTGACTATGAATACCACGGAATCAAGAAGTGTCGGCTCCTCTGCTCCGCGCACGCTACCAGGAGCCGGCCACGGCACCCACGGCGAGGAGGCTTAAGCCATCCACGAGGAGCGGAAACCATACCTGCGCGAGCCACACCTCGGGTATCAGAAACAGCGCATCGTAGGTGAGGAACGAGGGCGGCCAGCCGATGGCAAGCCGAAGCCCTACATAGTAGAAAAGATCCCAGAGCGCGAAGGTCCATAGAAAAAGCGCCCACCGCTCTCTCCGTCCCTGGCTCCCGAGGAACGCGACGCTCATGAGCATTGCAAGCGTCGCGACCTCTCGGATGATTTCGATAACGATAAGGCTCTGGGATAGAGAGACGACAGCCTGGATCGCTCCGGAACTCGCGGTCGGCGGTACTCCGAGGGCATACCGAAGGTAGGCCACCGTGGCGGCCTCGACGAAACCGAATGCGACGCCGAAGAGCCCTGCAAGCGCAAGCTGCCGCTTCGGTAGGGCGATCCCCTTCTTCCGCAGCAGCGCATACGTGAGAAGGGGTACCAGGATGAGCAGGTTTACCCACCACGGGTCCGCATACCAGCGAAAGCTTTCCATAGGTACATTCTAGCAAGTCCCCGCCTTCGCTAGAACATGACACCGTCCTGACCGTCCATCTGCAGGACGACTCCCGTCTGCAGCATGCCGCGTCCGACTACCCTTGGGCGTACGCGGCTTCCTCCGCCTGCAGGGCAGCAGATTGCGCGGAAGGATCGATGGATGCGCCTACAGGCGCGACGGTCCGTGCAAGTTGAGAAGTGAAGGTGCTTCCACCGCCATCGGTAATGACAAGGAATCGCGTTGTGCTGAGGGGAACAATGGTCGTATCGAAGCGCCGCCCGCTCGGGAACATAAATAGATCCGCCATGGTGGTTTTAGAGATATCTGCGGTCGTGGTCGCGGCACTCGAACCCACATCATTCCTTCCCTGCGGAAAAGCCACCATCCATTGCCCCAGGGAGCTGTCATAAAAGTATTCCGTCTGAGCGATGGGGCTCGCGTGGTTGGCCGCTTCGTCGGTGATGGTGCTACTCGGTGAATCTACCACGAAAATGGATGTGTCTCCCATGGAACCGATCTGCAGGGTTTCTACCGCAACACCTCCCGGAAAGCTCGTACGATCCTCTGTGGTCGTCGCCGCTACCTGCAATGCGCCCGGGTACCAGAAAGAGAAACCGTTTATTGAGTCGGTATACTCGCTCATGCCGTACGTATTCGTCGGCACGCTGCCTGTGGAAGTCGCCACCGGCGAAGGAGTCGGGGTAGGCGTTTTTGGCATAAGCAGTACATAACCGCAGGCCCCGGCGACGGCAATTCCAATCACGTATATATACAATGGTCGTTTGCGCATGGAAGTAAAAGGTTTTCCGTGCTCTCAGCATACCACCTTCTTCGAGAGCCCGGTATTCCCTATATGAGCCATGCCGCTGGGAGACAGGAATTCTTACAGCTAACAAAAACCGCCGGGATCTCCCTGGCGGTCATGGTCTTCACTTACAAACGCATGCGCAAACCCCTTTCTTACACTTGCACACGCATTTATCGCACCGGCACGTGCCGCGACCGCATGCACAGACGTATTTATTCTTCGGCCCCGTCTTCCGTACTTTCCTTGGCATGATAATAAGAATGCTCCCACGACCTTTCCCTCACTATACCAAATTCGGACCCTTTGGTCGGTCCGATATAGGTATCACCCGCTAGATTCTATTGAATCTCTCCGCAATCTGTCTGCAATTGTCCTGCAACTGCGAACGTATAGAATCTTTTAACTCATTCGGGATAAGATACGCTTCGAAGTTCTCAAGCGAAGCGCTGTATCCATCCCGCTGTTTTGTAAGGAGATAGCGTAATTTACCGAAGTTAAAGGACAGCCGGAGCGCTTGTTGTACCCGATTCTCGACTTCTTCATCAATCACCTGAACGGAACCCATGGAAAAGAATTTTTCTTTCTCTTTATCGCTCCACTCAAGGTGCTCCTCGGGGTGGGACTGCATATACTTGTCGATTTCGAGGCGGGCTGCCAAGTTAACCCAATCCATCACCTCCGAGTAGGCTTCCTGTATGGCCTCTTCCTTCGACTCGATCCCCGCTGCCCAATCTGATTTTTCGTAATAAACCCCCGTCGGCATCGAAAGATGAACTCGCTCCTCGGGGACTACGCTTTCTGTCTCTTCTTCCGAATGAACTCCGGTTTCTGGGTTTTCCATACAAAGATGGATCTGCTCAGTCTTTAATCCTTTCTCTAATTTCGCAGCCTAGGGGTTCATAGAAAGACCGCTCCCGACCTCGAGGAGCGCCGTCGCGCCTGTATTATCGATCCCTCCGTCGTTCTGCATCGACGGGTAGTACTTCGAGCTCTCGATCTTGGCGGTCAGCTTGAAGATGCCAATCGATGAGCTCGCGGCATAGACATACTGGCAGGTCACGTTCGAGATCCCGTTCGAGGTACAGGGACCGTTGATGGGATCGAGGGGCAAGCGGGAGAACGGCGAACCGGCGGAGATCGCCCCCAGGTTGAGGTTGACCCAGCCAGCGCCGTAGACGGTCGTGGTGGCGTTCACGACCGGGGATCCGCAGAGCGCCGGCCATCCGACCGGGGTGGTGGTGGCCGTGAGGTCGCAGGTCGTGGGCCAGACCGAGTTGCCGTCCGCAAGATAGAGAGAAATCGCGCTGTTCAGCTCGGCCAGATCGGCGATCCGTCTCGAGTCACGGCTCTGCCGCAGGAGCTCTGTCGGATTCAGGATCAATACCACCACAGCCGAGAGAACCGCCAACACCGCGATGACGATCAGCAGCTCGATCAGCGTGAATCCCCTGTTAGATCGATCGTGTGTTACTTCCATGATGGTTCTTTCTCCTTAGAAGCAGGATGGTGGTTCCTGCTCCGAGCTCGACCAAACAGAATATTATGATCACTCCCACGATCTGAGCAAGCACCCCGTCCCGTATTGCAAACGCCTCGCTCGAAGGTTCCTGCGCCACCAGACCCCACCCATATCCCGGAATCAGTTCATACGCGCTGACGCGCTCCTGCCGTTCGATGGGGTTGTAGAGCACCCCCACGCCGCTTTTCCCTTGGAGCGCCATCTGGACCGAGGGCACCGAAGAAAAATCCACAATGGGCCCCTCGGAGGAGTATTTCGGGTGCGCCACGAGATGACCGAGACGGTCGAAGAAGTAGACGAAGCCGTCCTCCCCGATATCGACATTCTTCCCGAAATCCGAGAAGTCGCTGATGGGTATCTGCAAGGAAATAAACCCGACGAGGGAACCGTTCGCGATGATGGGAGCGACGCATTCGACGACATTGATGCGCGGGATGGAAAGCCGCTTGTACACATTGGTGACGTAGAAGGGACTCCCTCCCGTGGTGAGCGGTGTTCTCCACTCGTCCCACGCTACATCCTGGTTGCCAACACCGCCGTAGAGCTGCGGGTAGGCCGACTGCATCGTGCCTGAGGTGTCAATCAAAATGACCCGGTCGATGAAAGAATCGTAATATTGGGGGTTGTTGGAAAGGTTCTCCACCTGCAGGATCGCGTCGCTCCATCTCCCGTTCTCCACCGCAGTACGGATCGCATCCTGCGACGCAAAAGATTCGGCGACCCCGCCCACTTGGTCCAGCCGCGCCTTGAGCGAGGAGGCGGAGAGCCCCGCGAGTTCCAACCGTTGCTTGAAGATTACATCGGTGAGTGATGCGCTCGTGGTCCGATAGTAGTAGGTGCCGACTCCAATCGTCACCAGGACCAGGACAAGGGTAACGACACACACGACCCAAAAGGGTCGTCGCGCGTGCTTCGAAGCGTTCGGGGCCTCCTGAGAGGACCGCTGTTCCATTGTATTGATTGTAGCACACTAGGCAGCATCTTTCCCAATCGCCTACGCACAACTCCACCCTCCCTCGGAGAACGCGCGCCCCTACTGAGTAGCCTGGAACCCGTTGAATAAAAATGTGCCCCGCCGTAGCTTTCGCTCGTGCGGGGTGAATCATGTATCTTCGCTAAGGTTTCAAGTGGGCGTATTTCTTCGCGAGCGCGATTTTCACCAGAGAGTCCGACGGCTCCTCACTCCACGCCTTCATCTCTTCTTTGTTCAAGGGCCTCATCATCTCTTCGATGGTCTGCCCGCGTTCCTCCGGAGTATGATCGCAGTAGATCCTGCCACATTTGGGGCACATGGAGCTCCTTCCTGTGTGAAGTGAATGTCGCTCTAAGCCGTTGCTTGGCAACGGTCGGGCCGTCACTACTTTCCGGTCGTTATCTAAAGCGCTTCTATTCCAATCCCCGGCCCGGTGATCGTCTCGGGTGAGTCTTCTTTGAGAAGAACGGTGCCTCGGCCAAACCTCTCTCTCAGGTCATCGGCGACCAGTTTTTTGTCGAGGTGACGAGGAACGAGAACACCGCACATCCTTGGAGCGGACATCGAGCCTTCCTGGATGGAATCGGCTTCGATATCACAGTAACCGATCCAGGAAACGAGGTTGCCCAACCAATGTTCTATCGCTTGGCGGCCTTCCCATTCGTCGAAGGTTACGTTCCTCCTGACAACCCGGAACACCAACCCCTTTTCTTTCGCCGACATCGTCAACGGATGGCACTCGCTGCGATCCACAATGAGGTAAATGTCGCTTTTGCAGCCCGAAGCAATTTCTTCCATTACTTTACGGCTGAGACTGCCCGTCTTTCTCGCGTCCATCTTCTTCCCCTTTCGATTGTGATTAATGCTGAAAGCAAAATAGCACATCTCTGTGCTATTCGTCAAGCCTTCATAAAGCAGATTCAACTCTGAAGTGCAACACCCAAAGAGGGGGTCGCCAGACACTGCCCGCCTCCCTAGACATCTCAATGCCAATCCATTCTGTCTGTTATATGACTAGCTCCGAATCGTAGAAACTGTTCGAACCTGTTGTAGGGATGGGAGAGGGACGGGGTAGGATAAAGAAAACCCGTGCCGGTGGCAGATGCCAGGGGCACGGGGATAATTAAAGGGCTAGGTCCCGAGAATCGAGAGGTTCAGGATTCAGGGGTTCGCGCCGCCTTGCGCAGAGCCGCAGGCATGTTGCTCTTCCAAGATGCATAGTCGTCAACCAGCTTGAAACTCCTCCTCCACCTGCCGCCATCCCAGTACAGGCAACGTACGCAGTGGGCGCAGTCCGAGCGGTTGTAGATGGTCCCCCAGAAGTAGATGCGGGTCGTCTGCCCGTTCGTCTTTTTCTTCCACGCCGTGGGGATGAGGTGCGGATGCTCGAACAAGTAGTCGAGGGTGTTCGCGTTCAGGACCGGTTTCCCAAGTAATTCATGATGGACCTGGATGCCGTTAATGTAATCGCCCTTGCGCTGGGGTTCGGAGAGATATAACAATACCTCTTTGGGGTCCCATTTGAAGGAACCGCCTGTCTCGTGCTTCCCCACCTTCCAACCGTCCCCAACAATGGGGTCGGCGTCGAGGTCAATGAGGTGCTCCACCCCCTTGATTTCGGCATTGCCGAGGAGGACGCTCTTAACATCGGCGAGGATAGTCCCCATCGAGAGGCGTTTCACGTCCTCTGGGGTCCAGCCATTCCTCTCAAAGGCATGGTCGAGCTCATCCGCCTGCCGGACGGACATAACGAACTTGTCAGCCATGACATGTTCTCCTTTCCTTGCGACGCGTTCTTTTACAGAACCTGTCGCGTATGCCAGCGGGCTCCCGGGTCGTTCCGGGTTTGCCATAGCGGAGAGAGGCCCTTTGCTTTTGAAGTCAGGAAGAGCCGCTTTCTGCTGTGGCAAATCACAAGTTGAGTATCAAAAGACTGCTATGGTTATAATATAGCATGCAGCCATCGGTCAATGCCTTGCCACGGCCCAATAGCTTGGAATTACAGACGCCGAAATGCCAATCTCTTCTGTCTGTTATATGACTAGCTCCCCCTGCTGGACGCGTTTGGAACTCTGGATTGGGGGAAAATCAGGGAAGAAGTAGGTTATCTCAGCCCGCAGAACCTGGTAGCTACTTCCTAAGAAGTTCGATCCCGTACAACATCCAAGAACCTTACCTTGGTCTGTGGCGCTGCGTCTTCGAACAGCTCCCCAATGGCGATACTGGCAACCATACTAGCCAGCACGCCAATCAACCGCCATCGTATCGGCGTCATAAGGCCAGCTATAGCACCCGCCGCTAGATAGATTGGGAATTGCGTGATAAAAAACGCGGAAGTCTCGTGGTTTTTAAGCCATCCCCTTATAGCCCTGACGTGCGCCCGTGACTGACTAAGAAGGCCCTGGGTTTTTTCGAGTGGGATTGAGAGCGATTCCATACAGACAGTATACCACGAACAGAGCTGACTGCTCCCTCGCTTTACGCGCGGTTTTAAGACTCACCAGCCAACTCAACGGCATCGTCCTCATCGAGGCCCTCTTCATCCATGACCTCTTTCACTTTCTCAGCCTCCTCCATGTCCAAGCCGTGTTCCTGCGCTATTTCAGCGATCTCGATTACTTCGTCGGGGTCCTTATCTTCTAGCATATTTATATTGTACCCGCTCCCGGTTTCAAGGGGATTTTATCTTCCTCACTAGATGTTATCTGGAGCTTCTTGAGCTGTTTTACTGAAATACTTATCTCACCAGCGCGTGTTCTTTTCCTATGAGCTAACGACTGCCACGGTCTTTCGCCGTCACCATTATAGACTTCCTCATAACTACCATCAGGGCTAATCTTCAGCACGAGTAGTAGGTCCGATGGTCCCTTTAGATCAACGGACGTTCTCTGCGTTGCCTTAACCTGGACCTCCCTTCCACGCCAGACGCCATCGTGACCCTTGCGTCCGGGTCGGTATAACTCCACTCCGTAATACTCTTGAGCGTAAAGCTCTCCGATACTTCCAATCATATGACCGTCGGGAGTAAATGGCCGCTGCGTAAGCGAACTTAGCCGCTCCGACGTTTTGAAGATATGCCTTATCAGCTCGATAATTTCATCGTTCATGCTCCAGTAGTCCCTATCCCCAACTTTCGCCCAGATATTTCAGGAGCAATTCCTGTAATTGCTCCTTGGAAACGAGCTCAGTCTGATTTGTTTTGGCTAAGACGATAGCCTCAGATGTAAAATGCGAGGTTGTTACCACCATCGCTTTATTGCAGTCGTAATATTTCATTGCTCCCACGACCTGCTGAACAGCAGCGTTCCCTGTAGACCAGTCACGATAGCACTTTGCTTGTATCAAGACTCTCTCGCCTTCTTTATTAGCAATCAAATCCCCTCCCTGGTCACCAGATCTGCCGGTTAGCTCAACCCTATATCCCATCGCTTCAAAAAGACGGGAAAGTAATCCTTCAAAATTAGATCCAGATAATTTTTCAAATCTTTGAGGCTCCTTACGGATACTTTCTCTGGTAAGGTTCTCCTCCTTCTCTTGGATATAAAATCGAAGAAGAGCGAAGACATCCTTTTCGTTCGAAGTTACTCCTTTCTCTTCCAGTATCTTCTTGAGATCGTTAATCCGATCCCAATCAAACCTATGGTTCCGAAAGGTATATCCCTGCCCCCTCCCGCTCTCTCGCCCAAAACGATTTATGAAGTTTTTGAGATAATCTTCTTGTCCAGAACTCCTCAACTTGTTTATTAAGCTATTGAAATGCTTCTCGCGTAGCAGTTTCCTTAGAAAGAAAAAGGCGATAATGCAGACGAAGGCTGCAATTATATAAGGAATTGATTTTGCAGGGTTAGTAAAGAAGTACCAAACTAAACCTATAATTCCCAGAGTCAAAGTCCCTGCGAGAGCGTTTTCGAGCTCATTGTCTCTGCTATAACGTTTTCGTCTTGCCATAGTAAGATTTTATCACAGAACGGAAGGTGTGCCCTCGGGAGGATTTGAACCCCCAACCGTCTCGCTAGAATCGAGTTGCTCTATCCAATTGAGCTACGAGGGCAAGGCACTCGGCGCAGGCGGGAGTTGTTGTGCTGTGTCGGGTTTTTGGATTTTCAACGAAAAGTTATCCGTTTTGTAATCAAGTTCTAACTTTGCGCTAAAAACCTTGAGAAATTCAGTTCCGATTAGAACGTCTCTGCCTTTTGTTAAAGAAAAAACCATTGGTCTCTCTTCCTCATCTAGACGAGCCGCACCCAAACATAGAAAGGTGTTTTCAGTTGAATTGTCTGCTAGCACAAATGACGCCGTACTAAAAAGCATTAGGCCCAGCGGAAGAGCTTGGGTTATAGGGATGGAAACCCCACCAGTAAAGCCAGTGTCAACGATTGCCTCCAAAAGCGTCGGTGGGTTATGCCTCCCTAGGAAACCGTAGAGTTCAACATTTATCCGTGGAGATGCATTGCCTTGGATCTTACCATCCATAGGAAATGCCTTTACCCTTTGCGTAACTTCCCATCTTAAAAACTCCTTCGTAGCCAATTCTTATTGTGTGAAAAAGCTTATCCGGATATTTCTTCTTTGCTTCCTGTAATACCCCTAAGAGGGTGTCATTGGTAAAATATTCACCGCTGCCAACCTCTATAGCCACAAAACGACCCCTCTCTTTAGGTTCAAGGGTTGCTTTTAGTTTCTCGTCGTATATTTTTTGTCCCAACTCCGAAACCTGTTCCGGGGTTAGTACTTCGTTGTTAGGCATCTTACTAATATCTTAACCCAATCGGACCTAATAACGCCATACCCCGATCCCGCGCAGGAATATACCAACCAAAGGATACGCGGCAATAGAAATCAGGGCTATTATGATATCGTCTATAACTGAGGTTCCAAAGAAATGGAATAAGATAAGGAAAA
Source organism: uncultured bacterium (assembly GCA_963768835.1). Taxonomy (GTDB): domain Bacteria; phylum Patescibacteriota; class Minisyncoccia; order UBA6257; family GWB1-50-10; genus CAVYJB01. The sequence goes on along the minus strand of CAVYJB010000002.1, from coordinate 285,202 downwards.
TAGCTGCGGTTAGGAGCTTATTTAGGAGAGACCCCAGTTCACTATGGAATGACCGCCTACTCATACTAGCGATTGCATACTATCACTCTGTAAACTAAAGTAAAGAATATGAGCAAGCACTCAACCCCGGAAAAGATGCCTGGAGAGAAGGTTATTGGAGAAATTGAAGCGGTACACAAAACCCAAGCATTCAAGAAGCTCTGGAACTATTACCTAGACTTAATTGAGACCGCTGAGTTTCAGGTTGAGGTTAAGCGAATTAGGAAAAAACACGGCATCCCAGAAGAGGGCCAGTTGAGCGAACCGGAGCCAGGGCAAGGAACAAGAATGGATCAGATAGAGCTAATCCACGACGTCGACACCATATGCACTAAATTTGGGCTCGATGCTCCCGCTTGGGATGAATCAATCAGTGCATATATCATCTGGGATGAGATTCAAAAACCACGATACGCAACTCTTTTTTATGTTGCTGATATTCCCGATGAGAAAGCGGACCCGTGGAGCGAGGACACCCAGAAAATGTTTGACTTAGTTTATCCGATAGCGCTTAGGATAAGCCCGTATGCGAGCCAGAGGGACATCCTCGACTACGTGAAAAAGTGCTACAGGGTTTATATACAACCGGAGCAAGAGAAATACAAAAAAGGCATAAAAATCGGCAAGACGCGGACTAAAAGGGCAGAACTTCAGGCCCGCAATAGATTCATTTACGAAAACAGGAAGCTACCCCGAAAGCAAATATGGAGGATGGTACGAGATAAATTCGGCGAAAAGCTAGCGACTGACTACGGAAACATTGGGAAGATTATTTCCAATGAAAAGCGAAGGCGAAAAGAAGTGTAGCGCAGTTACTTTCACTGTACTCCATTAAAATCTTATACGCGCTTGTCGAGTAACGATACCCTGAAGGCATAACCTTCGGGGTTTATGTTTAAACGAGAAAAAGAACAACAGAATAATGTGCCGCGAGATCTGCACCAGCAGGAGCAATTTGACGCAGAACAGAACCTCCTCGGATTCTTTGCCTTGCTTCTTGAAATCGACAAAAGGACCAGCCCGGGACGCTACCGGGGCCAACACAATGATTGATACGATTATTCTCTCAATACCAGCGGAATCCTTTGTAATCTCGAACTACGAGAGGTTTAGAACTACCCCGGAAGAGATTGCACAGGTAAGGGGGTTCAGAAAGTTCCCAAACAATCCCACGCGGGAAGAATGGGGAAGGGGTTATTACCCGCGCCTTACCCTCGGGGTCCGGCCATTCAATACCGAGCTAAAAATTGAGTTCTCTGCGCCAAAACTAATCTACAACGGCGACAATACAACTGAGATAGAAGAGGGCGACCGCGATGCGGTGCTAGATACCCTGCATCGGTGCCTGAAGGAAATGGGCGTATTGATTCACAGTAGGGAGTCGCTAACATTTGCTGACGTTACAGATTTTCACGCCGCAAAAAACGTAATTCTCTCCGGCGGCTATCGAGCGATGTACGTCCTACGTGAACTCAGTAAAATTGATCTTCATACAAAACTCGACCTTACTTACTTTACATTCAAAAATGGCGGGCACGCGCTCCATTGCCACGCTGATACGTACGAGTTGGTTTTCTACGATAAGTATGCCGAGGCGTTTTTATCGAAGAAGAAAAGAATCGATCCTGAGGCGAGCTACCAGCCGGACCTATTTGCTGGTCCCCGTCCAGAAATACTGCGTATAGAGGCGAGATTGAACGACAGGAGAAAGATGAATATCGTACTCAAGGAACTAGGGTTTCCCCCGGACCCGCTTTTTAAGGATGCCTTCAGGAAAGATCTCTGCCAGAAAGTCATTCGGTATTTTTGGCATAAGATAATAACCGACAAGAACCAGTTCTTGTTCCATCCGCTACAAGAGCCGCAGAGGCTGTATGCGCTCATCAAACAGAATCACCCAGAGGTTCCGCATAAAGAAGTAGCGCAGCTTATTGGGCTGTACGTGCTCTCACGCGACAGGGGTATCCGGGAACTAAGAACGCTCGTCGAGAAGCACAATTCCAAGAAAACCTGGGTCCGGACCAAGGAGGACATCAAGAAACTAGATAAGTTAATGCCGGACGATGGCGGGATTGGATTTATCAACGAAATAGAAAGGGCGCTAGAAGAGTTCAGGCCGTATAAGCCAAAATCCTAGCCCAGGTTATCCACTTGAGATGTAAAGAATTGTAAAGTATAGTCTATGAAGATATGGAGATACCCGACGACAAACTTGAAGAGTTCAGGAGGCTATATGAGAAGCATTTCGGGGAGAGAATAGGCCTCGAGGATGCGCGTGAGAAGGGGTCGCGACTTGTGAGACTGATAAGAACGATTTTCGAAAACAATGAATAAGAAAATGACAAATAGGAAAAAGGAAGAGTTCTACACCGCAAAGGAGCTTGCGGATAAACTCCGAGTTAATGTTATGACGATCTACCGCTATATCGGTGCGGGCAAGCTCAAGGCGCATAAAATCGGAAAGGAGTTCCGTATCGAACGGGCAGAGTTTACTCGCTTCCTCAAAGCAACGAGTACAAAATAATTATGGCCAAAAAAATTGAAAAAACAAAAGACATTTCTCTCGGACAGTACCAACACGAGACCCCCAAAAGGATGAATAATCCTCAGGTGGGCCTTGTTAGCAGTGGTTTGGATGGAAAACCAAAAAAGAAAACATACCAACATGACCCGCATATTGACCCGGCACTGTCTTGGGCCGGTAAAACAGAAGGAATTTCATTTGATGTCGATACCGTGTCACTTCATATCCACGAGCGTATCGATCCAAAAAGAATAATAAAACAGGTCCTCAAAAAGACTGAAGAAATAGTTAAATTACAGCCATCGCTTTTTGAACAACCGAGTGAAAATTTAAATACAGAGAAAGAATTTGATTTTTATGGCCATACTAAAAATTGGTCAAATCGTCTCATTGCTGGGGATAGTTTACTTGTAATGAATTCTCTCCTAGAAAAGGAGAAAATGGCCGGGAAGGTGCAGATGATTTATATAGATCCCCCATACGGGATTAAATACAATTCTAATTTCCAGCCCTTTACAAATAAGAGAGATGTTAAAGATAACGACGACGATAGTATTCCCGCTGAGCCGGAAATGATTAAAGCGTTTCGTGACACCTGGGAGTTAGGAATTCATAGTTATCTCACTCATCTGAGAGACAGGCTCCTTTTAGCCAAGGAGTTACTTCACGAAAGTGGAAGTGTTTTTGTACAGATTTCTAACGAGAACGTTCATCATGTCAGAGAGTTAATGGATGAAGTTTTGGGAAAGGAAAATTTTGTAACAAATATCACTTTCCAAAAGATTTATTTCAGAGGAGAGGATTACTTGGATGATGTCTATGATGTAATTGTTTGGTATGCACGAAAGCGCGAGAAATTAAAATACAGACAAATATTTCGGCCTCTATCACAAGCAGAATTATTGGATAAATACCCATATCAAGATCGGAATGGGAAACTTACGAAAATTTCAGATTTGGGAAGTTTTGACCCCAATCTCAATTTTTTACATGACAATATACTCTCGCCTGGACACGCCGTTAAGTTAACCGAATTCGAATTTAACGGCAGAAAATATAAACCGGACCCGAATTACCATTGGAAAACTACGCTCGAAGGTCTAGAGACCTTGAAGAAGGAAAATCGTTTAATCCAAATAGGGAGCTGGCTGAAATATAAAAAATTTGCGAAAGATTTTCCGATTGCACAATTCCACAATATTTGGACAGATACTGTACCTTCGACATTTGGTGAGTCGAAGATTTATGTAGTACAAACTTATTCTAAAGTTATTGCGCGCTGTCTTTTGATGACCACTGATCCAGGCGATTTAGTTCTTGATCCAACGTGCGGATCGGGAACGACCGCCTTCGTTGCCGAACAGTGGGGGCGTCGATGGATTACTTGTGATACATCTCGAGTAGCAGTTCAACTCGCCAAACAGCGAATAATGACTGCTAAATTTGATTACTATCAAATGGCTCAACCAGATGAAGGGGTTTCCTCAGGTTTTAAATATAAAACAGTCCCCCACGTTACTCTTGGAAGTATTGCAAATGGCGAGCCAGCCAAAGAAGAGACTCTTTACGACTCACCGCTTATTGAGAAAAATAAAATCAGAGTAACGGGACCATTTACAGTGGAAGCCGTACCCGGCATTCGCACTAAACCAATTGAAGGAAACCTTCCTGATGTATCTGACAAAACAAATCCGACAAATCCAGTATCCGAGAAGTTGGGTGATTATCTCGATAGTATTCGTACTTCGGGTATACGTTCATATCAAAACGAAGGCATCACATTTAATAGCGTGGAAGTTTCCGAGGGATTTAATGAAATTCATGCGTTTGGAAATATTGATGGCGATGGGGAATACAAAAAATGCGCGATAGTTTTTGGACCCGATTATGCTGCTATGGAGCAGACTCAAATTGAGCGAACTATGGATGAAATTAGAAATATGGCCGAGAAGCCACATATGGTTATCTTTTGCTCATACGCGTTTGATCCGGAGGCGTCAAAAGACATCGATAACATAAAAATTGCTGGGCTACAAATCTTGAAGGCTCAAATGAATACAGATTTACTCACTAAAGATTTAAAGAAAAAAGCAAACACAGACAGACCATTTTGGCTCATTGGTGAACCAGATATTGAAGTCCATAAAATCACAGATGGAGAATACCAGGTAGAGGTAAAAGGATTCGATTACTATGATCCCCGTACCCAGGAGCTCAAGGGTGGCAGCACAGACAAAATCGCCGTTTGGATGCTTGATACGGATTATGACAATAGGTCTTTGTTTCCATCGCAAATATTTTTCCCAATGCAAGACGAGAAAAGGGACTGGACCAAGCTCGCAAAAGCATTAAATGGTACTGTGGACGAGGAATTGTTGGAACAATATACGGGTACAAAATCAATACCATTTATACCCGGTGATAAACGAATTATTGCGGTAAAAATAGTCGATGATCGTGGTGTTGAGATGTTAATCGTGAAGAAAATATAGACATATGGAATCGGAAAATAAAAACCAAGGATTTGTAATCAATTCTCCGTACTTCGAGCCGAAGTATCATTTTGAATATGACGAAAATAGCGAAAGTTATCATAGAGAAGATGGCCGTAGAAAGGCCGGATACTACGCAACCGTAGGGAAGCAAGAGGCAGGGAGGGGTGCTACCCAATTCCTAGAGCTAGAGTTGGCCAGTATGATACGGCCGCGAGTTAAAGAATGGAAAGAGAGGGGATATCCAAATGTAACTTCAACTACAAAAAAGTTATTGGAGCACTGGAATAGATTTGACCAAGAGGGGCTTGAACAAGGTGGGCAGAGATATTTTTGGTGTCAGATAGAAGCAATTGAGACCATTATTTGGCTCACGGAAGCACCAGATGCAGTTAAGGTGGGGATAAATTTGAAAGATAAGAGCGATAGCGATTGGATGCGTGCTTGTACGAAACTTGCAACTGGGACGGGGAAAACAGTTGTAATGGCGATGATTATTGCGTGGCAGGCCCTCAATAAAATTGCTAATCCAAAAGATACAAGGTTTACGAAAAATATACTCGTGATGGCACCGGGTATTACTGTAAGGCACCGCCTTGAGGTTCTAATCCCAAGTAATGAGTCAAATTATTATGATGTTTTTGAGATTGTTCCTCCTTCGCTTAAGGAATATCTATATCAGTCAAAAATAGTGATACTCAACTGGCAGGCAATTGCACCCAAAAAGAAGGAATCTTTGCCAAAAGTCATGAGAGAAAAGATGGGTGAAGAAAGTGATGCTGCTTTTGCGAAAAGAGTACTGTCAGAACTCTCGGGCGACGCACCAATTTTGGTAATAAACGACGAAGCTCATCACTGTCATAGACATACTGCCGAAATAGGAAAATCAAAAGAAGATAAGGAGCTGGAGAAGAAAGAGAACGAGGAAGCGACTATTTGGGTACAGGGCTTAGACAAAATACATAAGGCGCGCGGAATTATTACCGCATATGATATGTCGGCAACTCCTTTTGTCCCGAAAGGCCGTACCTCTAATACAGGATTTGAATTGTTTAATTGGATTGTATCCGACTTCGGATTGCATGACGCCATAGAGTCTGGTTTGGTAAAAACGCCAACAGTTGCAGTGAGAGACAGCTCATATTCATCGGAAAAAGTAGCTGGAGACAAGTCAAAACTATTTCATATTTACTATGAGGAAGGTATTCGAGAAGATCTGAATAAGAAATCTGAACCGAATGTGGATTTGCCAGACCTTGTAAGACAAGGATTTAAAATACTTTCTACTGATTGGGCACAAGATAAGGACGACTGGGGAAAATATAATCCAAAATCAGTACCACCAACAATGATAGTGATTTGTAATAATACTTTCACATCGGCAAGAGTAGAGTATTCGATACTTAACAGTCATCTTGGTGTATCAGAAATAGCTGAAAAAGATAGAGTGTTGAGGATTGATAGTACCGCTGAAGATATTGAAGATGTCGCACTCCGAGAAAAATTCAATACTGTTGGTAAACAAGGGAAGCCAGGCGCAGATGTGCAGTGCGTGATTGGTGTAAACATGCTTTCGGAAGGGTGGGATGCAAACAATGTTAAACAAATACTCGGACTACGCGCGTTTACATCGCAGTTACTCTGTGAACAAGTTGTTGGCCGTGGACTCCGTAGAATGAGTTATGACGTAGATGAAAATACAGGATTACTAAAACCGGAATACGTGACTGTCTTTGGTATCCCTTTTAGCTTCTTACCGATGGAGGGCAAAGAGGGCCCAGGACCTGGCCCAGAAAAGCCAAAGACTTTTATACAGGTACTACCACAGAAAAAGCAATATCAAATTCTCTTTCCTAACATTTTGAGAGTACAGAAAGAAACGGAATATTTCGTCGATATTGACTGGAAAAAGACAGAGAAAATAGCACTGTCGCCGACGGAGAATCCTGTGTGGGTTCAAGTTGCCCCCACAATTGATCGTCCAGATTTATCGCAGTCTCAAAAAATGAGCTCCATCCAAGAATATCTTGGTAAAGACTACCGGTTGAAGCAAAGTATTTTTGCCATAACATCCAGTATAAAGAACGGCCTGGATGATACTTGGAAAAATATTGATGATGGTAATAAGTTTCAACAAATATTTAAAATCGTTTCCGATTTTATTGAAAAGAATGTAGTTATAGATGCTGATAAAAGTAATTATGATGTTTATAAAAATATTCTCATAGGTCTAAATACCACCAAAATTACTTCAATGGTTAGGCAGGCAATTAACTTAAGCCAAGATACGAAGTCTTATCCTATACCTGACCCGATAAATAAATTTAAAACAACATCTGTAATGACTCCGTGGTATACAACCAGGGACACTTATTCTGCCCCAGAAATGAAGTGTCATGTTAGTCATCTTGTGCAGGACAGTAGGTGGGAAAACATAGGTAAAATACTTGATAATGAAATTGATGACGTTGTTGCGTGGGTTAAGAATGACCATTTGGCCTTTACTATTCCGTATGTCCACAAAGGACTTATGCGGTCTTATTTCCCCGATTTCATTATTAAATATAAGGGGAACAGATATTTACTTTTAGAAATAAAGGGGAAGGAAAGAGAACAAGATCAGACAAAATGGGATTCAGCGAAACTGTGGTGCGAAGCACTGAATACCGACAAAGATTCATGGGGAGAGTGGGAATTTAGGGTCGTAAAACATAGACCGAATGTGTCTGACCTAAAATGGGAATAGTATGAAAGCAATCATTCTAGCCAGAGTATCAACTGAAGAACAGAAAGAAGCTGGTAATTCGCTCCCCGCCCAAATCGAGCGCCTAAAAAGCTATTGCGCCCGTAAGGGATTCGACGTGGTCCGAACCTTCAGCTTTGACGAGAGCGCGTACAAAACCAAGCGGGACGAGTTCGATAAGGTACTGGAGTATCTGAAAGCGTCAAAAGAGAAGATCGCCGTTTGCTTCGATAAGGTAGATAGGTTATCCCGCAATGTATTCGATAAGCGCGTGTCGCTCCTCTACGATAAGGCGGTAGCCAACGAGGTAGAGCTGCATTTTGCCTCCGACAATCAAATCGTTGGTTCTTCAATGTCAGCGGTTGAAAAGTTCCATTTTGGCATCAATCTTGGCCTCGCAAAATATTACTCAGACGCTATCAGCGATTCCGTTAAAAGGGCCTTCGAGCAAAAGCGTCGGAGTGGGCAATGGACAGGCCCCGCGCCTATTGGGTACAAAAACGTTCCTTTGGACGAGGATAGCAGGACAAGAAAGGGCATAATCCCTGACCCAGATAAGGCACATCTGGTCCAGAAGCTTTTCGAAGCGTATGCAACAGGCAATTACTCCATAAGGACTTTGAGGGAAGAGTCGGTGAAAATCGGGCTGAAAAGTAAAGCTGGGAAGACACTCTCGGTTAGTATGGTTGAGCACGTCCTGAAAAATCCCTTTTACTATGGCGAGGCGCATTCACGAACTCGGGACTTAACATACCCACACGGATACCCACGCCTCATCTCGAAGGAGCTTTTTGACCGATGCCAGGCAATTCTGAACGGCTGGAAGAAAAAGCCTTTCCAGTACGCCGCAAAGCCCTTTGTTTTCCGGGGCCTGCTCCGGTGCTCGCAATGCGGATGTACAATAAGCCCCGAGATCAAGAAGGGTAGACTGATCTACTACAGCTGTACAAACGCCAAGGGCACCTGCAAGCGCGTCTACGTGCCCGAAAAAGACCTTCTGCGCCCCGTGTACGAGGTCCTGGAGCGATTGAGCGCCCTGCCGCAAGAAACCATCGACAAGGTAGTAGAAGGGATTAAGAAGTCTTCACAGAACAAGAATGTCTACCACCAGCAAGCCATAGCGGCGCTCCAGAGGGAGTACAACGACATTCAGGCCAAGATAGACCGCCTTGTGGATCTTCTGGCCGAAGGGAGTATTACTACCGACATCTATGACAGGAAATTGAAGGAGTGGAAAGAGAAGCAGTACGAGATCAACCTCCGACTTGAAGAACATACTCGCGCCGACGAAAGCTACCATATCACGGCTGGGACTGTACTAAACCTCGCTCGACGCGCACGTGAAATCTTCGACCGTTCTGAAGTTCCCGAAAAACGCTCACTTTTGAATTACCTACTTCAGAACGCCCAAGTGAACGGCAAAAAGCTAGAGTTTACCGTACGGGAACCCTTCAACGTCATACTAGAACTCGGACCAAACGCATCTCTGCTCCGCGGGTAGGACTCGAACCTACAACCATCGCCTTACACGTATCTCACTGTTTCCAATGAGGGTGGACTATATCATCTCCCTTTTCTAGGGAGCGGGGCGCTTCCTCCAAACCGTAGGTTGGAGTACTCTCTTACGAGATAGTCTCTACACCTTCCCGCCTCTTGAGGCGGGCTTGGCTCGGGATTGCCTCTTTGAGGTTTCCCCGATTTCACCCCGTTTTTCAATCCGCCTTACAGCGGAAAGCTGCGTAACGCCGCCTTCGATTTCACGATGACAATTGGCGCATACCAGGATGCACTTATCGAGCTCAGCTTTCACTTTCACCCATGCTCGCGTGTATCCTTTATCGCCAACGCCGAACTCCTTATCGCGCAGATGGTGAAGATCAAGTGCGCCTTGGTACTTCGAGTACCCGCACACCTGGCATTTTCCACCTTTATATTCGATAGCGAGCGTCTTTACTTTACGACGTCGCTTTGCGACTGCGCGAATTAGTTCTTCTCTCCGGTCGGCATAGGTCCGCTTGTCCCTCATACACTCCAGAGTATACCTTGGACAAACGGTGTGCCACAGGGCGCCGCTCTACCATTGAGCTACCGCGGAATATATTGTGCAGTTATTAAGGATGCACGCCGTCCATTCCATCTCCCCATCGGGCTACCGCGGAATGGCGCCTTCCATACTACCAAGCGGGGTGAAGCGATGCAACTGCGTTATTGCGTCACGTTCCGGCTCACCAGGAACGCTCCGGCGGTCCACCCCGCAACGCCGCCATCGTACTCCACGCGCCACCACGTGTAGCCGTCCGCGGAGACGGGACCATCCGAGACGGTGCCGGTCGTGCCGGTTCCGAGACAGCTGAGGATCGGAGCGCTCGCGGAAGCCGAACCGCGCACCCGCACGCACCCGAGCGGCGCCACAATTCCCACCCGCTCCCCTGCTACAAAGGTGCCGCTCCCGACCAGCGGAAGAGCAGCTGGAGCGGCACCTTGATGGCCGACGAACATCACATCATCCAGATACCAGGTGGCGGGCGCCCCGATGCCGCCGACAGAGATCTGCGCGAGACGAAAACCAGGTGGAAGGTTGAAGGCGCTCAGGGGTACGGAGACGTCCGTCCAGGTATCCGCGGAAAGGAGGGGCGAAACAGAAGCGAAATCTCCGCCCGTCCCCTGCAACGTGATATGGAGAAGGATGGGGGTCGAGGAGGGATAGACGGAGAAGTTCAGCTCCTCGTAGGGCGCGAGCGCGAGACCCGCCGCACGGCGCTTGAAACTCACGGTTCCCGAGGCATCGGTCATCGCCGCAACCGCAAAGAAACCGTCCCGCACCTTTACGCTCGAGACCATGTCGAAAACGCCGCCCGAGGACTGGTTCGTCCATGCGGAGGACACCCCGTCCACATAGGCCGTGTAGGTGGTTGTCGCTCCCGTGGATGGGGTGGTCAGCGGAGCGGGCGATGAAAGCGCCGACCCGGGCGTGGAGGTACCAGCGGGCGGCAGAGGAGATGTCGGGGCGGGCGCAGCCGGTTCTGGAGCCGGGCCTGTATTCGAGACCGAGACCGTGACCGGAGCTGCTACACCGATGTTCCCCGCCGCGTCCTGCGCGAAGGCCGTGAGAATATGAAGGTCGTTCCCCACCTGCGCCGTGTCCCACGGAATGGTGTAGACCCCGTCTTCCGTCCCCACCGTGACCTCGGGGCCGGAGTTCACGCCGTCCACGTGGAGCTGCACCCCGGCGACACCGTCGAAGTCGGGGTCGATCGCTTGAAGAACGACCGGCACGACGCCGGAGAGCTCGGCGCCGTCGTCCGGGGAGGTGATGGCGACCGTCGGCGCGGTCGTGTCCTCAGAGTTCGGGTTTGAAACCAAAACGCTCACGGGCGCCGAGGTGGTTTTGTTCCCCGCCGCATCGCGCGCCACCGCCGTCACAAGGTGCAGCCGGTTGGTGGTCTTCGTCGTGTCCCACGAGATGACGTAGGGCGGATCCGCGACCTCATCCCCGAGCGGGCGACCGTCCAGCTGGAACCGCACGCCCACGACACCGGCATTATCCGCGGCGGTCGCGGCAAGCGTCATGGTCCCGGAGGCGGCGCCGCCCGGCACGGGAAGGGTCGTGACCGTGGGCGGGATGGTGTCCCCTCCTCCAGGATTCGAAACCGAGACGGGGATAGAAAACGGAGTGCTCGTCGCGCCCGTGGCATCCCGCGCGACGACCGAAAGCACATGGGGCCCGTTCACGGTGAGCGTGGTATCCCAGACCAGGTTATAGGAACCGAAGGTCGTCGCGGTGACCTCATCCCCCAGCCGATAGCCATCCAGGCGGTACTGCACGGCGACCGCGGAAGGCGCCACCGCGGAGAGCGTGAAGCCCGAGCCTGAGAGGACCGCGAGGCGCGAGGGTGAGGTAATGGTGACCGAAAGAGCGTCCGCGGCAACGCGAGGAATGCCCCACGAACCCATCGTGAGCGCGACCGCGCAGATCCCTGCAAAGGCCGCGAGAGGAGAAAAGCGAACGAGACGGCTTCTCATTGATCTTAGTATAACAGCGGAGAAGGCATCTATAAACCCCACGGCCCCCTGCGTGGGGGCCGTGAGTGAGATTGCGGGCGGCGCGGTGTCACTTGGTGGTGAAGCGGATGGCATCAAGGTAATAGGTCTGGCTCTGGCTCTGGCCGTTTGTGATGTAGAGACGGTTCATCTGGAACCCCGAGGGCAGGTTGAAGGCCGAGAGCGGCTTCGAGACGATGGTCCACTGGTTCGCGGGGACCGCGAAGTCGGGCACCGAGAAGTATCCTTCGGTTCCCTCGAGCGCGACGATCATGTTCATCGGGCCGCCCATCGGGTAGATCGCGAACGAGACGCCTGTGAAACCGCTGACGCTCGTCGGGTTGTCCCAGCGCTGGGCGCTCATGGAACCCCACCCGATCGTGGTCGCTTTGATGGAGGTTGAACCACTGTAGACATGCTCAGTGTTTGAGAAGTCGAAGGTTCCTTGGTAGGAAGCGTCTCCCCAGGGGCTCACATACCCATCGGTATAGACATCCTGGACACCGCCGCCACTCCCCCCACCGCCGCATCCGTTACCGGAACCGCTGGCCCCTCCTCCCACAAACCCCACATCATCGAGATACCAGGTAGTGGCGGTGCCGATACCCCCGATATAGATGCGGGTGAGCTGGAAACCCGAAGGAAGCTTGTAGTTCGCGAGAGGAATCGAAACCTCTGTCCACTGGTTCGCGGCGAGAGTGCCGGGGACCCGTGCGCCATAGAGGCCCGAAGAACCTTGAAGGGTGGTGTGGAGCACGATGGGAGTCGTGGGATAGACCCAGAACTGGAAGGTGGTGTAGCCACCGAGGGACTGGGGGGTGCTCCAGGACTGGAAGCTCACGGAACCGGTAGGTTGGGAGACCACCTTGATAGAGGCGGAACCGGAGTGGACCTGCGCGGTAGAAGAATAATTGTAGGTGCCGCGGAAGGAGGATTTCCCCCAAGGAGACTGAACGGAGTCGGTGTAGACACTCATGGCTGCGCCGCCACCGCCAGTTCCGTTCGAAACCGTGACCGTTACCCCCGGTGAGGTTGCCTGCCCTCCCGTCGTGCTCTGTGCAACTACCGAGAGGGCGTGGGAACCATTCGAGACCGACGTCGTGTCCCAGGTTGTCTGGTAGGGGGAGGACGATACCTGCGCACCGAGGTTCTGGTTGTCCACCCGGAACTGAACTCCCGTGATAGAGCCTCCTGTGGCGGTCGCGGTAACGCCTGTGGAGCAACTCACGATCGAGCCCGCGGAAGGCGCCGTGATCGCGACTGTCACGGCACCTGGGTTTACGTTAGCAAGGGCAACCGTGACCGGCTGAGAGGTCGCGGTGTTGCCCGCGGAGTCCGTCGCCTTGGCGGTCAAGGTGTGGGAGGATCCTGCAGAGAGTCCGGAGGTGTTCCAGGAAATGCTGTAGGGGGAGGTGGTGTCCGTGCCGATGGAGGTGCCGTCCACGTAGAACTGGACGCTTGCGATGGTGGCGCCCGACACGTTCGCCGAGGCGGAGGCGGAGAGGGTCACGGTGCCCTGGACAGTGGTGTTATTGGCAGGAGCCGTAAGGGAGATGGAGGGAGGGGTGCTCACGACCGTGTTGTTCACCATGACTGTGATCCCTGGGGTGGTCGCACAATTTTTGTGGGTATCGCAGGCCTTGGCCGTGAGGGTGTGACTGCTGCCGTTCACGAGGGAGGTGGTGTTCCAGATGGCCTGGTACGGGGAGGTGGTGTCGATTGAGATGACAGTCGTGCCGTCGTAGAAGGTGACCGCAGAGACCGCGTCATCGACATCCGAGGCGGTGGCGGAGAGGGAGACGGAGCCGGAGACCGAGGTACCATTCTGGGGTCCGTTCAGGGTGACGGAGGGAGGAGTGATGTCAACCGCCGTGTTCAAGACCGTCACACTGACCGAGGCGGAGGTTCCCACGTTCCCTGCCGCGTCATAGGCCTTGGCCTGGAGGGTGTGGGAGCCGTTCGAGACATTGGTCGTGTTCCAGCTTGCGGTGTAGGGGCTCGTGGTGTCGGAGGTGAGGAGCGTGCCGTCCACATAGAACTCCACCTTCGTGACGCCCACGTTGTCGGAGGCGGTAGCGGAGAGGGAGATGGTGCCGGAGAGGGTGCTCCCGGGGTTCGCGAGGGTGACGGTGGGGGGCGTGGTGTCGCCGCCGCCACCGCTCGACACCGTCACACTGACCGAGGCGGAGGTACCCACGTTCCCTGCCGCATCATAGGCCTTGGCGGTAAGGACCTGAGTCCCAGAAAGACCGCTGGTATTCCAAGAAACCGAGTAGGGGGAGGAGGAATCGCTGCCGATGAGCGTCGAACCGTCGTAGAAGCTGACCTGTGTGACTCCCACGTTATCGGAGGCGGTAGCAGAGACCGTTACGGTACCCGAGACTGTGGCCCCACCTGAAGGGGCGGTGAGGGAGACGGTGGGGGGCGTGGTGTCACCACCACCCCCAGTGCTTCCGCCGAGGGCTGCCGCGACCGCTTCCTCGACCGGGAACCTGCCCCCACCGCTCGGTTTCGTGGAGTCAAGATCATCGCGGAGCTCGAACATCATAATTCCCCCGAGCCCGTTCGCTTTTGCCCACGTCACTTTTGCCTGAATGCTCTGGGCGTTCTCGTAAGAGAGGAAGAATGGCTGGTTCGCGCCGACCCCAAGACCTTGGTCATCCGCGGCAAGAGTCGATATCGCCGTCCCGGAGATATACGCATTCTGGGTCTGGGTGTCATACCCGACCGTCCCCCCATTCGAGGCCAGACTGAGCCCATGCTGATAGTGCCCGTAGTGCATCGAGGTCACATTCCCCGCACAGAGCTGGTTCGAACCCACAAAGATGGTCGCCGCCGAGGCAAGACCGATGCCGATCTTCTTCGGGTCGTGCAACCTCGCCCACCAGAGGGCGCTCACCTCCGGAGACCCGCCGACGCCGTCGAGCGACCGCGTGTTCTGGCTGACGCAGTTGGGATTCGAGGAGTTGTGAAGGGGCACAACATACCACGGAGGAGTACCCGTGTTCAGCGACGAATCATAGAGTCCATAGAACTGCGGATCGTACTGATCGACTTTCGAGTCGAGTGAGGAGTCGAACAAGTCTGCCTGCCCGCCGCCCGCGGCCCAGATGATCATTTTGCGCGTCCCGTTGAACGCGGAGCCCGAGGCATCGAGCGCCGTACGGAGCGTGTTCGTGAGAAGCGAGGTCTGCGCCACGGTCGGATCGTACGACTCCCAGTCGATCTCAACGCCATCATATCCTTCTGCGGTGACAAAGGTCATGAGCGAGTTCACAAAAGTCTGGGTCGTCGCCGCGGCGTTGGACCCGCTCGTGATGCTGCCAAGCGCCGAACCATCAACCGCCTGAATGTTGTAGATGACACGAGCCCCCGCCGCATGCGCGAGCGTGATAAGACCATTGCTGCCATGCAGATAATCACGGCACGTCTGCGTCGTCGGGTCGCAGTTCGGACCGTACACGAGCACGTTTGCCATAGACGACGGGGTACCGTTCGTCACGTACACGTTGGAGTAGGGCGCGCCCGACTGCACGGTGTCGTTCCCGTTGAACTGGATGACATCTGTGAAGTGGAGGTTTTGCCAGTCGACGTCCTCGGGCGGCACACCGGTATCGACGCCGCCCCACTGCATGCCGAAAGCTTCTTCATTGCTGCTATCGTAGTAGACCGTGTTGAAGAACCCGGAACTCGTCTGCGCGGCCGCGTGGTGCGGCATGGCGACTAGTATAAAAACAGCAAGCGCCCCGAAGAGGGCGACGCGCCAAAGGGACGATCGACCAAGAACCGACGGAGAAGAATAAAGCATAAGAATTTGCTTTTGTATGTCTTCGACTTTAGCGCCGACTGGCGCCGTTTATTAGCTCTATTATACCAGAATGCACGGGTGACAAATAACAGAAAGTCCGCCCTCGAAGGGCGGACTTGCGGGTATAAACCGAGCTGAACTTACTCCTGTCGAGTAATTAGTGGTTCACTGCTCCCATATCGGGCGGTGCTCCCCTCGTGCTGCCGAAATAATCATCCGTTACCTGAGACAGCGAGGTTGCCTTGCCGATCGCCGGAGATGTCGCCGTCGGTTTGTACCAAGCCGCAACAACCGTCCCAAGACTGAAATAGAACTGCACATCGGCGTTGTTGTTGTTCGTGCGGCCGCCGGGCTGGTTGAAACCCGACCAGGTGGTGCCGCCATCGGCCGAGAATTGCCCGAAGCCGTCCCCGAAGAACGTCGGCGCAATGAAGCTGTAGTTATTCCCGCGTTCCATCGGCTGCACCCGATATGTGGTGTCCGCCGGAGCCGAGAGAACGAACTGATAAGTTTGACCGGAAGTCAGCGTATGCGGAGTCGAGAACGTGAGGGTCCCCCACGCGTTGTGGTTGCTTGCTGTGTCATTGGTTGTTCCGAGGGGGAAAGTGACGGCAGGAATGGTGCCACGTTCGATGATGGTCCCCGCTACGGTTTCGAGCGTGACCGTGAGCGGGCTCGTGCCGGCGCTTGTGCTGTCCCGCATCATGCGGAGCGAAAGGCTCGACACGACCTTGTCACCGCCGGTCACGGTGAATTGCTCGCGTACTTGGTTCGCACCGGACACCGCAGGCGCAGTGGCCACCCAGAACTCCATGTAGCCAACGCCCTGCACGGTGCCATTGGTGTAGGTCGCTTGAAAGATGGGCGTATCGCGAGGTTGGAGTGTTGTGCCGCGGAAAACCGCGAGATCGGTGTCAGAGTAGGTCGGTTGTCGCGGCGTCGTGGCATCCCAGACGAATATACCATCCACCGAGACGTGGTTGGCGTCGGGCGACGGGTCCAAATTGTGCCAGTGGATGTGGTAGAGCTGCCCCGCCGTCAGGGTCGGCGGCGTGGAAAAGGTTTCAACCGGGAAGAAGCCGGTCTTAGGCGCGAGGTCATCGACGCAAGCAAGGTTGGTGCCGGACGCCAAGTGGCTGGCAGTGCCATCATCGGTCTGCAAGCAGATTCTGACGCTCCCGCCCGTTCCGTTGCTATATCCCGAATCGCTAGTGCCCGGCGTGAAGATGTCGTACCAAATGATATTTTTCACGGCGCCGGTTACTGCGGCACGGAAGCGGTAATCGACGTCAATGCTCGAGATTTGGTGGTTGTTCAGGGAGTCGGCACCGATACCGGGACCGTAGGAGGACACGGGAGAGCTTGGTGGTGCCACCACAGCATTCGAAACCGTGATGGTAACGGACGCCGAAGTGCCCACATTGTTGGCCGCGTCATAAGCCTTGGCGGTGAGCGTGTGGGAGCCGTTCGAGGCACTAGTGGTATCCCAGGATACTATATAGGGGGAGGAGGTGTCGGTCGAGAGGAGAGAGCCGTCCACATAGAAGGAGACGGAGGTGACGCCCACATTGTCAGAGGCGGAGGCAGTAAGAGAGACGGTGCCAGAGACAGTCGCGTTTGTCGCGGGAGCCGTGAGGGAGACGGTGGGCGGAGTGGTATCACAGGAAGAAGGGTTGGAAGCGCCGGAGGTGTTGGCGGCCGGGGTTCCTCCCCCACCCCCAAACCCCACGTCATCGAGATACCAGGTGGTGGCGGTGCCGATGCCCCCGATATAGATGCGGGTGAGCTGGAAGCCTGCAGGGAGCTTGTAGTTCGCGAGAGGAATCGTGATTTGACTCCACTGGTTCGCGGGGAGCGTGCCAGAGGCGGGGGCTCCGTAGACACCGGAGGGACCCTGGAGGGTGGTGTGAAGCGTGATAGGGGTCGTGGGGTACACCCAGAACTGGAAGGTGGTGTAGCCGGAGATCGATTGAGGAGAGGTCCAGGACTGGAGGCTCACGGAGCCTGTGGGCTGGGAGACTGCCTTGATGGAGGCGGAACCGGAGTGGACCTGCGCCGTGGAATTGTACGTGTAGACGCCACGGAAGGAGGCTTTCTGCCAGGGGGGAAGGACCGAGTCCTGGTAGACGGAGAGGGAGGGGGAAGAACCAGAAGGGGGAGGGATAGTGGCGCCAGGGTTGGCATTAGGATTGCAGTTGCCCCCCACAACAACAAGGGAGACTGGGATGGACTTGTTCCCCGCCGAGCCCGCGCCCGCGACGGTGACGGCGCCCGTGTACGTGCCTGCGGCGAGACCCGCGGGGCTCATGCTCACCGCAATAGAGCCTCCGTTCGTGCCCGAGGAGGGAGCAACGGAGAACCAGGTGGCGTTGCCGGTCGCGCTCCAGGAGAGCGTGCCGCCACCTGCGTTGGAGACACCGATCGATTGCGGAGCGGGAGCGTTGCCGCCCTGCGAAGCGGAGAATGAGAGGGAGGAGGGAGAGGCTGAAAGGACAGGAAGAGCACTGCTCCCACTCACTTTCTCAAGGTACTTGTCGGCCGACCATCCCGTCACGCCATCGGTATACGCGATCTTCCAGAAGGTGTAGCCGGAGGCAGAATCGGGAGTGGGACCCGCGAGGACCGTGCCTTGGGTACCCGCCACCTCACATTTGTAGATGTTCGAAGAGAGGGAGGCGCTGTCGCGGGCGTTCACACAATCTGTCGTGAGAACCACGCGGACCGTATCGCCGAGGGAGAAGACGCCGCTTCCACCACCGCCACCTCCTCCGCCTCCGCCACCACTCACTTTCTCAAGGTACTTGTCGGCCGACCATCCCGTCACGCCATCGGTATACGCGATCTTCCAGAAGGTGTAGCCGGAGGCAGAATCGGGAGTGGGACCCGCGAGGACCGTGCCTTGGGTACCCGCCACCTCACATTTGTAGATGTTCGAAGAGAGGGAGGCGCTGTCGCGGGCGTTCACACAATCTGTCGTGAGAACCACGCGGACCGTATCGCCGAGGGAGAAGACGCCGCTTCCACCACCGCCACCTCCTCCGCCATTCGAAACTGTGACCGTATAGCCCTGCGTCGTCGCACAGTTGCTGTGGGTGTCACAGGCTTTCTCGGAGATGGTGTGAGAACCGTTCGAAACACTGGTGGTATCCCAGGAGGCGGTATAGGGACTCGTGGTGTCGGTCGAGAGGAGGGAGCCGTCCACATAGAAGGAGAGGGAGGAGACCGCATCATCGGGGTCGGAGGCCGTGGCGGAGAGGGTCGCGACTCCAGAGAGGGTCGCTCCCACGGCAGGCGCGGTCGGGGTGATGGTGGGGGCGGTGGTATCGGTCGTGACGTTGGAGACGGTAACGCCAACCGCTGCCGAGGTGCCCACGTTCCCTGCCGCGTCATACGCTTTAGCTTGGAGAGCGTGAGAGCCGTTCGAAACATTGGCCGTGTTCCAGGACGCGGCGTACGGGGAAGAGGTGTCGGTCGAGAGAAGAGAACCGTCCACATAAAACTCCACTTTCGTGACTCCCACATTGTCGGCGGCGGACGCAGAGAGAGTTGCGGTGCCGGTGAGGGTCGCGTTCGCCGCGGGAGCCGTGAGGGAGACAGTGGGCGAAGTGGTGTCACCTCCGCCACCCGAGATAGTGAAAGAGACTGAGATATTCTGAGGACTCCCCGAGGCGCCTGACGCGGTAACGGTCACGGTACCGGCGTACGTCCCCGCAGCGAGGCTTGAGGGGTTCGCGGAAACGGAAATGCTCCCATTCCCCGAACCCGAGGAGGGACTTACAGAAAGCCAAGACTGATTTCCTGAGGCGCCCCACGAAGGGAGCGTACCTCCACCCGTGTTCGAGAGGGAAACCGATTGAGCTGCCGGTGTTGAGCCGTTTTGTTGGGCAGAGAAGGAGAGAGAAGAGGGGGAAATAGAAAGGGAGGGAGTGCTACCTCCCCCGCCGCCGGAGGTTCGCATGAGCACCATCGCCGCGAACTCGGGGGCGGATTGGACTGGTGCAATAGGCTGGTCCACAGCGGTCGAAATAGTGTGGTGCGCCGGGTCCATCGGAATCGTAATCGAGCCGCCGGTGTAAGTACCTGCCGCGACCGTCGTTCCATAGAAGTCCTGCACATCCTTTACAACATAGCTATCGCCGGGTTGGAGCACGCTCGAGACATCCGCCGTGACTGTCGGGCTCAGATTGAAGTTGTAGGCAATGATGTTCGCCCGCCCTGTCTCGTACTTATTCTTCCGGACGATAACCGTATTCGGCGGAGTGCTGTAGGTGTTCCCGTCCGCTGTGTCGTAGCCACTCGCGAGCGTCCCCCCCGCATCACCAAAAGAGACATTATCGTAGAAGTGATTGTTCTTGAATACGGGAGTCGACATGCTGACGTTGATCTTCCCGCGGATAAAATAGTTGCCTTCAATGTCCGGAGACGGCGGCACGGTGCCGTTGAACCCAATGGTCTCCCGCCCAACATCATCGGTAGGGATGGATACAGTGGATGCTCCGGGGAAATACATATAGTTGTTCGTGAAAACGAGGTTATGTGCCGTCACGCCGCCCAGAATGAAGTTGGCGTCGTAGGTGCCGGGAGTTATTGTCTGTTGCCCCCCGCGCCAGCTCCGAAACCACGCGTTGTTGAACATCGTGTTCCCGTCGAATTTGAAGTTGTCGATGCTCGAATCCTGTGTGTAGACATGGGCTCCGTAGTACCAGTTCGAGAAGACGAAGTTATCCTGATAGAGTTTCTGCCCGTTCGAGCCGACGTTCTGCGTATACGTCCCGTACGCCCCGTTCCCGTTTTGGTCGCTGATGGGGCTGCGCCCGTTGTAGTACATGAGCGTGCCGTTCACTTCCGTGCGCTCGACTCCGTTGAGGTTCGAGATGCCGATGCCCCCGGCATCGTGAACGACGCAGTTGATGATGCGGTCGTCGGTCTCGGTCACGTTGGGCGAGAAACCGATGCCGTCACTCATCCAAGGATTATTGGTTGGAGCGGTGCTCTCAATCTCGAGCCCCCAAATCTGCAGGTACGACCCGTTCACGCTGAGGATGGCGCTCTGGTTGTTCCACATGTTCTGGTTGATGGTCGCTCGCTGGCCGTTCCAGTTACGGATGGTGATGTAGTTGCCGGAGCTTCCCGAGATGTTCACGGTGTACGTGCCGTTGTACGTCCCACCCAAGAGCCAGACGGTGTCGCCGGGCTGCACTTGTCCGGACGGACCGCCGTTCAGCGCCGTCTGGAGATCCCACGGACTCGACTGCGAGCCGCTGCCTCCCGAACTTCCGTTCGGGGATACGTACCACTGGGACGCCGCATGTACCTCGACCGGCGGCAGAACCGTTGCCGCTCCTACCGAACCGACGACTACCGCGCACACGAACAGGAGAATGGAAAACTTCTTCATGGTTGGGTTAAAAAAGGAGACCTTTTGATTGACTGGGTATATTATACACTCTTCGAGAATTCATCGCGTCTCGACCGGGTTGCCTAAAGGCTCGAACCCTCTTAGAATCTAACTGCCCCCGAACCCCCCATAGCTCAATTGGTAGAGCAGCTCCCTTTTAAGGAGAAGGTTCTAGGTTCGATTCCTAGTGGGGGGACAACGTTAACGAAAGGCCCGTCTCGCGACGGGCTTTCTTGTCCTTATTTTATCGGGAGTCGTTCTCTCCTAGTCGCTACTGTATCTCGCAGACCCCGCCCACGCAGGCGAGCTCCTTCGCACCTTGCGTCTCGTCCATCTTTTCGTAGAGAAGGATCTGAGAGAAGTCCACGTCCGGGAGACTCGCGACCATCTCGCGATAACGCTCCTCAGTAATCTCTTCATAGGGGGCTAGTGCATAGACATGGTCTTCGCGCGGAAGGAAGGAGAGGCCGCCCAGAATATCCCAGTGATGGTAGAGCCAATTTGCGACCTCGATCCATTCATTCTCCCCCACTGAGATGGTCACCGACGGGTTATGCTCGGTGTAGTTTTCCTTCACCATCCGCCACCACTCAAGCTGCTCGATTGCGGAGATGTCGTTCTTAAACGTGGAACCTTCCGGCGCTTTCACAGGGAACTCGAAAACATAGGTCGAGGCGTTCCCCACGTACTGTCCCACCTCGGGGTAGTATGGCACCTTCTGGTCACGCAACATCTGGAAGAGACCGTCCGACGCCGCGACACGGATACGGCGGATGTAGTACGGAGCGTGCCGCGGGTGGAGACCAGAGGCGGCATCGACAAGCTGCGAGACAGTTCCGGATGGTTTCACGCACGTAATAGCTGCTGACGCATTGATACCAAAGCGCTTCGCATATGTGCGATTCACCTCAAGCGCGTGGTCACGCAGCCGGCGGAGCACCCCAGGGTCACGGAGCGCAGGGCAATCCCACTGGCCGGTGATGGAAACCCCGAGAAGCCGCTCCTGTTCACAGTTTTCCGTCCATTCCTTCGAAAGATATGGGAACTGAGTGAGGGTGGATTGGTAGGTCCCTAGGATGGTCGCAACCCGCATTTTCTTCATCAAATCCTCCTCAGTATCCTCGGCGCGCGCCACCACCTCCGTGAGGTTGCAGAACTCCTTTGAAAGCAGGTTGATCTCTCCGCACGGATTCGTCCCAGTCGTGGCAGCGCGGTCTTTGATAAGATCCCAGCGGCGCGCGGGTATCTGCGTGCGGAGACCTCCGCGGTTGAAGATGCCCCGTTCCCCCGTCCCACTCTTCGCGAGTGCGATCCACTCGTCGAGGAAGACGCTCGCCGGAGGCTTCTCAAGATAGACCGCGGAGTTGTTCGCCATGGCGCGCTGGGGCTCTGTGAGATAGAACTGCCCGGTCTTCGCGAAACGCATCTCGGGGTCGTCGAGATCCGAGAGCGAGATGAGCGCAGTGCGCCGCACACCTCCCATCACCACGACCTCGCCAACCTTGCAAACGATATCGTGCACGTCAATCGGCGTGAGGCGCCGACCCTGTTTCGCAAGAATCTTGCGTCGCGAAAAATCAAGGACGGCGCGGAGCGGCTCGGGGCCTGAGCTCTTGCCACCCATCGTTTTGAGGCGCGCACCTTGCGGACGAAGCTGCGAGAAATCAAAATCAATATCCTTTCCTTCAAACCACGAGGTGAGACCGAGGGTAAGCGCGTCGGCCCAGCCCTCCTTGCTGTCACCGACCACGTGCGTCGGCAGTCGTTCGCCGGTTTGTCGTGAAATCTGTGGGAGCATCTGAACCGTCTGCTGTTCTACAGAAAACCCGACGCCCGTACCGCACATCGAGAGGTACATAATCTCCGCGAAATCACGAGGCTTCGTCGGCGCGATGAAGGAACAGTTGTAAGCCGAGACATTCGTCTTGCGTGCTGCCTCCCCCGCACTCCAGAGAAGCCGCATTGAGGGCATCGTCTCCTGTCGGAGGATCGCGACGCGCGCTTCGGCGTACTCGTCGTCAGTGAGTTTCGTGCCAAGCTTCTCGCGCATGAACGCGATGTAGCGGTCCACGGTTTCGATCCAGGTCTCGCGCCGTCCTTCTTCTTCGATCCAGCGCGAGTACGAACGGTAGTAGACAAACTCGCCGAGCGCGTTTCGAAAATATCGCTTACTCTCCTCCGCGAGCTGCTTCACGCGCTCGGGAATCTGTCGGCGTTGCTCTCGAAGCCGCGAGCGTTCTTGCCGGTAGAGAATGTAAGCTTTCGCGGTGCCCGCGTAATCCGCAAGAATAAGTTCCCGCTCCACGGTATCCTGGATTTCCTCAATGCCAAGTATGTGGTCCGACCGGTACAGCGTTGAGAGCTCTTTCACAACCTTCTCCGCGATCTTTTTTGCCTCCTCCTCAGCGCCTTCTTTCGTGACGAGCATGGCCTTGAGGATAGCTGCCGTGATCCGCGACGCATCGAAAGAAACAATACTCCCGTCTCGCTTCCGTACCGACTTGAATGGCATGGGACTTTTGAAAATAGTTTGGTGCTCAGAACGACTCAGACATTCTAGGTCACGCTTTTTCCATTTACGAGGTGTGGATAACTCTCCCCATTTTTGAAAACGACGGAAAGGAGCTCCGCCGTCAAGACACGGAACCTCGGAAAGGGTATACGGTGGGTCCTGACCGAAGTCGGTCAAATTTCTGAGCAAAAGGGGTGGGGCCCGAGAGGATCCGGCTTCCTTCCCGACAAAAAACCGCCCGCAGGCGGTCTCTAGAGAGAATCTCTTAGCGTTTCTTCTTCCGCATGAAGGCCGGAATTTCCCACTGGTCAGCCTTCGAAACCTTGGGAGCGTCCGATTTCTCGCCTTTCTCCTTCTCCCTCTCCCGTTCCTCTTCGTTCCGGGGGGGCATGGGGGATTTCCCTACCTCCCGCTTCCCCGGGAAACCTTCATCCACAAAGAGGGAGGGTAAGGTCGAGAGTTTTTCCCGAAGCACTCCATTGAAACCGGTCGCGATAACCGTGACTTTAATGCTTTTATCCCGCAGGCTCCGGTCGTGGTACGCGCCGAAGATAACCCGGGCAGCCGGGTCAAGATTCCCGGCAATTGTCTTTGCGATATCATGGATTTCGGACATTTTGAGGTCTCGTCCTCCTGCGATGGAAAAGAGCACTCCTTTCGCTCCTTCAATAGAAACTTCGAGAAGGGGTGAGTTGATGGCTTGGTCCACCGCCTTGACGCTCCGATCCCCGCCCGAGGCTATTCCGATGCCGATAAGGGTCGAGCCGGCGTCCTTGAGAGTCGTCCGAATGTCCGCAAAATCCACGTTGATGATGCCGGGCACGTTGATAAGCTCCGCGATGGCTTGCACGCCGTTCTTCAGGACATCGTCGATAAAACCGAACGCGCGCACGAGGGGCGTATCCTTGCTAATAAGACTGAAGATCCGGTCGTTCGGGATAACGACGAGCGCGTCCACCTTATCTTTCAGTCGGTTCACTGCGTCCTGCGCGATGGTCGCGCGCTGAGTACCTTCGAACGCGAACGGCTTCGTGACGATGCCGATGGTGAGAATGCCCTTTTCACGGGCGATCTCGGCTACGATGGGGCCCGCACCCGAACCGGTCCCGCCACCCAGCCCGACTGTTACGAAGACGATGTCGGCTCCTTCCACCGCTTCTCCAATCTCGGAGCGGTTCTCCTCCGCGGCCTGCTTCCCGAGCTCCGGGTTCATGCCGGTGCCGAGCCCGTGTGTCAGGGCTTTCCCGATATAAATCTTCCGATGCGCCGCGGCGTAATCAAGATCCTGGGCGTCGGTGTTGATCGCGATAAACTCCACACCTTTGATGCGGTCGCCTTCCATCATTCGCGTCACCGCGTTACTGCCACCACCGCCGACACCCACCACTTTGATGCGCGCCAAGAGACGCTTCGGAGTCGCCCTCGCGGGACCCGCAAGCTGCGCTTTTAAATTTTTTCTGACTCGTTTCATGGAAATCTAGGGAATAAAGTTTTTGAAGAAGGTTCGGATACCGCCTGCAGTCCGCGGCGCCTTCCGGTCATGCTCTTCCGCCGAGAGGATGAGCCCCACCGCGGTCGCGAACTCCGGATCGTCGAGGAGCTCTTCGTGGGTGGGATTTGTAACCTCGAGCCCTCCGAGGTTCGGGAAACCGATCTGCACCGGGAGCTTCATCTCGCTTCTCACCAGCTCCACCATGCCGGGCAGCTTCACTCCCCCGCCGGTCAGGATCACACCGCCGGGCAGTTGGACGCTCCGCCCCAACGATTTGAGCTCATTATCCACGAGGTCCAGAATTTCCGCAAGACGCACCTCGATAATCTCGGCGAGGAGTCGGCGCGAGACTTCTCCTGGTAGCGAGGGGTCTACTTCCGCGAGCCGGAGGGATTCCTTGCGGGAGATATCTTTGGCCACCGCACACCCGTAGGTCGTCTTCAGCTTCTCGGCCGCGTCAATCGAGGTCTTGAGGCCAATCGCGATGTCGTTCGTCACGTGGCCCGATCCGATAGGGATACACTTCGTGTGTAAGGGCTTATTCTCCTCGTAGATTGCGATAGAGGTGGTCCCGAACCCGAGGTCAATCATGAGAACCCCGAGATCCCGGAGACGTTTCGTAAGAACGGCGCGCGAGGACGCGAGCGGGCCGAAGACCACTCCGCCGACCCGAGCTCCGACGCGTTCGAGAAGCTTGGTGAGCTGGGTGAACTGCGGCGCGAAAGCTTCGACGATGAGCGTGCTCACGCCTAGGCGGTTTCCGCTCATACCGAGGGGATCGGAGATGTCCCCGATGTCGTCCACGTAGTATTCCCGGGTGACATTGTGAAGCACCATGTAATTCGACGGCAGCTTCACGGCGCGCGATGCGTCCATCACGCGGTCGATGTCGTCCGATTGGATCTCTTGATCCGCGCGGGCGACGGCTACCATGCCTTGAGATATACGCGAGCGCACGTGCTCGCTCTGGAGATTCACGAAAATATTCTGCGTCGCGTGCTTGGAAAGTTTTTGGAGGTCCAACACAAGATCACGGAGGACCGCTCCCGCCTCTTCCACATCCACGATCGTTCCTTTTCGGATGCCGGCGGACGGATGTTTGAAAGCCGCGAGCACGCCGAGCCCGCCGCCTTTCCTCGTCTCTGCGACGATGCCTTTAATATGCGATGAACCGATGTCGAGACTGGTGATCATGCAAAAGAGGGACCCGATTTCCGCTCGGAGCGTGCCAAGAGACGGTCCTCGAGCTGTTCCATTTTTATAGTATCACGAGCGCCCTGGTGCGTATACCCCAGGAGATGTAGGAGACCGTGCACCACGAGGAAGCGAGGGTCAAAATGGTGCGCGCGCGCATACTGCGGCGCCACATAGATCTCTCCGAGATAGCGCGTCCGGCGCCCCACCGTCGGATGTGGGAACGCATGGGCGGGGAAACTTAGAACATTCACGGGCGCCCGACGACCGTGGTAGGCCCCCGAGAGCTTTTTCATCTCGGCATCGGTTACGAGGTGGACCTCGAGAGCGACCCCCGACTCCTTTAAAAGAAGAAGGGCCCGCCGGAGCGCCGCACAAACGGCCTTCTCGACGGACCCCCATCGCTTATCTGAAACTTCCAGAATAATACGGTTCATGCCTTACCCCCCGAGCCGATTTTTCAAGATCCGCGCGATCAGCGTGGCATCCGTTTTTCCTTTCAAGCGCCCCGCAAGGACTCCCATGGCGCGCCCAAAATCCTTGGGTCCCGCGGCTCCCGTCTCGAGGACCGCCGCCTCGACCGCGTTCCGAACCTCCGCCTCCCCCATCTGCGGAGGAAGATACACCTCGAGAATCTTGAGCTCACCCTGTTCCTTCGTCACCAATTCAGTGCGTCCCGCCTTTCCATAAAGCTCGATAGCTTCGCGTCGCTTCTTAATTTCCCGCCCGATAAGATCCAGAACCTCGGCATCCGAAAGCGGAGCGTCGTCCCCCTTCCCATGCTTTTCGATTTCGCGGTTGTGGAGAACGGTCCGAAGCAGTCGAAGAGTCCCGACCCGCACCGCGTCGCCACTCTTTAGAGCCGCGACCGTGTCAGCGTCGATGCGTCGCGCAAGCGTTGGTTCCGTCGCTTCCTTGAGCGGTTTAGGCATTGCCGTACTTCCGAGCACGCGTGAGATCCTGTTGGCGGCCCAGGCGATAGAGCGCCGAGAGCCGACGCTTCCGCTGGTTCGCGGTGCGGCCGCGGAACTGGCGCTTCCGCACTTCCTTAATAAGGCCGCTGTGTTGGACCTTCTTGTTGAAACGGTAGAGGAACGACCCCGTGGTCTCTCCCTCTCGCTTGCGTATCTCAATAGCCATTGCGATTAAATTATTTGGTTAGGTTAAGTGTTCGACGATCTTCGACCGGAGCACAGCAAGGGACTCCTGAGGCGGATTCGAAACAACGGAGTGGATGGAGCCACCTCCGTCCGTACTCCACCGCGGGATGACATGAATATGGAGATGATCAATCGCCTGCCCCGCCGCCCGCCCGTGGTTGATGCCGATCGTGAAGCCGTCCGGCGCGAACGTGGCTTTGAGAGCTTTCACAATCCGCTTCACGGTATGGAAGGTGGGGCCTAGGTGCTGGTCGTCGAGCTCCAAGATCGAGTTCACGTGATCGCGAGGGAGGATCATCGTGTGGCCCGGCGCGCGGGGGTTCACATCGAGAACTGCCATCGTCGCCGCATCCTCATAGATGATCTGGGCCGGAATCTCCTTCCGGATGATTCGACAGAAGAGGCACTCTTTCGAGGTAGGCATGCGCGGAGGAATCCGTCAGACAGCCTTCAGGCGCCGCTTCACCTCTTCGGTGAGTTTCGCCACTACGACGGTTTCTTGGGCACCGCTCCGCATATCCCGGAGAATGACGCTTCCTTCAAATACTTCTTTTTGACCGAGAAGGATCGCGAGAGGAGCCTCCATCTTGTCCGCGGATTTCAGCTGCGCCTTGAGAGATTTCTTTCCAATCGCTTCCACGACGGGGATCCCGCTGCGCCGTAGTTCGCCGATCAGTTTCATGGCAGCCTTACGCGCCTGCTCTCCCACCGCGGCGAAGAAGATTCGAGGACGCGTCTTCACGTACGGCGGTATCTCCAGAGCTTTCAATGTTTCAATGATCCGTTCAATCCCCAGCGCAACCCCGACGGCCGGCACGGAGCGACCGCTCAGGATTTCAGAAAGGTAGTCGTAGCGGCCGCCGCCGCCGA
This sequence comes from uncultured bacterium, assembly GCA_963768835.1. Lineage (GTDB taxonomy): Bacteria > Patescibacteriota > Minisyncoccia > UBA6257 > GWB1-50-10 > CAVYJB01. Next base: position 256,929 of record CAVYJB010000002.1, on the reverse strand, counting down.
GCGCCGATCCGAACGAAGGGCTCCATACCTCAAAGACCGTACGATTGTAGTAGTCGAGGCCGCGAACAAGGTAAGGATCTGGCTCATAGACGATCCCCTGATCCTCCATGATTTCCAGCACGGTCTTCAGGTGATTGTTACAGTTTTGGCATAGGTAGTCAAGGATAATGGGCGCATCCTTCCGTAGCGCCACGCAGTCCGGTTCCGTGCAATCGAGAAGCCGGAGCGGGTTCCGCTCGAGGCGACGCTCACAGTCTTTGCAAAGCTTCGAGCGGTGACCACCATAATAGGATTTGAGCTTCTCTCGATAATTTCCCCGGCACACGCGGCATCCAATGCTATTAATTTTCAGGATTAGGTTTTTGAGCCGGAGCGCACCCAAAAGATCCATCGTCGCCATAATAACCTCCGCATCATAAAGCGGGTCCCCGTCCCCGATGACCTCGAAGCCCCACTGGTGGAACTGTCGCTCGCGCCCCGCTTGGGGTCTCTCATAGCGGAACATCGGACCGACATAGTACACCTTAAGCGGCGACGCGAAGTATCCGAGGTGGTGCTCTAAATAGCTGCGCATCACGGAGGCGGTACCTTCAGGCCTAAGGGCAACACGGTCATCTCCGCGGGTCCGGAAGGTATACATCTGCTTTTCCACGATGTCGGTAGTATCCCCCACCCCACGCTCAAAGAGATCCGCGGACTCGAGGATGGGAGTTTCGATGAGGTGGAAATCGTGGAGCTCTGCCACGTTCGTCCCCGCTTGCGTCACCGCTTTCCACCACATCTCATCTTTCGGAAGGATGTCGGACATCCCGCGCACCGTGGCGGGAAGAATGAGGGTGGGCGGTTTAGATTTTTTAGAGTTTTTGGAGGGTTGTGGGGTAGGCATAGGATAGTGGATCCCAGAGGATCGCTGAGTTGATGGGAGGGGTAGCTCTGCTAGTAGGCGGGGGCGGTGAATGCCATCGCACGGTTCACCGGCCAAAGGCGGAAACGGACGAGCCCCACAAGATCGCTGGTTGAGACAGGACCCCAGCTCCTCGAGTCGGAACTGAAAGGTCGGTTGTCGCCCATCACAAAATACTGTCCGGGCCCGAGTGTTGTGTCTGTGGAGCCCGTGGTGCGATTACCATCGAGATAGGGTTCATCAAGAACCTTCTGGGCACCGCTGTCGTAGACCGCCACCTGGTCGTTGTTGACCACCACCCGTTCGCCGGGGAGCCCGATGACCCGCTTGATGTAAAAGGATTTGTGGTCCCCGGGATATCTGAAAACAATAACCTCGCCCCGCTCCGGCGGCCGGAAGCGATATGACAGCTCGTCGATCAGGAGATAATCTCCGTTCTGGAAGTTTGGCTCCATGCTGGAACCGCTCACGAGGAAGGGCTGCGCCACGAAGGAACGGACGAGAAATACCGCCACCACGGCGATAATGATGGTTTCGACGACTTCGATGAACGACCAAAGCAGTTTGCGCATACGAATTTTCGTATGGCATCATTGTAGGGACAATGGAGCACGATTTCAACCCCGCGCGCATCCGACTCATCGTGGGTCTTGGGAACCCAGGACCGGAGTATGAGCACACCTACCACAACGCCGGACGGCTCGCGGTGGAACATTTTGCGAAGATTTTAGGGGCGCCGGCGTTTACTTCCGTTTCGAAACTACCGATTGAAGCGACTCGGGCGGGAACTTTCACCCTCGCATACCCTACCATCTTTATGAACGAGTCAGGCCGCGCGGTTGGCGCAGCGATAAAATACTATAAGGTGTCCCCAGAAAATCTATTACTGGTTCACGACGACGCGGACCTTCCGCTCGGGGAAACCCGTATCGCTCTTGGGCGCGGAGACGCGGGACACCGTGGCGTCCAGTCGGTCATCGCTACCCTCGGCACCGATGCGTTTCCACGTTTTCGTATCGGCATTCGGCGGGAACTCCCCCAGGGCGCACCCCGAATCCCCGCGGGCGATTTTGTCCTCTCGAAAATCTACGACGAAGCTACTCTCGAGCCCGCGTTTCGAGGACTCGAGAAGCTCCTCCGCTCTCCCGATAAGGAGTAGCTCGCCATTGCCCGCTAGGGCGTCTGGGGTCGGAAGCGAAATGCGATACTGAACTCGTAGGAGCCGCTTGAGTTCCTAACGATGTTGGCAATACTGAAGTTCACATCAAAGAAATGGGGGTCCTGGATGAGAACGTTCTTAAACTGAATCACGGTCGTTTCGTCCGGTGCTGCGGCGGTAAGCTGCACAGGATCCTGAAAAGAGGTCACGTCCAAGCGTTCGATTGATACGTGGTTTGCAGCCGTGAGACCCTGAAGGCTCGTGAGAAGAGCTTCGAAAGGCTGGGCGCCAGCCTGAACGGTAGCAGCGGCCGTAGCGAGACGGTTAAACTCTGCGGCCTCGGCTTGAAGCTGTAGAAAATCACCCTGTCGTGATGCGATAGGAATGGAGACAAGCTGGCCCTCGAGTACTTGATTGTATCGGGAAAAAACATACGCGATGCCACCGAAAAGCAGAAGAAAAAGCGCAAGCGTACCCACAAGGACTTTCCTCCACAGGGCTACAAAACTGAGCACTTGTTCGTGGTAATAGAGGTCGGCCGCCCGGACGGGCGCGAGACTGATAAATTGATCAGTGCTTCGATCCATCCCACCGCGAAGCGCGGAACCGAGGGCGACATACCACGTGGAATCTAGATTCCATGACTTGAGCTCCAAGGGGACCACGCGAAGACCGAAACGTTTTACGAGGAATTCGGTTATCTCTCCCTCGAAACCCGGCGCTACAAGAAATACTTGCGTGAGGGTTTCCTTGAATTTGCTTAAGGCAAAATTCATGACACGCTGCACTTCCTGCGCCATTACTTGTTCAAAAAGCTCGCGGGGGATTTCCCTACGGTCCCCTTGGATGGCTTGCCAAGAATGAAAGTAGTCGAAGACGAGCGCACCGCTACGGACGATGAAAAGTTCCAGGCCGTCGCTTGATACCTGAAACCCAAGAACTGCGGCGGGGAAGGTTCCCGCGGCCTCCACGATAACGCGCGAGAGGGCGAGACTTGGAAACTCGAGCGCCACGGGAGCGAAGCCGCACCGGGCAAGAATTGCACGGAAACGGTCTACGATCACCCGCTCCGCAAAGGCGCCGAGGAGCTCAAACCGGTCAGGCGACTCCGCAATGAGCTGCCAGCTTGCGTACGCCTGATCCCGCTGCATGGGCGCTATCATCTGGAGGTTGAGATCAGCGGACTCCTCGAGGTGCTCGCGCCCCGCGTTTGGGATACTTAAAGACTGCGTATAGATGAGAGAAGGCGGAAGCGCGACCACCACAGGGAGCATTTGGCGAAGCTTGCCTGGCTCCGCCATATCATGAAGCTGCCGAAGCGTCTCTTCCATGCGCGCTTCGTCAAGAATCTTTCCATCCCGCAGGACACCGGGGAGGAACCGAAGCGATAAGGCCTGTATGTCCTTCCCAACCCGGAGATACTGGAGACCAGAGTCGGTGATCTCAAGACCCGCAATCCGGGGAGGCGAGGTAAGGCGTTCGACGAGAGAATGTAACCGCGCGAGGAGATCTTGGAGAATCGGTTTCATGGGAGAGGTTGCTCAGTAATGGTGCTTAGCCCGACGACACCTGTGGTTTTGTTTACTGAAAGAGTCTCGACGAATTGCCGCTCTCGTGTCCCTGCGGTGCCAAGAGAGGTAATAGAGAAAAAGTAGATGTTATCGGTGGGATCGTCGGTACGTGTCACGGTGATAGCCGCCGCGTCGCTCCCTACGGCGAAATTGTAGAGGCAGGTGCTGGCGCAGGAATCTTTATTGCGGGCAACTCTCTCCGCCGCGTCACGGAGGCCAGCCTCCGAAGCCGCAAGCGCGCGGGCCGAGAGCCGCTCCCCTAGCCCCGCATTCGAAAGGAAGTAAGCGATGAAGGACCCCGCAATGGCGATCTCGATAATGATGCCGCTCACGATGAGAACGAAGGAGAGCGTGGCCTGTCCTTTATTGGGCTCACGAATTCTGCGGCGCCTTAAGTTCGTCCTAGCAAAAGAACGTCGGGCACGAACGTGATACGGGACGGCCTCCGGTTCCATAGGCTCCCTTATCATAACAAAACCCCGCTCGGCGGGCGAGCGGGGTTTTGGCGTTATATCGAGAAATACTATTGGAGCGGCGTCGTAGTCGTGACCGGAGACGTGGGAAGGCCCGGAACGGGTGTTGGAGCGCTTGCTCCCGACGTGAGATCAGGGTTTGTATCAAGAAGTTTTGCGAGCTGACCCTGGGGGTCAAGCGTGGTCGTCCAGACTACCTGATTCCGGTTCAGAGATAGGAAATCCTGCGGACCCCAGAAAACTTTCGTGAACTTTTGCACGCTCACTGGGGTCTGTGTGCTGTTCTTGTCTACCTGGAAGAGATACACGTGCGTAAGACCGTAGTGAGGGAAATGTATGAGCCTCCCGAAGTAGAGGTCGCCACTCTGGAGATACACGGCGGTCCACGACGAGGTGAAGAGCCCTCTCCCAAAGAAAAGGCCTACCAACACGAGAAAGAGCACAATAACAAGGGTAAGAAGGATTTTATTCATAGTACTCATGACGGGTAGTATACCACATTTGTTATACGAGGCAACTAGGCTCAGGAGGAAGACCGGAGGAAATCGTAGATGTTCAGGGTTGCCGTGATGGCCTCACCCATTGAAATATTATTCTGCTTGTAAAGACCGTCGGTGACATCCCCGGCCGCCCAGATACCCGGGGCAGACGATTGCTGGGTCTGGTGGTCCACGATAACTTGGCCCCTCTCGTTCAGGTTGACGAGCCCCTTCACGACCTCACTGCTCGGGATCGAACCGATCTCAACGAAGACGCCGTCTACCAGAAGCGTCCGCTCCTCGCCCGTCGTCTTGTCTGTGTACCGGAGCCCGGTAACCATTCCTCCCGCCCCCACGATTTCCTTGGTCTCCGCCTGCAAAAGCACGGTGACTTTAGGATGCGCACGCACCTTTTCTCGAGTCACCGGGTCCCCTTTCAGGGCCACGCTGTGGTGCACGAGATAGACAGCCGCAGCGTATGGGACTAGATCAAGGACGGACTCCAAACCCGAATTCCCTCCGCCCACCACCGCCACACGTTTCCCTCCAAAAAGCGGCGCGTCGCAGGTGGAGCAGTAGGCGACGCCACGTCCCTCAAATTCTTTTTCCCCAGGCACACCAAGTTTCCGTCGTCCGCTGCCGGTTGTAAGGAGCACGGTTCTTGTATCCCACTGCTCCCCACGCTCGGTCGTGACATGAAAACCCTCGGGAATCTTCGTAAGAGTTGTCACTCGGTCCGCATCCCGCACTTCAATCCCCTCCTGGGCGCGGAGGTGCTCCTCCATCTGATGCGCGAGGTCTAGGCCGGAAACGGATTTGATGCCAATCCAATTTTGGACGTCCGCAGAAACAACCGACTGGCCTCCGAACGCGTCCGTCACGAGGATGGAGTTCATTTTCTTCCGCGCCGCATAGACGCCAGCGGCGACCCCTGCCGGGCCACCACCCACGATGGTAAGGTCGTACATGGTAGAACTAGAGACCGAGCGCCTTCGCGATAGCCGTTCGGTTGAAACCGACGAAGACTTGCCCGTCGATATCGACGACTGGGACACCAAGCTGGTGAGATTTCTCAACCATCTCTTCGCGAGCCTTAAGATCCGTGAGAACATCTTTCTCTTGGAAGGCGATGTTCCGCTGCGCGAGATAATCTTTCAGCATTTTGCAGTAGACGCAGGAGGGAGTGCTATAAATTGTGATTGACATAGATAATAAAATGGTTAAATTGGGGCGCAAGCGATGTGGGACCTAGGGGACCATCGGCGGGGAAAGGTTCCAGAGCGCGAAGACGATCACGAGGCCTCCCACCATCACGCTGTCCCACGTCGCAAGATTCAGATCTGAAAACCCAAGAATCCACGGCGCGAGGGTAAGCCAGAGTCCAAGCCCAACCAAGACCCATTGGTGCCATCGCATTGTTTCTATTATACACCTAGCGTCAAGATCTCAAAAAAGATCCCCGCCGGGGCGGGGATCCCGACTGTTACCGCTAGCTCTGGAGAGCTTGGTCAATCACCGCCTTCACCTGCGCATAAGGATACGCACCATTCAGAACCGAAAGTTTGCCGCTCTTCGTGATCACGACGGAGAAGGGCGTCCCCTGGGCTCCGATGGACTGGGCTTCTGCCGCACTTGCGGCGACCACGGACGCGTACTTGCCGCTCGAAAGGCAAGTTGCGAACTTTGAAGCGTCGAGATTCACATCGGCAGCAATCTGTGGCAACTGCGCGGGGTCGAGCCCGTTGTTAGAGGGCGTCACCGCATAGAGACGGTTGATAAAAGCCCAGAATCCGTCGTTCCCGCCGACCTCTGCTGCGCACTCGGCAGCTTCCGCTTCATGCGGAGCCTTCGGATGAAGCTGCGCTAGGGGAAATTCTCTAAAAACCCATGCGACTTGGCCCGCATAGTCAGAGACGATCTTCTGCATTGTGGGCTGGAACTCCTTACAGAAGGGGCATTCAAGATCCGAGTATTCAATCACCTTCACGGGCGCTGCGGGATTTCCCATGATGTGGTCTGTCGGCCCAATTGGTTTCGGCTGTCCGACAGTTGCTACCGCCGGTGCGGCAGCATTTGGAGCAGCGGCATTCCCAAGGTTGGCCGCCTGCGGCGTTGCGGTTTTCACCCCCGCGTTGTACACGAGTGAGATGGAGACAAGGAGGGCTGCAACCAGGATGCTCCCCGGCATTAAGTAGTCGCGCTTCCGCTTCTCTTCGGTGATTGGTGTGGTTTCCATGCAACCATTCTACGGAGCGATAGCAAGGCCGTCAAATAGCCGATGCCGTTTACCGAGGGCGCCGGACGGTGGTAGGATGTAGGAAAGCGTATGTCTACCTGGAAGAAGCTGGTTCTCTTAGCCGGCGACCTCGCCGCCCTCTACGCCGCCCTTGTCCTGGCGCTTCTTGTGCGTTATGGCTTTTCGGCCTTCCCCCAAAGCTGGCAGAGCCACCTTGTGCCGTTCTCAGCTCTTTTTATCTTGTGGCTCTTTGTGTTTTACCTCGCGGACCTCTACCGGCACCGGAGGGCCCCAAACCGTGCGGCGCTTCTTTCGACTCTCACGGCAACCGTTGTTGTCGCGGCCCTACTTTCGACAGTAGCGCTCTATCTTTTCGGAGATTTTTTCCGGCTGACGCCGAAGACGAATCTCCTCATTTTCAGCGTTCTCTTCCTTGGGCTCGACTTCTTCATTCGTTCCCTTTTCCTGCGTCTCTTCGCTTCAGGCGCGCTTGGGGTGGCCTTTTTAGGAACCTCGCCTCTCGCGGAGGAAACAGCTCACTTCCTCAAAGAGAATCCGACTGCGGGGTATCGGATTGAGCTTCGTATCTCGGACCCCCACCCGGAGGATTTTCGCATCCTACGAACAGCGATCGAGAATCGGCGAGTTCATCTCGTCGTAGTTCAGCCGCACTTCGCGAGCAACCTGGACGTGCTCTCTGCGGTATACCGTCTCCTTCCTCTCGAGGTTGGTATCCTTAATTTTTGGGATTTTTATGAACTCGTTTTTGAGAAGATCCCCCTCGACGAACTCGCGGAGGCGTGGTTTCTGGAGAACATCACTACCCGACGTCCTTTCTACGACGCCCTGAAACGCTTAGTCGATATCGCCATCTCGACTCTCACAACTGTGATATTTTCCCCTTTTATGCTTCTCTCGGCGATCCTTATTGCGCTCTCCTCTCGCGGCCCCGTCATCTTTCGACAGGAACGGGTTGGGAAGAATGGTATCCCTTTCACACTCTTTAAGTTCCGCACAATGCGCGAGAATCACGGACCGCTCTGGACGGAAGCGCATGATCCGCGCCTCACCCCTGTCGGTCGAGTTCTTCGCTTTACCCACCTCGATGAGTTCCCCCAACTTTTGAATGTCTTCCGCGGCGATCTTTCCCTCACGGGCCCGCGCGCCGAACGGGTGGAACTCGTGCGGCAATACGAGCGGCTCCCCTACTACGGGATGCGGCACATGGTGAAACCGGGCCTCACGGGATGGGCGCAGATTAACTACAAACCGAGCGCGTCCCCTGAAGAAGCCTATGAGAAACTGCGGTATGACATCTATTACATCAAGAACCGTTCCCTCGTTCTCGATCTCCTCATCATCCTGAAAACCGTCCGGTATCTCTTCGCCTCGCACGGCTGAACCCCATGTTTGCACGTCTTCGGGAGTTCTTCCTCCACAATCGCGGAACGCGCCAGACCATCGTGAAAAACGTGTTCTGGCTCTCGTTCGGACAGATTGCGGGCCGTGTAATCCGCGCCGCCATCATCATCTACGCCGCGCGACTTCTGGGAGCCGCAGACTACGGCGTTTTCTCCTACGTGCTGGGGGTCGCCGGGTTTTTCACCATCTTTGCCGACATCGGTGTGAGCAACATCCTTACGCGCGAGGCGAGCCAAAACCCCGAGCGTCGCCTACAAATCTTCGCCACCACCTTCTGGATCAAGGCGGTGCTTCTGACCGCCACAGCCCTCATTATGATCTTCGTGGCTCCGTCGCTCTCGAACATCCCCGCCGCCCGGGTCCTCATCCCCTTCATGGCACTTCTTACTATTTTCGATGGCATGCGGGATTTTTGCCTATCCTACCTGCGCGCCCTCGAAAAGATGGAGATTGAGGCGTTCATCAATACCTTCACAAACCTCGCTATCACGGTCGCGGGCTTCGTCATCCTAACCCTTTCCCACACCGCCGGAGCTCTCACCGTCGCCTACGTCGCGAGCTCCGGCCTCGGCACGCTTGTCGTACTCATTATCGTCCGCAAGCAGGTGTCGCAGATTTTCTCTAAGTTCGAGCGGAGCCTCGTGCGCCCCGTTCTCCGAGCCGCCGTCCCCATCGCCGTCATTGGCCTTCTCGGCACCTTCATGCTGAATACCGACTTTGTGATGCTCGGGTGGTGGCGCACCGCTACGGAGCTCGGGTACTACTCCGCCGCGCAGAAGGTGCTCCAACTCCTCTACATTCTGCCTGCCATCCTCGCCGCCGCTATTTTCCCCGCGATGTCCCGGTTCGTGCGGCAGGCGCGTGAGGCGAAAATCAAGGAATTGATGGAGCAGGCTATGCGCGCGGTGCTCTTCGTCGCAGTACCCATGGCAGTCGGCGGCGTCGTTCTTGCAAAGCCGCTCATGGTGCTGCTCTACGGAGTGGAGTACGCCCCCGCGGCCGCGGCTTTCCGATTCCTCGTCGTCACCGTCCTCCTCGTCTTTCCTGGGACCCTCCTCGGGAACCTCTCCATCGCGTACAACCAGCAACTACGGCTCGCGGTGCCTGTGATCCTCGGAAGTGTTGCGAACATCCTCTTCGACATCCTCCTCATCCCACCCTTCGGGATTGCTGGCTGCTCGGCCGCCACCATCGTCGCGCTCATCTTTAACAACGGTCTTATGTGGCGTATCGTGCGCCAGCGCATGATACGTTTCCCGACCCTCCGAAACCTTCCGCGCATCGCCATCGCAACCGTGATTATGGCGGTCGTGGCGTGGGTCTTGAACGCCCGAGGGATATCGGTGGTGCTGACCCTTTTCACCTCCGTCGCGGTCTATGTTGGGGCGCTCTTTCTCCTCCGGGAACCTCTAGTGCACGAGCTCCGTACCATTCTCCAAGCTCTCCGGGGTCGCGAAGGACTCGCGGAGCACCCCTTGCCCTAACCCTTAACCTATGTGCGGCATCGCTGGTCTCTACCATTTTAAGAACTCGAAAACTGTCCGTGAGGACGATCTCGTCCGCATGCGCGATACCTTGGTGCACCGCGGGCCCGACGACGCGGGGGCTTATTTCTCCCAAGACAAGAAGGTGGGGCTCGGTACCCGAAGGCTGAAGATCATTGATCTCTCACCGGCCGGCCATATGCCGATGACGACTGCCTGTGGCGGCACCTGGATCACCTTCAACGGTGAGATCTACAACTTTATGGAGCTCCGGCGCGAGCTGGAGGAGAAGGGGCACGCATTCAAGTCACGCTCGGACACTGAAGTCATCCTCAATATGTACGAGGAGTACGGCCCGGAGTTCGTGGGGCGCCTGAATGGCATGTTCGCATTCGTCATCTGGGATGAGCGGAAGAAAGTCCTCCTTGCGGCGCGCGACCACATGGGCATCAAGCCGTTCTACTATGCGATCGTGGACGGGACCTTCTATTTCGGCTCGGAAATCAAAGCAATCCTCGCCCATCCTGATTTCAAGAAGGAGCTCGACGAACCGAATGTTTCTCACTACCTCACCTTCTCCTCGCTCCCTTCGCCGCTCACGCTCTTCCGAAATGTGCGCAAGCTCCCCCCGGCGCATCTCCTCTCTATCGACGCAGGCGGAGCTATCTCCGAGCGAGAGTACTGGAACCCCGCGCGTGCCAAAGGCGCCGAGGGCCGGGGCGAGGAATTCTACGTCTCGGAAATTCGCCGGCTTCTGCGTGATTCCATTAAACTCCAGATGGTCTCAGACGTGCCCTTCGGCTGCTTCCTCTCAGGCGGCATCGACTCCTCGACGAACGCAACCTTGATGAGCGAGGCGCTCGGCAAGCCCGTCGAAACCTTCTCGGTGGGTTCGAAGGAGTTCGCGAAGTACAACGAGTTCCAGTACTCCCGCCTCATCGCGGAGCGCATCGGCACGAAACCCCACGAAATCCTGACGACCGAAGCGCACATGCGCGAATTCCTCCCGAAGTTCTCCCACTACTTCGACGATCCGAACGGCGACCAGGTCTGCTTCCCGCTCTACTGGCTCTCCAAACTCACGCGCGACGCAGGCGTCATCGTCATCCAGATCGGCGAAGGCTCGGACGAGCTTTTCACAGGGTATGACACCTACGTTAAAGCTGTCCGGCTCTACGAGAGCTGGTGGCACTGGCTTGAGAAAACCCCAGGTTTCGCGCGGCACGGCGCCTGGAGCGCTGCGAAGCTCCTCGCGCACCCGAAGTTCGACTTCTATAAGGAGTATTTCCGGCGCCTCAAGGATCACCAGGAACCCTACTGGGGAAACGCGATTGCCTTCTCGGACTTCCAGAAACAGAAGCTCCTCACACCAAGCTACCAAGAGCGGATCCGCCATGCCTCGAGCTATCCCTACATTGAACGCTTCTATAAAGAGCTTGAGGGCATCGACAACAAAGCCGATTTCCTGAAGCAACTCACTTATCTTGAAGTGAAACAGCGTCTGCCAGAGCTCCTCCTCGCGCGCGCGGACCGGATGACAATGGCGCACTCCCTCGAGGGCCGGGTGCCGTTCCTTGATACCCGTCTCGTGGAGCTCGCCTTCCAAATCCCCGCGGACATCAAACTCAAGGATAACGAGCCAAAGTACATCCTCAAAAAAGCCGTCGAGGACATCATCCCTCACGAGATCATCTGGCGTAAAAAACAGGGCTTCGGGACATCCCTTAGTGAGTGGCTGAAGCCAGAATCAAAAATGGCGCCACTCTTCGTGGACGCCATCCTGAACTCCAAGCTCCGCGAGCGCGGTATCCTCGACTACGACTATGTGAACACGCTTGTCCATGCGCACCAAGAACGGGGTGTGGAGCATAACTTCCGCATCTGGAATCTCGTAACGCTTTCGCTCTGGTACGACGAGTGGTTCGGCTAGGTATAAAAAGAACGGCCTCCGTAGGAGGCCGTTTAGAAAGCGGTAAGTGATGGGCGGGTGGCGGTGACCCGCGCTGGTCGAGGAGAGAATAGAGAAAAGCGGTGAAGCCGCGGTCTTGCACGTGCGGGTGGGTCTCCATGAATCGTCGCCAAGCGGCAATACGTCTCCATACCAGTTCTTGGGCATACGCAGAGTCGCCGAACCCTATGGTGGGATTCGCAAGACGCCAGTTGTCCATTGCATCACTCGCGTCGCAGTCCTCATTGGTAGCCCTGAGCCCGGCCTCCTGCAACCTCAGAATTCTTCTATGCTCCGGGAGGTCTTCAAACAAGTATCGCGCGTAGAGCACCACGAGAAGCAGAAGTAATAAGAGTCCCATATCTGTTTCCCTCCGAATATGAAAGGTCTCTACCTAAATGGTAGAGGCTGGAAATCCTGATTTCAAGAACGTTGCATCACGAAGCGATTCCCTTATTTTCTTATTCGCACGTATTAGCCGATAGGGAGTCAACGAGCGGGCGGGAGGTTCAGCGACACGAGGAGGTCTGCAACGGCCTTGTGCTCACCGCTCCATACGGCCCAGACCGACCGAGCCCAGTTCTTTATCGCCTTATCACGTTCCGGACCGGCCGGAGCTTGTATCACATCCCGAACCGTGAGTGCTCCCTTGGTTTTCGGGATGGCGAACGTCGGCCACTCCTTCCTTTGCTTCGCCATGTACATATGCGCCTTCTGGACCTCTCGGCCCGAGTACCCATACGTTATGAAAAGATGGAGACCCGTCAGGGCGAAGGCCACGGTTATGGGCTTTGTCTTTGGCCCCGCATGCTGCGCCGCGTAGGCATCCACGGCGTACTGATGGATAAAGAAGGAGGGCTTGGGATGCGCGAGCGTGTAGAAAGACAACTCGTGGAAAAGTTCCTGGCATTCAGGAGATCGGTTGCCGAGCCCGTTCGCTCGTATTGAACCGGCGGGTAGCACAATTCCACAGCCGGGACAGGTTGTGGAAGGATTGGTCATGTCTAGAGGAAGGATACCACGGGCCTAATATGCCGTTGTCCTTGTTCGATGATAAGGCTTCTCGTCAACCGGCTTTTCCTGGCTGGCTTGCCACAGATAACCGTCGATCTCCATTGAAGTGACATCTGGACTTTGTCTCTGTATCTCTTCTTTCATATACTCCACTGCCCAAATGGTGTTAGCGCGTATCTCGACCTCCTCATCCGACCCATGCGGGAGCTCGATCTTACTGTCGATTGTTTTCGCGAGCTGGTCGGCATATTCCAGTATCCCGAGTCGTCGTATAATCTGCGGGAGCTTGTAGTCTGCACAAGCAGTAAGTTGATCAATGTTTTTGAGCATAACACCCTGTCTCTTCAACATCTGACAAAGATCCGTAATAAGCAGCTGAGCCCTCTTCTGGAAAAACACCTCTCGCCCCCGATAGCTTGAGCTATCTCTAAATGAAGGAAAATCCCGCACGATCACATCGAGTAGTCTTGCGGCATCGGAGTTTGAATTAGCGACAAGCGAGGTTAACCCCTCTTCGTATTTACTTAACATCACCAACCCAATCTCTTGGAGGATTCGCCAGCGTTCTTCGAACAGCGGAATCTCGGTGTTCGCCCGCAAAATTCTTCCAAGGTCGTCTTTGGTTATCTTCGAGCAATACCTAAAGTCGAGAAGTGGAAACCCATCTCGGATACCTTGCCCCAGCGCGACGACCATGCCCCAAGCACCATCGTAGAGTTTCCCATCGTGCTCAATTGTCCACTTGGGGTCACCCCAATAACAGAAATTGATCGACTGGAAGATGAGTGTAAATCTAAACCTTTCATCGTCACTGAATCCCGAAAAATCGAATGGGGCCTGGCTCAGTAAGTCATTAGTTTCCTCCTGCTTGAAAATCTTCGAGAATTCAGAGACCTTTATTCTGTTGATTTTCACAGAACGGGAGTCCTGAACGACAAAGTTCGTAGAGTCCAAAATCTTGTTCATTTCTGCTTCTTGTATTCCGCCTCCGCAGCCTGCGTAAACTCCGAAAGCTCTTGGTCTGTCATGGTTTTAATCCCTAACTCTTCTGCAACTGCGGATATCTTTCTTTCGGCATCTCCTTTCCCCTCGGCATCATCCATGACAATTTCGAGTTCCAGATGATAGCCCCACGTCTCGCTCCACTTCAGCGCTAGTTCAACGCCTTTATAGAGATAGTTGTGCCGTTTCTGGAACGAGTGCATATACTCGCCCGTCTCAAGCGCGACAAAAAGCCTTGTCGCTTTATCGAAGTCTCCTGAATTGATGGGAATCTCAATTTCCTCGAAAATGCTTCCCTTGCCAATCTTATTCAGTTTTAGAACGATCTTCGCGGTCTTCTTTGATATATTATTCACCGTCTTCACGAGCTTGTCCGGAAATAGAAAGAAATAGACATCCTTGTCGTCCTGCCCTAAATCCTGCGCTTTTGCGCTCAAGAATTTTTGAAGCTCAATGTGTTTCTTCTCGTCAAAACGCGCGCGATACTCTATTTCAATATTCTTCTTCGGCATATGAGCGGGGGTTAGAAATAAAAAATCTTAAAGAACGCTTTGTAGGCAACCGCGAGGCCAAAGTAGAGAGGATTTAGCGCATAACGACTCCAGCGCTTGGCGTATAACCCGAACACCTCCTCGCTGGTTAGAATGTGTGTGACACCAAGCTGGACTACATGCAGATGGTGGTAGAAAGGGCTGGCGACCATCTTGAGATTCTGCTCCGAGAGATCATAGAGAGACCAAAATCCGATATCGTAGCGCGGGAGATTCGTTTTGAGCGTCGCGATGCAGCGGTCAAAAAGATCGTGCGCAACCTTGTCACCGGTCAAAAGCCAGTAATCCCAGACACCCCAGAGCGTCCAGAGAAAACCATTCAGGATATGGGTCGGTGGCTTAACGATGTACTCTTCGAGCCAGAGGTTGCCTTCCTCATCCTTCACCTGCACTCCCCCATCCTTCACATTGGTGACGAACGCTCGGAAGGCACGTTGCGCAGCCGCGCGGTACTTTTCATCCTTTGTCGCGGTGTAGATGCGCGAGAGAAGCGAGATGCCACTCCCTTGGGCGAGTCCTGAGTACCACCCGGGCTTGAGTTCTTGCGCATACCGCCACGCGAAGCGATGTTTCCAGACCGGCACGCCTTTTTCGTTCTCCTCGAGATTCCCCACCAACCAATCCGCTTGTGCCGTCGCCTCGGTTAAATGCCTGTGATCTTTTGTTTTCAAGAAAAGATTCCAATGCGCGAGGCCGTACTGCGCAACGGCGATAGGGTTGTACCGCACACCGATAGATCCGTGATAATCCAACTTGATAACGCCTTTCTCGTCGCGTGGCCCCGTATAGCGCGCTTTATCCGCGAAGGTCATGTAATAGGCCCCGAGAGAATGCATATCCACGCCCTCCGACACGGCAGGTTTTTCGTGCCAAAATGTGACCGCGCTCGGCGCCCCTAAGAGGTAGACCGAAGCGATACGCCTCCAGTAATCAAGCCGCCCGCCCATGGACGGTGACCGGCTTTCCGGTTCGGAGGGACTCAAGGATGGCGAAGGTGGTTTCGTGGACCGTGCGGATGTCCTCAAGCGGCATCGGTGAGCGCGCGCCGCTCCGGAGCGCGTCTAGGAACGCGGAGAGTTCCGCGGCATAGCCCTTGTCCTGCTTCCAGAGGTTTAGTTTCTCCGTACCCGAGGGTCGCATGATGCTTCCCGTTTTGAAATCGTCTACTTTGCAGACGGTCCCCCCGCCATAAACTTCGAAGTACTCCTTCGGCGCCCGGAAGTTCCCGAGCGCGGTGTAGACGATAGTTCCTTGGGACCCATCCGCATACTCAATGGTCACAGTGAAGTTCTCTTCATGAGTGACCGCGCCCTGGACCGGCACCGCAGTTGCGCTTACTCGCACCGCCGGCGCGCCGACGATGTACTGGAGCGTATCCACAAAGTGGCAACCTTCACCAAGGATACGGCCACCCTCCTTAGGATCATAACCCCAGAAATCCTTGTCGAGCGGCCCCGCGTTCACGCGGTAGAGCATCTGGACCGGGGTGGTTCGTTTCAAGAACGCCTCGCGGGTTTTTCGGACATGCAGCGAGAATCTGCGGTTAAACCCAACAAGGAGTCGCCCCTTCGACGACGCCGCAACCTGAAGCACATTCTCAAGCTCCTCGGAGTTCAGCGCGAGCGGCTTCTCGACATAGATGCTTTTGCCCGCCGCGAGCGCCGCCTCCGCGATGGCTGCGTGCGAACTGTGACGCGTCGCGCAGACGATAAGATCCACCGCGCGGTCCTCGAGGACCTTGTGGTAATCCGAGGTGGTGTACTCCGCGCCGAGTGCGGTAGCAAAATTCTTCGCAATAAGCCCGCGTGAATCGCAGACGGCGCGCACGGAGACGTCCTTCATCTTCTTGAGGAGCGGCACTACGGTCCCCGTCATAAAAGCCCCAACACCCACGATCCCGACTCGCACGCTTTGCTGCGGCACGAGCGCCCCCTGCACAGGCTCCGTAATGCGAAGGGTTGTTTCTGCAAGTCGCCCCTCCGGGTACGAGAGAAGAACGCCGTGCACCAGTTGCTGCGATTCGAAGATAAAGCGATACCCCGCCTCCGCCTCCGCAATGGGGAAAGTTTTCGTCACAAGATCGCGGACATTCACGCGCTTTTCCGCAAGAAGGCGCAGGAACTCCTCCATGTTCCGCTGCTCCGTCCACCGTACATAGCCCACGGGATAATCCTCCCCGCCTTCCTCGTAGCGCCGGTCATAACGGCCCGGGCCGTAGGAGCGGGAGGAAAAGAACGCCAGCTCTTTCTGGTAAAAATCACGCCAGGGGATGTTCGCGAGGACGCTTCCCACCTGCACCACGCGGCCCTTCTCGCGGGAAATGGAAACCGCGAGCTTCAAGGGTTCGTCACTTTTCGAGCTCGCATAGATAATAACAGCGTCTACCCCACGGCCGTCTGTGAATCGCTGGCTAACCGCCACAGGGTCGTCCTGCCCCAGAACGCATCCTTGGTTAAGACCGTTCTTCTCCGCGAATGCCACCTGCGCGGGGTTCACGTCGATTCCTAGCACGGGGTGACCGTAAGACTTGAGCATGCGAACACCAATCTGGCCTAGGAGCCCCAGCCCCACCACAGCTACGTTTTCCCCTGGTGTAAGCTCCGCCTGCCGGATACCTTGAAGCGCAATGGCGCCAAGTGTGGTAAAAGCCGCTTCATCATCCGCGACACCCTCCGGGATCTTCGCTACTAAGTTCTTCGGAACCGAAACTATCTCCGCGTGCGACGCGTGGTCCTGCCCTGCACACGCGACGCGGTCACCGGGTTTTATCATTTCAACGCCGCTCCCCGCCTCAAGCACCTCACCCGCGGAGGAGTAGCCAAGTGCGATAGGAACCGAGAGCTTCGCCTGCACCATTTGCCATGCAGCGAAGATCCCTTTGGTCTGGACCGTGCGGAAGAACTTCTGCACGTAGTCCGGGCGCTCCTTGGCTTTCTCAAGCGCGCTCTTTTTCGAGAGTTCGATAATACTCCGCTCGGTTCCGGCGGAGATGACGGAGTAGTGGTTCCGGACTAGCACGCGGCCATGGCTCACCGAGGGCGCTGCGACATCCTCGACGTTCGTCTTCCCGGACTTCGGATTTTGGAATACCTGCTTCATACCAACTTATTGTACACCCTTCCCCAACGTGACGACTTTCTTGCGACGGAGTTGCTTCCGCTGCCCCTCAGTTAGCGCGTTGCGGGTATCTACCACAAGCTTCAGTTTTGGGTGCGTAAAGGAAAGTTTCCGGAATGCGTCGTGGTCAGTGACCAGAATGGCCGCGTCGGCCCAGGCAAGCGCCTCCTTCGCTCCAAAGAGCGGCTCATAGAAATGCTTCACGAGAGGGTCGGCACACCGGACAGAGTACCGCAGCTCATGGAGTCTCTCGATGATTCGCTCCGCGGGAGTTTCACGGGTATCATCCACGTTCTTTTTGTAGGCGACGCCCAGGATCGCAATATTCTTTGGTTTTAACTTATACTTCCGCGCTGCCCGCTCCATAAGATCCACCACGAAGTGCGGCATCCCTTCGTTCACAAGAAGAGAACGACGAATGAGTTTTGCGTCCTTCTTCCCTTTCTCCACCAGGAACCACGGGTCGATGGGGATGCAGTGCCCGCCAACGCCAGGACCTGGCTGCATAATGTCCACGCGTGGATGCCGGTTCGCGAGCCGAATCACCTCCCAGATATCGATGCCAATTGTGTGCGCCATCCTCGCAACCTCGTTCGCAAAAGCAATATTCACGTCGCGGTAGGAATTCTCGAGTACCTTGACCGTCTCCGCAGTTTCGATGTCGGTGACAAAGATATTTCCCTTGACGAACTTCTTGTAGAGACCGCGGGCCGCTTCGGAGGACGTTGCGCTCATCCCGCCCACAATGCGGTCATTGTGGACCATTTCATAGAGCGTTTTCCCAGGAAAAGCGCGTTCGGGGCAGTAAGCAAGAAGATAGCGTTTGCCGGTCCGATCGAGGATGGGTTTTACGGCTGCGGCGCAGGAACCGGGACCGACAGTGGATTCGATAACCACGAGGTTCCCGTTTCGGAGAACGGGTGCGAGGGAATGGACCGCTGCCGTGACGAAAGTGAGATCGATGGTGCGCCGCTTCGTGATGGGCGTTGGCACTGCTATAATGAACGCGTCCGAAGGAACGGGTTTCCTCGAAAATACGAGCCGGGAGAAGCTTTGTTTGAAAAGTTCAGGGAAACCCGGCTCGTCAAACGGCACCTTTCCCTCCCGAAGCATCTGTACCCTCTTGGCATCAATATCCACGCCCGTAACGGAAAAGCCTGCCTGCGCGAGAAGCGCAGCCATGGGAAGCCCCATATATCCGAGACCGATGACGGAAATCCTACGGATTGACATGCAGCTGCATTATAACTAAAAGAAGGGAAAGCGCAAAAATGAAAGTTCTCCTCCTCACTCAATTCTTCCCCCCCGAAACGAACGCGCCGGCACACCGACACGGGTCCTTTTCGAAGCTTCTCACCGAGCTGGGCGACGAGGTCACGGTCATCTGTGAGCCACCGAACTACCCGAAGGGCGTTCTTTTCCCCGGATACAAAAATAGGCTTTTCTCAAAAACGCAGGAGAATGGCGTCACGGTCGTGCGTACATGGGTTTGGATCACCCCACGGAGAGGTTTCCTGGACCGCATCATGATGTACGGCTCGTTCTTCAAGTCGGCCACGCTTGCGGGACTGCGCGTTCCGAAGCCCGACGTCATTTTTGCCTCCTCCCCACCCCTACCCGTCCTCTTTGCCGGATACGTCATCGCGAAACTCCGACGCGTGCCGCTTGTCGCGGATATCCGCGACATTTGGCCTGAGTCCGCGTTCGCGGTCGGCATGCTCCGAAAAAACCTTTTCTTTCGTTTGATGGAGCGGTTCGAACGGAAGGCCTACCGCGCAAGCGCGCGGGTCGCGGTAAACGCGGAAGGCATCGGTCGCCGCCTTGTCACCGAGAAGGGCGTGCCGGAGGACAAGCTTGCGCTTATCACGAACGGCGCGGATCTCGACCTTTTCACGCCGGATGCGGACCACGCAACCGTGGATGCCCGCTATAACCTCGCGGGGAAGTTCGTCGCGCTTTATACGGGTCTCCTGGGGCTTGCGCAAGCTCCGGAAATAATCATCGAGGCCGCAAATATATTGAAGAACGAAAGGGATATTGTCTTCCTTATCGTGGGAGAGGGCGCAAAGAAGGCGGGGTGCGAGACGCTTACTAAGAAATACGGCCTTTCGAACGTTATCTTCACCGGTGGACGACCGCGCGAAGAAATGCCAGCCTTCGCTGCCCGCGCGGGGCTCGCGATCATCCCCTACAAGAACATGCCGCTCTTCAAGGATGTTATCCCGTCGAAGATGTTCGACTACATGGGAGCCGAACGCCCGGTCGTCATCAACATCAACGGCGAGGGCGCCGCAATCATCCGCGCGGCGGAATGCGGGTTCGTCATCCATCCGGAGGATCCCAAAGCACTCGCGGAAACCATACTCCGCGTATACCGAGACCCGAAGGAAGCGAAAGAGCTGGGGAAAAACGGGAGACTATACGCGGAAAAACACTATGACCGGCGGGTCATCGCGGTGAAACTCCACGAACTTCTCACTTCGGTGGTTAGAAAATAACAACCGGCGAGAAGCCGGTATTTTTCTTACTTCGTTCCGCTCATGACATGGAAGAATCCGAGCGAGCGGGGGATGAGCACGCGCAGCGGTTTCGGAAGAAATCGCCGATGGGCAACGCGCGCGTCATAGGGCGTCACAACCGTGCAAAGCTTCGCGGATGAAAAATCATGGAAAAGTTCTCGCATCTCATGTCTAGTGAATGCCTGCGTACCAGGGCTTTCGTGGTGTTCAGCAAAAAGCGTTCGCCAGGAAACGAATGGTTTCCCACGCAGGAGACCATGGAGGGCCCAGAGCTGGAAGCCGACGAGTGAGCACCGGTTATAGAGCATGATGCAGAAACTGCCGTTTGGCACAAGGACCCGTTGCACTTCCGCGATGGCCTTCCGGATATCGGGCGTGTGATGCAAGACGCCCCACGAATATACGAACTCGAAGCTGGCATCAGGGAAAGGCAAGCGCTCGGCATCGGCCTGCACGAAAGTGCCCGCAAACCCCTCGAGCGAGAAAAAGCGTCGCGCAAGCTCCAAGGATTCCCCTGATGCGTCAATGGCGGTGTAGGTGGCGCCTCGACGTACAAGCTCACCCCCGTCCGTGCCCAACCCGCACCCGATCTCAAGCACTCGTTTACCCCGGATCGTCTCCCCCGATATACCTCGGTCACTCCAAGGCTCCAGACGATACCGTCGCTCCCGCACACCCTCGAAATAGGCACGGTCCGGGTCTTGCGGCACGTCTCCGAGCGTTCCGCAGGGCGAGGCGTCCCAATACGCGCGGATGCGCTCTTTCAGGCCCGTCTTAGTGTCCGCCATGGCTCCCCGCTCTCTTCAGTTCGAATTCCTTCGCGTCGATAAGGAACTGGTGCCAGCAACCCTGGAGAAAGTGGAAAATGAGACCCTCGCGCCCGTCTAAGAATCCGAGGCGGATTATGTAGCGATAGAGAAAATAACCAAACGCGCGCAGGAAGAGCGGGAACTTAAGATAGAGATTGTTCTTGACCCAGCGCTTCTGTTCCGCTTGTGCACCTTCGAGAGATCCCGCCATTTTTCCCTGCATCTCCGTACGCTCCCGAAGCCGCTCCAATGCTTCTCGCGTTGAGAAGTCGTTGTGTTTTGCAATCCAATTAGCGAGCCCTTTACGGTTCTCATCCACAAAATCGTTCTCCAGGCGTTCTACGCGCCCCTTCGAAACCACAAGATGTTCATCCATCGCGCGGTCTTCGTAGCGCGCCTGCCCGTTCCGGAAGAGACGCAGGATCCAGGTCGGGTAGTAACCCCCATGTCTGATCCAGCGCCCCATAAAATACACCCGCCGCTTCATGAGAAAGCCGCCGGTCTCTTTCGCCGCACGGGGGAGCTCCTTCTCCAGTTCCGCCACGAGCTCCAGCATGAGCCACTCGTCGGCATCCAGCCGAAAGATCCACTCGCTTTTGATATCAGCGTTGTCCAAAGCCCAGTTGAACTGCCGGGCTTGGTTCTCGTATGGCACGTGCACAATGACGCGTGCGCCGCTCGTGCGGGCAATCTCCACCGTGCGGTCGGTGCTCCCGGAGTCTACTACCACAATCTCGTGAGCAAAGCCCACGACGCTCCGGAGCGCGTGCGGCAGGTTCTTTTCTTCGTTATTCGTCAAAATGATGACGGTGACAGGAAGTTTCATAGGATTATTTTTCCGCAAGGATGTAGATGGAGTGCGAGAGCGGGTAGAAGCGCCCGTAGTATCCCTCTTTGAGTACCTGGAACCCGTTCTTCTGGAAAAGGGCTATAAGGCTCTTTCTCGAAAAGAACCTGACATGGGGCCCCGTGGGGCTGAAGTGCCGGTCGAAACCGAAGAAGACGATTGCGAGGTTCTTCACGAACCCGTGATACGGCGTTGTGAGAAGTACCTTGCCTCCATTCTTCACCACGCGCGCCATCTCCGCAAACGCATTCTCAGTGTCGTACACGTGCTCGATGACTTCAGAAGAAAAGAGAAAGTCCACGGAACGGTCTGGAAGGGGAAATGCGCCGCCATCCTCAATGTGATGAAATTGCCCGCCGGGTAAGGCGTTTTTCGCCCTCTTCAACGCGCGCTCCGACACATCGAGACCAATGAGGCGAGCGTGGGGGTTCAGTTTCCGAATCTCCTGAAGCACCGCGCCGGCGCCGCAACCAAAATCAACAATGGTGATACCGTCCGCAAGTGGAATGTGCGGACGGAGTTTCGGCCATTTCTCGAGGAAATCCGTGAGGTGCTCCCCTTCGCGTTCCCCCCAATAACGTTCATAGAAGCTAGCAGGCATGGATGACAATACTATACTGCGCCTTGAACGCTCTCGCGACCTGCTCCGCTAGGTACTCTTTCTCTACGAGCGTTCGGCCCCGTGCCCCCATCGCGCGTGCTTCCGCGGAGCTTCGGAGTATTTCTAGAATAGCACCCGCAACCGCGTCTGGGGTTTTTTCTACAACTCTGCCGGCGCCCGCTTGTTGCACCGACTTCGCAAGCGCGACACCCGGAGTCACCACAACTGGAAGCTTGAGATACATTGCCTGTACGACGGCCATACCGAAGTTTTCTGAATAGGACGGGAGCACGAAGCACGCGCTGGCCTTGAGCGCAGGAACGTCGAGCCCTTGGAAAGCGCCAGTGAAACGCACGCGTGTCTCCAGGTGGTACTCTGCGATCATCCGCTCTACGACCGCTCGGTATCCCTCGTCGTCGGTCCCGTCGATAACGAGCACGGCACGTGGATCTTCTTTGGCCACGATAGCAAAAGCGGGAATCAACGTGTCGAAACCCTTTTTCCAATTGATGCGGCCCATGGAGAGCACGGCTCGTTGATCCGGTTGGATGTCCCACCGCTTTCGGAACGTGTCCCCACCGAGAGATTCGTCGAACCCCTCCGGATCAATGCCGTTGGGTATGACGAACGAACGACGGAGCGGTAATCCCGCGGCCCGGTACTCTTCCTCTTCCGCTGGAGCCGTGAAGTGGATCGCGGCTGCACCACGAAGATTCTGCTTCTCAACGAGGGCGACGTAGGCCTTCTTTACCAACATATTCTTCCTCCCTAAAGTTTCCCGCATCAGGCTTCCACGCGGAGAAATGATATAGGGTTTCCCAAACTTCTTTGCGTAGTGGGCACCTAGGGTTGAGGCGGCGAGGAAAACAGAGGTGATGTGCACAAGGTCGAACTCTTTGGTCCGTTCCCGGAGAGCTCGATGGAGATCTCTGGAATAGACCCATGCCTCGGGGAAAGAAACTGGGAAGTACCAGACCTTCACGCCATCCACCGTGACCTCCTGCCCGAGCGGCACGTCGATGCGCCCTCGGCCATTGATGTTCGTCGTGAAAACTGTCACATCCGCCCCTTCCTTCACAAGCGACTTATTTAGGGAGTGGACCGAGAGGATGGGGCCGCCGTGCGCGTAGGCGGGCAGGTAGCTCAGAACGACATGGAGAACCTTCATGCTGGTGTGGATTCCGACTTGCGAAGGAACCCTGCGAGGCCTAGGACTTCCTTCAGGACCGGCTCCTTAAGGAGATGGAGGAGAAGGAAGTAGACCGCGGCTCCGGCCACGACGGAGATAAGAACATGCACGCCTAAAGCCGCAAGGATGGCGACAAGAACCCCCATCAGGGCGGAGGCGATGGCAATCTTCACGAGGTGCGGGAGCACGGTGAATGAAATGGACCGCTTCGAGAGCCACCAGAGGGCACCTGTGTAGACGGTGTCCGCGATGACTGTGGCAGCGGCGCAGCCCGCCGCACCGTAGACCGGGATGAGAAGGAAGTTAAACCCGACATTCAGGAAGCCGGCGATAATCGTGAATATGACGGTCCGCTTCTGCTGGTTATGGGCGAAAATGATGCCCGAATAGAACCCCAGAGCGTTGCCCCCAAGCATTGTGAGGAGAAGGACTGCGAAGGCGAGACCGCCCTGCGCGTAGCTCGCACCGAACACGAACCCCATGAGAGGTCCCCGAAGAAGTACGCCTCCTACAATAATCGGCAACGAAATGAGGTAGAGAACCGCGAGGATACGTTCAATTAACTCCCGCGCCTTCGCACGATCCCCTTGGTGCACGAACCGCGAGAGAGCGGGGAATGCGCTTGTGCCAACGAGCACCGAGAGCGCGCTCACGACGCCGACGAAGCGCTGAGCGGCTCCGTAGAGCCCAATATCCGCAGTGCTCTTCCACCATCCGAGCATCACCGTGTCGACGTCAAAGAGAAAGAGGACGCCCGCAAGAGACGAGAGGGCCAGCGGCCAGACCGCCACAAAGATAGGTTTTATAAGCTCCTTCCGAAAACGCGTAAAAAGATCCCAGAAAGAACCCCGGAGGAACGCGCAAGCGAGAAGGAGCCCCGCAACGGAGGACCCCACGTAAGCGAGGACAAGGGTATGGGGGGTGGGCCGGAGGAGGAGCGCGGCAAAACCGAGGATGGTAAGAAGGAGATTACCGCCCACAACCACAAACGCCTCGAATTCCATCCGCTCTGTGCCGCGGAAGAACCCGACGAAGAGGTCTCGGAGATCGTCCAAAATGAAGCTAAGCGCAACGAGAGGGATGAGTGTGGTAGCTTCCGGGCTCTTGCTGAAAAGGGGCGCGACGAAGAGAAGGAGTGGAAGGGTAATAGCGAGAAGCCCGAGCTCAATCCAGAATGACGTCGCAAGGTACGCCGGCCGCGCCTCAGGGTTCTTCGCGACCTCCCTCGTCAACACCACATCCACCCCAATGTCTTTTACAAACACGAAGAGGCCGGCGAGTCCAAACGCGTACGCGAAAACCCCGTATCCGGCGTCTCCGAGGACCCGGGCCGCATAGAGCGTGACGGCTCCTCGGAGTATGCGGGTCCCCACGTTTGAGGTCAGGAGCCAGAGGAAATTCTTGAAAACGGTCTGCCGCGCACCCCGTTTCTTAAGCAGAATAGCTCTAAATTTTTCGATCATAGACATGTCTAGTTCCGTACCGAGAGGCCGTCGAGCAACCGCTGGTAAGCAACCACAATCTTCGCTCCATAGTCATCCCAGGTAAAGCTCTGTGATACTCGAGCCGCGGCTGACTCTCCCATCTTCGCACAGATTTCTCTATTCTCGTAGAGATACGTCAGCTTCTTCTTGAGCGCCTCCGTATCGCGGATAGGTACGATAAACCCGTCCGTACCGTCACGCACAACATCTTCTGCTCCCGTGTTCGTCGTTGCAAGGATCGGCAAACCGCAAGCCATCGCCTGAAGTTGCACAAGCGCAAGACCTTCTTCTATGGACGGCATCACGAAGACCGACGCGTTCGAGTAGTGGCGATAGAGCTCCGATTGGTGGACATGCCCAAGATAAGTGAAGGTCCCCGCATATTTCCTGAAAAATGGCCGCACCTCGTCGCTCATCGATCCGATGAGCACGAGTTCAGCGTCTGGGAGCCGAAGTTCGCTCCATGCCTGGAGAAGATAGGGTGTTCCTTTCCGGAAACTCATTCCTCCAGTGTAGATGGCACGAAATTTCGTATCGCTCCGTGGAATCCTCCGGAACGAGGAAAGGTCGACTCCGTAAGGAATATGGATTATTTTTCGTTCTGGGATCTTCTTCTCAAGAAAAGTTCGCTTCACAAAGAGCGAGGGAACTGCAACCGCGTCCGCTTCCTCGTACTCCTTTAGCTCCTTCTCGACCACCGCGGGGTGAGGTAGCTGGAGCGACGTAGGAGCAACCCCCCACCGCTCATACTCATCCCGCATGAGATCCCGCTGATAAACAATATGGGAGCTGCCCCGTTCTACAATGATCCGAGCACCTAAGGTCCGAGCTTTTCGGAGTGTGTGGAGCGAGAAGCTTGACCATCCAACGAAAATGTCGGCGGGGACAACTCTCCGAGCCGCTCTTTCATCAAAGAATTCTGCAAAGAAGAACTGTGGGTTCCACGCCACACGGAGGAATCGTGGCAGCCGACCCCAAGCGCGCTCCAGCACCTCTTTCGCTGGCATAGAACATATAGACCCTCGCGGGATACCATACTTCGCCACCTCGAATGCGGGGTAGGAAGTGATGAGGCGTTCGAGGTGTCCCTGTTTCGCCAGTTCCGCAGCAAGATTGAACGCATGAAATCGCCCGCCGACCGAAACAATGGTTTTCATAGATTTTTCATCTCTAACCCATCCTACTTCGCCTTCATAAAATGCGTTCCTCCGTATTCATACTGAACGCGATACCCAAATCCCGCCAAGAGGCTAAGTACCGCCTCACCACTTGTTCCTTTTTCTTCAAGAAACTTTGAATGGACGGAGATGTCGATTGAAGGCTTTCTCTTTAATATTTCCGTTGCATATTGCAAGGCTTCGCCTTCAAACCCTTCGATATCCATCTTGATTACGTCGGGATACATGCCGCTCTTTTTCGAAAAATCATCAAGCGCGAGAGGTGTACGCCCGGATTTGCCAGCGAGAGAATCATTGAAAGAAATGGGAGTGTCTCCTTTCCCAACGCCGCATCTTATGACCTCTCCATCGATATGGTTAAGCTTAAACGCTTTCTCTGCGATAGAGGCGTACTCATCAAGTATTTCAAATGCAAAAACTTTTTTGGCCCCGTGCCCTGCCGCAAGGAGAGAATAATATCCGATGTTTGCCCCCACATCAAAGAAAATATCTCCCTTTTCCAAAAGTCCCAGGAAGTGTTCGCGCTCGATGGGCTCATAGGTCATGCGCCCGTTCTGAATGATCGTAGAGGGCACCTTACAAAGAAGCGCCACCTGCCAATTCCATGCAGGAAAAAACAGATTTGTATCAGCAACAAATAATTTCTTTGGCAGATGGAAAACCGACCAGAGAGTGAGTCGAATCCGATGATAGTATCTCCTCGCAAAGTTCACCATTAAAAGTTTCTCCTGAGGGCGAAGCCCAGATAATCAGGCGTTAATCGGCTTTTCACCCACCACGCCGACTGTGAACGCGGGATAGGAGGTAAGGCGCATAAGAAGTGGGTCTATAATCCTCCCGAGCCGGAGTGGAAAGGTAATAAGCCAGGCGAGTCGGGGGCCTAAGACCTTTAAGACCGCGCGTTCCGCTTGAATAGCATGCTGCACGGCATACCCAGTGAGATACTCTGTGGTCTGCACCTTGAGCCCCACCTCTTCAAACATTTTCCTTAGCTGTTCGGGTGTGTACCCCCACCGGACATGTCGGCCGTCCTCCACTTTCGAGATGCTATCCCCTGGCATTCGATGGTAGTGAAGGTGGGGAACTGTAAGAAGCAGTCTTCCGCCGGGTCGGAGAATGGAAGCCAGATCGCGCAGCAACTTTCGGTCGTCCATGATGTGCTCCATGGTCTCGAAACAGATAACCTGGTCGAAGGACCCGAGCGCCGCTCGCATAGCGCTCAGCTCCCCCAAGTTACCTGTCACAAATCGGATATTCGTGAGACCGAGGATACGCGCCCGCCGCGCAGCCACCTCGTTCTCCCGCGGATGGAAGGAGATACCAACCACTTCGTTCCCTGCTTTTGCGGCGTACATCGCGAACGCCCCAGTACCGCACCCAGCGTCGAGGGTGCGCCGGGGCCCTCGCAAGATATGCTTCCGAAGCCAAAGCCACCGGTCGAAGACGGCGGCATCACCGTGGAGCACCGTCGCGATGTATCCCACCAAACGGACAAGCAGATCCTCCATAACGTTAATTGCCTTCCCGGTATCCGTGCCGGATCACCTTTTTATAAAGCTTGTAGAGAATTGCGAGCACGGGTCTCGGCATTAAGAAGAGTGGCGCAGCAATCCAGCATTCCGGATAACTCCAGTAAAGCTTGATCATCTGACCCACCTTACCACGAGTAGTTTCTGATCCTCGCAACTCCCCCATGATAACACCGCGCCAAGCACTGCCAAAGTTCAACTTTAGAACTCTTCTGATCGCCCTACGATCAAATTTCTTGCGGAAGGGTCCGAAAATTTTGTAGAAATTGACAGCGAAGCCCTGGAAACCGAGGTCGTGGAAACCATACGCCTTAAGCTCGGCCGGGGGTGTCGGATGGGCGGTTACATACGGGCCTTGCAGAAAATAGAACTTCCCGTCTTTTGAAAGAACCTCCAGTACCAGCATGATAAGTGACCACCAGGAACCGACATTCTTCCGAGCTAACGGCATGGCAGACATAGCCTCGCTTTTTTTAAAGATCAGGGTGGATAGCAGGCCAATCCTGTTATTGACGTCGGTTAGGACCTCGTTACGGTCTTTGAAAAACTTGTCGCCACCAAGATCGATAACGGGCTTATCCATGTAAGCCGCCCGAAAATTAGCCCAAATAAATGTGATGTTGGGATGCTTCTTGAGAATGCTTGTTACTTTTTCAAGCGCTTCAGCCGCCATCTCGTCGTCATCGCCGAAGGTCCAAACATACCCGCCATGTGCATGCTCGACCGTGAGAAGAATGGCATTATCGACGCCCAGCTTTTTGCCTCGAACGTAGGTTAAGCCGCCCTCCTTCCCTTCAAAATGTCTGAAAACAACTGCCTGGGTCTCGTCATTTGTGCCATCGTCTTGAATATATACTTCAATTTCTGGTGTGATTTGCGGGACAAGACCACGGAGAAGCCGATCGATCTCTCTTGGCCGATTGTAGGTTGGGATGGCAACAGTAAGTAGGAATTTTCTATCCTTAGAATCATTCACGTGGATATTGGGTTAATCTTGTAAGGAGGGTGCGGACAGAATGCGTCGCAGTTGTTCCGCAGACACGATGATTCTGCCCGACCGGTGTGACAATCAAGGTTTCCGCGAGACCGATGCCAACACCGTTTTATCGATGATTTTAAATTCTGGGAGAGGAACTATAAACTTTCCCCCATTATTCAGATAATCTGATTCTCTCTTCACAAATTCCGGAAGAAAGTGCCACGCCAGAACGAGAGTATAGTCCGGTCTTTCTTTGCGAAATTGCTCCTCGGAGATTACAGGAATCATGGTTCCAATAGTCTTCTTGCCCCATTTGTCCGGATTCCTGTCGGCAATAGCTTTTATAAGACCGGAGTCGAGACCAAAGAATTGCAGGGTAGTGTTGCCTTTAGTGGATGCGGCATAGGCATAAACCTTCTTCCCGCTCGCAACTTCTTTTTTTATGAAGGAAACGGTCTTGTCTTTAATCGCGAGGATGCGACGGACAAAATCCTTATAGACTTCCTCGCTGCCCAATCCAAGTTTTTGTTCTTCGGCACGCATTCTTTCCAGTCGCTCCTTGGCCCCGGGCCCCACGTTCAGAGATCCCGCCCCACCAACTTTTCGCGCATAGACCCGAAAACTGCCTTCGTTTATGTGCTCCCGCATCTCAACATCAACTATTTCAAGGCCGTGCCGCTTTAAAAGGTTTTCTACGGAAAGTAAGGAATAATACTCTAGGTGCTCGTGGCAAATACCATCGAATGCGTTTCGTTTCAAAAAGGACGGCAGGTAAAGCATCTGGATTATCGCGACACCATTATCATCTAGGCACTTGGCCAGATCTGCCACGAAAGCGTTAGGGTCGTCCAGATCATAGAACATCGCGATTGCTGTGATGATTTTCGCGCGAGCGTTACCGAATTTCTCCCGCCATACCTTGTAGCCGAAGAAGTCGGTAATCACGTCGGTAATCCCCTCTCGCCCGTATTTCTCGACGATGTTCCGCGCAGGCTCGAACCCAATCCGCCGGAGACCTTCCACTGTGTAGGCGCGGAGAAGCGTCCCATCGTTTGAACCAATATCGATCACGAAGTCGCCCGACTTAAGCGGTAGGATGGATTCCGCTTTCGCTGCGATACCATTTAGTTCATCGGTCATGCTTTTATTGATGCCGGATCGGTACCAATAATTCCGATACATCGCTTCGTGGGAAACGGTGTGTCTTGACTGTAAGAGACCGCAACCTCCATCAGCGACGCTACAAAGCACCAACTCAAGAGGAACCTTATTGGCGTTGCTGGCGCTATCGTTGACATCCATAAAATCTGAAACATAAAGATCCCCGAGTGATAAAATCGGTTTTAGATTGCTTGATCCGCACGCGCGGCAAGTTTTAATCTCCCGCAAAATCTCAGCTTTCATAATACTTTCTAAGATAGCAAATGAGCTGAATTTTGTCTATGAGATGAGAGGAGAGGGACGAACGCGAACCTCCTCAAGTTGAGCCAATCGCCCATCATACCCTAACCCCACCCAAGAGCTTGATGAGATAAATCAGCCGTGTTAGTTTTAAGAGAAATTATGGGAAACTCGCTTCGCTCAACAATAGAAAGGGTTCGCCTGCGATATCAGGAAAGTGGAGTAGGAGGCATTTTTTTAAAAGTAATTGCGGTGCCTGCCCGCGGATTGCGCGATTTTTTCCTTAATACATTCTTCCGTCTCTCCTCCCCTAAGAAATTCTCTTTCCAGGGAAAGCCGTATTCTTACACGCGCCATACGTACAACCATTCGTGGAAAAACGAACGGACGGTAGAGGTTTCGATTATCGGAGCTCTGGTCCGCGATTCCCACGCTGAGCGCATACTTGAAATCGGGAACGTGTTACTTAATTATTCGAACGCATATCGCCACACGGTACTAGATAAATACGAGCCCGGCTTTGGGATTATCCATGAGGACATAGCTACGTTCCACCCTGAAAAGCCATACGATCTTGTTGTAAGCATTTCAACGCTCGAGCATGTGGGATGGGACGAAACCCCACGGGATCCCGAAAAGATTTTGCGGACACTTGTAACGATTCGCGAACGATGCCTCGCGCCGAACGGGACTGCGATTATTACGATGCCATGGGGGTTCAATCCTCATGTAGATCGGTGGTTTCGTGAAGGGCGGAAGCTGTTCGACCGCGTTTATTTTTTAAAAAGGATGACGGCTGATAATCAATGGAAGGAGGTTCCGTTCTCCGAGGTGGAAAATTGCATTTATGGGCACCCATTCCCTAGCGCGAATGCCGTCATTATAGGCGTGATAGGAAAGCTGCTCCAAGGACTATGAAAAGCGCGATGTTCCGACTCTACCGGTCATTGACCGGGTTGACACGCGGAAGCTGGATCACGCGCTCTCCGGTTGCCCGCGCGCTCCACGACTTTCTGTATCGCTTGCTGAAGCCTCGAAGCGCATCGGTTTCGGGAATGCAGATACAGCTCAACCCGCAGGACCACGTCATCGCTGACGCTTTGATCCTGAAAGGTACATGGGAACCGTTCGAATCGAGTGTTTTCCTAGAGCGGCTCCACCAAGGCGCCATCGTCGTTGACGTGGGGGCAAACATCGGCTACTACACCATCCTGGCAGCGCGCGCCGTGGGACCACGGGGTAAGGTATTCGCCTTGGAGCCAGACCCTGAGAACCTTTCCGTCCTCAACCAAAACGTTCGCAAAAATGACATGTCGGACCGTATCGTTGTAATCCCCGCTGCAGCCGCGGACACTACCGCAACAACGCAACTTTATCTTTCAGAAGAAAATACCGGAGATCACCGAATCTACAAAGAAGGAAGTGGCGAACGGAGGTCGGTCCAGGTTAAGACGGTAAAGATTGACGAATGTATCCCGAAGGGTTCGAAAGTTGACTTCGTCAAAATCGATGTGCAGGGAGCTGAGGCAAAGGTACTGCGCGGCATGCCCGAGGTGCTCGCTCGCAGCAGTAATTTGACGATGCTCATTGAATTTTCAATGCCCGATGTCCGCGCGGCGGGAGATGACCCCCGCGAGTGCGTGCTCTCGCTCGCGCGAATGGGCTTTTCTTTCCGATACGTCAATGAAGAGAAAAAGAAACTTGAACCCATGACGCCCGACGAGGTACTCGCTCTCAGTTCAGGAAATTTCTTGGTGGAACGCGAACACTGATCGTCTTGGAACTACCGCTTGAAAGATTTGTACGCCCGATAAACCGGTCTTAAGACAGCCCGCGGCATCATGAGGAACGGTAGGCTCATCCAAAATTCTGGAAAGCTCCACATGAATCTGAGGAGATTGCCTGTTTTTATGGATTCTGACCCCCAATCATGGGTGTAGCTTTTGACTCGATACACTAGAATCGCTTTCAAAATCCTCCCGAAGTGCTCCTTCAATAATCGTCTAATGGATTCCTTACGAAACTTACCATCAAACTCGTGAAGTATGTTCGACACGTTGACGATAAATACCCGGTAACTGTCATACCACAGAGGCTCGTCGGGCATTTTGGGATCCGTAATAATCAGGGGTTTGTTAATAAAGTAAAATCGGCCAGTACCTGACAGGATATGGAGCACTAAATAAAAATCGAGTAGTGCGCTATCCGCATATTTTTCGGACTGACGAACGCCAGTCAGAGCTTCGCTTCTCTTAAAAACGAGGGCTGAGATAAAGGTTAAGAGATGACCAATTTTCTCAATAACCTCGTTGCGGTCGAGGAAAAATCTGTCTTCTCCAAAATCAAAAGCTGCTTGTTCTGAATTAGAACTGCGGGCATTAAGGTACATAAAGGAAATCTTAGGGAATCGCTTGAGAACGGATATGATGTAGCCCGCTGCACCATCGACCATCTCATCATCACCGAAAAGCCAAACGTATTCACCCTTTGCCTCTTTTACTAAAAACAATATAGCGCGATCAACGCCCATGCGCTCACCTCTAAAATATCGGATGCGGGGATCGGCCCGATGGGACTCTATGAGTCGCTCTGTTTCGTTGTTGGAACTATCGTCACGGATTATGACTTCCACGCCGGGAACGAGCTGGGGCGGGAGCTCCCTCAGGAGTCGTTCCACCTGCTTAGGGCGATCATAAGTGGGAATGCAGATACTCAACAGCATGCTATCATCTCTTGTTTTAGTGGTTTCAGACATTAATTTAATCTATAGTAATTCCATCAGACGAAAGAAGGTTTTTGCGAAGAAAATATCTTCTAATCAAGAATTTTTTACTATAGCTACTTCTAGAATGCCTCCCTTCCTTAGTACCGCTTCCGCTCCCTCATTGCCTTTTTGCTATCACATATCCAACGAACATGGTTTTGGCGGCTTCTTCCTTGTATACCGGCATATAGTGATATATCGGTTTTGTGTGAAAAACCTTAAATCCAGCGTTCCGTAAATATGGCTCTATGCCTTCATATCCATAATGGTACTCAATAAATATGTCGGAGAATTTTCGTAGAATCTCTGGCGGCGTGTTCTGAATGATTTCATACTCAAATCCCTCGGTGTCTATCTTCAGACAACCGTCCTGAATGCCGCGCTGTTCGACAATGTGCTGGAGAGTAACCACGGGCACCACTTCCTCTTTCACCTTCCCTTTTGATGGCACTTGCTGATCTTTGCCGAACATATTGTCAGAATCAGGGTTGATACGCAAACTCCCTGGCAACCCCCCCACTGCAGTAAGCGATACATTACATTTTTCCGTAAGCTTATTCAGTCGGATGTTAGATTCAGCGAGTCGGAAATACCCAGGCATGGGTTCAAATGCGTGGACGTATTTTGCCCCGTTCATTAAAAAATATATCGCTGTGTCTCCAAATGCTGCGCCGACATCGACAACAACCTTGCCTCTGACATTGAATACCTTTTTATACTCATCCTTCCCAAACACCTCCGCGATCGTTCCAAATCCCCACTTGCCGAACGTGAATTTCAATGGCTTCCCATAGACAAACTCGAGGATGTCGCCCTCAATCTTTGCGCCATTTATTAAAGAAAAAAGGTAGACGTAGCTAGCGTAATCCGACCACGTTCCAGCGTTCACGTTCATCGTTTTGCCATTCCGGAAATGGGCAGTGAAATTTTTATTTCTCAGACGAGAAATCGCTACATAAATCCAGTTTTTTGTGGATCTTATAATATGAAAAAGTAATCTTAGTTTCGGCAACATGCTATTGTTTTTCTCTATTTATTGCTAAACAGCTACTTACTTTCTCCGAGGGTTTTTCTCCGGAAATACCGAGAGAGAGCTTTTCGCAGGATGGCGTGTTAAACACAGCATAAGGCTCACTGCTTTTCCATCCTAGCAACCGGGACTCCGCGGGTCAACGAAAGCATTTTGGTGAGCTGGGCTCGGTGGCTATAGCCGCTCCGAAGACAGCGAGTAAGCCCCGCTACGGCGATACGTGCCCGTCCCGTCCCGTCTGGAAGATACCGCCGCACGAGGTCCAGAAGTTCTTCTCGCGAACCGAAAAATACAGCCTCTTTCCCCTCTTCGAAGAACTCGAGGTGGCGGGTTGTCCGTTCCGCGGCCATGAAACCGCCACATGCGGGAATCTCCACTGTTCGGCTCGTGGTTTCATCGCGGTTCACCTTCCGAAGGAAGCAGAGATTCACTTTTGTGGCTATAATCGCCTTCACGTATTCGTCACCGTAGACAGCGCGGGCGCGGATAGTGAGGTTCGGATGCCGCCCTGCCCATGCCCCCCA
Organism: uncultured bacterium; assembly: GCA_963768835.1. Classification (GTDB taxonomy): domain Bacteria; phylum Patescibacteriota; class Minisyncoccia; order UBA6257; family GWB1-50-10; genus CAVYJB01. The sequence continues at coordinate 222,715 of CAVYJB010000002.1, read as the reverse complement.
ACCATCTCCCCATACCACGACGGGAATGTTGTGCTCCGCAAGATAGAGCATTGTCTCAGCCCGATCGCGTTCAAAGGTCCCTACGAAACCGACCTCCGCTCCGTACATTGCTCGATCCTCTGGGGTAAGCTCCAACGGGCGATGTATCTTCTCATCATACGCGTCGAGGAATAGTTCCACTCGCTGCGCGCCCCACCGTGGGAGCTCAGTAAGGTTGTATGTTTTTGTTGTAAAAATGACGTCGTAATACTTGAGCCCCCATCGGTAATAAAGGGAGTGGTTATGCCGCGCATACATGTCGTCCTCCGAACAAGAGACGAGTACCGGGCAAGGATGCTGCGTGCGGACGAAGCGTAGCGTCGAAGGGCGCACCGCATTCCCTTTCTCAATCCACACGACGTCGAAGGAGCCCCTTTGCAGCGCGTCACGGATGGCTTGGTTCGCGCCTGTGAGGTCCGGCGGGAACCCAATTTTCGAGCAGAGACGAGCAAGGTACGAGATGTGATAAGGATCCTTCCCGTCTGTACGCACTGGGACAAACGAAATACCCCGGACGCAGAGTCCAAGATCCTGAAACGTGCGGTAACGCTGGAAGCTCCGGCCTTCTTCGTTCAGGTCGCCGACGAAGAGGAGGTTCAGGGCGGGTGTCGGCAAGGGAATAGTTATGAGACCTCCACCTTCTGGCCGTTCGAGATTTTCGCCATTTCTACCATCCCGCGGATCTCGGTGTCCGTCATAAGCTCCGCATTCTGTGAACCGAAAGGTTTCCCGCCGTTGTAGCTTTCGTAATCTGCGATGAGGTCTTCGTGGATTTTTTCACCAGGACGTGGTTTACCCTCCACAACCTTCACCCGACCATCGGCGATGATCTCCGCGACGCGCCACATCTTCGCGGCTTTTGTCTGCTTGAATACGAAAGGCTTCTCCTGTTGAATGGCTTCAAGAATGAGGTTTGCGGCGTCCGGAAGAGAGATAAAGATGCGTGTCATGCTGCGGTTCGTAACCATCAAGTCTTTCCCCTGCTCCGCAAGCTTGATCCAGTGCGGGATGACAGAGCCGGCGCTCCCAATAAGATTCCCGAAGCGGCAAACGATGAATTTTGTCTTCGCACCGGATCGCCCCGCTTCCGCAAAGAGCTTTTCCATGATGTGCTTCGAGCATCCGTAGACACTCTGAGGATGGGTCACCTTATCCGTCGAGATGCCCACAACCATTCCAACGCCTTCTTCCTTGGAGGCGCGGATAACATTCAGGGAGCCTACCACGTTGATTTCCACACACTCGGTCGGCTGCTCCTCACCAAGATCGATATGTTTAAAGGCGGCAGTATGAATGACGACATCGACGTTACGTACTGCATCCCGAATAGAAAAATAATCCTTAATGTCGCCCAAAATGTAGCGGCACGTTAGGAATTTCCTGCGCATCGCTACCTGTCGATCCTCGTCGCGCGAGAAGATCCGTACCTCTTTCGCAAGAGGGAGTATCTTCTTTGTAAGTTCGCGGCCTAGGCTTCCGGTGCCGCCGGTGATAAGCACCACCCTACCCTCCAAAGTAGCCATTGTTTAACAATTCTAGCGTCCAAAGGCGCGGAGCGTCAACTCTGCCTGTGTCGCCCGAACTGTTCGAGCGCTTTGAGCGCACCTTCGACGATCTCGTCGAGTCCCCAGGTACCGATGATCTCCCGCGACGCAGTGCCCATGGTAGCTCGAAGCGTCGGATTCTTGATCAGCCGCTCCAGACAGTGCCGAAGCGCGTTAATATCGCCAACGGGGAATCGATAGCCGTTTACTCCGTCGCGGACCAGGTCGTACGCCGATCCCACGCGGTCGGATGCGATGATGGCGGCTCCGAAGTACATGAGCTCGTTCACGACGAGCCCCCAGGTCTCGGTATGGGACGGAAGCACCATGATATTGGTGATACTGTAGTACCTCGAGAGCTCCGTCTGGTTCTTAAAACCGACGAAGGCGACGTGCGATAGCTTATGCTCCTGCACATAAGCCTCAAGCGTCGGTTTGTCTTTCCCGTCTCCCACGAAAAGCAATGCTGCCCCGGGGTTGGGACCTAGTTTTTCGAATGCCTTCAGAAGGTCGAGGGCGCCTGGTCCTTTGTCCCCGTATATCTTGCCGGAATAGAGGATGACCACGGTGTCCTTCGTGGCTCCAATCTCCGCCCTCGTTTCCGCAACACGAGTGGACCAGCGCCCGCGTTCTCGCTCGAAAAACTCACCGTCCACCGAGAACGGAAGAAGGAAGATCCGCTCCGGTGGGACCTTGTAGGAAAGATAGTACTCGCGGTTCAGTGTACCGATCGAAAGGAACGCTGAGATAATTTTGAAAAGATTCCCGACGGTGGCTTTCTTTATGAGGAGCTTCTTCCAGTCCTTACTCTGGTTTAAAAGATTAGATTCACCTCGGAAGAAGATGGGGGTTCCAGAAAGTTTGGCGGCGAAAAATGCGAACCAATCGGTAAGGAACCGATAGCCCTGGACCCAGACGGCGTCGTAGCGGTTCCGAAGCAGCTCCGGAAGGATACCGGGGTTCACCTGGCCCCAAAGGCTCGCAGTCGAGGGCTTCCACGAGAGGTTCTTTAGGAACTTGTAGTGGTATCCTTCGAGGAGCGGGACGTCCCACTGAATCTTCTGTCCGAAACCGGCATCGAACTCCGGCTTCCGGATGCCGAAATCCCACGAGAAATAGACCGTGAGGTCGATCGCGGGGTGCGCGGCGAGCTTCCGGAAGAACGGGATCTGATACTGAATAGGGTGCGACGTGACGATCGCAAGTCGGTACTTCTTCATTGTTCGATGCGTGATACTGATTGCGGGAATGCGAACAGCCTATCGAGTGCCGGTCCCCTCCCGGTCACTCTCCACCATGATGCGCACGAGCTCATCGAAGGTGACGGTGGGTTTCCAGCCGAGCCGCTCACGCGCCTTCGAGGCGTCCCCACGAAGATCGTCCACCTCCGTGGGACGGAAGTAGGAGGGGTCGATCTCCACCACAATCCGGCCGGTCTTCCGGTTTATGCCTTTTTCATTCAAACCTTCGCCATCCCAGATAAGATCCATACCGGCGTGCCCAAATGCCCGTTCCGCGAACTCCCGCACCGTGTGGCTCTCCCCCGTCGCGACGACATAGTCGTCGGGCTCGGGCTCTTGGAGCATCCGCCACATCGCCTCCACAAACTCCGGTGCATACCCCCAGTCGCGCTTGGCCTCGAGGTTCCCGAGGAAAAGCTTCTCGATTTTCCCCGCCGCGATGGCGGCGACCCCACGAGTAATCTTGCGTGTAACAAAGGTGCCGCCCCGCCGCGGCGATTCATGGTTGAAGAGGATACCGTTCACCGCGAACATCTGGAACCCCCGCCGATAGTTCACCGTCGACTGGTACGCGAAAACCTTGGCGACGCCGTAGGGGCTTTGGGGTTCGAAACGGGTCCGCTCGTTTTGAGGAGGGGGGGAGGAGCCGAACATCTCGGAGCTCGAAGCCTGGTAGAACTTGATCTTCTTGCTGGGATTTGTGGCCTCGAAGTTTCGGACCGCTTCGAGGAGCCGAAGAGTCCCCACGCCTGTGACATCGGCGGTATACTCCGGCATATCGAAGCTTAGCCGCACATGCGACTGTGCCCCGAGATGGTATACCTCGTCAGGCTGGACCTCGCGAATGATTTTGTAGAGGCTCCCCGCATCGGAGAGGTCGGCATGCAGGCGGAAAAACTTCACGCCTTTCTCGTGCCGGTCGTGGATAAGATGATCGATGCGCTCGGTGTTAAAAACAGAGGACCGACGTACGACCCCGTACACAGTGTATCCCTTAGAAAGCAGGAGCTCCGCCATATAGGAGCCGTCTTGCCCCGTCACGCCGGTCACGAGCGCGTACTTCATAGGGTTATGCTAGCGAGAAAGGATATCTCCGTCAAACCGCGACAAAAGAGCCCGCTTCGCGCTTCGCAGCAAAGAGATTCACCGAATCAGTGTTCTCGGGAGGGAATGCTGCGAGGAACGCACTCAGATCAGTGAGAGGCATGAGCGCTTTTCGATGCTCGTCGGCATTCCACAAATCGAATCCCATTCGAGAGAGGAACTCGAGAGTCGTGCGGGGCTCCGCACCAGCTGCCCGCAGCGCGTACGGCCAATATTCCATAAGGATCTTTACGTTCGGGCTCCGGCGAAGCGTCTTCTCCATGCCTCGGAGTACTCGGTACTCGGCGCCCTGAACGTCGATCTTCACAAAATCAATCCTTTGCTGAAACCTCTCAAGGTAGTCGTCGAGGCATACGGTCCGCACGGCCACAGATTTCTGTTTTTTCTCCGAGGCGAAGATACGGTGATCGCCTCGGTTTTCACGGTTTAGGTAGAGCTTCCCGTTCCCTGTTTCGTCAGAGAGAGCTTCCTGTTCCGGGATGACATTCAGGCAATGATTCGCGTCGAGGTTCCCTTTCAGAATAGAAAAGTTGCCCAGGTCCGGCTCAAACGCAAACACCTTTCCAGTGGTCCCGACGAGGTCGCTTAGCAGTAACGTATAGTATCCAATGTTCGCTCCCACATCCACGGCCACCTGGCCGTGTTCCACCCGTTGTTTTACCACTTCTGTCGAGAAGGGCTCGTAGACGCCAAAGACCGAGAGGCCGAGTGAATCCTCCGGATCCAGACGCATCTGGAACCGACCGACGGGTACGGTCCCATTCGGGTTTTTCATTAGACCCTTTACGGTGGAATAACCGAAGTTCCATAGGATGTTGACGATCTTGAACCGCCCCCACCCGTGCCCCCGCTGCAAAAACCGCACCGTCTTCACGAATGTATCTCGAATTGCCTCACGAACGCTCCGTTTTTTTCTCGCGATTGTCATGGAATGGTTAGCGAAGAGGGGTGGAGAGCTCGGATACAAGAAAGCCTCCCATGCTAAGGGTGTGTGTAAGAAAGCGCGAGAAGAAGTCTGGTAGAACCCTCCGCAATACGTTCTTAAAAGCGCTAGCTGGAAGTGGTAGCACATCGGATTTAGGACCGAAAATGCCTGTCTGCCGACACCCAAAACCTATTGATTGCGCGAGCGCCCGCCAGTCACGCTTCGAGTAGTAACGCGCAATGGCACCGTCAGTCTGGAGCTGGATGCTCGTGTGAAGCGACCTCGTCTGCAAGAGCGTCCCTGATACAATGCCTCGGAGGAACCCAACCACATAGTAGTTCCACCATCCGCGGTGATAAACCATGATAGCGGCGGTGCCGCCTGGCCGAAGCACGCGGCGGATTTCCCGGAGAATCCGGGGCGTGTTCGAGGAATGGTGAATGACGCCCCAGCTCCAGACAAAATCGAAGCTCGCATCCGGGAATTCCAACCTTTCGGCGTCCATCTGAAGAATCTTCCCGCGCAGACCGAAAACCTTGAACCGCTCCGTGACGGCCCGCACGGAGTAGCCAGTAAGATCGATACCGGTAAAAGACTTCGCGCGCGCGGCGAGAAGCCCCGCGTGGCTCCCATTCCCGACCCCAATCTCGAGAACATCCATGTGAGGGAGTGCCGCGAAATCGATAAATCGTTCGAATGGAACCTCCCTCCATGGCGCGTACTCGCGCGAGTCCTCAAAGAAACGTCGATCAATCTCCTCAAAGAACTTTCGGCTGAATTCGGGATAGGCAACACGCTCCTTCCAGTCATAACGCATTGGGTGTTTCTCCCAGAAACTTCGATTGGCTTCCTGGAGCATGTGTCGCTCTGCCTCCGAATCGGGAACTGTCGCAGGACCTGTGAACGGTTCCGGAATGTTATCTTTAAAACTATTCATGGTTCTTCTTCGTCCGTCCTTTGTTTTCGTGCAGCCGCCGGATCACGCGGTCGCAAGCAGCCTTAACCTCAGGAACCGTAATGGCCTCCATACTCTCTCGCACGCATTCCACAGTATGGTAATTACACTTCAAAAAACGATGGAAAAGCCCTTCGTGATTATCACCATATGGATGCCATCTTCCAAGGACGCCGAGGATGGAGAAAAGCCCCACCGTCGGCTTCCCGAGAGCTCCCGCGATGTGCATCATTCCGCTGTCAATACAAAGGAGGAAGCTTACGCGACGCAGGAGAGCTACCACCTCGAGAATGGAAAGTTCGCCTGCCACGATCAGAGCATCTTCCGGAGAAGCAAGAAAACCTTTTATAGCCGCCGCTTCCACTCGATCTGCCGGACCTCCGAGAATAACAAACCGTGCGTGGTGGGCGTTTTCTAGGTAGCGCCCCATCTCCCCGAATCGTTCTGGCGGCCACTGTTTTTCTTTCCGTTTGCTCCCGTCGTGGAGACCGACGAGCAACCCACCGGCCGCACTCCATTTCTCGAAGTCTGGCCATTGTTTTTTCAAGAGTTCTTCTACCTGAATTTCATCCGCAGCAGAAACTGGAAAATCAAACTCAACGCGGTCCGCGCGGATGCCGTTCTTCCGAAAAAGCTCGAGGAGCGATTCCACTTCTTTGGTTTCGAATGTGTAATCAAGTTGTGTCTTGCGAAAAAGACGAATGACGGTGCGGACGCGGAACCCGAATGCGTGCCGGAAGCCCATGAGACGAATGAAAAGCATGTTCCGCACGAACGTACGAAACTTCATCCAGTCATGGACAGGAACATGGATGAAGAGGTCGTATCCCCTCTTCTGGATACGTTCCCCAAACCGCCGAAGCTTCACCCATGAATCGATGTCCTTAGAATCGTAGACCTCGATGGCATCCAAAAACCATGCGCCCGTAAGAAGTTCGGGTGCGCCGGGGATACCGCGCATGCCCGGCGAGGTCATAAGCGTGATGTGCGCTTTGGGATAGGTCCGCCGGATAGCGATGAAAAGCGGGATAGCACAAACGATATCCCCAATATTCCCCCCCTTAAAGATGAGGATATTCTTGGGTTCCGCGGTAAGGGGTCTAAAAAGCAGTTTCTCGAGCGCGGAGAGGAGCGCGTTCAGAAACGCGGTGTAACCGCGGACCACCGCCAACTCAATCCGTTGGAGCGCATTCGGCCGCATATCGTTCCTCCAACTATACCAAGTGGTCGATGGTATTACAAAAAGTGGCCTGCAGAATATCCTGCAGGCCACTTGGTATCCGATCCATCATGCATCCACGGTGATAGGTTCCTCCGCGCCCTCAATCCGATAGAGCGCATGATCATAGAGCCAGTACCGAACTTCCCGCCCGAGAATGGAGAGTTCCGCTTCGAACGACGATTGCTCGAAGGCGTGCCGCGCGATGACCGTCCGCGCAAACCCCGCCGCCGATGGGAAAAAGCAGAAGTAGAAGGGATTCTCAGCAACCCCCCGCGGCAACGCATCGGGTGTGACCCCGAGCTCATGCGCGAGTTGAAGCTTCCAATCCCGCATCCGCTCCCCATAGCCGAGGTCCCCGAGATGCTTCTCGGTCATCCGCCCCAGCCTCTCCCAGCTCCACGCTTCCGAAGGAAGCTCAAGGAACCGTTCCGCAAGTTCAGAACCTTTGGGAACGCGGGAGAACCAGTCGAAAAGCCGTTGGAGCACGACTCCCTCATCCCGATAACGCTCGTTCTCTTTTTGAGAAAGGAATTTGAGCTCGCATACCGGCTCCTCGCGGGCCGTGGGGTCGTGGCGCATAAGATACACCTGCGCCTTGTTCCGACCGTTAGGCTCCACGCGCATTCGGAGCAATGGGTTGTCACCCTTCCCCTGGAGCGCCTTCGCGACTACCGGCTCCAAAGTCTCGATGCCGTCCCGAACGTGACGCAGAACGCTTCGGTTGAAGAACGTATCCTGCAACGCGTCATTGTTCGCGTCAAAGAATCCGAACTGCTTCGCGATGCGTCCCATATTCGTCCCTCCGTACGGCGAAAGGATGGAGGTCCAGGCGATCTCGGGATTCAATCGATTATTGAGCTCGAGCGTCTGAAGATCCGTCCGACGATTGCTGAAGGGCACCTGCAGGATCTGCTCGGTCCGCAGCGTGAAACCGCGGGCCCGAATCCGCTGGATACCCTCCACAATAAGGTTGTCGGGCATCGGCCGGAGAAGGACGAACTCCCGGAGGAATGCGTTCCCAGACTCAATGGCAAGTGTGATGCCGGTACAACCCGCTTCACGGAACAGGTCTAACCGTTCCTCGTCGCGGGTAAGCTCCAGGCGTATTTGGCAATGCCAGGGAATCCCGACTTCGTCTCTCCACCGCTTCGAGAACTCTCGAAGCCACGGAATGTTAAAGCCGAAGATATCGTCCTGGAAATAGACCATCCGAGGCGCCCAACGGTCTCGCATAATGATGGCTTCTTCGATGATCTGGTCGATGGGCCGGAGCGTGAGAAGAAATCCGCCGTACAAATCGTTGTAGTGCGGAGCGTAGCAGTAGCTGCACTTGAAGGGGCATCCCACAGAAGCGATGATGCTCTTGATGGGATTCAACCCCAGTGCGGGGTAGGTGCGATACACGAGCGCGCGGTCCGGCATCGGGAAGCCTTCTGCCATACGCACGTCGTCGAAATGGACCCCCGGCTCAAGTTCGCCCTCAAGAATCCTCCTGAAATTCCGGAACCCCTCCCCTTTTACGACCCATGTGGCATGTTCCGCGCACTGCTCGGTGGCGAATGTCGCGTGCGGACCTCCGATGATAACGGAGATTCCGAGCGCGCGAACCTTATCGCAAGCCTCGAACATGGGCAGATGATACCCTGTCCAGATCGAGAACCCAACGATGTCCGGTTTTGCGCGACGGATCTCCTCGAACAAAGGTCCGAAATCAAACGCGCTCACAAGCACCACCTGCGTATCCCAATCCAACCGCTTTGCGACCCCTAGAAGATACAGAATCCCCAAGGGCTCGATGATGTGGTAGCGACCCACGAGAATCACCCGCTTTTTCGCCGCCATATCGTCCCTCTCTTATTCGTGAATGGATGTTTTTTTATATGAAAATACTCGAATAAAAATAGCGCGTTTGCCGTCCGTTGGCAAACGCGCTATTCCTACTTGCCCCTTACTTGTGCTTTTGAGCGGACGTTGAGGTAGCTGTGGAACTCGCCAGTGCCACGTTCGCGGCAGCGAGCGCTTGCTGCACACTCGTATCTTGCGGCCAGTACGTGAGAATGGTTTCGGCCACCGCTTTCACCTTTGCGATTTGTCCTGCTTCGGCATAGATCGAAAGGAGGCTGTAGAGAACTGGTGGGAGTTTGGGGCCGATTGCGAGAGCTTTAAGGTAGTATCCTTCCGCCGTGACATAATCTGAGGATTTCCCATAGTTCTTCCAGAGCGTGTAATACATCTGTCCGAGGGAGAGGAGGTGTCGCACATCGTTCTTGAACATGTGCGGTTCGATATATTGCACCACCATGCGCGCGATGGCCTCCGGCTGCCCAGGTTGACTTACGAGCTGCATCACGTCACCTGCGAGAAACTTTGCCACCTCTTCATTGCCCACCGGAGCATAATAGTTGAAGACTCCATCGAAGGTGGTTTGGAAATCCTGGAACGACTTGATCTGTCCACCACCCAAAGCATTCAAGGCCTGAATGAAACGCTGTGATCGCGTGAACGGCAGGAAGGAACCGTAGACGATGCCAAGGAACGCGAGAATGATGCCCGCGGTACAGACGAAGTACCGGAGAAGCGGGTGTTTGTCGTTTGTCGTGGTCTCCTGCGTCATGACTGGGGTTTATGCTCCGTGTGGTTTCCGCGCGCGAAAAGATAGGTCGCGAGAGCGAGGAAGAAAAAGACATTTGTGTAGGTGGGCAGCACATCGAAAAGTACGAGCCCCTGCGTGAGGTACGCGAACGGGACTGCAAAAACGAGCGCTTGGAGAACGATTGGTTTCTCTGCGAGGACTGCCCCGGAGCCAGGTCGCCGCGCCTTGATAAATGCAAGGAAAAAGACAACAAAGACGGCTGCGAAGCTCAAGAACCCGATAATGCCTGTTTCTGCGAGGTAATCAAAGATAAGGCTGTGCGCCCGATCGAACCAGGCCCCGAACGCACCCGGGGGCGTGAAGTAAACAATATTGAAATGCGTGTCGAAGACCTTGATAAAGTTCTCGGGACCCCAGCCGAAGACGGGGCGCGCCAGGAAACCGTCCCACGCCATCTTCCAAATCACAGTGCGATCATGGAACGTCTGCGTGGTGAACGAGAGGTCGAAGATGCGCGAGCCAGGAATCTTCTGCATTATCGGATTGTTTTTGAGGCTCACCCCGAGTATCACAAGTGCCACCATGGCCACGCCGATAGCGATAAGCCACTTGCGCCATGCTTTATGGCTGTATGCAAAGTATGCAAGGAATGCGAGGGCCGCCACGATAAGTCCTACGAAAGCCCCACGAGTCGCCGCAAAATAGAAGGCTGCGAGAAGAACGACAAAAGACGCGATGATGGCAATGGCGCCGCCGGCGCGAGGGCGTTTGCGGTACGCATCAAGGAAAAAATAGATAGTGTATGCCAGGAGAAAGAGAAGGTAAGTTGCCACATAAGCTGGGTTTCCTATAGTGCCTTGGAGGCGGTAGGAAGGCTGCGTGAATGGAATACCGATAAACCCTTGCCACTGGAACCCCGCCCCAATGCCATAGAGCGCCATTACGATCCCGGCCCCCATGAACCACCCGAACGCTTTCCACCAATCGCGGTCCGTGCGGAAAAGCGCCACAAGAAGCGCAAAGAAAATCCATAGGTGGAGCACCTGGAATCCACCCTCGCCCCGTTCAAAGTTGGACCAGAAAGAGTTGTGGGGGTCGACGCCGAAGAGGCAAGCAAGCAAAAACATCGCCACGAAGACCGTGACGGCGATAGCGAGGGGCGAGCGCGCAATGCGCTTCAGCCGCGCGAGAATATCGGTGGCCTCTACGCCCCCCATGAGAACCCCGAGGAGAAATGTGATGAGAGCGAGGTCCACGCTCGTCCGAAACCACGCATACTTCCCGACAATGAACGGGAAGAGCGTCGAGGTCGTGACGATGACCACGTTCACGATTGCTACAATGAGGAAAAATTTCGAAAGCTTGAACCAGTGGGGCATAAGAAAAACGCTCCTCCAGTGTACCCTACCCATTTTAAAAACTCAATTCTCGCTCCAGGCAGGGCCTCCTCCCTCTAAAAACGACCAGCCCCTCCCGAAGGAGGGGCTGGAAGTCTGGTTTACGCTACCAGAAAACCTAGGACAATCGGTCCGGACTACTGACCCTGCGTGAAGCCGATCGAGTTGATCGTCAGCGGAACCGGGTTGGTCACGGGGACGGCAATGTTCGCTACCGCGGTCGAATCCAAGCCGTCGGTGAATGTTACATCACCCACGTTCTGGATGGTCGCGGAGAGAGATTCCGTCACACCATTGGCACCCGTCAGCATGTTCGAGTTCTCGTTGGCAATACGCACCGTGAAGGTCTTCGCCGTACCCGCCGAGATCTGGTACCCATTCGTGCTGCTACCGAAGGTAAACACAGCCGAACAGGTGTTCGCAGAGTTACAAGCCGTCGAGGTGGCAAGCGTGTAGCCCGCCGCCGCAAGGCCCGTCGAGGGGTCGAAGAGAATCAAGTTGCCCGCCGCCGCCGTGAAGTTCGTCGAGGACGGAGCGGAACCACCGAAGGTGACAGTCACCTTGTTCAGGGCCACTGAACCCTTCGCGTTTGCCGTGAAGGTGAGGGACCCGATGTCGTCGTTGGTCGCCTTGGAGCGGTTCACGCTTGCGCCCATCGCTGCCGCCGTAACCGCGAGGTTGCTGCGGAGGACGGTCATCACGTTACCGTTCGCCTGGTTACCCGACGAGAACGAGGTGTTCGCCGTCGCATTCGAGGTCTGTCCCAGCGCCGTGATCATCTGCGCCACGGTCTGGTTGCCCACGTCGGTCGAGGTCGCGACGATAAAGGTTGAGGTCGTGTTGTCGGTCGCACCGTGCGATCCGTACGTCGACACATCGCCCTTCAGGGTGATCACAGCCGAGTTGCCGGCCGGCACCACTACAGGGTTCACAAAGTGGAACGAGTAGAGGTATCCGGGACCGGACGGGTTGGTTGTGGTCGCCGCCGGGTTCGTCGAGACGACTGCGGAACCTGCCACGCCGAGGTTGTTGTTCGACGCGTCGTAGAAGGTGAGGTTACCAAACGCCGACTGGGTCGACGCCGTGGAAGTCGCCACCATCTGGAAGACGTGCAAGTCCGTGATCTTTACCGACTCAACGTTCGAGGTCTCTGTGAAGCGGTAAGACGCAAGCGGAACCTGCGTCGCACCCATCACAACCTGGTTTGCCGCCGGGGTGTTGGAGTCCGCCGCGATGACGAGCGAAGCCGCTGCGCCAATCGTGAGGGCCTGGCCACCGACGCCAGCCGGGTTACAGGAGACCGCCGAGAAGGACACCGCACCCGTGCCCTGACAGGACGTGAGGGTGGTGATGGTGCCCAACGCGCCGTTCGCCGAGGACAGGATGTCCGCGTAGACGTCTACCGTCACGCTGCCACCTGCCGGGACCATAAACGGCGTGCCCGAGAAGGTGTAGCCGGTGGCCGACACCGTCCCGTACTGGCTTCCGAACTGCGTTCCGTTCACCTTCACCACGAGGTTCGCGGTCGAGGTAGAAGCGGGGCCACCCAACGTAATCGTCAGGTTGCTCACGTTCACGCCCTCAGCTGTCGAAGCGGTGAGGAGGTAGGAACCAATGTGCTGTCCCGAAGAACCCTTCGGCATCGTCTGGTTACCATAAGCCGTGTTGATGCCGACCGAGAGCGAGTTCGCGGCGAGGGTAAGGGTGTTACCCGAAACCGCCGAGGTGTTCGCAATCTGGCTCGAGGTCAAGCCCTGCAGGTTTTGGTAGTTCCCGTTGAGGTTGGCCTGGATAGTCGTGAAGATCGGGGCCGACTGGATGTCCGCTTTGAGGGAGAGGATACGAGTCGTGTTCGCCGGGATCACGTAGTTGATTGGGGACGACGAGTTGCCGAAGCAATCGGTGTAGGTGTTGGTACCACCGGTGCCTGCTGTTGCTGTGGCTCCATTGTTGCTCCCACCGCTGGTGTCACAGGTGTTGGAGGTCGGAGGTGTGTTGATGGTGCTACCTACCTGCTGTCCCTGATCGTCTACGATCTGGACATTCTTAATCTGGCTAGGAACCTGCCCATTAGCAAGGCCGGTCGTAGCGAAGACGATGTTGAAGGTCAAGAACTTCACGCGCACGGCTTCACCCGCGGCGTAGATCTTGTACTTCGCGAGGGTTACAGAGTTCTGGCCCTTCGCGACGTTCGAGGTCGGCGAGTCGCTGGACTGCGTGACGGTCAGCTGGCCCTGGTTGATGGCCACCACTGTGCCCGCGCCGCCCGTGATGCTGATTGCGACCGGAACGTTGTACTGCGTGTCGATCGCGTAGATGTCATAGGTGTTCAGGAGCTCGAACTGGAAGTTGAAGCTCGGGGAACCCATGACGTCCGCGTAGACCTGCACGTTCGAGGAACCTGTCGAGATCTTCACCGGCGTTGCCGAGAGATCGAAGTAAGCCAACCCGCTCGGATCAACCGAGGTTAGGGTGTTGCCCACCTGGGTGCCGTTGATGTAGAGCTTCACATTTTTGATGTCGCTCTTGTTCGCGGAACCCACGACCCGGAAGTTGATCGAAGAAAGGTTCACTGGGCTGTTCTGCACGTTCGTCGTCCACTGCGAGACGAGGACGTTCTGCGTCCCGGCGTAGACCGAGTTGCCGACCGCTGCGTTCGTGAAACCGAGCGAAGCGAGCGACGGGCTCGTGACACTTGCCGAGGTGAAGATGTTGCTCGTCAGAGGAAGCGGACCGGATGCGGTAATCGGGTTGTTGGACACGTCAGTCGCCGTGACGTCAGACGGAGCATTCAGGGAGAAGTTTACTGTGTTCCCCGCTGTGATGCCCGTAGCCGGATCAATGCCCAACGTGTACTCCCAGGTCTGCCCCGCCGGAATCGAGAAGTTCAACCCCGCAAAGGTGATGACACCCTGCGAAATCGATTGGTACTGAGCCACTACCTTCCCGCCCTGCATGAGGTAGGCGTTCGAAACCTGGCTGTCCGAGAGGACGCCGGACTTGTGGAACTGGAGCTGGGTGATGTTCACCGCGCCCGAGTTGCCGGCCGTGAAGTTCACAGCAAGCACTTTGACGCGCGTGGAGCCGCCGATGAAGGAGCCTTGCCCGGGGTTATCGGAGGCCAAACTGACCGCCAAACCCGAGCTCGGAGCCACGACGCCTCCATTCCCGCCATTGCCGCCGTTACCTCCATTACCGCCGTTACCGCCCGTAGAAGCCATCGCGTTTAAGGCCGCGCGGCTCAACGGACCGACGTAACCGACTGCCGGGGAGATCCCAGCGGACGCCTGCCATGCTGCAACGGCTGCCTTGGTCGCGGGACCGAAGTAGGCAGTTGCGGCTGTAATGTGGAGAAATCCCTTTGAAATAAGGATGTTCTGGAGCGCTGTTACATCGGCCCCCCTCGAGCCCACAGTGAGGTTGCGGGTGAAGTTGTACGATGACATCGATCCGGAGTTACCCCCATTCAACTGCGCTTGGAGCGACTGGATAGTCGCCATGAGCGCCTGAATCTGTGCCTGGATCTGGGAGGCAGACATCTGCGCACCCACAGGCATAGCGCCAACGAGCCATGCCACCGTTGCGATGGTAAGCCCGACGGACGCTGCTTTTCTAACAAATGTACTCATTTATGTAGTTGTTGTTTCGACTTTATTTCTTTTCATTCGATTTCGACCTTTGGTTTTGTGTCAGGAACCATCTCCCGCGCGTCTCGACCCTCCTGCACCTAATTCCGCGAGAAGCGGAACGGATGAAGCGAGGAACGTATGGAAGATGGGGTTATAGCAAATGGGGTAATAAAAAAGTCCCGCTGTGTTGGAGCGAGACGGGCTACGCTAACTGCCGCCCATGGCGGCCGAGGATGAATGCAGAACGGCCCCTTAATTGCCGCCCTGCGAGTTAGCGTATCTGGCCTCACACCAAATACGTACGTCTTTGAGTATAGGGAACCCTTAGGAAAAGTACAAGTGGTGGAGCGTGGTTCCCTCGCCACTCCATCACTTTCACTAGATATAACGAGAGAGTCGCGTGAGAGTTACGCCGAGGTAAGCCTGATCTTAAAGTTATCCACACCCCTAAATACTCCACCGGCTCACCGCAAAAACAACGGTCGTGAGGACCACAAAAAGCGCCAGCTCTCGAAATAGGTATGGAAGGACCGGTTCCCCCCGAAGAACGCGGAGAAGCCCGTCGCGGGCCAAGAAAAGCACGAGCGCGAGAAGCACGGCCGCATCCACGAAGCCCAGCGGCAGAAGCGCAAGAAGCACCATGAATTCGGCAGCAACCGCTCCGATGCCAAGCGCGAGAACCCATGCGCGCCGGGGAGGTGCTGCATCAAAAAATCCCAGCGCATCCCGCATAAGAAGTATCGTCGCGATAAGAAACGCGAGAAGCGGAAGAGGGGCTTCGGCGGAGGAAAAGGAGAGGGCCCAGATCCCCGCGAGGAACAGGATGCTCGTGTGGATAAGCGCATACGCCGCGAGACGACTCGGGAAAAGGAAATTCATGACGTCCAGAAGTGCGGTAAAGAGCGCCGCGAGAAGAAAAGCACTTAGGATTTGATAGGAGGAACCTGTCGTAATAGCGGCAAGGCGCCAGAGCGCGAGGAGAGAAAGGATTGGGAGGAGCCAAAAGACAATCCGGGCTCTTCGGCGCTCGGGGAGATCCCGTAGGTAGACCGCGAGAAGGAGAAGAAAAAGCAGAATAAGAACCCACCACCGGAACCCGGTCGCAGAGGCAAGATAGAGGAGTACTCCGTACGCAACTCCCCTAGTGAGTAATTTCCACCCGGTTCGATTGGTTAAGACCGATACTAATCTTTTGCCCATCCTTGATGTCCCCCCGAATCATGCGGTCGGCCAGCGCATCCACGATCATCTTCTGAATCAGGCGCTTGATCGGGCGGGCGCCGTAGTTGGGGTCGAAGCCGTTCTCTGCGATGTAGGTCTTTACCGCAGGCTTTACTGTAAGAACGATACCCTTTTCGTGAAGGCGCGCCTCGAGCTTCTGGAGCTGGATTTCCACGATTTTCTTTATCTCAGAGGGAGAAAGAGGGTGAAAAACGATGATTTCATCGAGACGATTCAGAAATTCCGGCTTGAAGGTGTCCCGGAGAGCATCCATGACCTTCCCCGCGAACTGCTCCTCCCGAGCACCGGGGTTGCCCTCTGCCTCGCCCCGGAAACCAATGGCCGACATCTCCCGAAAGAAGGCGCTCCCGACGTTCGAAGTGAGAATAATGACGGCGTTCTTGAAATTCACCACTTTCCCCTTCCCATCCGTAAGCCGCCCGTTATCCAGGACCTGGAGGAGGATATTAAACACCTCCGGATGCGCCTTCTCGATCTCGTCGAAAAGAATAAGGCTGTAGGGCCGGTGCCGTACCACGTCGGTCAGCTGCCCTCCTTCCTCATGGCCGACATAGCCGGGAGGCGAACCGATGAGGCGCGACACGGCATGCCGTTCCATGTATTCCGACATATCGATGCGAATCAGAGCTTTCTCGTCGTTGAACATGAACTCCGCGAGCGCGCGGGCGAGCTCGGTCTTCCCGACGCCAGTGGGGCCGAGGAACATGAAAGAGCCCGCAGGGCGATCCTCGTCCGCAAGCCCCGCGCGGCTCCGCCGGAGAGCGCGGGCAACCGCCTCAATGGCCTCACGCTGACCCACGACGCGCTTCTCCAGTTCCGCCTCCATGCGGGAGAGTTTGCCGGCCTCAGATTCGAGCATGCGCGAGACAGGGATGCCGGTCCATCGGGAGACGACCGCGGCAATATCTTCATCGTCCACGGTCTCGCGGATGAAACGCTCTTCGGATACGCCGCCCTTCCCCCGCTCCGCGACCGCATATTTCTTTTCGAAGGCGCGGTATTCTTTGTCGGCGGTTGGAAGTTCTCCGTACCGAATCTGTGCCACACGCTCGAGATTCCCCTCGCGCTCCGCGATCTCGGCCTGGCGCCGAAGTTCTTCGATGCGCCGCTGGAGGTTGTGGAGGTTTTCAAACGTCATCTTCTCCGCCTTCCACTTGCCCGACATCGCATCGTGCTCCGTGCGGAGTCCCCGGAGCTTCCGGTCAATCTCCCGCAGGCGCGGCAAAGGTTTCCGGGCGCTTCCCCGGCGGGGCGCCGGTCCTTCCTTCGCAACGGCGTTGCGTTCGATCTCAAGACGCGTGATCTCACGCTTCAACCGTTCGAGATCCGCAGGTACGCTGTCGGACTCAAGTCGGCGCGCGGCGGATGCTTCATCGATGAGATCGATGGCCTTGTCGGGCAAAAAGCGATCGGTGATGTAGCGCGCCGAGAGATTCACGGCGGCGGCAAGCGCGGCATCTGTAATTTTCAGGCCGTGATGCGCTTCGTATTTCTCTTTGAGGCCGTGGAGAATCGCGATGGAGTCCTCAATGGTAGGTTCGTCCACCACGACCGGCTGAAACCGGCGCTCCAGCGCGGGGTCCTTCTCAATGTGCTGCTGGTATTCTTTCAGAGTCGTCGCGCCAATGGCGTGAAGCTCTCCTCGTGCGAGGGGCGGCTTCAGGAGATTTGCCGCGTCAATGGCGCCTTCCGCCGCACCGGCGCCCACGATCATATGAATCTCGTCGATAAAAAGGATAATGCGTCCCTGCGCATTCTGAATCTCTTTCAGAAACGCCTTTAACCGGTCTTCAAACTCTCCCCGAAACTTAGTGCCTGCAATAAGGGCTCCAAGGTCAAGCATCACGATTTGACGGTCTTTCAGGGATTCGGGGACGTCGCCCGCTATGATGCGCTGCGCAAGCCCTTCCACGATGGCGGTTTTCCCGACGCCCGGCTCGCCAATGAGGACCGGGTTATTCTTCGTGCGCCGCGAAAGTATCTGCATAAGGCGTCGAAGTTCCTCTTCGCGCCCAATCACGGGGTCGAGTTTCCCCTCACGGGCCCGTTCCGTAAGATCAATAGCATACTTGTCGAGCACCTGGAACTTGGATTCCGGCATCTCGTCCGTCACCCGCGAGGAACCGCGGAGCTGCGCGAGACCGCGGAGCAGGGCTTCCCGGCGCGCCCCGAACCGAAGCAGGAGTTCCTGCGCAGTCGACGAAATGTCGAGAACTGCCAGAAGAAGGTGTTCGCAGGAAACGAACTCGTCTTTTTGTTTCAAGGCGATCTCCGCCGCGCGGTCCAGAAGCCGCATCAGCTCCTGCGATAGATAAAGCTGGGAAACGTTCCCGCTGCCCGTCACGATTTTAGGCAGGCCGCCGAGCTGTTGCTCGAGCTCTGCCTCGAGAGTCTCCACATTCACGTTCGCGCGGATAAGCATCGGCCGCACGAGTGTCGCGTCGTCTGCGAGGAGCGCCGAAAGAAGATGGATGGCCTTCAGCTCTCCGTGGCCTGAGCGCGCGACGAGTTCCTGCGCCGACTGGAGCGCTTCCTGTGCTTTGATGGTGAAACGATGAAACTGGGGCATGATGGGTATAGTTTTAGTATACGCTATCCTACCGGATTCCCCCAAAGTTAGCAAACTCTGAGGCTGAGTGCCAATCATCACCTATGGGGATGGATTCGTGAGAAAGAAAGAAGGCGTCTCCTGTCCCTTCTCCCCGAGGAGAGATTATTGCCCCGCGGGACGATCTGTGAGCTTAACCGAAACGGTAAGGACGGAGGTGCCGCGTTGTACCTTTAATGTGACGGTGTCTCCCACGTTATATTTTCCTATGAGATCCACGAGGGAATTCGTCGAGTCCACTTTCGTACCATCTACCTCAAGAATAATATCCTCGGCCTGCAGACCCGCCTGAGCCGCCGGGGAACCCTTCACGACCGCCGGGCCATCCTGATTCCCGCGGAGAAGCGCGCCATAATTTACGGGGAGTTTTTCCTGCTGCGAAAGAGTATCGTCCACGGGGAGATAGCGCACGCCGATGTAGGGAGTTTGAATCTTCCCGCTCGCCTTCACGGATGCGATCGCCTGCTTTGCGGCGTTGATAGGGATAGCGAATCCAAGGTTTTGTGCTCCCGAGACGATGGCCGTGTTGATGCCGATGACCTCTCCACGGAGGTTCAGGAGCGGACCGCCTGAGTTCCCAGGATTGATGGCGGCATCGGTTTGAATGACATCTGAGAGGGTCTCGGTCCCGGCACCATTATCGCCGGAAGCGGTGATGGTCCGCGCAAGCCCCGAGATAACGCCCACCGAAACGGTGTTCCGGAACTCCCCTAGGGCGTTCCCGATTGCGATGGAGGTTTGCCCGAGCTTCAGACCGCTTGAGTCTCCCAGTGTGACCACGGGGAGGCCCGAGGCCTGGATGCGGAGAACCGCGAGATCCTTCACGGGGTCCCGTGCAACAACTGTCGCGGGGTGCTTCTGGCCGTCATTGGTAAGAACGGTGTAGTCCGCGGAGGTGTCCGCCACCACGTGTTTGTTTGTGAGAATCAGACCATCGGAGGAGATGATGAACCCCGAACCGCCGCCCACCTCCTGGTTCGCGGTCCCCTTCTGGCAGGGCGCATAATACTGCTGCGGACCGAGATCGTTGCCGAAAAACTGCTGGATGTCGGGTGGGAGATCCGAGAACGGATTCACGGTATAGGGGCACTGCTCGATGACGGGAAGGTCTTTCGACACGACGACGGAGACCACGGAGGGCGATGCGAGCTCGACCGCTTGGATAACCGCACTTTCATAGTCGGCCACCGGCTGGTAGAGCGCCGGGGCACCCGACGCCGTGGACGAGGTTGTGGAGGTCGCTGGCCCGATCCGCCCCGTCTTCAGGAATTGGAGTACGCTGTCCCAGACACTCGCCTGCGCAACGCTTGCGGTGACCGCAGAACCCAAGATGCCGCCCACGAGGCCGGCGATAACAATCAAAACTAGAAGCTTTTTTGACATAAAAGTGTGTTGGTTCGAACGACGAAGAGGGGGTGTTACTCGATGGCGTACCGCAGTGTCACCGTCACCTGCACCTCCTGCGAGCCGGGCTCGATGGTAGGCGCGGGCGTGGCGACCGCTCCGCTTCCCCCCATGGCGAGCGGGGCGTATGACTTATCCATGCTGTACACCACCGGGGGTTGGCTCCATCCCTCATCCACTCCGATGAGTTTCCCGAGCGTGAATCCGGCCGCCGCCGCCACCTCTTGAGCTTTCTCCTTTGCTTTTGCGATAGCCTGTTCGCGTGCTTCCGCTTGGACCTTCGTCGGGTCATCCACCATGAAAGAGAGCGATGAGACCGAGTTCGCGCCCGCTCCCACGACGCCGGAGAGAATGGCGCCTATCTTCGTGAAATCTCGTATCTTCACATCGACGGTCTGCGTCACGGTATATCCTACAATATCCGCCGGCGGGCACGTCTGTACGGTGTTGCCTATAGGACTTATAGGACTCGGACAGCTGTAATACTGGTAGCGCGGATCCACATTGAACCCGCTCGTCTGAATGTCTTTCTCGTCCACGCCCTGCCCTTTCACGAAGGCGATGGCTTGGTTCACTTTATCGGTATTTGTGGTAAGGAGCGACCCAATATCTTTCCCGCCCTGCGAGATAACGCTCATCGAGAACTCCGCGACGTCCGGCACCGCGACCGCTTTCCCATCTCCGCTCGCAGAGAAGACGCGCTGCGTCGTGTCGTCTATAGAAGCATGATAGTAGCTGACATAGGCGAGCCCGGCGCCGCCAAGAGCGAGGGTTGCAAGAATAAGCGCGACCCCAAGATAATTACGAATGGAGGTGTTCATGTCTTTCAGTATAGGCGTCCAGGCGCCGCTTGCAACAAAACAAGGGACAAGAGAACTTCTGGCAGATGATACGCTCCAAGAAGGGAAATGCTACCGCGCGAGAAGGGGGCCGATGCGCCGTAGCGCCTCCCGGACGGCCGCTTCGGTGGACGCATACCCGAAGCTAAAACGGAGCGAAGCCACGGCGCGCTCGGGTTCATGCCCCAGGGCCAGCACTACATGGGAGGGGCGCGATGCCCGGGCGGAACACGCAGAACCCGAGGAGGCGGCAACCCCCACTTGGTCAAACCTTATTAAGAGATCGGCGGCTAGGTGCGCAGGCAGGAACACATTTAGGATGTGGGGTGCGCGAGATGCCGGAGCGTCTTTGGGGTCTGGGCCATTCACCTGCGCGTCGGGCACCAGTTGCTGAAGACCCGCCCAGAAAAGATCCCGGAGATGCGCAACGCGAACGGCCTCTTTATGGCGCCGCTCGCGTGCAAGCTCAGCCGCTTTTCCAAATCCGACAATCGAAGGCACGTTCTCCGTACCGGAGCGAAGATTGAATTCTTGCCCCCCGCCGGTCACGATGGGCGCCAAGAATTTCGGGTCACGGACATAGAGAGCGCCGATGCCCTTAGGCCCACCCGCTTTATGAGCCGAGAGCGTCATAAGATCTACACCGAGTTTTTTGACGTCGCAATCAAGATAGGAGAGCGCCTGAACGGCATCGGTATGCAGTAAAGGATAGGCGCTTCCCTTTCCCTTCCCCTCCCGGAAACCCCGCAGGAGCCTTGCGATTCCCTGGATGTCCTGCACGGTTCCGACTTCATTGTTCACGTACATAACGGAAATTAGGATGGTGCGGTCACTCAGCTCCCGCTCCAGTCCGCGCCTGTCCACCGCACCCGTCGCATCCACTGGTACCACCGCTACTTCAATATCTTCCCCCTCGAGATCGCGCGCAGTCTCGAGCACCGATTCGTGCTCAATGGCTGACACAACTACTTTTGCGCGCGAGGGACTCTTTTTCATCCTGGAGCGGAAATTCTTCGCGGCCCCCCGGAGCGCCAGGTTGTTGGCTTCCGTGGCGGAACCAGTAAACACAATGTTCCGAAATTCCGCACCAATAATGTGCGCAAGCTCTTCGCGGGCCCGATCTACCGCCTTGAGCCCTTCTTGCCCGAAAGCGTGGAGCGATCCCGGATTTCCGAACTTTCCGTCAAAATAGGGCTCCATTGCCTTTTGAACGGCCGGGTCCAGGGGCGTTGTTGCGGCATAGTCTAAATAGATAGGTCCCGTCTTAGTCATCGCCTGCATTATATAGGCAATTATTGCTAAGGCTTAGATTGACAAAATGGTAATAATATGATATTATTAAACTAGAAAACCTGACTGCTCTTTGTCACATCGAGTCACTAAAACTATGGGAGGTTGCAGTGGAAAAATTGAAGTTTTTTTCGTACCGGCCAATGGGCAAGCCCCTCGCGCGCGGAGTATGGGAAAACATGCTCTCTCGCCCCTGGAATAAGGCGGAACGCGGGGAGAGGGCGTATGCGCATCTTCTTCTCCTTGACGGGGCAAGGGTTGTGTTCGTTCTGAACACGAGAGACGAAGAGTTTCCTGACAAACCGCCGGAGTGGGGTATCCCCACGGAAGGCGTACGGGACGGTGAATGGATCTATCGCGATGTCGCAGGAGAATCGCTCGGAGCCGCCCAGCGCGCACTCCGGGAAGAGGTCAATGTTTTCAACGACTTCGATATCAATCCGGTACCAATCTGGATCTCGGTTGATAAGCACGGACATTTTCACTTCGTCTTCACCGGAAACCTCGAGGTCTACCCGGGAGTTTCCCAGGAGGTCCCGAAGCGTATCCGGGACAGCGCGGAGGAGGTCACGGAAGCGCGCTTCGTGGATCCGATCGCGGAGATCGAGTTGGTACCGCGGGAGAAGAGCTCCAACGGCGCTATCGAGAAATTCGAGGATCCGTGTCTGGAAGGTATCCATGTGAAGCCGGCGCATCTTGGTTTCATCAATCTCCTCCCGATGTTTCAGAAGCTCCAATCCGCCACGGTATAACCGCGGCACAAAATCGCCCCTGCGGGTCTTTATGACGTGCAGGGGCGAATTTTTTATTACGCCGTGGCGATACTCTTGATGAGCTCGATGAGAGGCCGAACCCGTGCATCCTCCCGGCAGGCGGCGAGGAGCCGCACAAGCTTCCGCCGGTGTCCCCATGCCATCGCGGCCCCTTTCTCGTTCGGTCCTTCGCCATTCGGGAGTCCTCCAAGCGGGAAGAGCCTGGCGTCCTCGATAATCGCATCGCGGTTCTTCCCTTTTGCGGCGGGCGGTGCCGTCTTGCTGATTACTAAAAAGAATCGATCCTCGTGATACTTCGAACCGGGCCGCTCCGAGGGGATACGGAGCGCGACCGAGAGCGTCGGGTCCAGAGCCTTTGCAGATAGTTCGAGTCCGGTCTCCTCGGCGAATTCGCGTTCCGCCGTTTCGGAGAGCGTCCCATCTCGTGTCGCGTCGAAGTGGCCCATTGGCATTTTCCATACCCGTGGTTCCACGAAAACATTGCCGCTCTTCTGGGCGTTCTGCTCACCTGACTTTTGGAGCACGAGAAGAAGCTGCGGCGTGCTTCCTCGGAGAACCACATACGCAACACCGGCGGAATAGCTCACGCCGGGCTCTGGAATGAATGGTGCGTCCCCCATGGTTCACGCGGGGTCGCTCGACTCCTGCGTCTCCCTGTCTATCTCATCATCCC
The DNA here is from genome assembly GCA_963768835.1 of uncultured bacterium. Classification (GTDB taxonomy): domain Bacteria; phylum Patescibacteriota; class Minisyncoccia; order UBA6257; family GWB1-50-10; genus CAVYJB01. The sequence goes on along the minus strand of CAVYJB010000002.1, from coordinate 199,237 downwards.
CCTTCTTCCCGAAAAACCGATAGACATTCAAGCGACGGAGAACCTCGAGAATCAGAGAGAGGCCCAGCGCCGCAATGGTCGCAAACTCCAGGAGACCTATTCCCACGAGCACCCCGATCGCCGCTACGAACCAGACGCTCGCCGCGGTCGTGAGCCCCCGCACGTGCACGCCGTGCTTCACGATGATACCGGCGCCAAGGAAACCGATCCCTACCACCACGTTCGCGATGATGGAAAGGAACCCGCCATTGTGCGCCAAAATATCCGCAAGATTTCCGCCCTCGGCTACAAGAATGCCGGGGAGCGCAAGGGCTACCATAGAGAAGATGGTCGCGCCTCCGGCCACTAAAATATCAGTCCGAATCCCCGCTTCCTTACCCGCAATTTCCCGTTCAACCCCCACGATAGCACCAAGAACGATCGCTATCGCGAGTCGCGTGAGCATTTCTTCAAGGGTAAACATGTCTTTATCTTACTCCTCTATCGCCTCGGAATCATTCGCGGTGCTCGACGGCGCGCCACGCTGCCGGTATTCCTGGACTTTTTCCTCCGCCGCCCCGACGTATCGCCCGATGAGGTCCCCCGCTTTCGACGCCATATCCTGATTATAGTCCCGCGCGATGATCCAACGAAGAGTCTCCGCGAGCCCGCGCGCGCCTGAGGGCATAGGGTAGCGCTTCCCTCCCGGCCCCGCCTCCTTCACCGTCTCCTCCGGAGCCACAAGAGTGGTTCCGTGGTTTAGTTCCACAAGGGCGTGTTCAAGGACTCCGAGCATCGCCCTCGTCTCACCATCCCCCCAACCCCTCTTCTCGCGAAACAGGTCGCAGAGCTTTTGGACGGCTTCGGGGTTATCAAGAAGTTCCCTAAGATCCTGTTCCATGTATTGGATTTCCTCATCCGCCGCCTCTTCAAGGATACCCTCCGCCGCTTTCAGCGTCGGTTCCGTCTCGCTCCCCAAAGCGTTCCGGACTGCGTCAACCGTAGGATCTCCAGACAACTCCTCGCCAAGCGAGAAAAGTTTCGATCGCGGCGGTTGCTGTTCCGGGGATTCACCGAGTTTCTCAGGCATGTTCCCAGTATACCATCCTGGCTTTCACTGATATTTCGGGTGACTCTCGGCGACTCCTGCACAGTGATTCGCGTATCGCGCCAGCGCAAAGAGAGTGCTCGAGAGACGGTTCAGAAATTTAAGAAGCTCTGCGGAAAGGGGGTGTTTCGCTGAGAAAGCGACGGCGGCCCGCTCCATGCGACGCGCAACGGTTCTCGCAAGATCCAGCCGGGCCGCGAGTTCTGAGCCCCCAGGGAGAACGAATGCGGAAAGACGCGGCAGCTTCAAGTCGATCGCCTCGATGGTCTGTTCAAGCGCCCGGGTATGCGCGGGCGTGACGCGCTTCGGTTCGCGGGAAGTGTATCCGAACCCCACTTCCGCGACCTCTGCCTGCACGGTAAAAAGCGTATCCTGAATGTCCCCCAAGGAATCCAGAATGGGAACTCCGGCTCCTTTTTTCGGCGCAAGCTCCGAAGCTTTCGCGCGACAGAAACCAATCCATGAGTTCAACTCGTCAAGGTCGCCGAGCAGCGCAAAGAGGGCATCGTCCTTCCGCAGGCGCCGGTCTCCGTATGCGCTCTCCCCGCCATCGCCACGCCCTGTAAAGAAGGGGGTATTCATGTCTTAATTATACCCCCCGATTGGTTCCTCGGCAGAAAGCACTAAAACCCCTTAAGGCAACGAAATCCGCCGATGGAACTTTGGAGTTATCCCACCACTAAAGGGGCGTACGTTGCTCCCGTTGACAGGTGTCGTTCAGAACACTATGCTCCGATTAGCAGTGTATAGTTAATAACCACATATAGGAGGAGTGATATGGGCAAAATTGGTCATCTCGCCAACACACGCAAGCGTGGCGAGAGCGGTCTTCAGTATCAGGAGCGGGCGCGTAGACAGTACATCGAGGAAGCTGTTTCTGAAAAGAAGCGCTCTGGACGCTGGCTCCCGAAAGCGGAATTTGAGCGCCGAACTGGCCGACCGGGGCGGAAAGATTGAATTGGTTTAGCAATGACTGAAGGGGCATATCGTGGTGCCTATCCAGAACAACAGATCATCCACGAGAATCAACATCAACGGAGGTTTCCATGTTCGTACGCATCGGTGAAGCGGTCCTGACGGCGGTCGCGACTTACGCGGCCATTCGTCTGATCGAGCTGATATGGGACGGGCGCGCGAATTCATCGTCTAAATGATGATGTAGAACGGCGCTTTATAAATAAGGGGGGGTAGTCATCGGCTCACCGATGTATTTACTTCTCGAGAAATAACCAGACCACATAAAGAGTCTGGTTTTTTTATTAAGGACCAATCCTATAAGCGATGGTCTAATAACCTTTCGCGAGCTCCTTTTTGATATGATAAGGGGATGAAAAAATACAGGGATGTGGATGCTTACATCGCGAGAGCTCGGAAAGAAACGCGCGGCAAGCTTAAAGCGATGAGGGCAGCAATAAGAGAAGTCGCACCGGATGCCGTGGAAAGCATAAGTTACGGAATGCCCGGCTACGACAAGGGACGCATAGCCTGGTTCGGTCTCATGAAGAAACACATTGGGCTCTATCTGCGTCCGCCAGTCGTGGAGGAATATAAAAATGAACTGGCGGCGTACAAAACCACGAAATCGGCTGTTCACTTTCCGTTAGACAAAAAACTTCCCATCGCGCTCATTCAGAAGCTTGTCCGGGCACGGGTTAAGAAGAATACAGCAGGGAAACTCCGGGAGGGGTAACCCGCCCGCTGGATTTTAGGTCCTCGAGTGTACGATGTCAGAGGCTGTTTGGCGGAGGCGTAAGACGAAAAGGCGCCAAAAATAAAAGCCTCATCCTTCTTTCGAAGAGAAGGGATGGGGCGTAGCGTTCTGCTACCTAGGATAGGTCGGGTCCGGCGGGCAGATCGCGTTCAGTTCTTCAAGCGTTTCCTGCGACAGCGTACGGCCGTCGCGGTTCTTCCGCTTGAGGCGCATTGCAACCCGGAACCGCCGCTTGCCCTGCTTATTCGGCTCGAGCTTTGCACACTCCGAGTCGATGACCGTGCCGCATTCGCACTGGAGGGGGAAAAATATGCTCTCCGTCGCCAGAACGCGACCCGTGCAACGTCCCCGTGACATATTTTCCTGAAAAGCCGAGTAAGCCCACCCAATATGCTCATGCCCAGGGTGGGGGGTTGCATCTACGCCGGGACCGGCGGGCAAGCCGAGCACCTCGTGGTGTTTCAGAACACATCTCCCGTCGAACCGGCACCACTGGCAGGAAAAGAAATACCTTCCAAGCAATTCCTTTCGTACCATGGGGACCTCCTAATGAACTGTGTTGTGAACTGAACCAAAACTACTACTGACCTCCTTTGAAGTCAATCAGGAACTGGGTTCCAAGAAGCTGTCCGCCGGGTTTGAGCTCCCTAGAGTACGAAGTTAGAATCTTTTCATCCACCACCCTACTGCAAGAACCTTGCTCTGAAAATGGTGATATTATATATAAAGATATGAAGACAAGGAATATCCTTATTGTGGTTTTGATTCTAATGGTAGCAGTTGCCGTCGCAATCATTGCGCGGCCTCAAACACGGCCACCGGTCGTATCAACTCCCACTGGAGGGCAACCAACCGGTCAGCTTATCGCAACAGCAACATTTTCTTGCGACGGAGGAAAAGTGATTAATGCCGCGTTCTATGCGGGCACAAGTACTCCCTCGACCAACCCGAACCAGCCTCCGATACCCGGCGGCAGCGTTGCCTTAACCCTAAGCGACGGCCGCAGCATGACCCTGCCACATACGATCTCGGCCGACGGCGGACGCTACGCGAATGCGGGCGAATCAATTGTATTCTGGAATACAGGCGATACAGCGTTCATCACGGAGAATAATGTGAAAACTTATACGAATTGCTCCACCCCTTCAGGTAATAGCACGACGACCGCTCAGTGAGAATCGTTGCATTCTCGTAACCCGTCCATCGGGTTTGGGCCCCCTAGTGAAGGACGTTAGAACCTGTGGGGGGGTAAGGAAAAGGCCACACGGATGAACCGGGTGGCCTGGAACTAGCAATTGTCGCCTCTTGCTCTAGCGCCGTTCAGATGCCACACATTCCTCTCGGATGTGCGAGTGTCGATCCTTTGTGTCGTGAATGAGCGTCCAAGAGCCTCTCAGGACCTGCTGACGGCAGAAACAATTGGTATAGCCGGAAAGGTACAGCTGGTGGCCCTCCCAATTATTCAGATTCCCGGGATTATCGTTGCTGGTGTTCTGAAGAAAGAGCTTCCAGACAATCATGCATGATGCGCACGTTGCCCAATCCAGATTCGACGGCTCTTCCTGACCGGACATGGGCAAACGATGCCGATCCATCACTTCCCAAAACGAGCACGTGGCTGGATCAAGAGGTTCTCCACAGAGTGGGCAAGCGGACAGAGCATGTGTCCTTTTCATCTCCTGTAAAACACCGACTTTTAGCGATTCGAGCCCAATGCCGACTTGGATCGGACCGTGGGATTCCATAGCTCCCTCCATTCATTGTTGTAGTTGATTGCTGGATTCGTTTTATATGAAAAGAGTTCGGCTGTCAATTTCTTGTTCGAACTGAAAAGCACCTGTCCTATCTAGCAGATTCAGATAAATCCTCGTCAGGGTCCTCTAGAGTGTATGAAGTTAGAACCTGTGTGGGGTAAAGAAAAACCGCCACATTGCTGTGACGGGAGCAGGTAGGTCTGCTCGGTCCTAAACATTCACCGGCTACCACTGTGGCTGTCCAGTTCCGGCTGCCACACGAAGTCGCGGTTCTTGTCTTTCAGAAGTTTCTGCATCGCTTCGATGCAGAGAGCTCTGCAGGCCGCCGCGACCATGTACGCAACCCATTCGTCGAACCAGGACTGCACGCCGCTGACCCCGACGGTCAATCCTTGGAGGACAGCGCTCCCCCAGTACACAGTGTCGGAGTAATCGTCGTTCGCATAGAGCAAATAGGGCATCGTTTCGCGAATAACGTGGGTAGGGAAACCAGTTCTCCACGATTCGATTGCCTTTGCTCGCGCAATCTCACCGTAGGGACTGGCCCACTTCGCCACGTCTCCGAACGACTCTTCGTGGAGAATAGCCTCGTCTTCGTGTTCGACATTCCAAGGCCCCTTCACTGGATCCATGACAACGATATGCAGATCGCCTCGCTTCAGAATCTTCCCTTCAACGGCAGCGAGAATCGCCGGACGAACCATGTCGATCGCACGCTTGGCAATCTCTTTTGTGAGCAGGTAGCTGACTGGTGTCTCCATTTCCATCCCTCCTGAGATTTCTGTGGGTTGGTTGTTACTTCTTGATGCTGAAAACAGAATAGCACTTGCGTGCTACTTTGTCAATCTTCAGGAGAAACCCGTCCGTTGGGTTTGGGTCCCCTAGTGGAGGATGTTAGAACCTGTTCCATCGTTAAATAAAAAGTGCCGCCTGTTAAGTACAGACGGCGAAACTCCTTTCTCGGTTGTCCTCCAGCTTTCTCCTACCCCTTTGTTAGAGGACTTACTTGCCTACTCCCTCCTGCATTCTGTATCGGTACACGATCGTGCACCCCTCGGTAGTGATTGTCCTCACCTGCACCGGAAGGGTGTTATCAAGACTCCGATCGATCTTCGTTAGAGAATCCTTACCTTTCAACCCGTTCAACTCGGTGGGCGGTTTTGCATGCTGTGCACTCGGCTTCTCAAGACTCGCGCCCCCCCACCCAATGCTCAATGTGTAATACTTGGGAGCGCCGTCATCGCCTTTCTGCCAGAATATGCCTCCATCTTTACCCTCGTTTGCAACCAGACTGAACGTTCCCCAGACATCACAGTAGCTATAGGTGCCATTCGTATAGTACTCTCGACACTCATACGAATATTCGTACGCTCCTGGGCTGATCTCGTAATCGACGCCCTGCTGAATGTTGTGGAGCGGAGTATTGTCGTCGTAGGTATACAGATAGCTGGTCCAGCTGTACCGAAGATACACCGATCCATCTGATCCCTTCTGTCCCATACAACCCGGTAACGACAAGAGAAGTAGGGCACACAACGCGAATAGTAAGACCGGGATGCGTTTCATTTGCACTCCTGCGAATAGAAGTGAATTGATAGTGGTTTTTCTCCCGCACTGAATCGAGTTGCTTCTTCTATAAATTTTTGCTGTTGCTGCGGACATACTGCTACATGGGGCCTGGAAAGTCAATAGAGCGATCGGGAAAAATCCCAAAGGAAATATCGTGGGGTACTTCGACACAATCATCCCCAAACTCGGGTCTAAGAAATTCCATTTCCTCTCGGGGTTACAAAGAAACAACTCGCATAGCACGCGGATTGTTTTGCCAGAGTTCCCTAGAATACGGGGCTAGGCCCTGTTTCCAGGGGTACCTTACCAGTCCACTCAGTATAGTTTGGGTAATAAAAAGCCTCCGGTGGAAAATCGCACCGAAGGCCTAAGGCAATTTAATCCTTTCCCACACTCACTTCTTCTTTGTGTTACTTGACGGGCTTGATGGATGCGGAGGCGGGGGGGGCTTCGGCGCCACAGGGGTACTTCTTGTACCTATATTGGCGCTTCTTATGGGCCCACCATTTCCGACCGGTTTCGATACGACGCGTTCCTGGGGAAGACCCGAGTGCTGATTCTGTTTCGGGGACACGAACAGGGTTGTGCCCCTCTCGGCGGGCCGCCTCGGTACCGGCACGGTAGTCACGGGCCGGACAACCGACGTTCGCGAATGCTCCATCATAGCAGTATGCCGTACTGCCATACGTTCCTGATACCTCATGGAGGGTACCGGCCTATGTGCACGGTACCACCTCGGGTAGTGCCTGTAGTACCAAGGCGAAGCGTAGAGCGGATGGGAACCGAAAAGCCACACGTAGAATACGGCATCGGAGTAGCCCATACGAGAAGTGTAGTAATAATCCGGCCCGTAAATCTGGGCATCTCCCTGCGTCTGCAGAGTGATCTGGTCTGTCGTAGGGTCACGTTCCACGGTGATATCAGCGACGTGTTGCTGCTGTCCGTTGCTGCTCAAATTAGCAATGAGCGAGAATCCCTTACCTTCGGTCGGCGTGATGTACTCGTGGACCGAGATATAATCAATCTGGCCATCCTGGTCGAGATCGAGGTTGTTGATACCGCTTGCCGGATCATTGATGAGCATTTCAAGACTAGCGGCATCACGCGCCTGCCTTACCAGACCGCCGATAGCTTGTAGATCGAGCCCTTCGCTTGGCCCGGCGACAGTCGTTACTTCCTGTCCGGAAGGTATTTCCTGCGTCGAACTGCCCTGCTGTACGCATCCTATGCTCAAGAGCACGACGAATGCGCAACCGAAAACGAGGATCGACATTTTTCTCATCGACAGACTCCTTCCATGTATGGTTGTTGCTTCTGTAAAAGAGCTGAAGGCATTGGGACAAGGATCCCATGCAAGGATAGTTTAATATTTTTATACCGCTCTGTCAAGAAGGCTTGGCCGAACCGGAAATCACCCGCTATGTCTAGTGGGTTAAGATAAATTCTCGTCGGGGTCCTTAGTGTACGAAGTTAGAGCCTGTTTTTCTTCCGTGTCCTAGATACCCCGCCGCCACTTGCGAGGTCGGACCATCGTGGTCTACACTTGGGCTAGAATCGTTCTCATAAATCCAAATAAGGAGGCGTGAGATGAGCGGAATAGATCTGTACGGCCCGCTGCGAACACTCGTGGATGCGATGATTGTCATGAACCAAGACACCCAACCCAAAGAAGTTGGCGACCGGGTGGGGGTATGGTCCGGCCCTTTCAACGTCGATGCCACCGATGGCCATTTCCGCAAGGGAAATGATCCGTTGTTTGAGAAACAAACGGGCATCGTCATCGAGACGGGGTGCGGCGTCATCCCCCACGAGGCTATCGAGTATGTCATGGAGGGCGTGCGGGGCAGATCCGAATGCGGGAGAAATCCAAGGTGGAGTTGTGTGCGACCTCCTCGTGGCGTTCCCCGGCGGTGAGCGCGTTTACATACTCTCTAGTTCTGTCCGCTGTGTGGATTGAAAATCGGGATATGCCCGGGTTCGATACGAGCCCGGGCGTTTCTATAACAACAATTCCACCCAGGGGATGTGGTGGTGCAGAGACCCGTCCGTCGGGGTTGGGTCCCCTAGTGTACGACGCTAGAACCTGTGTTCTGAGCCCACAGGCCGATTAATCAAGTCTATAAACACCTTGGTCGTCGGTAGAAAGTCATAAGCTGCAAGATTCTCCAAGGTCTCCCACTTCAGCGCGGCTATCTTATGATCCTTTGGGTGCAGATGTTCCTTTATTAGAGAGCACTTGTAGCACAAGACAAGGGTGTGTTGCAGGTAATCCTTGTGCTCCCAGGTCTTTGTGACGCACTTCGGGAGCAGGTCTCCGATGGTAACTTCCAGGCCGGTCTCTTCGGCGATTTCCCGCTTTAGGGTGTCCTCGAGACGTTCGCCGAATTCATTAGTTCCTCCGGGCACGTCCCACCGCAGATGGGCATCGGGGATGTCAGGATCATAACGCTGAGTCAGGAATATTTTCCCGTCGCCGTTGTAGATGATGCCCAGAACAACAACCTTCGTCTTTCTTTCCATTATTCCCACTATACCTCGATTAACCAGGGTCCCCTAGTGGAGAATGTTAGAACCTGTTTGGTAGCCCCTTAGGGTACGCTTTTCTCCTACACCTCCACGCCAGACTTCGAGTCGGACGTTTTGGAGGCCCTAGACCATCAAACCGGAACAACTGGTCTTAATGGAACCTCACCTTGCCGACGAAGGGTATCCTCCAATACGGCCAGAAACGGATTACATGCAGGAAGCCGCCAGTAAGAAAGAAAGCTAGGTAGTGAATCACCAAGGATAACGGCCGACAATAGGCCAAGTCTCCGAAGGTTTTCAGGAGCAAGGGGTAGGTCGCCGATTGAATGAGTAGGTAAACGCCACTCCCTACAACACGGTTGTATGCCGGAGAGAAACCATTCTCCGACCTCCCATTCCCTGAAAATATCTCATAGAGAGTCCAGGACACCAAAAGCGCAACTATTCCGGCCCAGTACCAGGGCCAGAGCGCGACCACCGCTGTCCAGAACCAACTCGCAATCGATTTCGCAGCCGAGTTCGCGGCTTGGCAATAAAGGCCTCCAGCAGACGATAGCAGGGATAGTAGACCTCCTCCTATGGTTGATGGCAGGGATAGGAAGGGCTTGGCAAGCAAATCAATCAGATGCGCGGTCGAACTAGCATCCATCTCCAGTAAAGTACTGCCAGGACACCCCAGGGGTCAAATGCGACGAACACGATGTCAGAAGACAGTAGAGTCGGGCTGAGGTGCCAGGCTCGGGGTTCGTGAATCGTCCCAGCAAGCGGCGTTCGCTCAGTCTCCGCTTGCTTATTTTTTCATTTTGTTGTATAACTACGGCGCTTTAACCAGGGGTAAAGAATGGTCGGTGGTTGGCTAAACCTCACTCGAATGGACGCATCAAGAACTATTTCGAACACTACCTCGCAGTCGCTGACGAGCTCGGTAAAATCCGTGTTGGTTTTTGTATGTTTCATGGTCCTGATTACCGGGCTGTTACTTTATAAAGCAATTTTCATAGCAAGTATGTCGTTTTCTGTCTCGTTCTGGACTTTTTACGGCATTATCGCGACGACGTTTTTGCTCTCCCGTATACCCTATGCCTACCTGCACAAAGATGACCACACAGCAATCTATCCGGATTCTGCTTATCCCAATGTGAGCGTTATCATCGCCGCGAAGAACGAAGAGGATGGTATATTCCGAACCATTGCCACGTGTGTCGGGTCGCAATATCCCGGGGAGATCGAATGCATCGTGATTGACGATGGGTCTACCGACGGTACCAAGAAGGAAGTTCTGAGAGCCGAGCAGTATTACGGAGGAAAGGTGAGACTTATCTCATTCCCTGTGAATAGGGGGAAAAGAGAGGCGATGGCGGTAGGCATGAACGAAGCGCGCCACGATATTATTGTCTTCGTTGATTCCGATAGCTTTCTTGCCCCTGATGCCATCCATCACATTGTGGAACATTTCATGGCGAATGAACGGATTGGCGCGGTTTCCGGGAACACGAAAGCAGAGAACGCGAATGCGAACCTGCTCACGCGTATGCAATCCATTCAATACGCGGTTTCGTTCAATATCTACAAGGCCAGCGAAAGCGTGCACCGTTCCGTTACCTGTTGCCCAGGCTGCTTCTCTGCGTACCGGAAGAAAGCGGTGCTCCCGCTCGTCGAAGCGTGGAAAGGGCAGAAATTCTTGGGCACGAAGGGGACATTCGGTGATGACCGGGGGCTGACAAACTTCGTGCTCAAAGGGTGGGACATTGTGTATTGCCCGAAGGCTGAAGCCACGACGATAGTGCCCGAGAAATTCTCTGTCTATTGGCGGCAACAATTAAGGTGGAAGAAATCATGGATACGCGAGGGGACCATGGCGAGTCTCTTTATGTGGAAGAAGGTGCACCCGCTGGCAAGTTTCGCCTTTTATACCAACTTCAGCTTCCCAATTCTCGGCCCCATCTTAGCTGGTAGCGTACTCGTGAACAGCATACGGACCCACAATCCACTACTGTTCCTCGTTTTCATGTCCGGCTTCATTTTGCTGGGGATCGTATTCGCTTTATTTGTGCGCGTGTATCACAAGGCGGAGAACTGGATGTACATGCCAATTGTCTCCCTACTCTTCGTTTCTGTATTCATATGGCAGATGCCCTACGCCCTTCTGACGCTTCGGAAGACACATTGGGGTACACGATAACCATGACACTCAAGAAAACAATTTATCTATTGATTATCGTGGCATTCGTAGGAACGGTGGTTATCCTCCTATATCCGGCCAGTAGCGGCTTACTAAAGGCGATACGCATTCATGCGTATGTCTATGCTTTCTCCCCGCCGAAGAATTTCACAGTGGAAGATACCTCCAAACTGTCTCCGGGCCAAGCCGTACCCATCCTCATGTATCACGGCATCATAAGCAACGGTCCAGTGGGCCCGAACACTAGCCGTCCGAATTTTATCGCCCAGATGGAGATGCTGAAGCAGAATGGATATGAGACCATATCGGTCGGGGAGTACGAACTCTTCAGGGAGGGAAAGTTCACGTTGCCACCCAAGCCCATCATTCTTACGTTCGACGATGGACGCAAGGACAGTTTCTACCCCGTCGACGACGTATTGAAGAAGCTGGGATTCAAGGCAACCCTTTTCGTAGCCACCATCAGGGCCAACAATAACGACCCGTTCTACCTCGGGTGGGATGAGCTGGCGAAGATGCAGGCCACGGGGCGCTGGGAAATCGAGGCGCACGGCAGGCGTTCCCATGAAAAAGTTGTGATAGACAAGGATGGGAACACCGGGTCGTATCTGACATCGCGCATCTATACGCCGGGTGTAGGCCTAGAAAGCATCAAGAGCTATCAGAAAAGAGTCGAGGCGGATTATATAAACGGCATATCGGACATAAAAGAACATCTGGGAACGGACCCCCAGTACCTTGCGGTGCCGCTCAACCACTTCGGGGCGTTGGACCTGTCTAACTACGACGGTGCCAAAGATTTCAACATCGGGCTCACGCGCCGCTATTTCAAGCTCGCGTTCGTCGAAGCCATGAGCGATAGCAACGGGGCGTTCGAAAGTTTTTATAACTATAAAGACTCCAACCCGTACAATGAGCTAAAGCGGCTCGAGGTGAAGGACATGGGCCCGGATAATTTGCTCCGAACATTGGAACATTTTGCCCCGAAACCGCCCGCCCTCACCTTGCCAAGCTCTGGCGATTCAACATCGTTTCTTCAGAATACTCAGTTGTTGTACGGCACGCTTGACACAAGAAACGGCTTCACGCTCCTCTCCAAGGCGGGGTCCAACGCGGCTCGCGTGCTATTGGGAGATTCGGGATGGGACAATTACAGTATTCGAGCAACCATAGCTCGGGAAACGGGCCGTTCCGCATCTATCGTGGCCCGTTATGTTGACGAGCAGAATTACATCAGTCTGGACTGGGGCGACACATCTCTGCGACTAGTAGAGTGCGTGGACGGGAAGGAACGGGAGCTCGCTTCGGCATACTCGTTGCCCCGAAAAGACGAAATGGAAATTACCATGTCCGTCTATAACGGCATTGTCGCCGTTTCGTTCGACGGGAAAGCGTTGACCAACGGAGTCTCCACAACGTTATCGAGGGGTGCGGCTGGTTTCAGCGTATGGGACCCGAACGTAGTTGCGCAATCGACCCTCAAGAAATTGGAGATTGTGAGCCTGAGCGCCGCGCCATTGCCGATTAATGCCATTGCCACGGCCGATATGCCGAGTAGCGGGGTTTCGGATAGTAAGCAGAGCACGGATGTGGCAACGAGTTCAGCCGTGGCTCCCAGCCCGACGTCCACAGCAGAAATCGTTGCTGTCGCACCGAGTAGTTCTCCCCCGTCTTCCCCGGAATTGCCAGTTCCCAACCTTCAGATTCCATACACTGAGAATGATTTCGCAAACGACGGAAATTGGCGAACGACATGGGGAACCATGGTGATAGACTCCGAAAGGTTCCTAAGCACGGAAGCGAATGCCTCCACCACCGGTTCTGAGGTGATATTGGCAAACTCAGGGGGTTGGACGGATTACAAGTTCAGCGCGGCGGTTGATTGGGTGCGCGGTCAGACCCTCGGTATAATCGCGCGGTACAAGGATGATAATAATTACGTACGGTGCGAGTTCGACCGAAGCGTTCCCGGAACCGTTAGTATTGCATTAGAGCAATATATTAACGGCGTCGAGTACGTTTTGGCGGAAGGCGCCGACAACAACGTCTCGGATATCTCGTCTGCGCATACCATCTATGCCCAGGTGCAGGGCACACAGGGTATCTGTTCCTTCGATAACCACGTCGTGTTGAGTACGACCGGTTATACCATGAATCCGCCCTTCAGCGGCGGCATCGGATTCACCACATGGGACCCGACGACAAATAACAGTAAGATTATCGTAGAGAGTGCGGACGTACAGAACACCTACCAATAATGAAGCACCACCAGATAATTTTCTTCCTTCTCACGACCATCGCCTTCCTTCTCCTGATTGCTCTGGTGGGAACTATCTTGCGTTCCCCGTCCCATCCGCTGAGTAATAAACGAACTGCGATGGAAGCCGCGTCATCCACCCCCGCCCAGAATCTCTTCCTTTCCGTGCAAGGAGAACTGCAAGAGGTGGGAAGCTCGACAGAGAGCGCCAATCCGGATTGGTGGCCCAGTTCAGGAGGGTATTTCTATGTTGCGACCAGCGGCGTGGCATCGACCATCATGGGCTCACTGCCGAGCAGCGATGCGTGGAGACTGAGGTATTTTCAGAATAACCCAGTTGATACCGATGAAGGCTATCATCCTCAGAATGTTTTTCGGTTGATATCGCAATCGAAGTGGCAGAATTATACCGCAGAGACCTATTTCCTGATTAAGAATAATAATTTCAGCGCGAGCCCGAACCGCAACCAATCGAATGGTTTGTTCCTTCTCAATCGCTATCAGGATGCCAACAATCTCTATGACGTGGGCGTCCGTGTGGATGGTGCCGCGGTGATTAAGAAGAAGGCGAATGGGGTCTATTACACCATGGCGTATCGTGCCATCTTCCCAGGAACGTATGACCGCACTAGAAATCCGAACCTACTGCCCATTGGAGAATCGGTTGGGCTCCGGACCAACGTCACCAACAATGCTACTGGAAGCGTGACCATTGTCTTGTCGGTTGATATCGGAAGGACCGGCAATTGGAAGGAGGTCCTGAGTGCCACCGATGACGGTATTCAATATGGAGGCAAACCAATCTCAGTTCCCGGTAACGTTGGTATTCGAACCGATTTCATGGATGTCGAGTTTGGCGGGTTTAGGGTGACCTCGTCCAACTAAGGAATAGAATAGTCCAGGTAGGACAGCCCCTGGTGGAGGACGTTAGAACCTGTTTTTAGGGGTACCCCACCATGCCACTCACCATAGTTTCGTTGACAGCTGGGGGGTTCCTTTCGATCGAGTCTATTCTTTCTTACCGACCCAAGAAGTCTTTTATTAATAAGTATTCAACCGCATTCCCATTATCGTTAGTAAACGGCACCTTGTAGATTCCTTCACCGCCAGCTAGGTAGAGTGTTACAGCGGTAAGATCAAGGGCGTCTACGTCGTCAGAAATAAATACCCCCTCCGTTAGAGGATTGCGACCTAATAACGCCTTGTTGGTTGGCGCGTTTCTTATCTCTTGATTATGAATGGTGCCAAATTGCTTAACTCCTGAAGAATCTTTCGCCATATCGGAGGGCACGGAGTCATTAGCCCAAGACCACATCCATGTTTCCTTGCCGTCCTTGTCGGGCGCCAAACCGCCTATGTCCTGTACTTCGGCGGTTAGCCTGTCGTTCGTTGAGGGATCGGTAAATACTAACTGTCCCAACAAGGCGCTGTATTTATACGAAGTATATTTACTGGTGGACAAAACAGTTTCGAGGTTGCCCTGCTTTGTTTGTAGGTTAGACAAGGCATCGTTGATAAGGGCATCATAGTTAAGGGTTCCAGTGGGAGCCGTAGGGCTTTCTTGATTAACATCTTTCTTAACCGCGGTCGGCGCCAAACTCGGAGCGCCAACAGCAGTTGCCGAAAATCTATCCGTCATCCGAATAGAAAATCCAATCAAGAACCCGGCGATTATTTCAATAATAAGAAAGGCGACAACGATTCTTACCCACTCACTTTCTCTTATCTTGGATTTGAGAAAGTAGTATAGCGGCCACGCTCCAAGTGCAACAGCAAGAATAATAGCCGCGTCGACTCCTGATTTGTTGAAACTCTCCTGTGCAAACGCGTAAATTAAACCACTCACAATAAATCCACCAAGCCCTCGGTTCCACTTCTTTTTGGTCTTAACCGGGGCCGGTTGTTGAGTTCTATCGGGTTCGTTTTCCATTGGAGTTAGGAACTACCGCCCCTGCGCAAAGGCGATTGCAGCAATATTCAGGGGTATCAGGTTCGTCGACTGGACAATATTCGAACGGTCTTATGCCTTACCCAGGCAACCCTTCTCGGTCGAGATTTAGAACCAGTCTTCCTTCAGATATTCTTGAAGCCATTTTTGCAGTTCTTTCTTTTCGGCAAGATAGGTCCGGGTTGTTTTGGCTGCCTCCCTGGCCTCTGGCGTAAAATAGGAGGTCGTGACCACCATTGATTCATTGCAGTTGTAGATGCTCATCGCTGTAAACGCTTGCTGGACGGCGGCATTCCCGGTGGGGTCTTGGTCACCATAACGCTTGGCTTGTATCAAAAGTTTCTCACCTCCTTTGACAGCGATTACGTCACCTCCCTGATCGCCCGGCCTACCCTGGTGTCGGGCTTCATATCCCATCGCCTGGAAAAGGCGAACGAGGAGCTGCTCGAACTGGTATGGAGACAAACTCGCGAATCTCTGAGGCTCTTTAGAAACACTGCCGAGCCCACTGATAAATCCCTCTCCTCTTTCTCGGATATAATGCTCAAGAAGCCTCGAAACATCTTTCTCCCTTGCGGGTACGCCATTCTTTCTTAACGTGTTTGTCAGATCTTCAATGTCGTACCTCCTGAACTTATGGCCTCGGATGCTCACGAAATCTTCTCCCCTCCCCTTCTCGGAGCCAGATATTGCGATAAACCTTTTGACAGCATCTTCTTGTCCGGGGGAATTCCTTAGTTTCTCTAATAGATCATTGAAGTGTTTTCTGCGCCACCATATCCTCAAAACGACAAACAGGAGGATGACAACGAGAACCGCTACTAATATGGTTACCGATTTCTTCGGATTCTCTAGAATGTACCAACCTAAACCCAGAACAGCCAGGGTGAAAACCCCCCTAAGGTACAGTTCGAAGGGATCTTCCTTCTGAGAGTGTCCTTGTCTCGCCATAGTTAAATTCTATCACTCCGACCTCCTACCGGTCCTCACCGTGCTCAAAGTCCTTGAGCAGTTCGAGGTACTTGTTCATGATTGGCCTAGGAACCCACGTTTCATATAGCGGACCAATGTTCCCCTCGTTCTTCATCACCGTATGACAGGGCTCGAAGAAAAACCCGTCTGGCGAAGCGACAAACAGCCATGACGGGTCCCAGGTCTTGAGCGTGTTCTCGGCGATTTCCTTAATCTCCTTCGGGTCACGCCTCGTCCGGTATTTGACCTCAACAATATAAACCGCTTTCTTCTCCGTGGCGTTCGAAATCAGGATGAAATCTGGCGCATTGCGGATATTATCCAAAACCTTCTTAACCTCAACGAGATGCTGGTACTGCGCTAGCTCGGGGAGGGTGTACTCATAACCGAACCGAAGTGTCGTGAATCTCCCTGACTCGCGGAACATCAGCTCGAAAATGAGTTCCGCTATCTTCCCCTTAATTAGTTCATGTGAGAAGCGGGTACTGCCCATGTGGTCTCATTCTATCACCTCCTCGCGTGGGGTGGGGATCACAGTCCTTTGTTACGAATGCAAAATTTGTACTCGTCCTCACTCGTTTTCCGTGGTAAATCCTTGGCTTCTTGCGCGGGTCTTCGTTGGTTGTTATTCAAACAAGAAGCAGCCTCATCTCCGGGGGGAACAAGTTGAGAAATTTCCCTGAAGGCGCCTGGTTTTTTTGCTCCTCTAAGCATTGTTCTTGCAGAGTTTTTGCTTCATCTGGAGTGATTTCTGTTATGGCCGGTACATGCTCGACGGTCCAAGAGCACTCATTTCTGATTATCGCCGGGCGAACTTCATACCAAAAGAACCCACCAATCGTAACCAGTAGGAGAAGGGACAGTATTCCCGCTTTAAACCAATTTTCTTTCAGCCAACTACTCATCCATTTTTAGTACAACCAATGCAGTACACCTCCGTGATAAGAACATGTACCGCTACGATGCAGGCTAAAACTATACGTTAGGTCTCGGCACTGTGCGGTTGCGCCAGCTGGAACCCCATTAGAGGAGTAAGCAGGAGAGTGGACGGGGTTTCCATTCACATTCGAGTAGGAGTTGCCGTTGGAGAGCGACGTCGTCCAGTCCGGGTGAGCCGCTAGGACCTTAATCTCATCGGCGCGGGTGAGGGGGCCGAAATAGCCGTTCGTTGGTGAAATACCCTCTTGCACCTGGAATGCGACTACTGCATTTCTCGTGAGAAGACCGAAGGTCCCGGTAATTGGTCCGCTGTAGACACCGTCGTAGGTAAGGAATTGCTGAAGCCAAGATACATCCGTTCCGGTCATACCAATGGAGAGATTGCGATTGAGTGTCGCCCCGACGACGAAGGAGGGCAATAGGAGGCCCAGCGAAACCAATACGATTAATTTTTTCATGAGAGTCATATTATTGTTTGGATACGGCCTTTAGTTTTTTTAAGCCCGTAAACAGATCTGTGCCCGTCTTTATGGAACATTGATTCTGCCTCCCGAGGCTGCTGGACAATATGCAGTGCCCCGTGCCCCAAGGATTTGGACATCGTAGTTCCCTCTCGCTATAGAATCTGGAACTACAAATGTGATGCTATTGTCGGTCCACGAAAGAATATATTTATCTGGGACCCATGTGCCGCCAATCGTCAAAGTTGCACCACCGGTATCAGCGCAAAAGCCTTGACCGAATACAGTGAATTGCCTTGGATTGGCCGGGGCGGGAGGGGTGGAGGGAGCAACAGAGGGTTGTGAATAGATTATTGGTTGGCTGGCAAGAGAATACGATTGAATGTAGCCGATTCCCGCCGTAAGACCGGAAACGCCCAAGGTCGGGATGCCAAGTGAACAATCATTCTTATTTAATATGGCGATACCGCCGGAATTGCCGTGGTCAATCGCCGCATTGGTTTTATAAATCGGGCCAGGAACAATTCCGCTCACAATCCCTTCCGTTACAGTCTCGGGCACACGACCGAATGCTCACCAAGGGGGAGTTCGACGAGGCCCAGTACATACTCGGGAACGCCAACAAACCACGCCCCAAGACGCATAATTTCGCGTTTACGGGGTTTATACGGTGCGGAGAGTGCGGTTGTATGGTGACCGCCGAGGAGAAGGTAAAACACCAGGTAAACGGCAATGTTCACCGCTACACGTACTATCGCTGTACCAAGAGAAAAGGTTTCTGTTCCCAAAAACCGATTCCCGAAAAAGAGCTTGAGACGCAAATCGTCCGCGAGCTCGGACGGATCGAGATTCCACGGGATTTTTACGACTGGGCTATCGAGGTTTTGAAAAGTGAGACAGAACACGAGAGGGCGGACAGAGAGACGATCCTCACCAATCAGCGGAGAGAATACGATAAGGTTGTCCGTAAACTAGAATCACTCCTCGAGATGCGGATAAACAAGGAGCTCGATGAAAAGGAATTCGCGGACCAAAAAGCGCGGCTACTCGGCGAGAAGGCGCGGTTGCAGGAGATTCTGAACGACGCGGATCGAAATGTTGATAAATGGCTTGAGAAAGCCGAGAAGGCCCTCAGCTTCGCAAGGGACGCGAAAACTAAGTTTGAAAAGGCTAAGGATGATTGGCAGGCGAAAAAATCAATCCTGGCGGATTTTGGTTCGAACCTCTCCCTCATGGGCGGAAAGCTTAGTGTTTCCCTAGTAAAACCACTGAACTACATCGAAGAGGCGGCTGTTGAGGTCAGAGCCATTCATGAGCGGTTAGAACCTCCGGAAAATGCGATGGAGAAAAGACAAATGGCCGTTCTCTACTCGCAAAATCCCTTCTTGGGTGCCTAACGGGATTCGAACCCGTGATAGGAGTGCCACAGACTCCTGTGTTACCGCTACACTATAGGCACCATTCGGAATACCCCCGTATTCCGTGGCCTCATCTTATCCCTCGACAGCAGACTTTTCAAACCGCTGCGAACAGCCATTAGGCCCGTTTCCCTTCTTCTTCCTCTGCCACCTCCTCCCATGGCGTGGTACGTTCTTCTTTCTTCGCCCCGGTAGCTTTTTTTCGCACAACCCGACCACGCTCCACATGCGGAGGCGCCTCGGTCGGGATTCGTTCCGGAGGGACCCGAAGGGCTTCTTCTATCATCGTTCGCAATCGTTCGAGGGCGATGTCTCGGTTCTCCTCTTGCGAGCGCTGGTCTTCGACGACCACCTCAAGTTCATCCCGCTGGTTTAAACGATGAGCTAGTTTTTCTCGAATCCGCTTTTCCTCCTCTTCTGTGAGACCAAGCTTCCCAACCTCTACCCAGATCTGAACTTTGGTGGACCGCCGATTCACATTTTGGCCGCCAGGGCCGCTCGCTCGAACTGCCTTGAATTTTATGTTGTTTTCGTCGATATGCATTGCAATCGCATATTGATTGTACGATATAATAGGCGTGTGAACAATCTTGTGGACACCCTAGGAACACTCCTGGGCCAACACCCCTCCTGGGGTTACCTCATCGTCGGTATCGGTATCCTTCTCCAGGGAGAACTGACTCTCCTTCTTTCTGTCTATCTCGTCATCAACCGGTTCCTTTCCTGGAACGAGTTTATCGCGACTGCTCTCGGCGCGCTCTTCGTGGGTGAGACGCTGGTGTATCTTATCGGTCGCACGCTCCGGGTAACGCGCTTCGGGTGGCGATTCTACCGGCGCCTGAAACCCAATCGGCGCATCCAGCTCTATTCCTATTATCTGAAGAAGAATATCGGGAAGCTTTTTCTTATCGTCCGGTTCCTCCCCACAATGAACTTCGCGATGCTGCTCCTCACGGGGTGGTCGCGTGTGCGGTTCGCGACCTTTTTCAAGAACTACCTCTGGACGGTACTGCTATGGTTCATATCGATGACGGGCATAGCGTACTTCCTAATGACGGGTCTGAGTTACCTCAAAACCCAGCGCATTTTCCGGAACGTCGAGGTCGGGATTGTTGTCATCTTGATCCTTGTGTTCCTCGGAGAGCACTTCCTGAGACGGGCCCTTGGCCGAGCTATCGGTTTTGAGGAGCGTTTAAACGATAATATTGAGGAAACTGATGTATCTATGGATGAAAATGCCTCTCCTGAAGTAGGCACCCCCACAAAACCCCCTGCGTTCCCTCCTCGCCCTCCTTTGAAATGAAACTCCACGGGCTCACGCCCGTGGTTTCTGGGAGGAGAGTACAAGCTTCGCTTGCCCGCGGTCTTCCCTCTCCTGCAGGCAGAGGTAGCGCTGAAGAAGACCGCGGGGTGCCTTCATCCACGGGCTTACGCCCGTGGTTTTCTGGATGGCATATAAAAGTCCCGCTCAGTGCGGGGCTTTGTTGGAAACGTTCCTGACTTGGAGCACATCCGCATAGGGGAAGGGTGAACACCGTCCCTGCTTCACGTGCGCGGATACTTTTACGGCATCACTTCATTCACTTTGGCAGCCACGATGAAATCGTTCTCGGAAAGCCCTCCGATGTTGTGGGTCCAAAGCTCGAGGTTCACCTTGTTGTAGAAAATATAGATATCGGGGTGATGCCCTTCCCCCTCCGCAATGCCCGCAACTTTGTTCACAAACACCATTGCTTCCGCAAAATCCTTGAAGGGGAATGCGCGGTAGATCTTCTTCCCCGATACGTCAAGCGTCCATCTTGGTGCCATCCGGAGATAGCCACCTGCCCGCTCCTTATCTAGAGGCATCGCATCTCCCTCGCACGGCACACATTTTTTCTTGGTGAGATCTTCCATAAAGCTAAGTATAAACCATACAGAAACCGCTGGAAACCGTTGAATCTGTCCGGGCGTTGGTGTACATTAATCCTGCAGTTTGAAATCCCACACCGCCGCGGTAGCTCAGTGGTAGAGCGCAGCCCTGAAGAGGCTGGCGTCGGGGGTTCAATTCCCTCCCGCGGCACCATGTATGGAACTTTTGTACGCTCGTCTCATCACACGAGCGTGGTAATGTTATAGGAGCTATAATCAAATCCAATGGACGCTTCCCCTCTTCTCTCAATACAAAACCTCACCGTCGCGTTCGACGGCAAGGTGGCCATCGACGGTGTCACTTTCGTTCTGAACCCAGAGGAGGTTGTCGCTATCATCGGTCCAAACGGTGCCGGGAAATCTGTGCTCCTCAAAACTCTTGCGGGCATCTATCTGCCGACCGCCGGCAGTGTAACATGGAAGCCCGGCACGAAGATTGGTTATCTCCCCCAGCGATTCCATGTGGACCACTACCTTCCGATGACAGTTGGAGAGTTCCTTCGTCTGAAGCCTCTCCAATCGTACCCATTGCATGAAGTTCTTACGCTGGCAGGGATGGATGCGACTTGGACGACGCGAAGTCTCGCGCATCTTTCAAGCGGCCAACTGCAGAAAGTGCTTCTTGCTTGGTCTATTTTTGATAAACCCCAGGTTCTTCTCTTTGACGAGCCGACAGAAAATGTGGATGTAGTAGGCCAGGATTCTATCTACACCCTCCTCCATCACCTGCAGGACACTCTCCATGTGGCCCTCCTCATCGTTTCTCATGACCTCCATGTCGTATATCGCTATGCAAACCGAGTCGTTTGTCTTAATGAGAAAATGATCTGCTACGGCGAACCGGAGTCTTCTCTTACGACTGCGCGGCTCTCGGAGCTCTACGGAGACCACGCTTTCTTCCATCACCATCATTTCCAAGGCCCTTCTGACCATGCCTGAATCCCTTCCCCTTACAGTGATTGCCGGCGTCCTCGTCGCTGCCGCGAGCGGTCTTGTGGGGTCACTTCTTGTGCTCCGGAAAATGACCCTTCTCTCGGACGCCCTTTCCCATGTCGCGCTTCCCGGCATCGCACTCGGCGTTGTCCTCCATTTCCAGCCGCTCTGGGGCGGGGTCGCGTTCCTTTTCGTCGGAGTTCTCCTCATCTGGGTCATCGAGCATAAAACGCGGCTCGCCATCGAGTCCATCACCGGCGTCCTCTTTGTGACCGCACTCGCAGTGGGAGCGCTCCTTATCCCCCAGACGGACCTTTTGGAAGCGTTCTTCGGAAGTGTGGAGCGTATCACCAGTCCCGAGCTCATAGCACTGTCCGCTATCGCGCTCGTCATCCTCTTCGTTGCGACCCGTTACCTAAAACCCTTAGTGCTCACGGCTATCGCACCGGATCTTGCCGCAGCGGAACGCACCCGCGAACCCCGGATGGAGCTCCTGCTCCTTATCCTTATCGCCATCACCATCTCGATAGGTATTAGTTTCGTGGGCGTTCTCCTTATGAGTGCCCTCTCCATCATCCCGGCAGTCACCGCGCGGAACCTTGCCTCGAACTTCCGTGGCTTCGTTATTTGGAGCGTCGTTATCGCGATTTCCGCTCTTACCGCAGGGCTTTTCATCGGCGCTGCGACTACCATCGGAGCGGGCATCGCGACCGTCCTTGTAAGCGCGTTCTTCTTTCTGCTCTCGCTTCTCAAGCGGAGTCGTTAAAAATGCTAATCTCTAGTGCCCCCGCCAGGATTTGAACCTGGAACCTAGCGGATAGAAGCCGCTTGCTCTATCCAGTTGAGCTACGGGGGCCTTCGCTGAATGGTAACGGACTCATTGGCACTCTTCAAGCGATTGCGGTTGCTATGGTTCTCTTATACACTGGAGGGCAACGGGCCGTGGTGTAACGGTAGCACGAGTCCTTTGGGAGGATTTAGTCTCGGTTCAAATCCGGGCGGCCCGACACCGATAAACAGGATTGTATAACGAAACGTCTCCGACCGTTTGACGGCCGTTGTTTTCTTGTGGGATAATGGGCCCTGCGGTTCCAAAGTCCTTTCACAACCCATCAACCCACCTATATAAGGAGTGTCTTGCTATGCGAAGAGCCGACGCGGGGAAAGCGGCTGCGAAAACACCCAGTCTTATAAAGACCCAACTGAAACCGACCATCCAGTCGAGGCCCGAGGCGCAGAAGCTAAAGCCGAAACCCTTAGGCCCGGAACAGCTAGGCATTATTGCATTGAAGATCGAAGAAGAAATTGAACTGGCTGCATTTAACCTCAAAATGTTCGAAGAACAGCAGGGGAATCGGATGGATCGTGACGTAGGGCCGGCGCGCTACAGCACGTCTATGGAAGGATACGATGAGCACGCCTCCGATCTTGAACTGAGGGTGCAGAAGGAAAAACTAGAAAAGCTCCTTCGCAACAAGCGACGGATACAGGAAGGAACGTTTCAGGGCATTTGCCTGGAGTGCCGCTCGGAGACCATTCCTTTTGAACGATTCATGGCGGATCCGAGTGTTTGCACCTGCATCCACTGCGCTCCCGGCAGGTGACCTCTCTTTTTCTGTCTCTTTGTTTTATTGCTTCATTTACCCGCCTTCCACCGGCGGGTTTTGTTTTCACGGATAATAAGAAAAGGCCGTCATCGCTGACGGCCCTTTTGAATCGAAGGGGTCTCCTTATGCGCCCGCGGGAGGAAAGAAACGACGACATACCTTCCATTCCCCTAGGGGAATTTCCCGAAATGGGGCGTGGGCGGTCGCAACACACCTGTATTCGGAGAATGGATCGGGTTCGTGGATAATGATTCCTGTCGGCTTATGCTCCCAGATCGGATCGAGTGGCCTGAATGGCTGATTACAGGAGGGGCACTTCGACGGGTTTCCCTTCTGGGCGCTGGCGATCGATTGCAAAGTCGGGACCATGACGGTTCCTCGTTGTTGTGTGGTTATAAAAGCTTGGCTGCCCTCACCGTATCGAAAACAGAAGGCGCCGTCAAACACGGCGCTTTCTAAACCCCATTCGTTCACTGGAGAGACTGATCGAACTCCTGCATCTTCGAGAGAAACTGTTGGTTAATGGTGTCGATTTTTGTTACTTCCGTGTTCACCCCCGCGAGCGCCGCCTGAGCAGCACTTCGATCCGCGGGCGTGCCCGATGTGATAGCCTTTCCAAGAGCGTCCAGAAAACCGTTCAATTGCTGGGTATAGAGAATGAATTCACTCACGAGCGAAAGTTCCACCGATACCGCTTCGTAGGCGACTCCCTGCCCGGACCCGGGCGGAATTGCCTGAAGTGAGCCCGCGAGGGTTTGGAGATACCCTGTAAGCTCGAAGGCTTTGCTGTAAGCCTCGCGGTTGGCGGAACGTGCATTTTCGATAAGCGCGAGTGCTTGGGTACTGTCACCCCCAAGGTCCGAGAAATTGACCTGCTTAATCGTATCGTCCGTCTGGTTCGTAAGGCTCACGATCTGCGCGCTCGTGAGAGCGGCGCTCCGGCGAGCCGCTAAGAACTCAGGCGGAAGCACCACGGGGCCCGCGCTCCGGACAACGAGCACCACGGCGCCCGCCGCCAAAAGCACGCCAGCCGCGCCAACCCCCCACCACAGGTGTTTTCGGGACGCTTTCTCCCACTTCATACGTTGTACCATCATACACGAAGGGTCGAGAGTGCTCAAACCCAGCAACCGTTGCAGAACCTGAAGCCCCACGTAGGATACGGGACAAGCAGAGATACCTATGGTTTAATGGGGGGGCACCCGAAAGCCATTCGCGGGATTCGTATAGTGGCAGTACGTGACCCTTCCAAGGTTAAGGCACCGGTTCGATCCCGGTATCCCGCACTCAATGTTGCAAATCAAAGTGTTACAGGGCGTTACGAAACGAAGAGGCTCTTCGCTTCGTTCTAATCTATGAAGGACGACAGTACATTTATTGAAAAGGCGCAGAAAGGAGATGGGGAAGCGTTCGGGAAACTGTACGATGCGTATGTAACCCGTATCTACCGGTTCATTTTCCTGAGGGTTGGGAACCGACACGATACCGAGGATCTTACTCAGCAGGTTTTCATGAATGCTTGGCAGCATGTCGGGGACTACGAAGCGAAGGGGTTTCCTTTCACGAGCTGGCTCTATCGCATCGCAGTGAACGCCGTCATCGATCACTACCGCACCGCGCGGAGCACGCAACCCCTAGAGACCGTCCCGGAAGAGATCGTTGCACAGCCCGCGAGGTTCGAGGAAGACCTTGGGCACGCGCTAGACTTCAATCGAATCCGAACCGCTCTCGTACACCTCGAGGAAGACCAGCAGAATGTTATTTTGATGCGTTTCGTGGACGATCTCACGACACGGGAAATCGCCCAAGCGCTGGGCAAGACCGAAGGAGCCATCCGTGTTATCCAACACCGCGCCCTCAAGCTCCTCAAAATCAGCCTGAACAACAATGGAGGATCAACTACTTCAACAATTAAAGAGGCTTAAGGCTATCGCACCGGACCCGACCTGGGTGGCGGCGGCTCGAAGCATGCTCGTGGTGGACCGCCAAGAGGAGGCCTTCCAGCCCTCGGGACGCTTCATCTTTCTCCGGTGGGCCGCCCCTGCCGCCGCTTTGGTCTTTCTTGCTGTTGCGGCCTTGATCCCCAACCTTTTCCCTACCCCCGTGCCCACCGCAGTGGCAGCTCTGGACACTAACAATCTCACATCCGAGTTCCAAAACCTTCCTATTAATATCGAGCTTTCCAAGATCGGCTACCAAGACTCCGCGAATGCTACCGTGGCATCCGCAATAACCGAGATTACCGACATCCACACCAACCACCTCAGTCCACCCCTTTTGGAGTCCGAGGAACAAAAACTTAATCTCCCCGCGGAAGCTCCTACCCCCGACCAAGACATCAACCAGATGCTTAACCAGGTTATATTCTAACGAATGCTGCCTCTCCGTCGCACGACCGCCGTGATTCTCTCCGTTCTTTTCGCTACCGGCGTAGGCGGTTTTTTTTCGATTGCACAAGCTCAGCAAACTTCCCCCGTCCAGCAGGTCTTGGATTCCGTAAAACAGAGCTTGGACGATCTTGTGGTGGGAAAAGATCAGAGCTCCTCGAATGACGTAGGCCTCCGAATCGAGACATTTGGGAAGGTTATCGATTTCTCGGCTGCAGAAGCCCAAGATCTCAAAACGCAACTTTTGAATTATGACGAGGGCGGGGATACCGCCGCGGGAGCGTGGAAAAGCGGAGCTCTTAACTCTCTGCAAAACGCCCTCGACTACTATGAAAAGGAAAAGGAATGGCTAAATGATTATGCCGATACCCTAGATCTCGCCGGCATCCGGAAAGTCGCCCAGGACTTCAAGACATGGCGCGATACGAACTTCATTGACGTGGCGGGGCAGATCCGAGATTTCCTCCTAATTGATCAGGAATCCCAGGCCATTGCTATCGCTTCGAACCGTCTCAAGAAGGTCGGGGACGGAATCAGCGCCCTAGGTCAACTGCGGCCCACAAGCGCCCAGACCCTGAACCGCCTTCTCAAAACGGCTGGGGGGCTGATTCAGGACGCGAGCAATCTAGACCAGGAAGCCCATGATAGTTTCTGGGCCATGAATATTCTGCCCCCTGTCGCCACATCAAGCGCAACCTCTTCAGAAACTTCCGCCGTAGCGTCTTCCACCGCCACATCGACTCCATCTCTCTCGGTCTCAACTTCGACCACTTCTTCTACACAGCTACTCTTCTTCACTACAACCTCCACCCCTACCTCTACAGCGGAAACCGCCACATCTACTAATACCTCGAGTACTGCAGGGTCTATACTCGAAACCATCACCACAACTTCGACGGCAACTTCAACATCCCCCGTTGCTCCGCCATCCGTTGAATCCCTTGTAAATCAGTCCTTAGGGAAACTCCAAAAGGCCTATCAAACCTTTTTGGAAATGAGCACGGTAGCACGGGGGCTTTTCCAGTAAAAGCTTCTGGATAGTAGAAAAACTCCCGTATTAGCGGGAGTTTTTCGTTCCTTCGTGCTCTTTTCGAAGGCTTTGGCGTTATTTTACTGCCTCCTTGAGAAGCTTTCCGGCCCTAAATTTGGGCTTCGTGGACGCAGCAATTTGGATCGCCTCACCAGTCTTAGGATTCCGTCCCATGCGGGCCGCGCGCTTTGCAACGCGGAAGGTTCCAAAGCCGGCGACCGCTACTTCTTCACCACGGCTCAGGGTTTTTACAATCGTGTCGAATACCGCTTCGACAGCAAGGCCTGCCTGTTTCTTTGTCTCAATGTCAGCTGCTTTCATCACCGCTTCAACGATACCGTCTTTTTTCATAGGTAGAGTATAGGCAAAATCGACCTTTCCTTCTGGTACAGTATACCAAAATTATAGCAAAACCGCGAAGCTTGGCGCTGGAGCCCTAACGGGCGAACTCTACCGCCTTTGTTTCCCTTATAACGGTAACCTTGATCTCACCGGGATATTCCACGTCAGACTGTATTTTACCCGCGATTTTCTTAGCTAATTCGAGTGCCCCGAAATCGTCAATCTTTTCAGGCACCACAAAAACACGCACCTCCCGCCCCGCCGAAACCGCATAGGCTTGTTTGACGCCCTCAAACTCGCCGACCACTTTTTCAATGCTCTCAAGGCGCTTTAGGTACTTTTCTAGGGTGTCACGCCGAGCTCCGGGACGCGCCGCGGAGATGGCGTCGGCTGCCGCAACAACATAAGACTCCGGAGTTGCGAACGGAAATTCTTCGTGGTGAGCCTCCATCCCCTGGATCACCACCTCTTCGATGCCGTACTTCTTGAGAAGCTTCCGACCAAGTTCCACATGCGTACCCTCCACGTCGTGGTCAATGGCCTTCCCAATATCGTGGAGGAGCGCTGCTTTCTTCGTCACCGCGACGTTCAAATGGAGCTCTGCAGCGATCATCCCCGCGATATACGTCATCTCGAGCGAGTGCTGGAGAACGTTCTGCCCATAGCTGGTGCGGTAGTTCAGCCGTCCCAAAAGATAGTTGATTTCCTTAGGTAAATCGAGGATTCCGGCCTCATAGGCGGCTTCTTCGCCGACCTTCCGGATCTGGTCATCAAGCTGAGCCCGGGCTTCTTCCACCTTCTCCTCAATCTTTGCGGGCTGGATACGTCCGTCCTTGATAAGTTTCTCGAGGGCAATCTTCGCGAGTTCGCGACGCAATGGATCGAAAGAAGACAGAACGATAGCTTCGGGAGTCTCGTCCACAATGACCTCGACACCCGTCAGACGTTCGAAGGTGCGGACGTTCCGGCCCTCGCGCCCGATGATCTTCCCCTTGAGTTCGTCGTTCGGAATGGGTACTACGCTTGTCGTCACATCCGCCACGTAGTCGCGTGCGTATCGCTGGATAGCGGAAGTCATAATGTTGAGGCCCTTCTTCTCTATTTCATCTCGGCGTTCACGTTCAAGCCGTATAAGAGTTTCTGCGAGCTCCTTGTGGGAAGAATCCTCAATCTCCTGGAAAAGCTTTGTTTTAGCTTCTTCTCGGGAGAGCCCGGCAACTCCCTCGATCTCCTTGACAGCCTTCTCCTCGAGCGTTTTCACGCGCTGTTCATATTCGACGACGGCGTCCGCTTCCTTGCGAACCCGGGCGGTCTCGGTTTCTAGATGCCCGCGATCGCGTTCCAAGGAGTCTTCCCGTTTGAGAAGACGTTCCTCCAGACGCCGAAGCTCCTGCTCGCGCTCGCGAGCCTCTTTCTGTGCGTCGACGAGGATCGATGCGGCCTTGTCCTTCGCCGCCAGAACAATTTCCTTCGACTGTGCGTTAGCGTTCTCGAGTTCCTTCTCGGTCTTTCTCTCTAGCGAGGTCTGAGATCGCTTGGCGAGCCAGAGGCGGAGGTAATACCCCGCCACAAGACCCACGAGTGCCAGACCGCCTGCTAACCAGGTGGTGTTTCCCATTGCAATTTAGATGGATTGTTAGATACATTTCGACTTTTCTAACCTTTGAATTATACGCCGGAGACGGCAGCGGGGTCAATTTTTTAGAGACAATTTCCGTTTCTGTACGCCCCGAGAGGCATGCGTTAGAATGAGTGCAGATGAAACGCACTTGTGTACTCGTGATCATGGATGGTTGGGGGATCGGCCCGGACGACGCCTCGAACCCTATTTATGGCGCAGGTTTACAGATCATCCCATCTATCGAGGCGAATTTCCCCGCAGGAGCCCTGCAGGCATCTGGGACCTCCATTGGTCTCCCCTGGAACGAAGAGGGAAACAGCGAAGTAGGACATCTTACTATTGGTGCTGGCCGTATTCTCTTCCAGCATTTTCAAAGAATTGAGGGCGCTATCCGTGACGGCTCATTTTTCACTCTCCCTCGCCTAAAGGCGGCGTTCGACCACGCTAAGCAGAGCGGAGGCGCCGTGCATCTAGTGGGGCTTCTCACCGGCGCGACGGTGCATGCCTCTATGGACCACATTGTGGCCCTCCTCGAGATGGCAAAACGCGAGGGGACCCAGGCGGTCTACCTTCATCTCTTCACGGATGGCCGCGACAGCGACCCGCACTCGGCGGCCATGCTTACAGCACGCATTGAAAAGCTCCTAGACGAGAAGGGGGTGGGGACAATCGCAGATCTTGTTGGACGGTACTATGCGATGGACCGGGATCGGAATTGGGACCGTACCGCGAGAGCTTACCGACTTCTCGTGGCCGGAGAAGGAAATCATCGGTCACTCGCAGAAGCCCTTCGGGCTACCTACGATCGCGGCTATAACGATGAGTATGTTGAGCCCACCATCCCAGGCGAGCCTCATCCTATCCAAGCGAACGATGCGGTTGTCTTCTTCAATTTCAGGGAAGATCGCATGCGCCAGATATCTTCAGCTTTCCTCGACCCCGCTTTTAAATCCTTTCCGCTCTCCCCTATCCCCAATCTCTTCCTCGCAACCTTCACGGAATATAACCGCGAGCTCCCCGGATTTGAAATCTTCTCGCGTGAGACGATACCGAACCCGTTGGGGCAGGTCCTCGCCGATAAAGGAAGGGTGCAGCTCCGGGTTGCCGAAACTGAAAAATATGCCCACGTAACCTACTTCTTTAATGGTCTCCGGGAAGAACCGTTCCCAAATGAGTACCGAATCCTTGTCCCCTCCCGCGTGGAGGCCTCACATGCGGACCACCCCGAAATGATGGCAACTCCCATCACCGACCGCGCCCTGGCCTCCCTACAAGAGGGAGGAGTCGATTTTATCCTTCTCAACTACGCGAATGCGGATATGATCGCGCACACCGGAAATTTCGAAGCAACGGTGCGAGCCGTACAGACCGTGGACAGAGAATTGGGACGGTTGATGCGAGTCGTGCTGGACGGCGGTCATGTTCTTTTGGTGACCTCGGACCACGGGAACGCAGAATGCCTCATTGATCGCCAGACTGGCGAGCCGCAAACCAAACACGACCCCAGCCCCGTGCCTTTCTATTTGATAGGGAAGGAGTTTGCGCGCCCCGTTCCTAGAGCACGACGTCTTGAAACCATCGGCCTTCTGGCAGATGTGGCTCCGACAATTCTTGAGCTCTTGGGACTCCCCAAACCCCCGGAAATGACAGGGGAATCGCTCCTTCCCCAGCTTCATTAGAGGCGTGGTACAATACTTTTGCGCATGAGGTTAATCGGTGGATTCATCCTTCATACATTCGCAAACCTAGTCGCACTCTATGCGGCTACGCAGCTTGTCCCTGGTTTTATTTTCACCGGTGACTTCCTAGCACTTCTCGAAGCCGCCGCGATCCTTGCGCTCCTGAACGCGATCCTTCGCCCTCTCCTCAGGCTTCTCTTCGGACCGCTTATTCTCCTTACCCTCGGACTTTTCACCATTATCGTGAATGCGGTGATGCTCTACTTGCTTGACATCCTTATTCAGCCGCTTACAATCCAGGGATACGCTCCACTTCTCTACGCAACCCTGATCATTGGGGGCGTGAATCTCATCGTTGGCTTCGGGGCCAAGATTTTCTCCAGACGGTAATATACCCATGAACCTTCTCCTTCTCGGACAAATCGTCATTTCTGTCGTTCTTATTGCACTCATTCTGCTACAGGAGCGCTCGAGCGGGCTTTCGCCTGTCCTGGGGGGCAGCGGCGGGGCTCCGTACCAAACTCGCCGCGGCCTCGAGAAGCTCATCTTTATCGCCACTATCGTGGCGGGTATCGCGTTTGCGGTCCTTGCGATTCTGCACCTGGTTATTAAATAGGACGCCGCTCTCGCCTGCGCTCCGCAGGGAGCCGCTCGCTGAACTCTATGATCACGCCCCAACGGATTCTTAAGGCGCTCACTCCCAAAGAGCGCGCGTGGATGTTTGTAGCTCTCGGGAGCGCCATTGTGAGCGGAGCTGCTCTTGCCGCTCTCGCCGTCGCGGCGGGAAGTACCTATGTGCCAGTCGCGGGCGGCACCTATGTGGAAGGTGCGGTGGGACAACCTATCATGGTGAATCCTATCGTCTCTACGAACCCCGTGGATCAAGACCTCGGAGCGCTTCTCTATGCCCCTCTCTCCAGCCTCCTCACGGGTTACGATGTCTCGACGGATACCCTACACTACACGCTGAAGATCAAAGAAGGCCTCACATGGGACGACGGGCAGCCCTTAACCTCCGATGACGTACTGTTCACGTTGCAGACCGTGGAAGATCCGGAGGCTCACTCCCCATTCGCAAAAGCCTGGGAAGGCGTTCAGGCGGAGCGCGTGAGCTCGATCCAGGTGCGTCTTTCACTCCCTACCCCTTATGTGTTCCTCGGAGAGGATCTGAAGCGGCTCCCGATTATCCCGAAACATATTTTCGGGGCGATACCCATTCAGAATCTTCGCCTTTCGACCTACAATCTCGAGCCGGTCGGGGACGGCCCTTACCGCTTCCACGATTATCAGAAGCGGAAGGATGGTTTTATCACACGATACACCCTAGTGCCGAACGAGAATTACGCCGGTCCTCATCCCTATATCCAAACCTTCGCATTCCAGTTCTATGAGCGCGCCAGCGATCTTCAGGAAGGACTGCTCACGCGGCAAGTACAGGGTTACGGAAGTCTCACGCCCCTCTCCTCTGACTTCACGAGCATCGCCCACACCGTGACGGAATCGTACCCGATGCCGCGCTCCTACATGCTGTTCCTGAACCCTGTTGCGAACCCATTTCTCAAGGATCGGAACGCCCGATACGCACTCGCGGATGCGCTCGACAAAGCGACGATCACTCGCGACGCCTCGGGGGGTGCTGGAACCGTGGTGGATTCCCCGTTCTTTCCTTCCCTTATCCAATCCATGGTAGATCCTGGAGAAACGGGGTTTGGGAGCGTGGACTTAAGCCAGAGCTCCCGCTACCCCTATGACCCGACCCAAGCGTCTCAACTCGTGCAGGGCTTAAAGGAGGGGGACGTGACCATCACCCTCTCTGTGCCGCAGGTGGATTTCCTGGAGCGTGCCGCAGCCGAGGTCAAAACCGCGTGGGAGGCCATTGGCATCAAATCGGTGAATATTGTGACGCTTGACCCAACCGCGCTCGAGGAGGCGCTCCAGAGCCGCAGCTACGAGGTGCTACTCTTCGGGGACGTGCTCGAGAACCCGCTCGATCTCTTCCCCTTCTGGCACTCATCGGAACGTTTCTATCCCGGCCTTAACCTGGCGTTGTACCAAAATCTAGATGCGGATAAACTAATGGAGGACCTGCGGCAGAGCCCGGATCGCTCCACGGACGCTTCTCGGGTAGCGCAACTTGATGGAATCCTCACGAGCGACCTCCCTGCCATACCTCTCTTTACGCTCCCCTACGAATATCTCCACACTGATCGCCTCGGAGGGTTTACCACGAACCCTGTGGTGGTTCCTGCAGATCGCTTCCAAAACGTATCGCAATGGTATATCGCGAAGGCCCGTGTCCTGAAATAATCCCTTACTCATGAAACCCGGAAATTCTTATGCATTTGAGGTGTATCGGCGCGCCCTTCGGAACTTCTCTGCCCAGTTCCCGCGAGAAGGGTTCTTGGTCCGGAACGCGAATCGTCTAAAAGGGGGTGGGAAGCACGACGGCATTATTATCTTCGGCATGGGCGGCTCGGGCCTCGCCGGCTCGGTTATTAAGGAACTTGCGGCCACGCTTCGCATCCCCGTCCCAGTGGTCGTCTGGAAAAACTACGGGCTTCCTTCCACCCATTTTCGAAACCCTCTCCACCTCTTCGTTTCTTTTTCTGGCAACACCGAGGAGGTGCTTTCAGGATTCCGAGAGGTCGTGAAACAAAAAGGATCTATGGTGGCGGCTGTGACGTCAGGAGGTGAGCTTGCGCGTCTCGCTGAACAGGCAGGGATTGCTTACGTGCGCTTCCCCGGAGGGGGCTTGACACCAAGGAAGGCGTTAGGGTATACTTACGGCAGTTGCATCGCTCTCCTTCGGATTCGTTTCCCGGAGATTCGGCCTGTAAAACAGCCGCATCTCCCTGGAACAGGGGTTTTTGAGGTGGCGGGGCAGCGGCTTGCGCGAAGCCTCAAGGGACGGGTTCCTCTCGTCTACACCAGCGCTTCCCATCAAGCCTTGGGCTATATCTGGAAGATCAGCTTGAACGAGACCGCAAAGACTCCTGCGTTCGCGAACGTCATACCCGA
The DNA here is from genome assembly GCA_963768835.1 of uncultured bacterium. Classification (GTDB taxonomy): domain Bacteria; phylum Patescibacteriota; class Minisyncoccia; order UBA6257; family GWB1-50-10; genus CAVYJB01. The sequence continues at coordinate 165,885 of CAVYJB010000002.1, read as the reverse complement.
GATGAGCCATAATGAGATCGCCGGGTTCGAGCGCAGCGGCAAGGAATTCGTAGCGGTATTTCTGGAGGACGCGAGCGGGCGCGCCGAAATCCGCAAGAAAACAACTATCTTAAAACGCACACTCTCTGCCCGTGGAGTTCGGGTGCTGGGAGTGCCGCTCAAGGGATCCAGCCCAGAGATCAAGTTATGGAGTGGATTTCTCCTCGCCCACTGGACGGCTCTCTATTTAGCCCAAGGTTTGGGGATGAATCCGCTTGAAACGAAAGTTATTGAGGAAATGAAGGTTCTTCTGAGAAGAAAATAGAAGGAGGTGGGGTTCCCGCACCAATCGAACATACAGCAAGACACTAAGGAATTTACTGTTAGGTAATCAAGAATATTGCAAGAAGTGATGGTCGATTGGTGCGAGAACCGACGTATTAAAAACGATGGGCGAGTGGCGAAACGGCAGACGCGCTAGGTTCAGGGCCTAGTGACCGCAAGGTCGTGGAGGTTCAACTCCTCTCTCGCCCACAAGGGTTTTGAAAGAACTCTTACACAGTCGAAACGGGGTCGGTATTGAATCGACTCCGCACATTCAAATGCAGAACGGGAACTAGGGACTAATCACGCTTCGCGTACTTACGCCTCTCGGTTCCTAATATCTGATATTTGATTTTTCCTATATGGTTCCACGAACCATGACCGCAAGGTCAAAGATGGGGCGCCGGCAGCCCCTAAAACCGGCAGCAGTAAAGGTCGAGACGCGCGACACGGGCGAGCCCGTGGTGCGCTGGGTTGCGTTGGGCGGTCTCGAGGAGATCGGACGCAACATGATGTTCTTCGAGTACAAGAACGAGATCTTCATCATCGATGTCGGTCTCCAGTTCCCCGAGGAAGAGACGCCGGGCATCGACTACATTATCCCGAATGTCGCTTACCTCGAGGCCAAGAAGCAGAACATCAAGGGGATCTTCATCACCCACGGCCACTACGACCACATCGGCGCAATCCCCTACCTCCTGGGGAAGCTCGGGAACCCGCCGATCTACACCACGCGTCTCACGAAAGAGATCGTCCTTCGACGCCAGGAAGATTTTCCGAATTCCCCTAAGCCCATTTTCCAGATCGTGAAGGGCGGGGACCGAGTCCAAATCTCGGAGCATTTCTCCGTGGAGCTCTTTGACGTCATCCACAACATTCCGGACGGCTTCGGGATGGTTATCACGACGCCCATCGGGAAGGTCGTGCACCCGGGCGAATTCAAGTTCGACTACGGGCACGACGGAAAGCCGCGAGGCCTCGAGGTGTGGGAGAACGTCGGAAAGCAGGGTATCCACACGCTCATGCTCGATTCGACGGGCGCCGAAACGCCAGGATATGCGCTCTCGGAACGTGTTGTGGAAGCGGAGCTTGAAAAGCTCTTCCGTACCGCCAAGGGCCGGATTATTGTTGGCACCTTCGCTTCACTCCTCGACCGTCTGAACGAGATCATTAAGATAGCTGAGAAACTCGGCCGAAAGGTGGCACTTTCCGGCTTCTCAATGAAGAACAATGTCCAGATTGCCGAACGGCTGGGCTACATGAAGCACGAGAAGGGCACTATTATCCCGCTGGAGGACATCCATAAGTACCGCGACGAAAAGCTGATGCTTCTTTGCACGGGCGCACAGGGTGAGGCGAAGGCAACCCTTATGCGCGTCGCAAACGGCGAGCATAAACACATCAAGGTAAAGCCCACGGATACCATTATCCTTTCTTCCTCGATCATCCCCGGGAACGAGCGAAGCATCCAGAACCTGAAGGATAACCTTGCGCGGCAGGGTGCGACCATCTACCACTACAAGATGCTCGACATCCACTCCTCTGGTCACGCCCCGCAGGAGGAACTAAAGACCGTGATGAAGCTTATACACCCTCGCTTCTTTCTCCCCATCCACGGCTACTACTTCATGCGGCAGCGGAACACCAAGCATGCGCAGGAGGTTCTCGGGCTCCCGCCTGAGCGCACGCTTCTCGCCGACAACGGCCTCGTAGTGGAGCTCCGGAAGGACTCCGCACGAGTGACGGATGAGCAAGTACCCGCTTACTACGTGATGGTAGATGGTCTGGGTGTGGGCGACGTAGGCGAAGTGGTCCTCCGCGACCGACTGGCGCTGGCTCAAGAGGGCATGCTCGTCATCATCACGACGGTGGATCGGGCCTCTGGGAAGGTGCTGAAGAATCCCGATATTATCTCGCGTGGATTCATCTACCTCAAGGAAAACCAAGGACTCCTGGACGAGATACGTCGGAAAATCCGTGGCATCCTAGGGCGCATACCACATCACCAGTCTCCTGACGCGGACTACGTGAAGGGCCTTATCCGCGACCAAATCGGCCAATACCTGTACAACAAGACACAGCGTCGGCCAATGGTGCTCCCGGTGATTATAGAGATCTAGACGGAAAAACTCCCGCTTTTGGCGGGAGTTTTTGTTTCCAGACGATTTAAAAAATACTATACTGGATGATATGAAACCCGTTCTCGTCTCGGGCATCCAGCCGAGCGGAAAGCTTCACATCGGAAATTACTTGGGCGCTTTGGGAAATTTCGTGAAGCTCCAGAATTCTGGGAAATACCAGTGCTATTTCTTCATCGCCGACTACCATTCCCTCACGGAAAGTTATGCGCCCGCCGAAAAGGGAAAACAGATTTTCGCCCTGGAAGCGGATTTCCTCGCGGCAGGGCTTAGCTCAACCAAGTCGGTGCTCTTCGTACAGTCGGCAATTGCTGCGCATACCGACCTAGCTTGGATTTTAAACACTCTGACTCCCATGGGTGAGCTTCGCCGGATGACGCAGTTCAAGGAGAAATCGGAATCTGGAGCCGAGAGCGCAAATGTTGGTCTCTTCTCCTACCCCGTCCTTATGGCGGCAGACATCCTTCTCTACGATGCAAAAGTGGTGCCAGTAGGAGACGACCAGCTCCAACACCTAGAACTTACACGCGAACTTGCCCGAAAATTCGACAAGAAATTCGGCAAGGTATTCATTGAACCAGAACCTCTTCTCACGGAGACCTCCCGCGTAATGAGCCTAGACGAACCTACGAAGAAAATGTCGAAGTCTCGACCCGAGGGCTGCCTCTTCCTTGATGATGCGGCGGAGATTATTCGGAAGAAAATCATGAGAGCGGTCACGGACTCCGGCAAGGAGATACGGGCGGATATTGAGGGCAAGCCCGCCATCGGAAACCTCCTGATGCTCTACGCCGGCGTGAGCGGAAAAACCGTTGGAGCACTGGAAAAAGAATATCAAGGAAGGGGCTATGGGGAGTTCAAGAGAGATCTCGCGGAGGCGACAGTGAAGTTCCTCGCGCCATTCCAGAAAAAGAAACATGCGTTCGCGCAGAAACCCGCAGCGGTCCAGAGGGTCTTTGCGGCCGGCAACCGAAAGGCGGACGCGGTGGCATCGAAAAAGCTCCAGGAGGTGAAGAAGCGCATTGGCCTCGCGTAGGTTATGTGGAATCCAGAGCGCATCGGGGATAACAATCTCTTCGAAGCCATAGATCTCAACCAGGCTTATAAGCAGGCTCGGCTTCGGCTTGCGAAGGATGCTATCAAACTAGATCGGTTTCGTAACGTCCCGGGATACGGCGAGGGGGTTGTACATCTAGACACCGAGGAGGTACGCAATCTCGAAGTAAGCATTGAGCGAGGAATAGCTCCCGAAGAGGAAAACACGCGGAAACTCTCAACTATCTTCGAAGCGGTCATCCACGAGAACGCCGAGCTCTCGGAGTGGCCGGGGCCAGAAGCGCAGACCATAAAATCCTCCCGATACGACGACATCAAGAACGGCGTAGATACCATCGTAGAGTTCGAAGAACCGGACCGCTCGACCACACACCTCGCGCTTGCTATCGATGTCGCGATGAGCGGCAGTATCGAGAAGAAATTCGATCGTATCAAGCAGGAAATACGCGAGGGACGCATGGCGGAGGTAAAATATTTCGCTTCGGATACCACCGACCCGGGGCCCCTCCATAACGTCCCCCGTATCGTCATCGGCGCCGATGGACGCACCGTGAACGAACTCGCGAATCTGTGGTTGGAGGGTAGCAAGCGGGAACTGGGGAAGCATCCTATCCAGTTCCAAATCCTTGAGGAAATTATTATGCAACTTACCGCTTTCGAGGCCTACGCGCAGCAGGAACACAAGCTCGAGCTTGCTAAAGAATACGAACGCACACGACTTATGGTGGAAGAGATTTACGACGACAAGAAATTACAACTTGAGGATACGGGGGTTCGCGACAGAGCATTTAGCGTGATGCAGGAGGACCTCCGGACATTTGCATACTAAAAGAGAAAGCCGTTCGGTGGTGTGCCGAACGGCTTTTTGCTGGGCGCGTGCACTGAGTTACATAAATGTTCCTTCTCCTTCGCCTGGCGGAAGATATGTCACCTTCCCCTTGCTCTTTTCTTTGGCGATTCTCCTATCTCTCGCCTGAGATGTGCCGAGGTCGTTTTTGGGCGAGAACCGCGTTGAGAACTGGGCAATAACTTCAATCCCGCGGTTTTTCCTTTTCGCCCTTCCTAAATCTTTGGGCGAGGCGAATGTCGCATAGTAGGACGCTCCACGCTTTGGCAGAACTCTGCCAACACAGAAAATATTGGCTTTCTCAAAGTTTCTAAACTTCAGGCCCCGGGCTCTCTCCTCGGTGATCCTCTTCATCTCGCGCTCCTTCCCGATGTTTTCGAATCTGGTACTGAGTGTTTTTTACTATACCGAGGGTTATCTGTCAAAACCCCCGCCGGGCGAGGGTTTTAGGATCAAGAAACTTTCTGAAGACCTATCCAGACCGGCCATCCCTCACCTTTATCCTTTGCGAGGGGCGAGGCGTCAAGTTTTGTCTCGAGCTCGATTGTGAACTTAGGCGAGCGCCGATACTCCACGGAGCGGGCATTTACTTCTGTCTTGAGAAAAGCCTCGTGGGTTTCGATAACTCGGAGGAGTTCTTTGGGGATTTCCAGGCGTACCACCACGCGGTCCTTAGGCTCGAGTTTCCCATCTTGCCGGAGATCCTGCACCATCCGAACGAGTTCCCGCACATACCCCTCCTCCTTGAGGGATTGGCTCAGTCGTATATCGAGCTCCACGGGGCGACGGATGTCATTGTCGACATGCGCGTCTTTGACGTTTACCTCATCGCGCAGAAGATCCAGGAGTTCCTTGGAATGAAGGAGGTAGGGATCTTTGGTTTTGATGCGGAACATCCCGAGGGGCTGGCGAACCTTAATGCCCACCTCCGCCCGTTTTGCGAGACCAAGGCCCGCAAAGGTCCGCACCTCCTCCATTGCCTTGAGGAGCTTGGGATCTGCGAAGGTTTTCGGCACCCGCGGCCAGTCGGTGAGATGCACAGATTCTGGCAGCGTGTGGCGTCCTCCTTCCTTCACAATTGATCGATATAGAGCTTCTGAAAAGAATGGCATAAAGGGCGCGAGGAGACCCGCGAGGTTCAAGAGTGCGTATCCAAGGGTCCGAGAAACTGCCTCTTGGTCCGCTGCGCTTTCGGGTTTCTGGAGCCGGCGGCGCGAACGGCGAATGTACCAGCGCGAAAGATCTTGGGCAAAAAGCTCGAGTACACGAGCGGCCCCTCCGATGTCATAGGATGCTAGGCCTCGGGTCGCCGCAACCGTGGTATCCACAAGCCGGGCAAGAATCCATCGGTCCAGAATGTTCTTCGTTTTCGGGGGAAGACTGGGATTCCCGGGTTTCACCGCATAGGTTTCGTAAAAGACGAAGGAGTTGTAGAGCATCAGGATGAACTGCCGGAGAGTCTTTCCAAGGTCAGCTTCGTCAAACTTTTTAGGCTCGCCGGGCGGGTTCACTGTAAAGAGATGCCAGCGTACCGTGTCGGCTCCGTACTTCTCTATCATCGCCCACGGATCCACGATATTACCCTTGGACTTCGACATTTTCTGGCCGTTCTTGTCCATAATAAGGCCGAGACAGATCACGTTCCGGAAAGGTGCGGGTTTCCCAAGCGCCACGGCCTCGGCAAGAAGCGTGTAAAACCACCCGCGTGTCTGGTCCACCGCCTCGGAGATATAATCTGCAGGGAAATCGATGGCGGTCTTTTGGAAAGGCCAATGGTTTTGGGCGAATGGCATGGCCCCTGAATCAAACCAGACATCTACCACTTCTGGAATCCGACGCATCGTCCCGCCACAGGAACAGGGAAATGCAACGCTATCCACGAAAGGTTTGTGGGGATCGGCAAAATGCTCAGCTCCTCGCGGGAGACGGAGTGCAGGAACGGGGCGCCAACCGGCAGTCGCGATGAAGTCCTCGCCGCGAGCTTCTTTCTCCCGTATGGATTGTTCCATGCTCCACCCCCGCATCGCGGTTTCGAGAGCCCAAATGGGATATTCGTGGCTTACGATGAGGATGGTTTTCCCTTTGTGCCTTTTTTCAAGCTCCTGAAGCCCCTCAAAAGAACGTGCGACGAGGTCCCGAAGCGCCTCCCCTTTCGGTGGGCGCTTGGTAAACACCTCAAGATAACTAGAAAAGAATTCTCGATACTCCTTCGCATGGCATCCCTCAAAAATGCCGGTGTTGATCTCGCGGAACCGCTTGTCGAGGAGAACCTTCGACGCGCCCACGGCTTTCGCGACGATCTCCGCCGTCTCTCGGGTTCTCCGGAAATCCGACGCCACAATGAGATCGATCTTTTCTTTCTTTAGTGCCTTCGCGGCTTTCTCGGCTTCCACCCGCCCGCGTAAGGTCAGCGCAAACTCGTTCTTGTCTTTCGCCCGTGCGTTAATCTCATTTTTCAGATTCGAAATGGACTCCCCATGACGCATGAGGATGTAGCGGTTCGCTGGGCCGCCCTGAAGGTCGGAAAGTTCTTGGTAGCTTCCTACCACATGAATCCGGTCGCACTTCTCGCATTGCCAGATAGGGAGCGGCGTCCCCCAATAACGTTCGCGGGAAATAGCCCAATCCTTTACTTCCCGAAGCCATTCTCCAAACCGACCGTCTCTCACGGATTCCGGAACCCACTTCACCTTCTTATTTTCCCGCAGGAGCGCCGGCCGGAGCCGGCTCATGGCGATGAACCAGGAATCCCGGGCGTAGTAGAGAAGTGGCGTAGAACACCGCCAACAGAAAGGATAATCGTGCTTATAGGGCTCGGTCCGGAGAAGGTTCCCGTTTGTCTGGAGAACCTTGAGTATTTTCCCTTCCGTCCCATGATCTTTGGCGTAAAGCCCCGCAAGCCCTGGAACGTCTTTGAGAAAGCGTCCTTGGAGGTCCACGGTATGAACCTGCGGCAATCCAACCTCTTTTCCGAGATTGTAGTCATCCTCTCCGTACATCACGGCGGTGTGCACCACACCCGTACCGTCCACAGTTGTCACGAACTTCGCGGGGTATACCTTATAGGAGGTTTTGGTATTGAGCGGCTTGATATCGAAAAGCGGCTCGTATTCTAGACCCACGAGATCCCGCCCCTTGACCGTGCCCTGGATTTCGCGCGGCTCAGGAAGGATGCTAAGACGCGGCGTCGCGAGGATGTAGGTCTCCCGCGTGGCTCCGTCTCCCACCGCTACGAGCGAGTATTCTACATTTGGCGCAATGGCTAAGGCAACATTCCCGGGAAGGGTCCAGGGGGTCGTGGTCCAGGAAAGAATGAAGGTTCGACCGTCAGTGGTGAACCCCCCACCAAACTTCTGCCCTTTCTTCAACCTGAATTTAAGATAGACTGAAGTTTCCTCCACCTCGCGATATCCGAGCGCGAGCTCATGGGACGAAAGCGTGGTACCGCAGCGCGGACACCACGGTACCACCTTGTGGCCTTTATAGAGAAGTTTCTTTTTCGCAATCTCCTTGAGAATAGCCCAGAGCGATTCGACGTAGGAATTCTCGTACGTGATATAAGGATCCCGCATATCGAGCCAGAACCCGATCCGCCGCGTCAGGCTCTCCCATTCGGTGCGGTACTGCCAGACCGATTCACGACACTTCGCATTAAACTTTTCGATGCCATAACGCTCGATGTCCCGTTTTGAGGTGAGCCCCAGTTTCTTTTCTACCTCAAGTTCCACGGGAAGCCCATGGGTGTCCCAACCTCCTCGGCGCGGAACGTAGGCGCCAGCCATTGTTCGGTACCGCGGAATGACATCTTTAAAGGCCCGCGCGAGGATATGGTGGATGCCCGGCCGGCCGTTCGCCGTCGGGGGCCCTTCATAGAAAACAAACTTCTTCCGTTTCGCCCGATTTTTAAGGGATTTTTGGAATATCTGGTTGGTATCCCAGAACTCCAAAACCTTCTGTTCTAGCTTAGGAAGCGAGAATTCCTCGAATTTCTTGAGCATGTTGAAAGTGCTTCTATTCTAACTAAACCGCGGTGTTTTCGCAAAGAAAAACGGAGCTTTTTCTCCATTCTCACAAACTATTGACAAAATACTATATTTATAGTAATATTAAAACAGCATTCCCAACAATTAGAGGAGAGAATCATGCGACACTCGTTGTTGCTGCCACTTGCTGGCTTAGCCCTGCTGCTGCTCGCTGGATGCGATCGTGAAGCGACATTCAAGGCGAATTTCATCACCCACGATACATTGGATATCGCGTGCGATGCGAACGGAACGGAGATCGGCCGCGAAAATCCCGGAGACTCATATACATTCGAGTTCCAAGCAAGAGTGCTCGACCAGTCATGGTTGTCCGCCAGCCAACCATATACAGCCGTGGTAACGTTTGATGCCCGAGAAATATCCACGGGTCGGGTCACCCACGGCATCACTCGCACGGTCCAATCGGATCGGGTGGAACCAATCGAGGTAAATCCGTGGGATTTCTACTGAATCATCATCCCGAGGCACGCTTCTGTGCCTCGGGATAAACTTTTTATACCTACATCTTCTCCGGGGCGTGGATACCGAGCGTACGGAGAAGGTTCCCAAAAACGACTTTGGTTCCAGAAACCAGCGCGAGGCGAGCTTGCGCTATAGAGTGCTCCTCCCCTACCACCCGTTCCTTCTCGTACCAGTCATGGAAAGCGCTCGCAAGCTCCGTCGCGTATCGCGTGAGGCGGTGCACGCGATAGTCGGCCGCGATGTCTTGAAGGACCTCTGGGAACTGCACCATCTTCCGGATGAGCCTCAAATCTTCCGGTGTCGATAGGCTTGAGAGGTCGGGGTGTCCGGCAGAGGGACCGCCTGCCTTTTCAATGATATTTGTGGCTCGTACAAACCCATACTGCACGTAGTAGACTGGATTCTTCACCGAACGCTCCTTGGCAAGCGCAAGATCGAAATCGAGGTGCGATTCTGGCGCTATCATGAGAAAAAAGAACCGCGCGGCGTCGGGGCCTGTTTCCTCCACGAGCTCGTCAAAAGTCACGAACGTCCCCCGTCGTTTCGACATCTTGACCTCGGTATTGCCTTCCATTAGGCGCACCGCCTGGGTGATGAGAACCGTGGAATCCTTAAGCCCTACCAGCTTCGCAGCCGCCTGGATACGCGCTACGTAGCCATAGTGGTCGGGCCCTAAAATGTTCACTTTCCGGTCGAACCCACGCTCCACCGTCTCAAGGTAGTGCCCAGCATCCGCCAATAGGTACGTGGGTCCGCCCGCGCTCGTGAGGAGCACTCGGTCCTTGTCGTCACCGAACTCTGTCGTACGGAGCCACGTGGCGCCGTCTTTCTCGTACACCACTTTCTTAGACCGGAAAAGTGCAAGGGCTTTCTCGGGGTATCTTTTTGCGCGAATATCATCCCGCTCAGATGTATAGCGACTGAAGAGAATGTCCGCCTTACCCTCCACAACGCCCTTGATGGCCTCGAGAAAATCTTTCGCAGCGACACTTCCCAGCTCCTGAGGATCGCCCTGGTGTTTTTCAACAATTTTTGCGTGCGCGTCCGCCCAAACCTTGATGTAGTTTCCTTTATAGAACGTCTCCTCATCCGGGATGAACCCCCGCGCAGCGAGAAGGGATTTCCCGAGCGTCGCGATCTGGTTCCCGGTATCGTTCACGTAATATTCACGTTCCACCACATGGCCGACCGCTTCAAGAACATTCGCGATGACGTCCCCCAAAAACCCCCCTCTTCCGTTCGCGAGCGTGAGAGGCCCCGTGGGGTTAGCAGAGATGAATTCTACCTGCACTTTTTGAGGCACCGCGGTTTGTGAGACCCCGTACATCTTGCCCGCCTTGAGAATGTTTCCAAGCTCGGCTTTCAACACTTCTGGCTTGATCCAGAAGTTCACGAAGCCGGGCTTCGAAGCTTCTACCCTGAGGAGAAAGTCGGGCGCTGCCTCGAATGCTCCCGCAGCGAGTTCTTGGGCGACTGCCATCGGCGGTTTCCCGCGCAGCTTCCCAAGCTCAAAGGCAACGTTCGTCGCATAATCGCCCTGTCCCGCTTTTTCAGGCGCCGAGACCGCGATAACCAAGTCCTCTGGGACTAGTTTTTTGAGTACCGCGCTGATTCGATCTCGCATCGAGTTTATTAAAGCAGAAGCATGGCAAATATGCTAACCTGAAATCACCTGTGACAGAACTTTCGCTTAATAGGCGTGCCACATTTGACTACGATGTCGTAGAGAAATACGATGCCGGTCTTGTGCTTACCGGCCATGAGACGAGGTCGGCAAAGATGGGCCGGCTCGATATCGCGGGGAGCCATGTCATTATCCGGGGGGGCGAACTCTACCTCATTGGGGCGAATATTCAATCATTCCAGCCCAAAAATATACCGTCCGACTATGATGCAACTCGGACGCGAAAGCTTCTCCTAAAAAGGACTGAGATCTCTTATCTTATAGGCAAGATCCAGTCTGGTTTGACGCTCGTACCTCTCAAGGCGTATACTCACCGCGGATTCGTGAAGTTAGAGCTCGGACTCGGGAAGGGGAGGAAAAAAAGCGACAAGCGGGAAGTTATTAAGAAACGCGAGACTGAGCGCGAAATCCGGAGAGCCAGCAGTTTATAGTTTCTTGTCAACTACACATGGGGATGTTGGGCTTCGACAGAGCGCCCGCCAATGGGTTGGCACGCCGAGCTGATCGTCTCGTAAATCCGGTCACAACCGATAACTGCCAACAAAACTGCAGTTCCTGCGCTCGCATACGCGTAGCGTAGCATCAGCCCTCGGTGCCTACTAGAGGATGCCTGGTGTCATATCGTAGGATCGTTTAAGCGGAGTTGGTTCGGACGCTTGAACTAAAAATAGAACCAAAATTCGTTCTCGCAAGAGATCTAAGCATGTAGAAGGTTCATGGGCAGCGCTTTGGACGCCGGTTCAACTCCGGCCATCTCCACAGTTCTATGCATGTTGGGACGCTAGGAAAATCAACGCTTTTTGAGCGTTGTTTTCCCTTTTTCGGAGTCAAAATTCCTAATAGGCGGGTGGAGTTGAACCGAAACCAATCGCTATTGACTTTTATAACAAAATAGAATATAATATAAGTGTTCCTTGAAAATCAGGGAATGGGCGCGAGAAAACGGGCTGCTATGAACAGCACCAATCTGCGTCGTATGGCAAACCTCGAGCTGAAGAACAGCTCGCCTAATGTGCCGCAGAACGGCACGAAAGGAGAGGTTCGATGAAAACCGCATGGAAATATGCACGGGGGCATTTCATCACATGCCTTATCCTCGCAATTGCTACAGTGATTGCGATTGCTGTGATGTTCATTAGTCCCATGATGGGGTCGGTGTTCGTCGGCGTAAGTTTTTTTGTTTGCCTCTTATTTATTGCAAGCGCAGCACATACCATAGACCTCGCCGCTCACCGGAAACGAATGTCCGAGGACGAGGAAGAGTGGGGGTGTGTTGTAACAAACAAAATCACTCTCAGCGAAATCAGAGGGGATTCCTCCCTGATCCAGCTGTTACAGCCGGATGTGAATAAGCGGCTCACGGTTCTCGCTCGTGGATTTGCGTCCGCGGACATGCGTGAGCGTAAGGCCTGCACCGCAATTGAGAAGCTCACAAAAGGCAGTGCCTCGCTTGAACCGGGTGAGAAGGCTGAGCGATACAGATCACTCCAGGAAGATGTCGGTCTCGCTCGGCATCAGCTTGGCCTTGCAAAAAAGGACTTCTGGAAATTTCACGGAATATGCAAGAGGGCGGGATTCACGGTGTATCAAAATTTCACAGACTATACTGGTGAAAACCGTGTGGTGGAGGTGGTACCGCTGTTCAAGCAGCTGGACCGCTTGAGAGGTTCATAAGCGTGAGAGAGTCTTGTTGTCTTATTCGGGGCCGTCACAGTACGTGGCGGCTTCTTTATTTCACCAGAAGACAATCACCTCCTTATTCATCAACCCCGGCAGCTGCCGCAGGTACTCCCCAAAGTCCAACGTGGACCACTGGTTTCCACAAGAGTAGAACATCGCATCTTTATGACGGGGCGTTTTATTTATGGCTAGGGTTGGCGACCAGAGGAGAACTGGAAAATGGGATGGTAAATGGTCAATCTTTCCTTGAAGATGAGATGGTCATGACTATGATTCAAAAAAACGTAACATATCTCCCAGAACACTCTAGATTCATGATACATATATTATATATGTATTTAAAGGATAATTCAGTCATGGTATTCTGGGGCTTGACTTCTATGGGCGCTCTGCTAAAATAGAACTTCCGGTGTTGGGTTTCACTCAAGGTCGGCCGGATACTAAACAAACGCAGAAGTATGTCAGACATCACAACGGAGGCTGGAAATCAGACCGGCACTCCCCCATACCTTGCCCTCCCAGGCCTGGAAAAGCTGCTAGGACTTCTCTCGACCCGTAGCCTCACGGAGATTACCGGTGGGTATCTTAAGGCACAGGGGTTCGGTTACAGCGATTCTTATCTAGCGATGGGCGCCTTGCGTTTCCTCGGAATCGTAGATGCGACCGGAAAGGCAACCCCACTTGCGAAGAAGTTTCACCTTCAGGGCGACGCGAGGAAAAAGGAAATAGAGGCAATGGTAAGAAATGCTTATTCCTCGTTGTTCAGCGCGGTCGCGGAGCCACATAAACTTGAGATGGCCGAGCTAAAGAATGAATTTACCTTTCGTTACAACCTCACTCCCCGGGTAGTTGGAGCCGCCGTTCCTGCATTTTTGTGGCTGTGTGAGCAGGCGGGACTTAAAGAAGGATCTCTCCAGCCCAGGAAACGAGCTGCGAATAATACTCGAATAGGTAAAAACAGCGCAAACGCGAGTAGTGCTTCCCGAACAAATAAATCCAATCTAAAGGAGTTGCGTGAGAAAGATGAGGGTTTCACTACAATTCGTTTCCCTGGCGGTGTAGAGCTCAAGATCCCCAATGCTCAAACAGCGATTGATGGAATGTTGGAGGGGAAGCTAAAGAGAGTGAAGGATGCCATTAATGAATTCGAAAGAGAGTGCCTACCCGTAACGAGGGACAACGAATCTGAAAATGAAATCGGTGGTTAACTCAATATCAAACAGCCAGGGCTTGGGGCCCTGACTGTTGGACAAGAAACGTGGAGTCGGTGAAAACCCTTCAAAAAGTCGCACCGATTAATCCACAACCCGTTGGGTCGTATATAACTATACCCCAACGGGTCGACGGAGCAAGACGCCAATGATAACAATTGGAAAGTACGGCTTCGAGGGCCCGTGGTTGCTGAGCGGAACGGATTTCATCAATCACGCCGCTGTTTATGTAATTCTCTGCCGTCACAGTGACGCGAATTATGAAGCTGTGTATATCGGAGAGACCGGCCAGCTAGGAACTCGCCTTTCAAACCACGAGCGAGCGGCCTGCTGGAAAAGGAGCTGTAACGGCTCACTGTATGTTGCTGTTCTCTCGACACCGTCTGACCGGTACACAGCCGACAATCGAAGGGCGATTGAGAAGGAACTGCGGGATAAGTATGACCCACCATGTAATCGCCAATAGCAGTTGAGTAAAACGGTAGGTTGTTTTCTAGAGACAACCTACTGTATTACCTTCACTGAACGCAAGCTGAACCCCGCCTCACCGGCGGGGTTTGCGTATAATTAGAAATAGGTAGAACGTCCCGTCCTACATCCCCGTTGAGTCGGCGGACGGACCGTAAATCGAGGGGACCTTGCCGCCCATCGCGCGGAGGTAGGTCGATAGCTGTCCGCGGTGGTGGACTACGTCAAAAAGGAGTCCCCAACACATATCCATCATCTTCGACTCCCATTTTCCTTGCGGGTAAATCATAGTGAGCGTCTTCGTCTCCCACTCGACGTCTGACGCGGCCGCAACCGTTGCTTCGAGCGCTGACACGCCTTGGTCAAGTATCTTAACGATCTCAGGCATCGCTTTAGGCATCGGCGGCATCCCCTTCGAGAAATCGAGTGTCCCCGCTTTTATCACCTGGGACAGCCCCATCAGTTCACTGGCGATGGTCGCTGCGAGCTCCACTGCTGTCTTCGACTTGGGGTCGGGCTTGTAATCCTGGTGATCCGCAGGGACCGCCGCGAACACTCGACTGAACACCTTCTTCTCCGAACCGAACGTCTTTAGGAAAAACTCTTTGTTGGTCATTGGAAGAGTGTAGCATACTCCCATGGGGGCGGCATCATAGGGAAATTCCTCACCTCATGGTATAATCCGCATCATTACGCCATGAAACTCCTTTGGAATTATATCAATCAATATCGAAAGACACTGGTCCTTGCGCTCGTCCTTGCAACCATAAACCAGGTTTTCTCCCTCCTTGACCCGCAAATCTTCCAGCGCATTGTGGACAACTATGCCACGAAGATTGGTTCTCTCACCCCGCAGCAGTTTCTGAGCGGCGTCGGCGTCCTCCTTCTTGCCTCCGTAAGCGTCGCTTTTATCTCGCGAGTCGCAAAAAACTTCCAAGATTACCACGTAAACGTCATCATGCAACGAGTGGGCACCGCAATGTATGCCCACAGCGTAGAGCACTCCTTTTCTCTCCCGTACGCGGTTTTTGAGGACCAGCGTTCGGGCGAATTCCTTCAGAAGCTCCAGAAAGCTCGATTGGATGCCCAGACCCTCATCCAGAGCGGCGTGAATACCGTCTTCCTCTCCATGGTTGGTATTCTTTTCGTCGTTATCTATGCCTTCACGGTCCATTGGACGGTCGGCCTTACTTATCTTCTCATCCTCCCGACCCTGGGTTCTGCCACCTTCTTCATAAGTCGGAAGATAAAGACGGCACAGCAGCGCATCAACAAAGAAACCGCCGCACTCGCAGGCTCGACCACGGAAACCTTACGAAACGTCGAGCTTGTGAAGAGTCTGGGGCTCGAAGGACAGGAAATTAAAAGACTGAACACCACAAACGACGCTATTCTCACACTCGAACTCACGAAAGTGAAGCTCGTTCGGAAGCTTTCCTTCATCCAAGGAACGCTTATTAATGCGCTACGCTCCGGATTGCTCCTCCTTATGCTTTGGCTCGTTTTCAGTAATCTGATGTCGCTTGGGCACCTCTTCAGTCTTTTCTTCTACTCCTTCGCTATTTTCCAACCACTCGGGGACTTGGGCACCGTGGCACAGAACTACCAGGAAGCGCGGGCGAGCCTTGGCCGGTTGGATGAGATCCTCCAGACGCCCGTGGAGAAGAAACCGGAACATCCGGAGACGGTCGGCCGACTCGCGGAAGTGACCTTTGAGAATGTTTCCTTCCGCTACGCAACCTCGCAGACGCCCGCAGTAAAAGATATTTCCCTCCATATCAGAGCTGGAGAAACTGTCGCATTTGTGGGGCCCTCGGGTTCAGGCAAGACCACGCTCGTGAAGCTTCTTGTTGGTCTTTACCCCCCAACCACAGGCGAGGTGCGAATGAATGGTGTATCGCTTACTCGGCTTGATTTAGAGGCGCTTCGCGCCCGCATCGGTCTTGTATCTCAGGATACACAACTTTTTGCAGGTACTATCCGCGAGAATCTCCTCTTCGCACATCCAGGAGCTTCGGACGACGAGTGTCGCGAGGCCATGCGCGCAGCCGCAGCCGAGAAAGTACTCTCGCGGGGTGGCGAAGGACTTGAAACCCGTATCGGGGAAGGTGGGCTAAAACTCTCCGGTGGTGAAAAACAACGCCTCGCCATTGCCCGAGCGCTCCTCCGCGACCCCGACCTCATTATTTTTGATGAGGCAACCTCAAGTCTAGATTCCTTGACCGAGGAGGAGATCACGAAAACCATTCGCGACATTCGGAATGGACGCCCCGGTCTTATCACCGTTCTCGTCGCGCACCGTCTCTCCACGGTCGTCCATTCGGACTCCATTGTGGTCCTCGAACATGGGAAAATCGCCGAGATTGGTAAGCACCGCGAACTCCTTGAACAAAAAGGGCTCTATGCTGCCCTCTGGCGACAACAGATTGCGAGTGACGAGCTGCCCGCAGAATGAGCAGTGAGATTATTCCTTAACCTACGATTATCATCGTTGGTACTTGACAGAAATACATATTTCAACTAATATATGGTCGCAATTGTAGACGTCCAAAATCTCGATTCGGAGATTTGAACGTATATACAAAAGTGTCCATTGAAAACTGAATATGAGACAACAAACAACTACCACTAACCTTAAAGAAGGAGTTGGCCATGAAAGCAGTCTGTGCCATAGTCGTATTGGTTGTTCTCGCGTTCCTCCTGCCGCAAGACGCGGAGGCCGGGGACACGCTCTTCGTACGGTTCCAACCCTATCGGTATAACAATCCGAAGTCGCTTGAACCTGTGGGTGGCTGGAAGGCTGTGGATGTATTTATTGCATCCACACCTGATAGTTCCTACACGCTTCTTTTCATCGGAACCGCTGACTCGGCAACGCCGGTCTATCGAAAGTTTTCGACCGGTTCCAAGTTCGAGAAAGCGCTTCAGCGACCCTTAAACCGGGATTTCGCCGCCGAACGTGCCGATGCGGGCAAGGCTCGCGCTGGCCGCGGCGAAACACGGGGAGAAGTTGTGAAGCATAAACGGGAACGGGGCTTGAGGGTGGTGCGCGTTCATCGGACGCAACAGATACCCTCCTCGACCATCAATAACTACTACACAACGGTTCTGGGTGATACCTCCAAGGGTTCTATTAGGGACGTTGCTGCGAGTTCTTGGAAATCCTCCTCAAATCTCAATATCTCCTTAGGTGCTAGCATCGCAGGCGTCTCGACGCCTGAAATGTACTACTGGGCTCCAGGGCTTTCGCTCTCCATCGGAAAAGAACCGGTTTTTATTCTCTTGGCCGGCCATTGGAGACCCAAGCAGAAGGATCCCACGTACGGGCGTCTCGCGGACGCAATCTTCTCCGTCGGCCTTGAGATTTATCCCACCTCCAGTTGGTGGGGTATCCAAGGTAAATTCTCCATTGCTTACGAGGCGATTGCGGACGAATTCAAGTTTCTTCGCGACACACCAGGTCTTACTGTCGGCCCCACAGCCCGTATTGGGATTGGGGACAACCTGCTTCTGACTGGAAACTTGGGGATTCAACCCTCTACCTACACCCAGCTGGGAAGCGCAAGCAACCCGTTAAAGCTCGGATTTGCTGGAGGGATTAGTTTCTCCTACCGATTATTGAAGTGAGCTAACCCTTATACCAACTACGAAAGGATGGTAAGTGATGAAAAGCAAATGGTTGTTCGCCTTCCTGGCGATCCTGGCGTTTCTCGCGGGGTGCATGTCCAAGAAGGACTTGCCCCTCTCGCCGACTGCGCCACCCGAACAGCAGGCAACGCTTGATACGATCTTCGTAATTTCAAATCCACTGGGAGCAAATGCAACGCTCCTTACAGTGGCTGGTATCACCGTGTTCCGGGGAACGACTCCGGCGGTTTACGCCCCGCAAACCGAGGGAACTTATATCTGTCGAGTGGATTCGATGGGATATCTCCCTTCTTATGCAGAGGCAAGGGTGCAAGCGGGATTTCCGACGCCGCCCGTGACTGTGTATCTACAGAATGCTCCGCTAGGACCACCGACACCGCTAGCAATGAAACTTACGAGCGACCAGGACATCCACGGAGACACCGTGAATCCTGGTTCGGTCTACATCACTGACAGCACCAACGCGACGCTCGTGGTCTGTAATAAAATAGGGACAGTGGCTCCAAACAGTACCTTCGCGGTAACAATCGGTCCGAATACCGAGACCGTCGTTGTGACAGGATATGGAGCTCCGACGATACCTATCGTGCGCCAGATCACATTCTACGTCCGAGGATCCAAACCGGCGCCCGGCGCACTAGTGCTCCGAGCCCCGACAAATGGTATGAACGGCCTCGGTATAAGCGTTAATCTTCTTTGGGATTTGGAACCGAACTCGGCGACCTATAACCTGCAGATCTTGGATGCCAAAACGGGTCTAGCTAGTCCTCAGGTCTTCGGCATCACGACTAATACGTTCCAGTTTACGGCAGGATATGATAAGCAGTGGTCATGGCGGGTGCAGGGTGTTACGAGTTCCGGCGTTACGGGCCCATGGTCCGAACAATGGACCTTTACGACGGCACCAGCAATTACACAGCAACCACCAGCGGCTTACACGCTTATCTATCCCGCGAATGGCGCGCCTAGTATGCCTCTCGCGCCAACATTAGCCTGGAACTTCACTCCGAACGCCATTTCCTCGATGATCCAGGTCAGCACGAAAGCCGATTTCTCGGCTATTGTGTTCGAACGGGACAGCGTAGGAGGAACTACACTTTCGGTGGCATCAACCCTCCAGAACGGCGCTATTCTTAAGAATGGCACCGTATATTACTGGCGGGCTCGGGGCAAGAACCAGGCAGGATTTGGAGATTGGTCTCCCGTCTGGTACTTCATCACAGAAAGCGCTCCATTCCCGAACACCGAGGCTCATATCTTGAGCGCTCCGGATACGGTGAATTGGGGTGAGCTCTTCGAGGTGGACGTGTCAGGCGTCGGAACATCGGCGGACCTGAGTTACTTCGGACCTTCGGTTCTTCAAGGACCGGTCTCGATGCGGCTCTTCACGGTGGGTCAAAACGAAGTCCTGTACCGCGTGAACGGATTCCCCGCTATGCCACAGGCAACGGATTCTAGATTCGTTTATGTCCGTCCGCCCGTGACACCGCCTCCGGTCATCGATACGCTTACCGTTTCGGTTTGGCTTAAAGCCGATCCGAACCCGGTGGTCTACGAGGGCTCGGGTGGTGGGAATCAAGCGATGGGCGTGCGAAGTATTCTGTGGTCCAGCGACCTCACGTGGGGATCGCGGAACGCCGACCGCGTGACAATCGAGGGATTGCCTTCGAAGAACGGTGCGGAGACGGACGTTTCGCTTCAAGGACAGTCGTCTGGCATCTCGGACCTTTTCGCGCGGACCACGGTGCTTACAGCGCGGGCGTACCGCAGCGGAGTCGTGCGGGCAGCTTGGACGGTAGTTGTTGTCGTTGTGGATAAAAACGGAAATATAATCTATTAGAAAGGAATGATGTGCGCACGGCGATTAACACCGGCGAACACCTCAAGGGCCTGCCCGAAAATTTCGGACAGGCTCTTTCTTTTAAACGCAGGTCTTTACATACCGTGGGTCGGCTGTTATCATTCCCCTATCCAACCGTACCGCATCAACAACCAAATAGCCGCCGCGGAACTTCGCGTGATCGGCCCCGAGGGGGAGAACCTAGGCGTGGTGCGGAAGGAGGAAGCGCTCCGGATGGCCGTGGAACGGGGCTTGGACCTTATCGAGGTCGCCCCGGGTGCTAAGCCGCCCGTCGCCCGCATTATCAGTTTTGACAAGTTCCGGTATCAAAAAGAGAAGGAGTTTAAGAAGCAGCGGTTAGCCCAGCGGGTAAAGGAATTAAAACAGGTTCGAATCACCCCCCGAGCGGCTCTCAATGACCTCCAGGTCAAGGCAGACCGTGCGGAGCGGTTCCTGGGGCAAGGCCACAAGGTAGAGATTGATCTCCGCCTCCGGGGACGGGAGAAAGGAAACAAAGAGTGGGGGCTCATGAAACTCGGTGAGTTCCTAAAGATGATCAAGATTCCTTTCACCGTCACGATGCCGCCGCGGCAAGGCGGACGAGGGTTTGTCACACAGATTACCAAGAAATAACACATGGCACAGAACAGCGTTCGAAAACGCATCCGCATCACGAAGACCGGCAAGATACGCCGCCGGGCGATGGCCCTCGGCCACTCCCGGTCCAACAAGCGCACCACCCAGATGAAACGTAAGAAGCTTTCCCGCGGCATTGACTTCGGAGGGCATTCCATCCGACACTACTTCTACTAACCATGACACGCGTTAAACGAGGTACGGGAGCACATCGTAAGCGAGAGCAGCTCCTCACGTACACAAAGGGATTCAAGTGGGGTCGCAAATCCAAGGAACGCGCCGCGAAAGAAGCATTGCTTCATGCGTGGAGTCGCGCGTTCAAGGGACGAAAAGAAAAAAAGCGGGTTTACCGCGCCCTGTGGAATGTCCAGGTGAATGCCGCGGCGCGCAATGAAGGCACTACGTATGCGAAACTTATTCACGCACTCAAACTGAAGAACGTGAAGCTGGATCGAAAAACACTCGCAGACCTCGCAAAGAACCATCCTGCGGTTTTCAAAAAAGTTGTGGAGTTTGTCCAATAACAGAGAAAGCCCCCGTAAACGGGGGCTTTTGCTAACTGTGGATATGTGGATAACTCTCTTTGACGCGGCGCGGCAGAGATTTACAATTTAAGTGTTAGGCAATGGTAGTAATCTAGAAACATCCGCACGAGCCTAACGCAAGCTCCTTGAAATACCCGGTACGAAAGTACCAATCCTTTTTACCCCTAACCATGGGGCCTCACATGAGGGTGTTCATTATTGGACACCCTCTATTCTTTTATATTCTTGAAAACAAATTTTGTGCGTGATACGATGGAATCTCGGCGCAGGCCTTACGAATGCCCATCGCAGGAGGGGCTCGCCGACGGGATAACTGGATCGTTTACATACAACCGGGATTACTCTGGAAGGGGGTGATGTCTATGAATGCGTTTATGAGCATGAACGCATTCTCCAGCGGATAACGACCGGCGCGAAAACCGAAGCGGCCCTTATGGATGGGGCCTGCCTTCCCCGGGGCCGAAAGGACCCCGGGTTTTTATATCTTGCACCCGAAGCGATGAAGGTCTATGTGCTTTCTTTGCACAATAACGCCTTCTTGCTCGAGCATCCGGATTTTCTCCGGGGTTCCGCGAGCAAACCCTCCAACAGATCCATCAGAACGGATAACACGATGGCAGGGCACCTTGGGAGCAAAGGGATTCCGGTTCATGGCGCTCCCAACGGCTCGAGCCGCACGAGGGTTTCCAGCCGCGCGTGCGAGCTGCTGATACGTGACAACCTTTCCGCGAGGAACACCGCGGGCGATACGATAAACCAGGCTATAGAACCTTGGCAACTCCCCTTCCTTAGGCCCCGATCTTTTCTTTCTCATAGATAGACGGCGCCTTACCGCCGATTGGGTGGGGTGCTCTGACGCTCGTGACCGCCGCTGCGGGCTGCTGGTCTATTAGCAGGCATGCTTTTTCCGTGCAGAACCGTATCGTGGGCACGCTTCAGAATAGTGCGTAGGTTTCGGTGGATAAGGACGCGGAGCGCGTCGGGGTATAGGAACCATCCGTAGCCGTAGCAGCGCTCCCCTTCTTTCTCCTCGTCCACTTCCTGCACGCGCACGTTGGTGTTGGTAGTTTCAGCAAGATAGTAGGTAACCGTCTTGAAAATCTTTTGCTTGTTACGTGTATAGGTGAAATGATCCTGCACGCGAAACCAGTCCTTGAACTGCAGGTCGCGTTCGCTCAAACCAGTTTCCTCCCACACCTCGCGGAGCGCTGCGCGGAAACTCTTTTCACCCTCAGAAAGCTTTCCTTTGGAGAAATTCCAGTAGCGTCCACCGTGATAGAGAATGAGGAATCGGGGACCTTCTTTGGTCCTCCGATAAATAACGATGCCCGCCGAAACTTCTTTTATCGTCCGCTCCACCATGCTTTAAGTTTACTGCGGGTGTTCCGACAGTGGAACACCGCGTTCTGCTATCGACTTCACGATTGGCTTGGGCAGAATAAGATTCGGAGCGAAGAAAAGCACTACGGCGCTCGTGAAAGAAATAACGCTTGCGAGGATAAAAACAGTCTCGAACCCTAGAAGTGCGGCGAGGCTTCCGCCCACAAGCGCCGTCACACCATAGGCAAAACCCACACTCGTGCTGTCGAGGGACCAATCAAACGAGTAATGGTTTTTATCGAGGTGGCGTGAAAAAATGCCCGACCAAGCGGGAATATAAATACCGAAAGCGACGGCTTGCAAGAACGTAACAAGGAAAAGGCCAGGGATGGTATGCACGAGGAGGAAGCTGATAGCGGTGAAACCCGCAAGAATCAGTGCCATTATCACGGTATAGAAATCGTCCCGTTCTCCGGCGCGACGATCTAAAAAGAGAGCAATGGGAATCTGAATGATGGATTTTACGGTCCAATAGAGGGCGGAAACAGCCCCGATGGTGATAAGGGTGGCGCCCGGGATCCGATCGAGGATAAAGACAGCAAAGATGGGCGCGAAAAGCCCCCAACCGCCCCAGAGCATTAGGTCTACAACGACTAGGTACCGGACGATGCGGTTTATGGAGAGCTCGCGGATATTCAGTTTTAGATCCATTCGTATACGCATAGGATCAGGCGATGAGCTTGAAATCGAACCGGCCATCCGCGTAGACAAGGCGTATGGTGTTGCCCCGACCGATCTCTTTCCGGAGAATTTTCTCAGCAAGAGCGCTTCTTACGTTCTCTGATATGGTTTGTCGGAGAGGTCGGGCACCGAAAGCGGGGCTGTAGCCGAGCTCGGCAATGCGTTTGACCGCATCCTCGTCCACCTCGAGAGTAATGCCCTGCGTATCAGAAAGTATCATGGCAATCTCTTGGAGAAGAAGCTTGGTGATAGTGTGGATCTCCTCAAGTTTGAGGGACCGGAACACGATAATGTTTGAGAAACGGTTTAGGAGTTCCGGCTTGAAGTAGTCCGTCAGTTTTCGCTTAATGTCCTCCTCGAGATCCTCGCTGGTGCGTCCTTTCTCAATCTCAGTTTTGATGTAGTCCGAGTGTGCGTTCGAGGTGGCGATGAGAATGGTGTTTTCGAAGTTCACGGTGCGCCCCAGGCTGTCGGTGAGACGCCCGTCATCGAAAACCTGCAGGAAAAGATTTAGAACGTCGGGGCTCGCTTTTTCAAACTCGTCCAGGAGCACGAGGCAGTAGGGCCGTGCGAGGACCGCGTCGGTTAGAGCTCCGCTTCTGGATCCGTCGGGATTTCCGATAAGGCGGAAGATGCTCTGCTTATCTTGGTACTCGGTCATATCGAGACGTGTCATCGCGTCCTTCGAACCAAACTGGGTCTCCGCAAGGATTTTCGCGAGTTCTGTCTTCCCTACGCCCGTAGGCCCCACGAAAAGGAAGGTGGCGATGGGACCACCTCGTCGCGCAAGGCCGCTCCGATACTCGCGGAGAGCTTGCGCAACAGCCTTAACGGCCGCTTCCTGGTCCACAAGCCGTTGATGAATGGTGCTCTCGAGATCTAAGAGTTTCTCCGCTTCGGCAGCTCCCGCCCTTTCGATAGGGATTTTGCTTTGCCGCTCCGCGACAGCCACGACCACGTCTTCATTCACGGCTACGAGATGCTCCTGGGAAGCTTTCGCAAGTGCTTGTTTTACAAGATCAACCGCGCTCCCGGGGAGGAGCTTGGGTTTAAAATAGCGATGCGCGACCTCAACCGCCTTCTTAAGAGCTCGGAAGGTGATGAGGACCTTGTATTCCTTCTCAAGCATCAGGCTGGAATAGATAAGAAATCGAAGCGCCTCAGCTTCTGAGATCTCCTCCACCGGAACCACTTCAAATTGCTCGAGGAAATCCGAACGGGTTTCAATATATTGCTTAAACTCGCGCGGAAAAGTGTCTCCGATGACTGGAATCGCAGTGCTCTTAATGATGGGAAGTAGGATATCGATAGCGTCCAGCCCGCGTGTCCCCCCGGTGCGGAAGAGATCGTGCATGTTCGGAAGGTGTAATACGATATTCCCCGCCTTAAGGATCTCATCCGCTATTTTCTCGAGTCGCCCAGTAAGGACTTCCGCGGGCGCGTCTGCGGTAAGGTCGGCGATGCGAAGCGATACGAGCCGCTTATCAAAGAGTACGGGCGGAACCTGATCTTTCACTATCTGATATGCGAGGTGGGCGACGAGAGAGGACTTCCCGGAACCCGACTCGCCTACCAAGATGGCGTTCGGCATCCCGGGGCGCGACACAACCTGAAGAAGGTGGTCATACTCCTTGGTATGGCCAATCAGAAACCCTATAGACTCTTCCCGCGCGAGGTCGGTTAGGTCCGCGCTGTAACGGTCCAGGGTGGGCGTGGGACGCGCCGTCCAAGCGCGATTCATCACGCGGTGGCGCATCATCCGATGATTGGCAAACCCTCCAAGCGTAGCCGGGAGACTCCGCAAGCGCGCGAAGCGGGAGCCCCACTTCCCAAAGATGATAGCTTCTCCTATGTCCGCCGCGGTGATATTGAAAAGCTCAAAGAGTTTTTGTATAGAAGGATTGGGAATGCTCCCCAACGCAAAGAGAAGGTTCCGTGGCTCAATAAATTTCTCGCTGGCACCCTCAGCGTTCTGGTAGGCCGCTTCTACAAGAGCTCCGATGATCGTTAAGAGATCGGCACGTGTTGGCGTCTGAGCTGCACTCCGTTCCCGCCCTAGGTACTCTTCGATTTTCGCCAGAAAATCTTTGGCAGGGACATCAAGCCGACGGAGCGCTTCCCGAATATCGCCTCGCTCCACAAGCTCCTTTAGAAGCAGAAGTTCAAAAGATTCGTGCGTGCCGAGCGCTTTTCGGAACGAACGGTGCACGAGCCGAAAAGCAGACGGCGTGAGGGCAACCGCCAGATTCACCTCAGCTCCTCGATTGAGCTCATAGAGAGGATGTTCCCCCTCCCCGTAGTGGAGGAGTCGGTCACCAAGAAATAGAGCGAAGAGCAATCCGAGAGCCAAAGAACCGTTAAACGCGGGGGGGTGCGCTAAGACAGCGGAAAGGATTAGGAGGAGTGTTATAACCCCGAAAACAACGTACCAGGAGTAGACAATAAGCCGCACGAAGAACTCCGCGTACGCAGGCAGGAGAAATCGTTCATCGCGGAATAAAAGACGTGCCATGTTAGCCAGAGATAACCTTTAGGACGAGGTAGGGCGGAATTGCGACCCAAACCAGATAGAGGGCGATGGCTACTGCAAAGAGGCATGCGTAAACTACACTGCCAACGATAAGGCGAATGGAGCGGAAAACGAACCCGAGCATCCGCCCAATCACCGAATAATCCTTATAAAGCGGCTCGAAGAGGTTTTTCGCCGTGATGCGCCACGCGAGATAGTAATCAAGCGCCTCAAGTCTGTTCAGGACGAAGTTTGCATAGAGCTTAGCGCTCTTTACGTACCAGTGGCGGAGGAATTCAATAATATGATAAAAGAAATGCTCGCTGAGATAGAGCAGGGCCCTAAACATTGGACTCATTATACCTTGTCGGCACGGAAAAGTAAGGAAAAGCCGGCAACGCGTTATTTTGCGTTGCCGGCGTATAGCTGAACCTCAAGGGAATCTTCCTTGATGGAGGAGTCCTTTAAGGTCGTTGAAAGCGGAGGCGACGAAGAATGCCCCAGCTCCGATAACCACCAGCCAGGTAAGTCTTGGTTCTCCCCAATGGGAAAGCGGGATAATTCTCTCCCACCACAGGAACAGGAGGAGAGCGGGAATCATGGTCGCAACGGTCTTCTGGAACCGGAATGGCGGTACGGTCGCCAGACCCGCCAGAATCAGGAGAATGGTGAGGGAAACGGACGCCGCGATATATGTGGCTTCAATCTGGATTCGTGTAAGAACTTCGATCATTGCGCACCTCCTTTTTTCGGATATGCAATCAATTCCTCATCTCTCTGCATGTGAATGCTTTTGGACTTCGTCTCCTTCTGCGTCATCTGTGTCCAGGTACAGAACCGGTAGAACCCGGGCATGCCTGGTTCCGGCTCACTCCATCGGACAAAGAGTACAGCCGGATGCCTTTTTAAGACACTCAGATAGGGAGGAAGTTCAATGTCCTTGCCGTTCCGCAGGTAGTGGACACGAAAGCGGCCCACTTGTTTCTCGCTCTGCACCGTCCGAAACAGCCGGACCAGATGGACGGAAGTGAGAATGATTCCTGCGAGTGAAACGAGACAAATAAAGCCGAGAACTATCGAGGGTTCCATAGGAACTCCCTTTTTGGCTAGTGGAACAATTGTTCACGATCTGGTAATAGAATAGCATATTAACACATATTTGTCAATAATCCCTAGAAAAGCTTGGTTTGGGAAGCGTTGGAAGGCCCCGAAGCTGGAGCAACCCTCTCCGCAAGTTCCTCGTATTTTTTTACGATGAGGGGAAGTTTTTTAAATGCCCCTTCGAGCGACTGCATTGCCCCAGTCCCCCGTAAGGCCGCGGCGGGGTGTAGGAGCGGCGCTACGAAACGATCCCCAACCCGGAAAACCTTCCCTTGATCCCGCGTGATTTTCGCAGTCGGCAGAAAGTAGTTCATCGCGAAACGCCCCAAGGGAGCTATGATCTTCGGATTAATGATCTGTATCTGACGAGCCAGATAGGGCTTGTACGCTTCGATCTCTTCCGGAAGCGGGTCTCGGTTGTCTGGCGGCCGTCGTTTCACGATATTTGTAATATAGACATCCTGCCTCTTCCAACCGATACCTTGAATAAGCTTGTCTAAAAGCTGCCCCGCGCGCCCCACGAAAGGGCGCTTGAGCTGGTCTTCGGTCATGCCCGGCGCTTCACCGATAAACATCACGTCGCAATCTGGGCTCCCTTCCCCGAAAACGAGATTTGCTCCTTGAAGCGGGAGTGCGGCATCAGAAGCTATTTCCTGCTCTAATTCTCTAAGTTCCTCTACCTTGCCCATGCTTGAATTATAGAGCATCCGATCCACCCATATGGTGGGTCTTCGTTATTCGTGCCCTCATGAGGAGTCGAACCTCAATTTCCGGCTTCGGAGGCCAGCGTCCTATCCATTGAACGATGGGGGCGTCCGCTTGCGCCCATCAGTATGCCTAAAATGACCCACAACATCAACCTTCCATTCTCTAAATCCCAAAGGAAATGATCCACGAGGGCGAATCCTAGGAGCGCAACAAGAATGAGAAGCAGGAACCATGCGTCAGGATCTCCCCGGCGGAGGTGAGGCAGGGCCGAACGCATCACGAGCATAAGAAACCAGAGGAACGCTACAAGACCGGGAAGGCCTACCTCGACACCAATTAGGAGATAAATATTGTGAATCGGCTGCCAGCGCCACCATTCTGGGATATTGTGTCTCTGATAAAATCCTTCGTGGACGCCCGCGAGAAGCTGGTTTCCGATGCCTACACCCAAGGGATGCGCCCCGATCATCTCAAGACCAATATGGTCATACGCCACGCGATCCGCGACAGGACCCTCTGTGGGCGAAAGACTGGCGCGGGCACCGATAGCCCACCCGAGCACCACAAAAAGGAAAAGGGATGTGCCTGCGAGCACTGCCAGAAGTTCCAACGTGCGCCGTCTGCGTCCCTTCCGTAGCCATCCCCAGAGAAGCACTCCAGTTGTGAGAACGAGCGTCGTGATCCACCCCGAGCGCGAGAAGGTGACCGCGAGCCCCACAGAGAGCGTGAGTATCCCGAGGATTATTGCTGCCAAATGGATTCGTCGCGCGTCCTCTGGCGTCGTCAAAAAAAGATAGTAAAAGGCGCCAAGCCCCATGAGCAGGAATCCCGCGAGGATGTTCGCGTGGGGCATGGTCCCTTGGGCTCGAAGAAGCGCCCCTCCGGCGACGACCACGCGTCCCACACCTTTTGTGAGGGATGTGATAACCGGTTCTCCTAGGATTGTGAGACCCGCACTTCCATTCACCAAGAACTGTCGGATACCGATGAGCGCCTCAAGGATAGCGGACAGAGCAAGACCCACAAATAATATCCTAGGATTGACCCACTCCTCTTTTACTGCACTTGCGATTGCGAGCGCGCCTAGAACCACGAGCGCCAGACGGATCCAAACATAGAAACCTAATCCGGGGTTCGTCGCCTCCAAAAGCGTGAGAAGCCCGATACAAAGAAGTGCGATAAGCAGCCAGTAGCGCTTAAGGAGAGCAATGAATGCTGGACGAAGCCAGACAAGAACAGCCCCAAGGAGCCCGAGAAGAAGGAGGTCGCTTCCGAAGAGAAATGCGGCAGAGTATTCGTTCACGTAGACATTGGTGAACGGAAGGGGGAACGGGAACAAAAACTTCTTGGTTCCTAGGGGTATGACTACTACGAGCGCGAAGGTAATCCACCGGACAAACGCTTGAGGACTCCAATTGTTTTTCATAGGAGAGAGGCTATTTGATGGATTAGCGCAATGGCAAATATGCCAAAAAGCGGGAGACTTACCCACCGCGCAGGGTTTGTGGGAAAGGCTCGACGCCACATCCAGACCACAAAGGCGCCCTCAAGGGCCAAGAAAGTGCCGCCCGTGAAGCTCACGGCACTAAGGAAGTTTCGGAAACCTACTAGAAAGAGCAGTGGTGGCGCGAGAACAGTCACGGCACCCGCGAGAAATGGAGGGACTCGCAGGTCCCACCGCAGGATGTCCCGAAGGTTTGAACCGACTACGAAATAAGAAAGCCAGATCGTGAGAAGCCCGAGACCCCCCAAGAAAGCGAAGAGGACGGGAGGGAGAAACGCGAGGCCTGGAAGTGCTGCCGGAGAGGGTTCCGGCACGAGACGGAGAACCCCCACAACAAAGAGTCCCGCGAGAAGCGCTGCAAGAAATGTTCCGACGGTTACGGCGCCAGCGAGAGAGAAGGATCGTCCTTCTCGTTTCGCGCGCTGATATATACCAACAACACCTGCCACTGCCGGCCACCCAGCAAGCGCAAAGAGCATGGGGCCGAATGGGAGAAGAGCGTTCTCTAGATCAAGCGCACGGAACGCGGGTACGTGCAGGGCCCCCCCTCCCGCCAGGAGCACGGCTCCGACGATGGTCGCAATTCCGAGCACTCCTATGAGCTCTGCGAATCCCATCCAGGAAAGGCGCGCAAAAATGAAAAGAGAACCCAAGACCCAGAACCCAATAAAAGCTACTGCGGGCGCCGCACCAAACGCGACGAGAGCAAACGCTGGGACAAGCGTAAGATAGATAAGCATAACGAAGAGGAGTTCTCCGAACACCACAAGAGAAGCTGCGGTCGCGTAGAACGGAGGAAGAAATGTTCGAGCAAGATAGATAAATTGGTGTTCCCCGGGACGAGCCTCGAAAAGCGTAGCGTACATCCTATGCAGGACGGCATAGATGCAGGCGAGAACAAGCAAATAAAAAAGGCCGGTCACAAGACCGACGCGCCCTACGACGTAGGGCAGGGAGAAAATCCCCGCACCGAGTATGGTCCCGGCCAAGAGACACGAGGCCAGAACAAACGGATAGGATCGCATGCGGGAACTAGTAAAGCTACCCCGCAATGTACACCTCGTCACCTTCTCGAACCTTGTCGCCCACCTTGATACCAACCTCCTGCCCTTTCGCAGCCTCCATAATTTCTTTATGGTTGTATTGCATGGAACGGATGGTTTCGTCGAAGCTGGTGGTGGCGCCCAAGAACTGGACTTTCTCGCCGACTTTAACGGCACGGCTGAATTTCACAATGGCGACCGAGAGGTGACCGAAGTAGTGTGTTACCACCCCGATGGGTTTCCCCACCTTCACGGGTCCTGTAGGTTTTCCGGACGCCTTAGGTGTGGTGTTCTTCCTTCTTAGAAAATCGAACATGGCCATCGTATAGCGTAGGAATCTCTATCTATATTCGACCTTTTACGCCGTTCTTCTCCTCCTCGTTTTCAACAAGGTCCAGAAGTCGCGCAACGAGTTTTTCAGGATCGGCATCGAAGATCACTCGCCCCGGACCTCGGTGGGATTGTTCAATAAGCTCTTTCAGACGGTCGGCGAGACCTCCGCTACCCTCAAGCACACCAATGGGTTTTTGGTCTTCAAACGCAATCGTGAATTCATTTAGGGTGCCCATGCGTCCACAGATAACAATAACCGCATCCGCAGAGCGTGTGAGAAGGAGATTTCTGCCGGCGTAGTCAAAACCGGTGTAAATCACGAGATCGTGATAGTCGAGAGGCAAGCGATAGGTTTTTAGGTGAGCAAGTTTTGAGGAAGCCGGCGAAAGGCCGATCACGATGCCACCTTCTGCTTTTGCTCCCTTAGCCGACCAGTAGGGAACGCCGGTCGTTGCTCCCGTCAGAAGAACCGACCCTTGGTTCGCGATGGCTCGCCCGACAGCTTCGGCTTTCTCAAGGGCGCCGGCCGCACAGTGCCCCGTTTCTGCCGCGCCCGAGACACAGATTTTGTACTTAAGATGATGATTGTGGTTACTGTGATTCCTGGGCGTGAGAATTTTTTTCATAGGCATACTTAAATTATAACACCACGCTCTCACCCGCGGAAGGAATTTGTGCGTTCACGGCTAGTTCGTCCCGTATCCGTTGCGCCAGAGGCCCGGCTTCTGACGCTTCGCCTTGCACCACGAACACGCGTTTCACCTGCTCCCGCATCGCACTTACCCACGCCATGAGCTGCGGCTGGTCCGCGTGAGCGGAGTAGCCACCAATCGCCCGTCGGCGACATCGGATTGGTACTGTCTCACCGAACATCTTTACGGTGGATGCGCCATCGAGGATCATTCTTCCGAGAGTTCCACCCGCCTGATATCCGACAAAGAGGATTGTACTGGCGGGATCCGGCAAATAGCGCCGCTCATGATGCAAGATGCGTCCCGCATTAGACATCCCGGCACCCGCCACTACCACCTTGGGCGGAGGAATATCGTTGATCGCTTTCGACTGCTCGGTTGTGAGCGTCATAGTAAGCCCCGGAAAATCGAAAAGAAGGTCCCCTTTTTTAACAAGCTTTATCGAGGCGTCGTTAAAGTACTCTGGATCCTCAGAGTACTTCTGGTAAACCCCCGTAAGCCTGATGGCGAGCGGGCTGTCAACGAAAACGGGGACTCGGGGGACACTCCCGTGCTTCACGAGTTCGTTCAATTCAAAAATCATTTCCTGTGTTCGTTCGAGCGCAAAGGCGGGAATCATAAGTACGCCTCTCGACTGGATCGCTTCTTCAACCACGTCCTCCAAAATGTTAATGCGCTTATCTCCCCGTTCGTGAATTCGGTTCCCATAGGTTGACTCCACGAGTGCGTAGTCCGCGTCCGGAATATATTCTGTCGGTTTTATGAAAAGACTTGGTACGTTTCCAAGGTCTCCCGAAAATGCGATGGTCTTTCCATCTACGCGAACAACCGCCGAACTCGACCCTAGAATATGCCCTGCGTCATAAAACTCCACCGTAAAAGGGCCCACGGTGACTGGCGTGTGGTACCCGATTTTGCGCCAGACAGCCATCGTTTTCTCCACGTCGAGTCCCGTGTAAAGGGGTGGCGTCTTCTTGTGTTCGGCTTCCTCCCGCATGATATGTTCCGAGTCGAGGAGCAGAAATTCCCCCATGTCTTTTGTGGGGTGGGTGGAGTAGATTGTCCCCTGAAAGCCGGATTTCACAAGCTGCGGGAGGCGCCCCGTGTGGTCAATGTGGGCATGGGTCACGAAGACTGCCGCAATCTCTCTCGGTTGGTAAGGAAAAGGTTCAAAGTTATGCGCCTCACAATAACTCGAGCCTTGGTGCATGCCGCAGTCAATCAAGATTTTCGTGCCGTCCGCCTCCAAAAGATAGTTGGAACCAGTAACGCTCTGTGCGCCGCCGTGGAAGGTAAGTCGGATATCCATGGAACTAAGGATAGGCGTTTTCTTTGCGGTACGCTACTGCCCGCTCGCGGCAAGCGCTTCTTCAACGACGCGTCGGTCACTCCAGGGAGCGCGCACGCCTCCCGCAAGATGGAGATAGGGCTCGCTGCCTTTTCCTGTCACAATTACCGCATCGCCCGGATGGGCGAGTTTTATCGCTCGCCGAACAGCCTCCCGTCGGTCGAGGACGATCTCTATGTTCCCTGCTCTCAGCTTCCTTGATTTAGCGTCCTTAAAACCCAAAGCGATCGCATCCACGATCGCGCGTGGATCCTCATCGAACGGATCTTCGTTTGTAAGGATTAGCGAATCGCAATGCTCTGCGGCAATGCGGCCCATCACGGGCCTTTTCCAAGTATCGCGACCACCGGCCGCAGACCCAAGGACACCGATGAGGTGGCCTTTTGTTTCCTGAAGAACGCTCATCTCGATGGCGCTGTATATCTTCTCGAGCGAGTCTGGTGTGTGCGCGTAATCAACAATCGCTGCAAATGGCTTCTTTTGTACATATTCAAGGCGCCCGGGCACCCCATGAAAGCTATCGAGGCCCCGTCGGATAGTATCCCAATCAATCCCCTGAACTCTCGCGAGGGCGACTGCGGCTGCAGCGTTCTCAAGATTGAAATCCGCGGTAAGCCAGTCCCCTACCATGCGCCTCCCTTCAAGCGAGTGGAGGTCGTACCGTCCTCCAAGCTCTTCGGCTACGAAGCGCTCTCGGCTGAAGTACGTGAGGGTAACGCCAGGCACACCGCGAGCGGCATCCGCAAAGTACTGATGGTTCGCGTCCTGTTCGTTCACAAAGAGGTACTTCCGACGTTTTCCGGATCGGGCAAAATCGCTAAAAAACCGCACTTTTGCGGCCCGGTACGCCCCAAAGGAGCCGTGCCGTTCCAGGTGCTCAGGAGCGAGGTTTAGAAACGTCCCGGCATCCCAGTCGATGAAGCGGTGCCGGTGCTGGAGAACCCCTTCGGACGTTACCTCGACAAGCGCATATGAACACTGCGCCCGAACGGCATCTCGGAGAAATCGTTGGATGAGCGCATGCCCTGGCATCGAGTTCCCGGTCATGTTCGTGGAATCTTCGTCACCAACCTTCCTACGAACCGAGTTTAGGACCGCGGTAGAGCGCCCGGACGCCTCGAGGATGGTGTTCATGAGTTCGACTACCGTCGATTTCCCTTTTGTCCCAGTCACACCAATCACAAAGAGCTTCCGACTCGGACGGCCGTACCACAAGTTTCCCCAAAAGGCCCAGAGGAGATGGTAGAAGGAGAGAAGCGACGCCATATTAGGTGCGGTTGCCGAGTGCGCGAAGCGCGGCTCGGAGCCTCTCTTCAAGTGTTTTTTCCTTAGAATCAAGTTTTTCAAGGACACGTCGCACATCGGCGCGCCGATATCCCAAACCGACTAGCGCATCTTCAACTTCCGCGTTCAAATCCATCGCTTCAGTCCGAGCGGTTGCACCCGCGAGACGCACTTTGTTCTGAAGCTCGAGAATGACTCGTTCGGCAGTCTTCCGTCCGATGCCAGGCGCCCGAGTGAGAAGCTCTGGGCGCCGCTCAAGAATAGCCGCGATGAGGTTTTCAACCGAGTCGCTCTCGAGAACACCGAGTGCGGTTTTGGGTCCAACGCTTGAAACGCCGATCAGGAGTTCGAAGAGCTTCAGGGTCTGTTCCTCAAGAAAACCGTAGAGCTCCCATTGATCCTCGCGGATATAAAGCCGCGTGTAGAGCGTCACCGTCGCTCCAGCCCCGGGAAGCCGCTCAAGAGTACGTCCGTTCGTGAGGATGCGAATACCTAAGCCTCCTATCTCCACAACGAAGGCTCCTTCACTAGTTCCCCGGAGTGTGCCGGTCAGCGTATAGAGCATTTCCCTTTCATAGTATAGGAGAACGAGTATCTTGTGAAATTTCTTGACACCGCGACATCCTTGCGCTTTAATGGAGACCAACATGCCACGAACCACCTCTGCCAAGAAGGCGCTTCGCCAGAACGTCCGTCGGCGAAAGAGAAATCTCACCCAGCGGGCGGGGCTTCAATCGACGCTCAAGAAGTTCCGCCGGCTTGCCAGCACGGGCAAACAAGATGAAGCGCGCGCAAACCTTTCGGCAGTTTACAAAGCACTCGATAAAGCCGCTAAAACAGGGATTGTTCCTCGCGGGAGAGTAGATCGGCTGAAATCCCGTCTTACAAAATCGCTCAATCGGAAATAATAAGAACCCGCCGCATTGGCGGGTTTTTTATTCGGAGGGAGTTCCGTTCTGGAGCGCAAAACTGGTCAGCGCCTCCTCGTATTCCAGGCCGCCGCTTTTGATAGAAATGTCGTAGTGGGCTAGTGACGTCGCCAGCGCGCCTGAGGCTTGATACGAAACGAGGTTGAAGACATGGGGTGCGTCATTACGACGGAGCGCCGTCTCAAGACTGATAAGTTTCATTCCAGGAGTCGAACCACGAAGAATCTTTCCAGCTATCGAGAAGAGCGCAGAATCTGCCGACCATCGGAGAAGACTTCGGAGGTCCTCCTCTGAAATCGGTTCCTCGAACCCTGCAAGTCTTACCTTTTCCAGCTCGTTTATAATAAGCCAGCCCCTGTCCATTCCTCGTTTTTTTCTCGGATCACCCGGATCGGCATCGTAGCCTGTAACGTATTCTAGAAAAAACCTAAGGCCCTCGCCCGCAAACGCAAGTTTCCGGAC
The DNA here is from genome assembly GCA_963768835.1 of uncultured bacterium. Lineage (GTDB taxonomy): Bacteria > Patescibacteriota > Minisyncoccia > UBA6257 > GWB1-50-10 > CAVYJB01. The sequence goes on along the minus strand of CAVYJB010000002.1, from coordinate 131,350 downwards.
GGCCGCCTCTTTCCGAACAAAGGTGCTCAACGTAGATCCTTCAAGCAAGGGGAATGTTTGCTGAAGAACGGGGGGTTTAAGAAGAAAAGCGAGGGCCCTGAGAGGAGTTCCCTGGTCTGAAATCACAATGAAGGTCCGCGCACTTTCGAGCTCGCTCCGTAGCGCCGCAGCCCAACCTTTCTCGTTTACTGAAGCACCCCCGCGGATCACAGCAATCTTTGAGTCTACAAAGAGTGATGGTTGTGAAAGAAAGTCGCGGACCTTGACCCATGCCCCGGGATCATCATCGAGATCCGCGGAGAGAAGATCGGCTGCGACGTGTTTTGAACGATATTCACGGACGAGGTCTTTGAGCTTACGCTCCCGTCCATACGAGTCCTCGCCGTGAAGCAAGATGATCATGCGTCTTTTATTGTATCCTCTTCCGGCCGGTGCGCCAGCAAGACACATGAGAAAAAATCAATATTTTCCTTGCTGGTGGATAAGAAACGCGCTACACTGGAGCTACCAATGGACACCAAGGAGCTCCTCGAGAAGATGCGGCAGCAGCGCCGGCAGGCCGAGGAGGCCGATGCAGAGCGTCGGGCTATCAGCCTTGGTTTCCCCTACCTAAACCTCGTCTCCGCTAAGGTACCCACGGAACTGAAGGCGATGGCGCTTGTGCCAGAAGCAGAGGCGCGCGCAGCATTTTTGGTGCCACTCCAGCTCGTGAGGAAGGATTTGACTGTTGCGGCGCTCGATCCACATCGACCGGAAACTAAGGCGGTCATTGACCGCTTGGGGGAAACCTATACCGTGACGGTGGCGGTGTGTTCCTTGAGCGGGCTCGAGCACGCGTGGGCCTTCTACCGGTACGTAGGAAAGGAAAGCCACGAGATCAGCGGCCGAATAGAGATTGATAAGGCGCGCCTAACAAAACTTCAGGAGGAGATTCGGACACTCGACAATCTGCGACGTTCTATCCATGACTTTAAAAGCCCTCTCACTACGGAACTCCTCGAGGTGGTCCTCGGCGGAGCTATCGCCCTCGCCGCATCCGATGTTCACCTAGAACCTGGAGAGACCAGCGGAGCGCTCCGCGTTCGTATGGACGGTGTTCTCCACTCAGCGACAGATGAGCTCCCTTTGCACGCCTATAACTCAATCATTACCCGCATCAAACTTCTTTCAAACCTGAAACTTAACATCCACGACCAAGCACAGGATGGGCGTTTCACTGTTTCGCTCTCCGATCGCGACATTGAAGTTAGGACTTCTATTATTCCTTCCGAGTATGGGGAAACAGTGGTCCTTCGACTCCTTGATCCACACGCTCTTAAGGTGAATCTTGAGGATTTGGGGTGGCGTCCCGACGATCTCGAGATCGTAAAACAGGTTCTCCGAGAACCCAACGGACTTATCCTAAACACCGGCCCCACTGGCTCCGGAAAAACGACCACGCTTTACGCTTTCCTTCAGAACATATTTTCTCCTGAGATTAAAATCATCACAGTCGAAGACCCGATCGAATATCACATCGCCGGTATTTCTCAGACACAGGTTGATGCCGAGGCGGGCTACACCTTCGCGAACGGCCTCCGCTCCATTCTCCGACAGGACCCGGACGTCATTCTTGTTGGTGAGATACGGGATGCCGAAACAGCCGACATCGCTATGAATGCCAGTCTCACGGGCCACCTCGTTTTTTCCACCCTTCACACAAACGACGCAGTAGGAGCTATCCCTCGCCTCCTGGATCTTGGCGCTAAGCCACAAATCCTGGGCCCCGCCCTCTCTCTCGTAATTGCTCAGCGACTCGTCCGAATCCTCTGCCCCCATTGCCGCGTCCCCGTCCCCCTAACCAAGGAATGGGAGGGGCGCGTCAGCACTTTCCTCTCCTCGCTGCCATCCCGCGCAGACGCTGGTCATTTCAAAAACGCAACGCTTTTTGAAGCTAAGGGGTGCGAGATGTGTGGCGGCATCGGATACCGAGGACGGACTTCTATTTTTGAGCTTTTCCTGGTAAGCGACGTTATAGAGCAGGCGATTTATCGAAATCCGACCGAAATCGAGCTTAAGGACTTGGCACGCAAGCAAGGGATGACTACAATGCAGGAGGATGGCGTCCTAAAGGTTTTCCAGGGCATTACGACATTCAAGGAGGTGGAAGATGTAACAGGACCTCTTGTCTGGCCGAAGGGCGAACGTTCTTAAACAAAAAGAATCCCGACCTGAGATCTGTGGGCAATACGCCCGGGAGAGCGTTGAGGTTTCCTAATGAAAACTAGGAAAGGTTGGATAGTTCCAGCGGATATTCCAAGCCAAAGCTAAGAGGTCCTAAATCTGGAGATTATCCGTTGCCCACAGATCTCAGCTTGAGATTCTAAGTGGCAGTCTAGCATAAATAAATATATTTGTCAATAGTATGGAACCCAAGGTTTCTAAGGGAGAAACTGATGTTAACTGGGATGCCGCGCTGCGCCCCACCCGGTGGGAGGAGTACGTGGGGCAGGACCAGATCAAGCGAAATCTTCGCCTGATTATTGATGCGGCGCGCGAACGCCACGAAGCGTGCGATCATCTTCTTCTCTTCGGGCAGGCGGGTCTCGGCAAGACAACTCTCGCCTACCTCACCGGGAAAGAGATGGGAGCGAATCTTCGTACGACCTCAGGACCCGCGCTCGAGAAGGCGGGGGATGTCGCCGCTATTCTATCGAACCTCGAACCTCACGATATTTTATTCATAGACGAGGTTCATCGTATAAACAAGATTGCTGAAGAGATTCTTTATCCCGCGATGGAGTCGCGGAAATTACATCTCGTTGTGGGGAAGGGACCCTCTGCTAGAACTTTCTCTCTCGAGCTCCCTCCTTTTACGATCATCGCGGCGACTACGAAAATGAATCTCCTGTCGGCGCCGTTGCGCTCCAGATTCGGAGCTACGTTCCGCCTCGATTACTATAGCGTAGAAGATATCGGGCGTATCCTTGGGCGTTCCGCAAAACTTCTTGGTGTCACGGCAACGCCTGACGCCATCGCACTTTTAGCTCGCGTCTCACGTTTTACTCCTCGTGTTGCGAACCGACTTCTTAAGCGATCTCGCGACTATGCCCAAGTGAACCGACGGAATACGATTGACGGTGAGGTAGTCACGAAAACCCTGGAACTTCTGGAAATTGACGAGCTCGGCCTCGAACAAGCCGATCGTCATCTTCTGGAGATTATCATCCGGAAGTTCAACGGGGGGCCCGTGGGTCTGAAAACTCTTGCGGCCGGTCTAAATGAAGAGCCTGGTACCGTCGAGGATGTTTTCGAGCCTTTTCTCATGAAATTAGGTTTTTTGAATCGCACCTCCTCGGGTCGGGTAGCAACCGAAGCGGCCTTCCGGCACCTAAAGATCCCTGATAAATCAACGCTTCTTTAGCGCCACGCCAAATGGAGTTCGCAAGCTCCTCTCCCAAAACGACCCAAGCGTTTGCCACGCTTCTGGCGAAGGAACTGCTCCAAACAGAGCTTCGCCACCCCCGCGCGCTCGTTGTCGCGCTATCAGGAACCTTAGGATCTGGGAAAACGACTTTTGTGCAAGGATTCGCGCGGGGGTTAGGTGTCCGAAAAAGGATCACGAGTCCCACTTTCATAATCTTCCGCGGCTATCGTATCCGCAGCACACGGTATCACCGATTGTTTCACGTAGACGCCTATCGGCTCTCCTGTGTGCGCGAACTCGACCCACTTGATTTGAAGGGTGTCATAGCGGACCCGAAAAATATTGTTCTCGTCGAATGGCCGACAAACATCCGTCGAGCACTTCCTGCTTCCACTCTTTGGATTCGTCTCCAGCACGGCCGAAAGCCAAACGAACGGGTTCTACGATTAACATGAAAACGCTCCTTCTCATCGACGCAAACTCTCTCGTCCACCGTTCGTTTCACGCACTTCCCCCGCTCACCTCTCGTCTGGGGGAACCTACGGGGGCGCTCTTCGGACTTACGTCCGCGCTTTTAAAAACTCTCCGCGAGAAAAAACCCTCTTATGTCGCGGCGGCATTCGACAGAAAAGAACCTACATTACGAAAAAAAGAATTTGCAGAGTATAAGGCCCATCGTCCACCAACCGCAGATGAACTGGTTCCTCAGCTCGTGAGAGCCCCTGAAATATTCGAGCGGCTCGGTATTCGCACCTTCTCGGCTCCAGGGTATGAAGCGGATGATGTTATAGGGACCTTTGTCGCGAAGCTCCGGAACCAGGAGGGGCTGAGGATTGTTATCCTCACGGGAGATCTCGACGCCGTCCAACTCGTGGAAGACGACCATGTGGTTGTCGAAACTCCTCGGAAAGGCGAAGGGATAGTAACTTACAACGAGGCGGCTGTCATCGCGCGTTACGGGCTCTCGCCGCGCCAGATCCCGGACTATAAGGGGCTTGTGGGTGACACCTCCGACAACATACCGGGCGTGAAAGGAATTGGGCCGAAGACTGCGGCAAAACTACTAAAAGAAGCAGGAACCCTTGGGTTGCTTTTGAAAGGGCTGGAACCAACGGACGCTGCTTCGAAAAAGATCCTCGCTGAACGCGAGATGGCATTGCTTTCGAAAAGACTTGGCACGATCCGCACGGACGCGCCCGTGGATGTGGACCTTGAAAGCATTGTATCCTCCGACCTCGACCGCTCATCGCTCGAGCCTTATTTTCAAGAACTTGGATTCGATCGCATCTTGAAGCAACTAAAGTGGACCACCTCTCCCTCTCCGGGCGAACTTCCTTTTCTTACCGCAGAAACGGCCGTGTCCCAACAGAAAGAAAGGAAAGATATAGCTATTGTTACATCGGGCGCTTTTGTGCGGAGCCATCCCGACATCGCGTCCTCCTCAACCCTGAAGGTCGCTCCGAACTGGAAATCGATCTTGAAGGATTTAGCAAAAGAAAACCTGGAGGTACGGGATCCACTTTTTGACCTCTCCATAGCGGGGTGGCTTGTGGATTCCGACAACACTGAATTTACGCCGGCTGCTCTTGGAAAACGATTTTTGAAACGCTCTATCCCAGCAATCGACAATGACAGCGCCTCCGAAGACTTTTTGCGGGACCTTTTCCGCTTCTTGGATTCCAAACTGACCGAGTATGACCTCCGGGGCATTTTTGAAACCATTGAGATGCCTTTGGTCCGCGTCCTCGTGGCGATGGAGCGATGGGGTATCGGTGTCCGCACAAAAACCCTCGAGGAGCTCTCCCGTGCTATTGACGCGGAGCTTAAGGAACTTACGGAGGATATTTACCGGTCTGCGGGGGGCCCGTTCAACCTCAATTCCCCCCGTCAGGTGGGTGAGGTTCTTTTCGAACGACTGAAAATTATCCCGTCTAGAAAGCGAAAAACCGCCACTGGCCAGGTTCGTATGAACCGAGACGTCCTCGAAGAGCTCCAGGGAGCACATCCCATCGTAGGACAAATCTTGATCTACCGGGAGGACTTCAAAATCCGATCGGGCTTTGTGCTCCCCCTCCTCGCGGCGGTCGAATCAGACGGACGGGTTCGTACGCAATTCGATCAGACCGGCGCCGCCACGGGGCGCCTCTCTTCGCAGAACCCAAATCTACAAAACATTCCACAGGAGTCTAAATGGTCCAGTGAACTCCGGCGGGCTTTTGTCGCAGCTCCAGGATATTCGTTTTTGTCTCTCGACTACTCGCAACTGGAGCTACGTCTTCTCGCCCATGCGTCAGGAGATAAAAATCTTTGCGCGGCTTTCCATGCGGGTGAGGACATTCATCGCCTGACGGCGGAGAAAATTTTCGGCGTGAATCCTAACGCTGTGACTCCTGCAATGCGTCGCACCGCGAAGACGCTTAACTTTGGCGTCGTGTACGGTATGGGCCCGCGCTCATTTGCGAAAGCTAGCGGTGTAACACTCGCAGACGCTAGTAAGTTCATTCGAGAGTATCACCATAACTTTCCAGGGATCTACGATTGGCAGGAGCGGGTGAGAGCTGAGGCTCGCACTTTTGGTTATGTCCGGAATCAGAACGGCCGTCGCCGATGGTTTCTTAAATCAAGTACTCCTCGATATGAAAGCGAGGTGGAGAGAGCCGCTGTTAATATGCCGCTCCAAAGCCTTGGCGCTGATATTTTAAAATCCGCGATGGTTCGGAGTTGCGCATTGCTTAAGGAACGTGGGTGGTTTGGAACAGACGCACGTTTGGTTCTTTCTATCCACGACGAATTGCTCTTCGAGGTCCGCGATGCTATTCTTACAAATATAGCGAGTCTTCTGAAGGAAATTGCGGAAAACATCCTCCCGCTCGCGGTGCCATTACTCACAGAAACTAAATCTGGTGCTGATTGGGGGTCGATGGTTCCCTTTCCTCGCTAACAAACCCATGAATGCGCTTCGCTATATCAGCCAGACGCTCCGGATGTACTTGCGGCGAACCGAGATTATCGGACTTCTCGCGTTCTTGCTTTTCGCAAGCGTGCCCCTCGTCATCAATATTGTTTTCGCTCCTTTTTCGCTCTGGTTCCTGTCCCTTCTTGTTCTTATTGGCCTCGGAGTGGTGAAGCTAAAGAACACGACTGAGCTTATTCGCCTCCGGGTTGACCGTCAATTAAGCGATCAGGAATTTTCCTCTTTAATTAACTACCTCCCTGACGGCGTTATCCTCTACGACCCGACATTTAAGATCCTTACTTTTAACCGGACAGCAGAAGAGATTTTTAAAATCGCAGCCAGTGAGGTTTTGGGGCGCCGCATCGACCCTGGGATGGTGAAGAATCCGCATTTCCGCATTCTCGCGCAGGTTATTTATCCATCGCTTGCCTCTGCGATGACCGAAGTGTCGGGCTCCAATACATGGCCGCAGGTCATCGACCTTTCGCTGGAAGCGCCCAACCTCGAGCTCCGGACAACCCTCCATCGACTTGTAGACAACCACGGGGCACCCATTGGGTTTCTCCGTCTCGTAAAGGACCTTACGCGGGAAAAGCAGCTTCTTTCTCAGAAAAATGACTTTATAGGCGTCGCGGCTCACCAACTCCGCACGCCTCTCACGGCCATCGGGTGGTCGCTAGAAAGTCTCCAGAAGCTTACCGAACATTCCCCGGTGGAGATCCATGGTCTTGTGGAGGAAACTTATCAATTAGCTCAACGCTCTCTCAAGATCACCAACGATCTCTTGGACGCCTCGAAGATTGAGGAGGGAAAGTTCGGTTATGCGTACGTGGAGACGAACCTTGTTGAGCTTTTAGAAAGCGTCCTCGCGAGCATCGCGCCGATTGCAAAACAATATGGCGTGAATGTCTATCTGGAACCGCCTGCAGAACCCGTGGTTGCGGTTCGCATCGATCCAGCCCGCATCTCAACCGCCCTCTTAAACCTTGTTGATAACGCGATTAAATACAACACCAAAAACGGTAAGGTGGTGGTTTCGTTGACCACCCTTCCTACGCAACCGTATGTAAAGGTTACTGTCGAGGATACGGGGGTGGGCGTCCCACCTGAGGATGAAAAGGCGCTCTTCCAAAAACTTCACCGCGGCTCTAATGCTGTTGCGCTTGAGCCGAATGGAAGCGGCCTCGGTCTTTACATCACAAAGAATATTATCGAACAGCATGGCGGCGAGGTTGGGTTCGAATCGGTGCAAAACCGAGGAAGCTCTTTCTGGTTTACTCTTCCGCTTCGGCCATCCTCCATCAACCCCCTCGCTCCTGCGGTGTGAGCTCTTCGTTCTATGTCCGGACACAGCCACTGGAAACAGATCAAGGAACAGAAGGGGTCAACGGATAAAAAACGTGGCGCCCTTTTTTCTAAACTTCTCCGTTCCGTTACGATAGCCGCCAAGAACGAACCGAATCCTGATTTCAATCCCCGTCTCCGGAGCGCCGTACAGGACGCCAGAGATGCGGGAGTAGCTTCCGACACCGTTGAGCGCGCGGTCCATCGGGCCTCGGCAGAAGATCGGAACCTAGAAGAAGTTGTGTGTGAAGCTTATGGGCCAGGTGGTACCGCCATTATCCTCAAGGGTGTTACCGACAGCAAAAACAGAACAATCATGGAAATTAAGATATTGCTGAAGGAGCACGGAGGAAAATGGGCAGATCCAGGGAGCGTACGTTGGGCTTTTGAAGAGAGTTTGTCGGGCTTCACCCCCAAATTTCCCCAGGCGTTAAGCCCCGAGGAACGCCCTAAACTCGAAACGCTCCTTAAGGCCCTTAGCGACCACGATGACGTTGTCTTGGTTGTGACGAACATAATCCAATCTGCACGATGATAGTCTTAGGCATCGATCCGGGGAGCACGCGGGTGGGATATGGCTTCATTAAAACGAATGGTAATCATCTAGAACATCTCCGGAGCGGTCTTTTGGCTGTTTCGGAGGGTGGCCTACCCAAGCGACTCGTGACTCTCGAGAAGAGCTTGGAGACGCTTATACGAGAGATGGAGCCGGAACGCGTAGGGATTGAGCGCCTCTTTTTCACCAAAAACCAACGAACGGGCATTGAGGTTGCAGAAGCGCGCGGCGTTCTCCTTGCGTGCACCGCCCGGCTTGGGATTCCCCTTGTTGAGCTTACACCAGGCGAAGTGAAGGTGGCGGTCACTGGTTACGGCAGTGCCACAAAAACAAGTGTCGCGACCATGGTCTTTCGTCTCCTTGGTGTTACCCCTAGCCGCACACTCGACGATGTTACCGACGCACTCGCGATAGCTATCGCGGCTTCGAGCCACCAGTTGGGGGAATCTCCTGTGCATTGACAAGCTCACTTCGTCCCGTATACTGTTCCCATTGGCAGCGCGTAGTACCAACGAAAGGTCGTTCCACGTTGACATATTATGCTGAACACGGTGACACTGGCGAAAGTGCACGACGACGACCAAACCCTTGATCCAGACATCAGCGTCCCCGCATCTCCTTCACCAGAAGAGGAGGTTGGGCCCGCCGTCGGGGATGGTGAGGAAGAACTCCCTCTTGAGGTAGAAGCGCCGCTCCCTGAAGAGGAAGAAGGAGAAGAGTGGTAGAGTCGATTCAAGACCCCGCGAGAGTAGTTTGCGTGCTACCTCGCGGGGTTTTATCATGATACAGATGTTCCATCGACTTCGAACACCGCATAACCGCGGGGCGCACCCTCGCTTGCCATCTAAGCGTCGCACCCTGGCTCGCGTGGCGGTTTTCTTTTTCCTCGGCGTATTGACACTCATCGCCGCCATTATTATTTATCTTGCGATTGTTCTTCGTGGTCTCCCCTCTCCGGACCAGATCGGCAACCAGCAAATTAGCCAATCTACTAAAATCTATGACCGGACGGGGCAGGTTCTTCTTTATGAAATTCATGGGGAGCAAAAACGAACCATTGTCTCTTTCGATGAAATTCCAACCATTGTAAAACAGGCGACTCTTGCCGCCGAAGACGCGAGCTTTTATCAAGAGCCTGCTTTTGATTGGAAAGGGATTGTTCGGGCGCTTTTTGTGGATATAAAGCAGGGCCAAATTACCCAAGGTGGCTCAACTATCAGCCAACAGCTTGTGAAGAATGTTTTTCTTTCAGACGAACGTACGTTTGATCGAAAGTTAAAAGAGTTGGCGCTCGCCGTCGAGCTCGAGACGCATTACACCAAAGATCAGATTCTCGCTTTCTATCTCAATGAGATACCTTATGGATCGAACGCCTATGGTATCGAAGCGGCTAGCCAGACCTTTTTTGGAAAATCAGTGAAAGATATTACGCTCGCGGAAGCCGCCACTCTAGCGAGCCTTCCCAAGGGAAGTTATTACTCGCCGTGGGGCGACCACGTCTCAGATCTGCTAGCCAGGAAAGATTCTGTTCTCGACCATATGTTGGAACTTGGTTTTATCTCAAAGGCAGACCACGATGCCGCGAAACAACAAGTTCTTAAATTTGCCCCGCCCTCTCTCGGCCTTATTAAAGCCCCGCATTTTTCGCTCGCCGTGAAAGACTATCTTACTAGCCGTTATGGCGACACCCTCGTCGAAAATGGGGGGTTAAAGGTTATCACAACACTCGACTGGGGACTCCAGCAGATCGCAGAGAAGGCGGTGGAAGAAGGAAGCGCAAACAACCAACAAACCTATGGCGCGAAGAATGCTGCGATGGCTGTTCAGGATCCTCAGACGGGTCAGATTTTGGCTCTTGTGGGATCTAGGGACTACTTCGATGTCCAAAACGGGGGGAACTTCGATGTTGTCACCCAAGGCCTCCGACAACCCGGCTCTGCCCTAAAACCCTTTGTTTACATGACCGCATTCCAGAAAGGATATTCTCCTAAAACGGTTGTAGACGACGTGTCTATCGAGTTTGATTCCCGCAACGCCGACGATCCAACCAAAAGCTACCGGCCGGCGGATTTCGACAATCAGGTGCGGGGACCTGTTCATCTCGAAAACGCCCTTGCTCAATCTCTTAATATCCCCGCCGTCCAGGTTTTATACCTTGCTGGATTTGATGATGTTTTAAACAACCTTCATTCTTTTGGTATCACCACACTGAATGAGCGTTGGCGGTACGGCCTCTCGTTGACGCTCGGGGGCGGCGAGATTAAACTCATCGATCTTTTGAACGCCTACTCCACGCTCTCACAAGAAGGTGTTCGTCACGACCAGTCGATGGTTTTAAGCGTCACAGACAGCGACGGCAACACTCTCGAACAATACCACGATAACTCGTCGCGTGTTGCTGATCCGCAGAATCCTCGTCTCGTAACCCAGATCCTTTCGGATCCCCAGCTACGAGAACCTATTTTTGGAAACACTCTTCCTCTTACGGTGTTTCCGGATCATGAGGTGGCTTTAAAAACAGGGACAACGGAGGACCACAGGGATGCGTGGGCGTTCGGCTACACACCTTCATTGACCGTCGGGGTATGGGCAGGAAATAACGACAATACACCCATGATACGGCAAGGCTCGAGTATCCTTGCCGCAATCCCCATCTGGAGCGCTTTTCTTAAAGCGGCGCTTCCCCTCTATCCTCCCGACACATTTACACGCCCCGATCCCATTTCTCTTCCCAACAAACCCATGCTGAACGGCGAAGCGGTTTCTACCCCAACCCTAAACGGCGTGTCTTATCCACAATTCCATTCGATTTTATATTACGTGAACCCGAGCGATCCATTGGGACCAGCGCCACAGGACCCGACAAGTGATCCGCAGTTTAAAAACTGGGAGAGCGCTGTTCTTGATTGGGGAAAATCAAACATCCCAAACTTCAGCTCTTACAACCAACCAATTCCCCCGGGAGCGGTTTCGGCTGGTTCTGCTTCTGGCACCGCGCCGATTGCTTCTCCTTCCTCTAGTACCACAATCACCAATATTACTCCAGGAAATGGCTCTTTCGTGTCATCCCCGTTCACAATCAATGCCGACATCGCCTCACCAAGAGGGCTTGAGCGGTTAGAGCTTTATTTCAACGGGGGCCTTATAAATGCCTTTGCGATTAACGGGACTTCCTACCACTACCAATACAACGCACAACTTGGGCTTGCGCCACAAAACCAGTTTGAGATTAGGGTCACCGACCTAAATGGAAATCAGTCCTCTGCTTCGTTTATCGTCTACCACTAGAGGACTAAAGCTTGATAGGCATTAGGACGTAAAGGAGAAATGGTTCGGAGCTCGTCCGAATAATCGCGGGGCGCTCGGGCGAAATTCCTATTGTTATCTCCTCGGACTTGTAGATCTTAAGTCCGTCCATGAGATAGCGCCAGTTAAGGATCGCAGAGAATTTCTCGCCGCGTAGTTTGATAGGAACCCGATATTGGTTTTCTCCGAGTGTGGTATCCGCGGAAGAAAGTTCTATGAATTTTTTACTATCTCCAACACTCACTGTTATCCCTTGGGTACGTCCAGCAAATGTGGCGGTGAGCCTCACTGCCCCAAGGAGCTCCTCTCGGTCGACTTCGGCATCAGACTGCGTCTCTTTGGGAATTACTGCTTGGTATTCAGGAAACGCTCCATCAATTAGCCGGGAGGTGATTTGCCTCGTGGGGGTCCGGAAAAGCGCTTGGTTTGAGTCGCTTGTTATTTCAATTGACTCGTTTTGCCCATCTAGAATTCGGAGAAGGTCCTCTGCGGTTTTGAGCGGTATAATCATTGAGAAGGTCTCGAGTCCTGAGCTTTTCTCGATAGGAAAGGATGTTTCTACAAGCCGGAAACTATCAGTACCAACAAGAATCACCCGGCGGTTTTCTAGCCGAAAAAGTACCCCACTAATCTCTGGCCGAATCTCAGAGTACTGAACCGCCACCGTAACAGCGGTGAGGGCGTCGCGGAATTCTTTACTACTTAAAACAAGTGATTGTTCGGCATTTTGGATACTTGGGATAATAGGGAAATCTTTGGGGCTTTGTCCTTGAATAACCGCTTCGTAGTTGTCGGTACTGATCAAAAGTTTGCGTTCTTTTTCTTCTAGGGTTAAACGTTCTGCTGGTACGTTTTTTACGATAGTGTTTAAAACATTAAAAGGAACTACACACTCTCCTCCCTCAACAACCTTACCAGAAACCGTACTTCTTATCGCAAGCTCAAGATCGGTTGCTGAAAGAAGAATACGCCCCTCCTCTGTCCGGATATGGACACTTTTCAAAACCGGGAGGTTGGTGTTGGCACCCACCGCCCGCTCAACAATCGTGAGTCCTTCTAGAAAATTATTTCTTAAAACAATAACCTTCATATTTTGTTTTACCCACCACCCCTCCGATATGTTTCATAGTAAAGATAAGAAGAAGTAGTTATAGTAGGACTGTGGATATGTGGAAAACTTATTTATAGGTCGAGAAAAACTGGTTTTTATTTAGAACCAAAAAGTTCTTAACTGTGGATTCTTCTACTCTTGGTGTTGATAAAAAAAGAAAAAGTAATTATTTTATTCCCAACCATCCACAGAATATCTAGGTCTTATACAGACGTTCACGTATAAGCATAATCTTCTGGTTCAAGGTGGGATTCTGGTTCATTTCCCGACTTATCTTTTCGTATGCGTGGATCGCGGTCGTGTGATCTCTTTTCCCTAGTTTCTCTCCAATGTGGGGATAAGACAGTTTTAGGATATCTCTAAGTAAGAACATCGCAATCTGACGGGGTTCTACAATTTCCTGCTTCCGACTCCGGTCCGTAAGTTCCCCTAACTGGACCTCAAAAAAGTCCGCTACCGCCTTGGTTACGTCGTTCGGCGTTATGTTCTTAGCGCTTACTTGGGCCGTTTCACTGATAATCTCTTCCAGTTTGTGCTGATCTACCACCCCACGTTTGTAGGTTTGGTAAAAAACCACCTTATTTAGAACCCCCTCAAGCTCCCGAATGTTTTTTTGGACCCTCGCCGCAATTTGTTCCAAAACAAGATTGGAAACATTCCAGTTTTGCTCCTGCGCCCGTGTTTTAAGAATGGCGAGCCGCATTTCGTAGTCGGGGTAGGTGATGTCTGCGAGCATACCACCCTCGAAACGCGACTGGAGGCGTTCCTCCAGGGTTGGTATGGCTGCCGGAGGCCGGTCCGAGGAAAGAATAATTTGCTTGTTGTTTTCGTGGAGAGCGTTGAAGGTATAAAAAAACTCCAGTTCTGTTGTTGGCTTCCCCCCAATAAACTGTATGTCGTCGATAATGAGAACGTCGACGTCTCGATACCGTTTTTTCACATCCTCCATCCGTTTGTTCCTGACCGCCCAAACAACATCGTTAATAAACTTTTCTGACGTCACATAAAGAACTCGCACTTTCCCGTGGTAACGCTCAACGATCGCATTCCCCGCAGCTTGGAGAAGGTGGGTCTTTCCGAGACCAACACCGCCGTAAATAAAAAGCGGGTTGTATTTGCGCCCCACGTCTTGGATTACGGCCTGGATGGCAGCATTCGCTATGTCGTTAGAAGACCCGACGACAAAAGAAGCGAATGTGTAGCGAGGGTTTAGGTTGGAAACCGGGTCCACCTTAAGTTCTGTGATTGGTAACTGCTTCTCGTCGGTGAGCGGAGCCGAGGGAACGCCCTGTCCAGCGCGCACCACCTTCGGGAGTGTTGTTGCTTGGTTCAATACGGTGTAATTAACGTGCTTAATAGAGACGTTGAGATTACGGAGCGATCCAAGAATCAACTTGTGATAGCGGTTTTTCACCCACTCTCGGGCGAAGTTATTGGGTAGCCCCACCAAAGCGATGCCATCTTTTTCGTTTGTATCCACAAGCCGACTATTTTTAAACCACGTAAGATAATTAGGGCGCGAAATCTGCAGTTCGATCTCGCCTAACACCGATTGCCAGAGCTCTTTGGTGTCCATGATGTAGTTGGGTCCGCGCAACCTCAATCTTACGAGTATTGTATCTGGATGCAACGTTGAATACAAAGATCCTTCGTGTTCTAATTGTGCACGAACTGTTCATAACCCTGTCGGTGGTTTTTGATTGCCGAAGGCCGTCGCCCGTGTTACAATCCCACCGAGTCGAAGGAGGAACCAAGAACCCACTTCCCTATGAGTGTTACCTACCAACCCAGGAAGAGAAAACGAAAGAAGACCCATGGGTTCCGCGTCCGGAGCCGCAGCGCCGGTGGAAGAGCCACTATTCGCCGGCGACGGGCCAAGGGACGCAAGAAGTTGTCCGTCTAGCGACGTGCTTTTCGCCCTTCGAGTGCACGAGCGAAAAACGAAGGAAAAACCACTAATCGTGGTCATTCCCAAGTCGGCGGCGCGACGCGCCGTGGATCGAAATCGCCTCCGGCGACGCGTTCGCTCGGTACTTCAGGGCCGAATTTCCGGCCGCAGCGGGCTCACGGTAATTGCTCGCCCAGAAGCCCTGCGCGCCACATTCAACGAGGTCCGGGACGAACTACTCCAAAAAACCTCCTAATCTTATGGGTAATCTTTTCAATTCTTATATTTACCAGCCCATCCTTGATGCGCTTATTTTCATTTACCGAACACTCGCATTCCACGATCTCGGTCTCTCGATCGTGATGCTTACCGTTCTTGTGCGTGCCGTGCTCTTCCCCATTTTTTACAAAGGAACACGCGACCAGACGCTCATGCAGCATCTCCAACCACACATAAAAAAAATCCAGCTGGACCACAAGGATGACAAAGAGAAGCAAGCGAAAGAACTACTCGATCTTTATAAAAAACACCGCCTGAATCCCTTCTCCGGACTCCTTCTATTACTCGTACAGCTCCCTATTTTCATCGCGCTTTTTCAAGTGTTCACGAGAGGATTGGGAGGCGGAGCGTTTGACAGCAACAGTTTTTTGGGTTTAATAAACCTGGGAGCGAAGAGTATTGTGGTAGCGCTCCTGGCCGCGGGCCTACAGTACCTTCAAGGGAGGCTCGCGTTGCCGAAAGCGGTCGCCAAGGACAGCGGAAATCCCATGGCTTCAATGGGGAGAACAATGGTCGTGATGGGCCCCGTTCTCACCCTCGTCATCCTCTGGAACCTACCTTCCGCCATCGGTCTCTATTGGGTTACCTCCACCATCTTCTCGGTTTTCCAGCAGCTCTACATCAACCGACACCTGCCGGTGCCACCCGAAGTCACCGCACTCAAAACGCAAACTAACCAACCCCAATGACCACAGAAATTCTTCTGGAACGGATCAAAACACTTATCCTTATGATGGGGTTCAACGACGTCGAGGTGACTCTCGACGAGCCTCGTCGGCGCGTTTCAATCGTTATCACCGACCGCCTCGTGGAAGACGGGACCGCTCCCTTCCTTGTAGCCGTGGATCACGTCGTGAACCTGATGCTTCGGAAGGAAAACCTCCCCTCGTTCGTTGTCGACGTGAATTACTATCGCAAGGAGCGGGAGCGTCTTATCACGGAGCTTGCGCGTGCAGCGGCTAAAAAAGCGATGATTTCAAAAACCGAAGTGGAGCTGCCCCCCATGAACGCCTACGAACGCCGCCTTGTGCACATGGAAATTACGACGCATCCCGAGCTGACCACCGAAAGCACGGGGGTCGGCAAGGAGCGCCGAGTGGTTATCAAACACGTCCAGTAGTCAGCTGTTCTACAAAAAAATCCGCTCATGCGGATTTTTTGTTTTAATCATTGAGAAAACAAATCAAGGCGTCACCGGAACAGTAAGCTCGTAAATAAAGTTATCGTAGCGGTTCCGGAAGTAAACAGACCCAGCTACTATAACCGGGTTTTCTGCATCAATGGCGGGGAAGGAATCCGAAAAGCTGGTGAAAAGCTTGCTTGAGCCCCCCACCGAAGTTACCTGGTAAAGATTATCAATGGTGTAAAGGGTTCGCATGAAGTAGTCGTCCGGAAGACTCACGCTCGGACCCGGCGTCGGAAGGTTCTGGGGAACGAAGCAAAACGCCGTCGAGGAAGCAATTGATGCACATTTTGAAGGAAATGTGGTAAATGGTGCCGGGAGGGCGATTCCTAGCTGGTTGTTTAGAATAACGAAGCCCTGCGAAGGAGAGTACTTGAAAAGCAGCGATCCGTCAGTCGACCACCCAAGCGTAAGACCCTGCTCTTCTTTGAGAAGAAGGTTCCACGCGAGTGTTTTGCTATCGAGCTCCCAAAGGTGGCCCGCGAGATTAGCGGAAGGCTTTTCGTATATAAGAATGTCCTGAGGAGATTCCGCTTGAAGATGAACATCTTTCAACCGGAAATCTTTTAGAATCACAGCGTAGGCTATGGGGGTTTTTGAGATATCCGCAGTTGCAAGCGAAGTGAGATCGGAGACCTTCATAAGGACCAAGAGTTGGTTGGGTTTCCATCCCCATGCCGCCTCCGTAATTTCCGTCGGAAGAGGATGCCATGCCTTATCGGTCAAGCTAAAGATGCCCCATGAAGGGGCCGCAGGATTTCCAAAAGCGGCAAGCACTTCCGAACCGTCCGCGGAGGGAATAATGCGGTTCAGAGCTTGCATCGGCTGAGACGAGATCTCAAGATCGGGGCCCTCCTTAGCATCCATAACAGAGCCCTCAAGGGTAAGGTAGTAAACCTCCCCGGTGCCCGGCACGGCCCAGAGACCGAAGGCGGGACCGTCCGAAAGACGGCGTAGCGTCACACCGCTCCCCGTGACGGTGGATGGTCCAGCCACCCCCCCGGGGTTTGATGGTGCAATAGGAAGGGCGCTCCCACCCCCACTAGTCGATGGAGGTGTTGTAGTAGGTATCGAAGAAAAAATCCTGTTCCAGGCAACGACGACCAGAACCCCAACAATAACAAGAGCGCAAGCAATGACGATGATTCGTGTGCGTGAGGACATGATATTAGGGGCACAGGGCGAGTCCGGACATACTCGGTGTCATCATGGTCACACTCTCTCCTGGGTCCCTGTAGGCGTAGACAACACATTGTGCAGTCCCCCCCCTTGAAGGGTAATACGCAGCCTGCCATATCTCTGTGTTGTTGTACTGGGCATGGGCCGTAACGCCCAAGACGACATTCACCGTGCAGTCATTTATCCCCAACTGACCGCAGGTAGGTAGAAGAAAAGAGGTTCCTTGATTCAAGTAGGTATGCGCCGCGCATGAGATGTTGCCACAGGGGCTTGTTGTCGTGGTTGTCGCCGAGGGTGCTAGCGCAGTCGCGAATCCTGTCCCGCCCGGCGTGTTCAGAGCTACAATCTGCGGATTTATGGTCTTGAGAATGAAGTAGGAGCCGAATAAAAGCACGAGACCCCAGAGCGCGCCGATAATCATCTCTTTCCCCTCGTTCTGGCGGTCGGGGCGTCCCCCTGAAATGGCGTACATGATGCCACCGACCGCGATGAGTCCCACCGCAAGAATGCCGGAGATTCCAACCGCGAAGTTGTAAACCTGCTGGATATATAAACCAATATTAACCGCACCACTCGCATCCGTAGGTGGGACGTAGCCTGGATTGGCGAACGTGGTATCTAGGTTCGCAGCACGAGCCAAAAAAGGCGCCACAAAAGTCATTGCCATAAATCCGACGACGAGAAGTAGGAGAAACGCTTGAGATCGAAACATAGTTCTATTGGATTATAAGCTTCGCGTGATCATTTGAGAACTCCAAAGGATTTGTCGAATTCTGGGTGAGAAGGGAAAGGAGAAGAAATTGGTCGCTTGCTGAACGCGGGGTACCGACCGTAAGGTCGAGGCTCGTGTCCCCAGTTGCTTGTGCCTGACTGCCGTTCGCCTGCCACGTAAACTGAAGCCCCTGAATATCTGGGATGTTCCAAAAGAAAGGGGAAGCGCTCAACGAGATTTTGGAGCTAGCCGGCACGGTGTCGTTTGGAAAAGGCGCATCGATAACTGTTTTGGGGTTAACAATCGGAATGCGTATGGAAGTGTCGAGCGTCTCGCTTCCACTCAAGATGGAGACGCGGACAAAATGGCTTCCTCCCGCAGCTCCATTGGAGATAAAAACAATTTCCTTTTTCCCCGCGCCACTACCGACGAAATTTTCATCCACATACCAAGCAATCGAAGCGCGCGAAAGGTCTACAAGCTTCCCATTCTCCGCGTATTCCACAGAGACGGAAACCGGCGTACCTGGTGTAACAAGAGCCTTGCCTACATAGTCCGCTGGATAGAAATTATTCGCCTGCCAAGTGAGAATTACCTGCCCCGGTGGTATCGCAGCATGAACAATGCTGGTGCTGGGAAGAAGAAGGGACATGACTAAAACCACACCCACTCCGAAAAAAACAGCATTTTTCCTGAATCCGACTGATATCTTTTTATTTTTCATTGCGTTAAGCAGCTTCCCTATAGGCAGACCGCTGGAGCGAAGGGCGTGGGGCGGCAACAATGTTCCCGCGGATAGCCTGGGAGGCTGACTCGTTGGTAGCATAGCCTCCCACCGCTTGGCCGATTCTAGCTCCAGCAGGACCGCCGAGCGCCCCACCAAGTGCAGCGCCGCCCGTTTTGGTAGCCAAAGCCGTGAGTTTTGGATGATTGTGGTTCACGATTTCAAACCAGAGCACCGCCACAGACGTGGGAAGAATCGGGATAAGGCCCGCAGCGTACTTCGCGATTTGACGCCCAATCTTTCCCGTCGTCTGGCCCCCGCGGGGCTTCAGGAGAGTGTAATCGAGGATGAGAACGAAAGCTGCGTTCAGGAGTGGGGAAATCAAGAGACCAACGACGAAAAGATCCAAGATTGCGCACGCGCCGGAAACAAGAATTGCGAGGAGGGTGTAAAGCACCATCTCGCCAACCTCGATTTTTTGGTGGGCAGGTTCCATGATCAGGCGGGCGGAGCCGATTTCTGGAGACCTTTAATCGATATCATCTGTTCCGGGTTTGTAGTAATAATTTGATCCTCGGTGTAAGAAGCCACCACCTTGATAGCGACGTGCTTGAGGCCGGCGAAGAAAAGGCCTTCCCCCACCCCCGCCTCGAGGAGCAGCGCCCGTTCTCCATCCGTAAGATCGAAGGCCTCACCCACGGCGCCGATAGAGGTTGGGGATTGTTTAAGGAGCAGCTGAAGCGAAGAATTTGTGATGATGGGGCGACCATACTCCGATTTCACGAAGTCCTCGACATCCTGCGTAACAGTCGTGATACCGAGGTAGTATTTCCGAGCGCGTTTCACAAGACCGAAAAGGAACGACGCCGAATCGCGGTATTTCATCATCCACCACGCCTCGTCGATAATAAGCAGCCGGCGCTTTAACTGGGAGCGCACAAGACTCCATACGAAGTTGAGGACAATGTACATTGCGACGGGCCGCAGCTCTTCCTCGAGGTCCCGAATGGAAAACACAATCAGACGATTCGCGATATCGACATTTGTGGGGGCGTTTGTGAAACCCGCATAGGAGCCGCGGGTGAACTTATCCAGCCGCTGTGCGATTCCACGCCCCCCCTCAGTGTTCTCAAGAATAGTTTGCAGATCTCCAAGAAGTGGTGGTGTGAGAGCCTGAGACCCTCCGAAACTCTCAGCCGTAATGTCGCGGGAGGCATAGGTTTCCGTGATGACGCGGTCGAGGAGCGCGTCTTCCTCGGGCGTGACAGTGCCGAGCATGAGCTTTACAAGGCCGGTGAGGTTTAAGACGTGAGACTTGAAAACATCGCCCGGCTCTTCTCCTTCTGGGATGACAGGGATATCGAAAGGGTTGATGTGGTTCTGGGAGGTGAGCGATATCTTGAAGTAACTTCCTCCTATAGCATTCGCCAAGTTCTGATACTCATTTTCCGGGTCAATGACGATAACATCCGTTCCAAGCATCATAGAGCGAAGGATCTCGAGCTTCGTTGCATACGATTTTCCCGAGCCGGACTTCGCAAAAACAACCGAATTCGCGTTCTCGAGCGAAAAACGGTCGAAAATAATGAGGCTATTGTTGTGCATATTCACGCCGTAGAGGATACCTCGATCCGAGGTAAGGTCGGGGGAAACGAACGGGAAGATGGAGGAAACAGGAGCACTGTTTAGGGGCGTGTGGATAGCGAGCGAATCGTGCCCCTCGGGAAGAACGGATTCGAACCCCTCGAGTTGTCGGAAAAGCGCTGGTTTCGTGTACACAAGCTTCGCTTCGAGGGTGGACTGAACCGTACTTTCAATCTTCGCGAGCTCTTCGGGAGTCCGTCCGTAGATAGTGAGGTAGATGCCAACTTCGAAAAGTTTCTCGCGCGACTGCTGAAGAGCATCTCGGAGGTTTTCGATGTCTTCGTAGGCCGTCTCAAGAATGGGGTCGCGCACAATCCCCTTTTCCTCATGCTCGGTGATTTCCGCCTGAATTTCCGTAATCTTCTTGCGGAGGTTGCGAAGCGCGAGCGCAGTGTCCATTGGATGGATGAAAAGGGAGATGTCCATCATCTGCGGCATGTTGACGATGGGGGTGAACCAACCGCTCGAGATATAGCGCGGGTAAGTATAAACAAAGACAGTCTTTGCGAAGTAGTCCCCAATTTTCAGGTTTGCGGGGCCCACCTCGAGCCCCGCGGGGGCAATGACGTTCGAAAGATCCTCATCGGAGGGTTGGTAGGCTTTTGGTATCTTTATCTTTG
Source organism: uncultured bacterium (assembly GCA_963768835.1). Taxonomy (GTDB): domain Bacteria; phylum Patescibacteriota; class Minisyncoccia; order UBA6257; family GWB1-50-10; genus CAVYJB01. The sequence goes on along the minus strand of CAVYJB010000002.1, from coordinate 110,442 downwards.
CCATGGTAGCGGGTGTGTTAGGGGGAGGACTTCCGTGGGTGCTTCTCTCTGGCGATCTCTAAGGTTTTTTTCTCCGTAAGCTGTGGGTTGTACAGATTATAGAACAGTTCCGTGAGCTCCTCATCTTCGAGGAGTGCGGCGCGGAGACCGATCACCTCAAGCCCTTCGACTATCTGTGCCACGCGGCGGGTTAGCTGATCCAGGACTTCCTGGAGATTTGTCCCTGCATCGGGCTTCGGGCCCGAAGGCCTCAGGAACGAGAGAAGCTGTTTCGTGGGTTCGACGGCGGGGGTTGTCTCATAAGGGACTACCACAAAAAATGTCTTTGCGATGATGGTATTTTGTTCCACGAACGCGCGGATAAACTGAATGTATTCCCCGATTTGGATCTGGAGAAGCTCGTTCGTTTCTTCCTCGCGACGAGCCTCGATGGATTGGAGATAGGCGTCCACGTTGACCTTTCGAGAGTGGACGAAGAGCTGGATAGAGAAGTCGAGACTGTTCAAGAAGTTCTGGAACCCCACAAGGATAAGGTTCTGCTCCGCCTCGGATTTCAAGTCGAAGTTCACCCCGCTAACAATAAGGACTTGGCGCAGACCCCCGCTTTTGAGGTAGAGAACGCCATTGCGAATCTCCTTGATGTCGACAAACTTTTGAGTTGGGAGTGAAGGTTCAGCCATGTTAGTAATCGATCCGCTTTGCGAGCTTCCGCTCGCCGGTAATGTAGGTTACGACCTGATAATGAGGGCTCTCTTTAGTTGTTTGCGTCCGAAACTGGTTAAGAGAGAACATTTTCCCGGTCGTGATACCGAGCGCAACGGATTTGATGCGTTCTTCAAGAGTCATTCGTTTTCGCATCGCCTCTAGTTTCTCAAGGCTTGAGATATCGAGAGATGTCTGTGGCATAGCTCGTTGCCACGTATAACGCCGGGGAGCCCAGATGTATCCTACGGCGCTGCGGAAAATGAGGGGGAACGGCTGTCCGCCGACTTTCACGAAGGCGAATGAGATTGCGAAAGTTGCGATGACGACGGAGAGCAGCATCCAAATGAAGAAAGTGAAGGCAAAGTAGAACGCGAAGATAAGAACCGTAGCCGCCGCTACGTAGAGAAACTGCGGGAGCGTTAGAAATCCGACGATCTTTGGCTTCTGCTCAATAAATTGTGGTACTTGGAAAGTGGCCATGATATCGAAAGTTGGTGAATGGGGGTCGACGGCTAGTAATGCGGGGCTAATACTCATTTTTTCGTCCAGTTCCCACTCACAAGCGCGAGGCTGTTATGGGGTGTTCCTCTCCCGCTTGCTTAGGTCGACGGTATTGCCTTCTAACTTTGGGGTGGGCCTTCCGAATTCAGTCGGGGAAAAGGGCGTAGGAGGAACCTTGGGAGGCGTGGCGGGTGCGGATCCCTGGGAAGAAGCAGGAAATGCAGGAGGCGCTGGTCGGATCGGGGAGGGAGCAGGACCGTTGTCGACTGGTCGGAGTGCCGAAGGTGAGGACGGAGGAATCATCGGAGATGATGGACGAGCCGGGCTCGGTGCCGGAAATGTGGGAGGTTTTGGTGGCGGCGGCACAAGTCTTGATTCCGGTGGTTTTACAGAAAAGGGTGCGAGAGGAGCCGTCTTGGGAACCGATGCGGTCGTAGACATCGATGCGGGTGATGCGGATACCGGAGGTGTTGCGGGGCGTGGTTGCTCCGTGACAAAGCCTCCAAGGGGTGAGAAGTTTGTAACCCCCTCCTTCGTGAAAGGCGTAAGTGGAGTGTGGAGTTCGTTATAGTGCACAACACGCTTCGCGTCTTTCTCTTTGTCCGGCGTCTCAACCTGGACCCTTACCGGTTCTTTCTCGGCGGACAATCGGGGTCCGGAGCCGAAGAGTCGCAGAGAGGAGAGAGAGAACCCTCGCCGTGCTGGCTGATTTGACTCGACGGCCGATTTTTCAGAATGGAGAATAAAAGGTGCACTCGATGTGTCAGAAGCCGACTTCGGTGTGGTCGGAGATTTCGGTTTCTCTTCCACCCGCTCCACGCGGACTGTCCGTTCTCCGCCGGCTCCACCTAAGGTGTCGATAGAGATGGTTTTCCGGGGAGGCAGGCTTCCTCCGCCACCCGGGGTTTTCAAAACTGTCTGGTGGAAATTTTTGAGTTCACGGTCCACCTTCCCCAGAATCTTGAGGTTTAACTCCTCCACGACCGATTCGGTTGTGGATGCGTCGAGTCCGACCGACGACTGAACCTCCTTCACGAAATCGCCGGGCGGAAGGAAGCCGAAGAGGAGGTTGGTGAGAACACGAAAAAGAGAATCGGTCTTTTTTTGTTCCCAACCATATCGCTTTCCGATACTCTCCAAGAGTTCTCCGACAGCGGGGTCGAAAAGCACGTCCTTAAGGGGTGGTGTAAGGAGATCGAGCCGTTCGAGCAACTGTTGTCGTGAGGGTGTAATCATGGGTTTTGGTTTAAGGCTTGGGGGCACCACCGCCTCCACCCGCCGCTGGAGCGGGTGGCGCGCCAGCTCCACCTGTATCCTCAGCCGCTTCAGTTTTTAGGGGCTGTTCAATACCAAGGCTTCTCCACGCGAGAGCACTTTTTTGCATTGATAAGATTTGATCTGCTCTCGACTGCTCATCTCTAGTCCCCCGTCTTAGAATATAAACCAAATTGTCGATGGAGCGCGCCACCCGATCGAAGTTCTCCGCCTTCGCATTCCTAAGAAGAGGTCGAAGAGAACCGACATTGTTAGCCGCAGCACCCTGAACGCTAACCTCGCGTAGCATTCGGACGGTTTCCGGATCTAGGCCATGAGAGTACTCCGTGCGTTCGGTCGGCTTACCCTTGTCAACAACTTTTTCTCCATAAATGTCATTCACAGGGAACTTCGCATAATCATCCGGCTTCCAAGTGGAGTGCCACTTCTGGAATGCTTCGACAGCAGGCCGTTCCGCGTTGCGCTGAGCTTCCTCCGCTTTCTCGAAAGCGTCCGCCCTATCTTTTAGCCCAGCACCTCCCTGCTCCGCATAGCTGTCAGCTCGCTTTCGCGCATCGAGCGCTTCGTCGAGACGTCCTTCCTCTGCGGCTTTCTTTTCCTCTTCTTTCGCTTGAGACCAGCGCCTCCCAATCTCGCCACCCTCCTCCCCGCCCCGTTTCTTAATATCTTCCTTTTCTTTCAGCGCTGTTTCCCGTGTCGACTTATTGCCCTGTATGGCTTGATACGTCTCGACATTTATTCCCAAGCCTTTCTCGGCATCTCCAAACGCCTTTTTCTTATCATACCGCTCGAAGAGTTTTCGACTTTGCTCATCTTTCAAAAGGTCCTCTTTCGCCGATTGCGGCAAGAGGTTCATCGAGTTGTTCTTGGTGAGTTTCTCCACAAGAGCGATTTTCCCCGGGGCATCAAGTGTGTGATATGCTTTCGCCGCGCGCGCATCGCTTCCGAACGCATCCACGCGCGACTTAGCCTGCGAAGGAAGTTTCTCGCCTGTAGCGGCGAAACGACTTGCAACCGCGCCAATCTGTTGCGTTAGAGGATTATGGATGAGTTTCCCAAAACTCCCTTTTCCTTCCGCTTGCATCCAGTCCGTCACTTTCTTGCCGGTATCGACACGGAGTGGGGCGGTCGCGGCCTGACGGCCCTTCCGGCCGGCCCACGCTTGCACAGACCCCTTCGTCTTGTTGAGGATACTCATCGCACCTGCCGCGCCCGCGATACCCATGCTCTGAGCCACGATGATGCCGCCTACAAGGAGACCTCCAATGACGATCATCTGAAGACCCAGAATAAGAACACCGCCCAACGTACTGCCAAACACACTAAAAACACTTACTGGGATGCCCTGGAGAAAAGTACTTCCTACCGCGTTCATACGCTGGAGTGAGATGAGCGAGAGATAAATAAAGAAGGAGGCGGTCGGGGCAAAGAACACCCACTTCAAGAAGCTGTTCCACCATTTATTAAACTGGGTGGAGAGAGGCGGAATAACCCAAAAAAGCCAGATGATAGGAGAGATGATGACAAGGAATGTTATATGGAGAAAACGCATAATGAACATGAGGGCCATCGCGAGCAGCACGAACGCCATAAGGAAGGAGAAAACCGCGACAAAGATGATAGATGCGATGCTGACGAGCGTGGCCGCGCTGAAGGTGGTAAGCCCTCCCTGCTCAACCTCTGGATTTGGGGGAATGGGATTTCCTGATTGCTGGTCGATTTGGAGCATGAACTTCTGCGGATTAAAGGCGCCCACGATAGTGTTCGCGATAGAGAAAGCGCCATTCCCTGTCGCGCGCGAAAGGAAGAAGCTCCCGAGGGTGTTCCCGAAGTTCACAAAAACTGAGGCGATGGCAAAACTAAAGTTCACGATGATAGCAGCGGCGATGAGGCGGGGCAGAAGCTTCTTTGCTTGGTAGGAAGGGAGGCGGAGCATTGTTCCGATTGCCACAATAATGATGACGAGGACGAATCCGAGGTTCGCGACGTCACGGACAACGTCCCACCCAATCCCCACAATGGGGTTCAGGGTTACCGAGAGGACGTTCTGGTTCAAACCGGCGGCGAATTGGAGGCATGCGCTTGCGAACGCGATAAGGACGGCGCCGATGTAGGCGATGATGTATCCAATGCCGCTTGCGAGGGTCGTAACAACGCTGCTTGCGATTTTCTCAATCATCTGTGCATGCACGGCGTGCGGGACCGCAAATAGAAGGAGGACAAGGATCCCCCCGACTAAAACTACAGAAGTGATAGACCGTTTCTTCATGGGGTGGCCTCGCAGCTAAAAAGGCGGCTGTTAACGTCTGTGAGAGTGGTGGCTTCCTGGGAAGCGAGGCCGGTAGCCTGGCTATCAAGCGTGAGCGCTTGTTGATAGAGAGAGGTGATCTGGTCGGTACCTGCGGCGGTAAGGTCGGCGTAGCTCTGGGCGTTGTTGACGGTATTTTGGATTTGGACGAGGAGGTCGTAGAGCGTGGGAGTCGGTGGAGTGGGTGGTGGCACTGCTGGTTGGGTTTGGGTATATCCACCGTTAATCTGGGCAGGAAGCGGAAGCGTAGTGTTGTAAGAGTTTGTAGCCCAAGGGAGATCGTCCCAAACCGCAGGCGGGTTGGTGGGGGGCGTGGTGCGTGTCTGGATGCACTGGACAAGACTGTTTGGCGTGCATCCTCCCGCCGTCGCTGCGGGTGCGCAGAGAGCTGTCTGGAGTTGAGTCACGGTGGCGCGGACAGCCAGGAACTGTTGTGATGCATGTGAGAGTGCCGTGAGTGCATTGCTGATCTGGGTCACGTAGGTCTGTTTCGTTTGTTGGAAGGTGGCGTTCGTAAGACCGCCCCAGCTGCTGCTCGCTAACTGCGTCGATGTTGTGATATACAATCCTGGGTTCGCGCGGTTGGGATTTCCCGTCCCCGTCGTGGTCTCGGATTGTCGCATTCCGACGATACCCTCTACCCCCGCCTGGGCAAGACGATTGATAGCGGCGTCGATGATGGCACCAATAACATCTGTAATTTCATTTGAGCTGATGATAAAGTCCGTGTCCGCATAAACCGCTTTTTGAAGCCCCATCGCAATCGTGTGGCCAGGCGTTGAGTTGTAGTCCGTCGTGCACTTCCAAATTCCCGCAGGTGCGCCGTTCCAGCCCGAGGGCGGGGGGTTTTGGGGATCGTCGTAGGAATCAGCTGGTTCGCCGTACTGACTCCCATTGGTGGGGTTTATAATCGGTGTCGCCCCGTCAGTATTATAGAGAGACCACCACTGACATTTCTTTGTCGCGAGGAAGCTGTTATTCGCCACGTTTTCTTGGGCGTTCGCCGTCTGGCGCTTATTAATGTTCGTAATAAGCTGATCGTTTGCGAGGAGCGAGGCCCCAAAGATATTGTTCTGTGGCGCCCACGCTTCTTGGTATCCAATCCAGCCCCCAGCCTCAAAATTGTTAGCAAATGCTTGAACATTTTGAACTACCTGCGTGAGCGTGCAGGCCGTTTGAAGCTGGAAACTAGGCTGGGTGAGCTGGAGAATGAGGCGTGCGGAAAGGCCTTGGCAGAGCTGGCCCGCTCCAATTGCAACGAGGGTGTCCCCCACCGCCGCATTGGTGGCTTGGATGATCGTGTCTCCAAAGTTCGTGATGAAACGCGGGGGGCCACTACCGGGACCGCCCCGGATCCAGGCTACCGTCTGGTCTGTAATAGTACTAAGGAGACGGCGCTTTAATTCTCCAAGAAGGGTCTTGTAGAGAGTATCGAGAGTGAAGCGCCCGGCTTGTTGCAACCATCCCGTGATCGTGGCCCCAATCGCTCCGACATCAGTGACGGGGACCTGCGCCTGCGCAACTGGAATTTGTGTAAAACCTCCGATACCCGTTGTTGCGAGCAGCGTTGTGAATGCAATTACAATTGTGGCGATACGTCGTTTCATCTTAATTTCCCAACCCCGTTTCTAGAGCCCCAGCTCCGTAGATTTTTCTTGGAGTATGGTTTGTAGGGCCACCGCATCCTGTTGGGAGGGGGCAATCTGGTTCATGGCAGTGTAGGCCTGAAGAGGATCGCTGTCGGAGTTCATGAGCGCGCCATAAATGCTTTGTTGCGTGCGAAAAAGATTTAGAAGACGAAGGTGAAAATCTGCGAGAGGCTGGGGCACGGCGAGCGCGAGGAGATCGCCTGTCGCGCCTGCCGTAGCTTCGAGAAGTTTTAGCATGGGGTCTGAATTTTGATTTGAAACAAGCTCCTGGAGAGCGGTTGGGAAATTCAAGGCGCCGTTCTGGAAGCGCTCTCGAAGTATTTCATTCGTCGCTCCCAAATAAGTTCGCTGCGCGTCAGACGAGGTGTCGTCTGAAATCTGGAGATCCTGCGTGGTGAAAGGTTTCACGCCGAGCCCCTGGGATGTGGCATCTTGGATGGATTGGCTGAGCGTATCTCCGCCCGGAGCTTTCAGGGGGTGCTGCGCGTCCGGTGCTTGTGTGGCATCGGTGTTCGCGGAGAAAAGGCCCTGAAGATACGTCGCGGCGAGCGCGTCGGTCATGTTATTCGGGTCGAGCGTAGACGGCGCAGAAGAGGTGCTCTCGCCGGTCGGAGTCGGCACGGGGGGGGTCTGGAGGAACGCGAGGGAAGGATTATTAGTCCCTGCCGTCGCCATTCCCAAGAAAGAGGCCTGGCTCGTTGAAGCCCCACCCCCCCGGAGGAGGAGAAAAGAGACCCCTGCCCCATGAGGAGTATAAAAATGGCTATAGCTTTCCCTTTCTGCATAGTTGGCGTTCCCAAATACGAAAAATGGGATTTTTCCTATTTAATTATACACTATTTGTGCACAGAAGAACGGCCCTCAAGAGCCTATTGAAGGCGAGAAATAAGAAAAAATCGCGCGTTGTTACTTAAGGCGAGATCTAGAACTCGGTAACGCTTCCGCGAGACGCGTGAGCGTGTCGACGGAAAGCTCCTGGGCGCGCGCGGAGGGATCAATTTTGAGTTTCTGAAGCCACTTCTCCGCTGTGGGACGGTTCGGGAACCCCAACATTTCACTTCCAGCAACGAGATTGTTTAAAATAGTCTTCCGCGGCTGTCGAAAAAGAGCTCGAGTTAGTACGTAGTAGTTCGCTGGGGGTTCCTTAAGTCTGGTTTCCAGAAGAATAATCGCAGACCCCACTTTTGGGGGCGGCATGAAAGCTGAACTCGGGATATAGCCCACAATGTGGCACGCCGCCCAGACTTGAATAGTGGCCGCCAGCAGGTTCATTCGTGGCGGTTCGGACACTGCCCGCTCCGCGACCTCTCGCTGAATGGTTAAGACAGTCCGTACGGGTTTCTCGGAAAGCTCGGCGAGCGTTCGGAGAAGTCGTCCGGTGATGCTGTAGGGGATATTGCCGGCAAGCAGATAAAGTTGGGCTTTTCCAAGCCCATATCTACTTACGAGCTGCGGGAGAACCCTTAACGCATCCCCCACAACAACCTCAACGTTATTCTCCACCCCCTTTCTTGGATTCGATAGTTTTTCCGCCAAGAGGACGTCCTTCTCAATCGCGATTACGCGAGCCCCGAACCCCACAAGTTCGCGCGTGAGCTCCCCATGCCCCGGGCCAATTTCAATTACAACCTCCCCCTTCGTGGGTGCAAGCGCGGCCGCGATACTCCTTAGTTTAACGCGGTCGGTGAGAAAATGTTGCCCGAGTTTGGCTCGCATATGCGATTTCTTGAATAAATTGATTCCTGCTCCCGTGTATGGTATAGTAGCACCATTCGTACGCTCACTCTAACTATTATTGCCCGCGCGAAGGGCTATCTTCACACGACCAGTCTTTGGTCGCTTCTCTTTCTATTCCTCGCGGTGGCCGCGAATATCGTGGCGCTTACCGCCTTGAGTCACGGAGTATCGGGCCAAACCAGTTGGTACCGCGGGTCCGGAGGGCCATTGGTAGCCCCCACCAATGACTCGGTCGCGGTGTTCGGAGAGGAACTCACGTCGGTGTCGCCCGTGGGAGGAACGGATGGCGTGTGGGCAGGCGCGGGCCTCGCGGTGGCGCAGGCGAGTCCTCTCACAAACCTCACGCGTTCCGGGAACGGCCTCGTGCAGTACACCGTCCGGAAGGGTGACACGCTCGCGAAGATAGCGGCTCAGTTCGGCGTGGACACGCAGACGGTCCGGGCCGCCAACGGAGGTCTCAAGGCGGGGATCCACGTGGGAGAACAACTTACGATTCTTCCGGTTTCCGGCTTTCTCCTGAGCATCAACGCGGGCGATTCCGTGGATTCGGTGGCCGCTCATTACGGAGTGGATCCGGACCTTGTCCGCCAGTACAACCCAGGATATCAGGAGATTTTTGCGGCCGGAACCGGTGCCGTCGTTATTCCCTATGCGAAACCTGACGCGAAGCTTGCCGCGGGCGCAAATACTACTACCGGGGCGCTCCCCGACCTCAAGGACTACTTTATCTTGCCGGCCCAGGGATGGAACTGGGGCCAGCTCCATCCGGTGAACGCGGTGGATATCGCGAACAAGTGCGGGACCGAAGTTCACGCTGCTGCGGAAGGACTTGTAATCCCGGACGACCAACTGGGGGACGGTACCGACGGGTGGAACGGAGGGTACGGGATCTTCGTGCTTGTCGAGCACCCGAACGGGACGAAGACGCGCTACGCACACCTCGGAAAGGTTCTCGTGAAAATCGGTGACTACGTGACGCAGGGACAGACAATCGGGCTTATGGGAGACACCGGGAACGCGGACGGACCCGCGGGGTGCCACGTGCACTTCGAGGTACTTGGAGCCAAAAATCCGTTTGCGCTCCACTAGGTTAAAATAAAGCGTGTGAAAAAAGATGCGCCTCAAAGACGCAATTTTTTAACGGAGGAAAATTGAGGCCCGATCGCTAAGGCGTGGATTTTGCCTTGCAGCTCCGGCAGAGCGCCGATTCCGGGTCTACCTCAAGGACCTCGCGCTCGATGGGTTTCTTGCAGGAAGCGCAAATCCCATAGGTTCCCGCCGCGATGCGCTCGAGCGCGGCATCGATATCATTCCGCTGTTCCTCAAGAAGCCGCTGGACGCCGAGCTGGTTTCCAAACTCCTCCGATTCATCCGTTTCTTCGTCGGAACCGTCGATGTCGTTGCCGAAATCCGTCGGCACTTTCACTTTTTTGAGGCGCGTCTCGACTTCTGCCCGCTCTTTCCGGAGTTTTTCTTTGAAGTAGGCGATTTCTTCCTGCGTGAGCGCTTTCATCGCATAAAAATAGCCCTCGAGGGGCTATTTGTCAAACTGGAGGTGCGAAAGAAAATTACTGAGTTCGGCTCACCGCCTCCTTGAAGCCGTCATACGAGGCGGAGAGAACGAGATAGCCGTTGTACCATCCGTAGTTGAACGCCGCGCCCGGCATCGCGAACGTCGCATAGCGGTTCGAAGCGATTCCGGTCTGGCCCGATTTCCATGCTTGTGCGCTGCCCGGGGTTTGAAGGAAAAGATTCAGGATATCCGTTGAGGATTCGAAGGCCTGGACGCTCGATGCCATGCTTGCGGGCGACACGCCGGACTTCAGTTTCGCCACAAGCCCGGGCCACGTGCCGCGGTTGTTCGTAAGCGTGAAGAAGGTGAAGTCGCTCTCAAACTGGCTCGTGAGATCGGGCGTGAGCACGGTCGGAAAGAGCTGCGCCGCGAGGTCCTGGAATGACACGAGCGTGCCCGACCCCCATTTGAAGACAATCTCGTTGAATGTGGATGTCGCCGCGGTCAGCCAGGGGATGGAGCTTCGGATATTAGGCAGCGTAACGGCGGTAAGCGTCATTTCCGTCGTGGCGTCCGCGGGCGTCTTGAAAAAAGTCAGATGCACGGCGGGAGGCGTAGGAGCGGGGGTGGCAACAGGAGGCGTCGATGTGACGGGTGCGGGCGCAACCGGTGCCGGCGTGACCGCGGGAGAACTAAAAAGCGTTGGGAAGAAGAAATACCAACCCGCGGCGAGCGCCGCAAGGATCAGAATAATAATAACGACCCAGAGACCAGCCCGAGATTTCTTCCGGGGTGTCGGCGCGGGACCCCTTGAGGCGGCGGAAGGCATCATGGCCGGCGAGTTCGAGATTTGCGGAGGTTGGAAAGGAGAGCGGGTCGGTTCGGGGGGTTTCGGGGGAGCCATGTTCACGGTCGGTGCCGCCGCCTTTGGCGCGTACGGCTGAGGCGTTCCTCCCCCGCTTTCCTGCATGGAGCGGACGTCCGATTGCATCGTTCGAATGTCGATCTTCGGTGCCGGAGGCGGAGCGAGCGGCGCCTCTCCTTCTCCCGTCCCGATCGGTGGATTCTTTGGCGGCCACCCTCCGTACATTGGATTGTCTGGCATTGCATGCATTATACCACTTAAGGAATTCGCGCGCGCCTGTGGATAAGAAAACACCCACCTCGAGGGCGGGCGCTTTTTGTGTGACGTGAAATCGACGACGAACGTTACGGCTGCGGAACCCCCTTGAGGGAAAGGCCGATACGACCGTTCTCGGCGCGAATGATCTTCGCGCGGACTAGGTCTCCAAGGTGCACCACGTCTTCCACTTGCTTCACGTAGCCCTCTTTGAGCTCGGAGACATGCGCCATGCCGTCACGACCGCCTCCCAGGTCCACAATGGCTCCGAAGTCCAGAATCTTGATGATGGGGCCCTCCACGATCTCCCCCACCACGAAGTCGCGGACGATCGATTTGATCTCGGTCACGATATTTTCCACCTGGACGACGTCGGTCCCGGCGACGTAGACCTTCCCGGTCTGCTCGATATCGATGGAGACCGCCCCGCCCGTCGAGGCGATGAGGCCGTTGATGATCTTGCCGCCCGGGCCGATGACCTCCCCGATGCGGTCGACGGGGATGGTGATGATGACGATGGTCGGCGCGAAGGGCGAAACCTTCGGTCGCGGAGCGGGAAGGGCTCCGCGCAGGACCTCGAGGATCTCGAGCCGCGCTTTCCGCCCGCGCTCCAGCGCTTCAATGTAGATCGGCTCGGTGATGCCGTCGATCTTGACGTCCATCTGGATGGCCGTGATGCCCGCGTCGGTGCCCGCCACCTTGAAATCCATGTCTCCGTAGTGGTCCTCCGGGCCCTGGATGTCGGTCAGGATCTTGTAGGTTCCCTTCTCGTCGGACATGAGGCCGATTGCGATGCCCGCGACCGGTTTCTTGAGGGGCACGCCTGCATCCATGAGAGAGAGCGTCGTCGCGCAGGTGGAGGCCATCGAAGAGGAGCCGTTCGAGGAGAGCGTCTCCGCGACGACCCGGATGGTGTAGGGGAATTCGTCTTTCGAGGGGAGCATGTTGATGATCGCTTTCGCGGCGAGGGCCCCGTGCCCGATCTCGCGGCGTCCAGGTCCGCGGGAACGGCCCACCTCGCCGGTCGAGAACTTCGGGAAGTTGTAGTGTAGCATGAAGCGCCGCGTGCCGACCGCCTCCATTGTCTCGATGAGCTGTTCCGCGGAGGGTGTCCCGAGGGTCGTGACTGCGAGAACCTGGGTATCGCCCCGCATGAAGAGCGCGGAACCGTGCGTGCGGCGGAGGAGCGAAACCTCGGCGTGGAGCGGACGAATCTGGTCCAGGGCGCGCCCGTCGGGCCGTTTCCCGTGTGCGATGACTTCGTGATGCACGAAGCGGTCCAGCTCTTCCTCAAAAAGCATTTCAAGAAGCGGGAACTGTTCGGGCGGAATTTTCTCGACCGTCATGGCTTCGAAAAGAGAGCGCTTGAGTTCTTCAACGGTGTGCGCGTGGAGCGCGGTTTCCATTCCTTTCCGGAGGAAATCCTCCACCTTTCCACGGAGCGCGGCGTCCGGTTCCGCGAGATTCACGCTGGCCTTCGGCTTCCCGATCTCCTTGATCATGCCCTCCTGGAACGTCGCGAGGCGCTGGATCTCTTTCTGTGAGGTTTGGAAAACCTGGACGGCCTCCTTCTCGCTGACCTCGATGCCTTCGAACTCGATCATGTTCACGCGATCCTTGGTCCCCGCGAAGAACGAGTGGTAACGGAGGTTCCCCTGCGCGTCTTTCTCGATGTGGCGAACTCCCGCCACCGGTCCCTTCCAGGGGATGTCGGAGATACCGAGGGCGGCCGAGACGGCGATCAGGGCCACCTCATCGGGGTCATGCACCTCGTCGTACGCCAGGACCGTGATGGTGACCTGAATCTCGCGGCGGAGGCGCGGATCGAAGAGCGGACGAATGGTGCGGTCGATGAGACGCGCCGAGAGCGTGGCGTCGTCGGAGGGCCGCCCTTCGCGGCGCACGAAGCGGCTTCCAAGGATCTTTCCGGCGGCGTAGAAGCGCTCCTCGTAGTCCACGGTCAGGGGGAAGAAATCGCCCGCCTTGTCCGTTTCGCTCATCACGACCGTCGCGAGAAGGGCCGTGTCCCCGTGATAGGCGACGACGGAGGCGTTTGTCTGCTTGGCGAGTTCGGAAACCTCAAGATGAAGCTCCGTATCCGCAAGCGTCGTAGTAAAAGTTTTGTGTTTGAGTTGCATGGTGTGAGATCGGGCAGATTATCGGCGGCCGCCGTCGAAAGACTTTTTCTCCGAAGCCGACGGGGGACGGATTTTCATGAGAAGGCGCGGTATCTTCTCAATCTCCGTGAAGCGGTCCGCGAGCTCCCGAAGTTTCCCGGAAGTCGAATGGCTGAAGGCCGCCACTTCCACCTGCCGGCCCAGCCCCCATTTGAGGTATTCGATTAGCGGTCCGAAGTCTCCGTCGCCCGTCACAAGGATGACGACGTCCAGGAAATTCGCCATTCGGACGGCATCCACCGCCATGCCGACGTCCCAGTCGGCTTTTTTGGACCCATCCGCATTCACCTGAAGGTCCTTCAAACGAAGCTCGAGGCCCGCTTGGCGCAGGGCCTCGAAGAACGATTCCTCCCCCGGCACGGCGTCGCTTTTCACGACGTACGCCATCGCGCGGATGACCGGTCGTCCGTCCGCGAGCATGCGGATAAGCTCACGGAAATTCACGCGCGCGTGGTGGAGATTCTTTGCCGAATGATAGACGTTCTGGACGTCGATGAAGATACCGACGCGTTGGTGCGGATGCGAGGTGGTCATGAGATGCGCTGCGGAATTCTACAATTCCAGCGCGAGCTTCTTCGAGATACGCTCGTACTGTTTCTCGTTCTCCCGACGGAGATACCGTAGAAAACGGCGTCGCTTCCCCACCATCATGAGAAGCCCGCGGCGGGAGTGGACGTCTTTGGGGTGTTTCTTCAGGTGCTCGGCGAGCTCTTTGATCTGCTTCGTAAGAAGGCCGATTTGCACCTCTGCGGAACCCGTGTCCTTTTCGTGGCGCTGGAGGTCCTTTATCGCACCCTCCTTTTGGCGTTTTGTAAGCATATTTTGATTGTACCAGCGGTACCGAAACTTGTCAAAAGAATGGTCGTATTCCCGCGGAAAACGCATCCCCTTTCTCTTCGGAGGAATCAGTGGAGCTGCGCGGCGCCCCACAACGCAAACTGCGCTACGAGATAAAGGTTAAACGCTCCCGAGAGCACGATGAGCCACCGGAGGGGGCGCGAGAGCGCTCCGATCTGCGAACGGTACGCGGAGAGAAAGAGAACGAAGACGAGCGGGAGAAAATCCAGCGCGTAGCGGTAGCCGAACTGGATCCATCCGACGCCGTAATAAAGAAAAACAGCGAGTGCGGTGAGCGCGACCGTTATCCATGCGATTTTCTGCCACCGCTCTCGGTAGCGGAGCGAGAACATTCGAAGGAGGTAAGGGGACGTAAAGAAGATTCCCATCCCCCACGGGTTCACCGCAAGGAACGGAAACGCGAGAACGGGGCCGGAACCGCCGGCGAACACCGGTGCCGGAGGAGAAAAGAACGCATAGAAAAGATTGCCGGGGAGATGCCGAAAGGAAAAGAGGCCGTACGATCGAGCGGTGATAAGAGCGTTGTTTTGCATGACCTGAAGCGCATAACCCGCCTCCAGGACGTTGCCGAAGCGGAGATAGTTATAGAGGGCAAGGAGAGCGGCGACGATAAGGAACGGCCCGAGGAATTCGACGGCGCGTCGCCATCGCTCCACCCATCCGTGGGAGCGATCGAGGAGAATGTCGCCGATGAAGAAAAGAGCTGCGATACCGGCGGTGGTGCGGCTCGCGAGCGCAGCTCCGATACACAGTCCGACAAGCCACCAGCGGCGTTTCCCTAGATATTCCAAGAGCGCGGCGAGGAGCGCAACGGTCGCGACGACATGGGCGAAATAGCTGTAGAACGGGAGAAAGGCGACCCCCAAAAACATACTTCCGACGACGAACGCGAAGGCGAGAACCCCTGCATCGACCGCTGCGAAATCGAAACGTCGGGCGATCTTATAGACAAGCACGACGACCGCAACGACGAGGAGAAACTGAAGATACCCCTGCTCAAACGGGGCTCTCACCACGTAGCCGAGAAGCACGAACGGCATGAGAAGAACGGCGGGGAAAGGAGGAAGGGGCCAGTAGTAGCGACCGTTCATCAAAGCGGCATCGTATCCCCCGCTGGGAAGTTGGGTGAGAAAGTGCAGTTTCCCCTGGAGGAACGCCTCGGCGAGGAGCACATATTGGGGCTGCGAATGGAGCGCCAGATTCATGAGACCGATCCCGAGAAGCGTAAGGATGCCGAGCGCAACCGCGATCACAACCTCGGGTTGCCAGGCCGTGCGGACCGAAGGAATGCCCGTGCCGGAGAGGGATCGCCGAATCCGAACAAGAATTCGTTCCATAAAATTCGGGCGAGCGTTTGAGGTCAGTGTAACAACTAGGAAGGGGGTCCACAAGGTTTCTGGGGTCGCGGTCGCGACAATTTTATTGTGCGACAGAGTATAATAGGGAGGATGAGCGAACTTCAAAAGCTCGTAGACGACTATCTCGGGTATCTCGAAATCGAGAAGAACCGTTCCCCGAAAACGCGAGAGAACTACGGCCGCTACCTTGCGGTCTTTCTCCGGCTCTCCGGCGCCACAGCGCCGAAGGGTATCACCGCCGACGCGGTTCGGGAATTCCGCGTGAAACTCGCGCGGACGAACGTGAAGAAAATAACGCAGAGCTATTACGTGATCGCGCTCCGCAACTTCCTAAAATACCTTCTGAAGCGCGGGATGCGGGTCCTCTCCCCTGATACCATCGAGCTCCCGCGAGTGACGCGCCGCGACATCGAGATTTTAGACTACCGTGAGCTCGAGCGGCTTCTCGCTTCGCCCAAGGGAGGCGACCTTCGCGCGCTTCGCGACAGAGCCATCCTCGAAACACTCTTTTCGACCGGCCTCCGCCTCTCGGAACTCTGCGCCCTAGACCGTTACCTGGATCTGGAGCGGGGAGAGCTTTCCGTGCGGGGGAAAGGCGACAAGCTCCGCGTGGTGTTTCTTTCGCCGGGGGCCATCAAAACCATCAAGGCCTATCTCGAGAAGCGGCCCGACGTGGACCCCGCGCTCTTCGTGGGGCTCAGCCGGAACGGGAAAGTATCGGGGCGTATCGTACCGAGGGCGGTAGAGCGCATGGTGGATGCCCGCGCCCGCGAAGCCGGGATCGCGAAACGGGTGCATCCTCACCAACTGCGCCACAGTTTCGCGACGGACCTTTTAGTGAACGGTGCGGACTTGCGTTCCGTGCAGGAGCTTCTGGGCCACGCGAACGTTGCGACAACCCAGGTCTATACCCACATCACGAACCAGGAACTCCGCGAGGTGCACCGCGCGTTCCACGCCCGGCGCCGCAAATAGCGTCGCTATCTCTATGGATACCGCGACCATCCTGTCCCGCCATCGCACTGCCCGGACAGTTTTGTTTTGGGGATGCGTCGCGTTCATCGCGCTTCTTGTGTTCTCGACGCACCTCCTGTCCTCCGACGAAGGGACCGTGCTGAACGCGGCCTGGCAGCTATGGCACGGAAAACATCTCTACGTCGATTTCGTGGAGTTCATCACTCCCGGAGCCCCCTACGTAGTTTTCTTTACCTGGAAGCTTCTCGGCGCCGCGAGCTACGTCGGAGCGAAGCTCGTTTCCATTCTTTTCTTCGTTCTCGCGGCGGTCGGTCTCTACCAGTGCACGAAGCATGTCGTGCGCCGCCCCGAGCACGCCCTCTTCGCGGCGCTCGTGCTTATCCCCCTATCGGCGGTCGCGGCAAATCACAATATCTACAGCGCGTTCGTCGCTGTGTGGTTTCTGGACGCGTTGCTTCGCGCGATTGATCGGCCGCGCGTACCGCAGGCTCTGACTGTGGGGTTCTGGAGCGGTCTTACGTTTCTTTTTCTGCAGACGAAGGGGCTGGCGCTCCTCGCGGTCGCCATCGTCCTTCTCCTCGTGTTCGGTTCCGCCGATGTGCGGAGCCGCTTTTCGCGCGCCGGCTCCGCGGTGCTCGGATTTCTGATCCCCGTCGCGCCGCTTTTCCTCGCGTGGGGATGGCGCACCCTCATCGATGCGTGGTTCCTTCTTCCGATGCGCGGCGCGTACCTCGCGCACACGCTCGTCCAGCCGGCGGTCCTTGCGGCGGAGGTCCTCCTCGTCGCCCTCATGGTTCTCGCGGCGGTTCGCTGGCGCGACCGGCGGCTCTGGGCGCTCGCGGCGGTGCAGGCGGCGCTCTTCCTGAGCTCCCTGAATCTCGTGGATATCTACCACCTGCTGTTCAATGCGTTTCCCTGCGTGGTGTTCAGCGCGGCGGTTCTCTCCCGCGCGCGCGGACGATGGCCCTTCCATCTTCCCGCCCATCCCGGGCGCCACCCCGAATACGTGGCGCTCCTGCCCGCCGCCGTCGCCCTTCTTACGTTCTTCCGCCCCTCCCCGCTGGTCGCCCCTTTCTACTCCAGCATCTACTACGTCGATCTGATGGGGCACGGTCTCGGCGGCATCTTCAACGACCCGCGCGTCGAGGCCGCGCCGTCCATCTACGCCGGCCCGTTCCTTCCCGGCTTCTACTTCGAGCTGCGGAAGCCGAACCCGTTCCCCGTCTCCAACCTGATGCTCTGCGACGGCGCGTGCCAGAGCCGGATGATCGGGGTCTTCCAGCAGGCCGCGCCCGAGTTCGCTTTTCTCGGGTACGCCATCACCGACGTGTTCGGGTACGATCATAACAATCCCCTCGACACCTACATCCGCATGCACTACCGTTCCTGTGGAAGCACGAGCCCGGGGAGCGGCGTCGTCTACTACGCGAAGTCCGCGTGCCTCTAGAAATGAACCGTCCATGCCCATGACGAAAGTGATCATCGTGATGCCCGCCTACCGGGCCGAACGCACGCTCGCGGCCACGCACCGCGCGCTGCCCCCCGTCTACGACGAGGTCATTCTCTGCGACGACGGGAGCGAGGACCGCACGCACGAGGTGAGCCGGAGCCTTGGTATCACCACCATCCGCCATCGGGAGAACGCAGGCTACGGCGCCAACCAGAAGACGCTCTACGACGCCGCGCGCAAGAAGAATCCCGACGTCATCGTGATGGTGCATCCCGACAATCAGTACGATACCCGTTGCCTGCCGGAGATGATCCGGGCGGTGCAGGGCGGCGCCGCCCTTGTGCTCGGCACCCGCATGGGGACCGCGCTGCGCAACGACATGCCCGTCTGGAAGTACGCCGGGAACCGGCTGCTGACCGCCCTCCAGAACCGCGCGTTCCGGTCGTCCCTCTCGGAGTTCCACTCCGGGCTCCGCGTCTACGACGCCCGTCTATTCGCGCGGATGCCCTACCGGTCGTTCTCGGACGATTTCGTGTTCGACAGCGAGGTCATCGCGTGGCTGATGGCGAACGGTTACGGCGTCACGGAGGTTCCGGCGGAGTGCTTCTACCGCGACGGCGTCTCGTCGGTCAATCTTTCCCGAAGCGTCACCTACGGGCTCTCGACGCTCATGGTCCTCCTGCGGTTTCTCCGGGGGCGGTATCGGGACCCCGACGTCCCCTCCTCCTGATTTTTCCGGGCGAGCGGTTTGCGCATGACGCCTGCGGCGGGTTACACTGGCGGTAGCACACCGAACGAAAAAAATCACCATAGAAGGGGAACCCACATGAAGAAGTGGAACGGAGCGTGGAAAGGATGGATCCTAGAGGACGTTCTAATGCTCTTCCGACATCTCACGAAAGCCCAAGAACCGGCCGACAAAGAAAGCTTCGAAGAACTTCCATGGCGCATGGAAATGGATCCGGACGGACACTTCACCGTTTATACGCGGCAGATTATCCCCGCCGAGCTTTTTCGATGTTTCGACGCGATATTCTTCCTGCGGTACGGCGTAGATCCCAAATCGTGGACGCCCGTCGTCCGCATTCCCGAAAACTCACTTGAGTGGGACAAGGCGGACCTCCTTCCGGAGCATCAGCGCGGCGTCCTCCTCGACAGAGAAGCGGACGCAGGATGGCGATGTGCGGAATCCCTCCTCATTATGGACGGGGCGCTCACGGCGTCTTCCGATGCCGGAGCGGATGAGGAAGAGGCGCCGCTGAGGCTGCAGGCCGTGAGACTTGTAACCCCTCCTCAGGACACCGGTCCTAAGGAAGAGCCGGCGTTTCTCCGGAAAGTGATGCATTAAGCGTCCCCCCAAAATCGTTCTTGCGACCAATAAACCCAACCCGCCTCTCGGCATGCCGAAGGCGGGTTTCTTTTGACCGAAGTTGTGGCGTTATACCGATCCGCTCGAGGGTTCTTCGAGGGTCAGACCTAACCATTTTACCCCTACATTCCGAGACTGTTTACCCCTTCATTTACCCCTTCACTCGCCCTGCGTCCATTTGAAGGGGTAGCAAGTCCAGTTTGCCCTGCAAACGCTGATCTTTTTGACCCTCGTCCGGCAAAATCACAAGTCCTACTTCACTCCGCTCAGCTCCCCCCAAAGATGTTTGCTCAGCCCCTCAGCCTGCTGGCTTCGGGGCTTCGCGTATGGCGCGCCCAAATTCCTCCCCCAACCCCTCCTTTTGGCGCGCCGGAGAGGTGGCAACTCCACGTCTTTTGGCTCTATTGTTGTCTACCCTGATTCCTCATGGAGCGAAGGTGTCTTTCAAGTCCTTCAATCTCAAGTTCATCTTGGGTAAGCCCTTTATCAAAGCCGTGTTCTAACTGCTCTCGTGCGTAGTTCTTAGCGTTGAGAAGTGCCGTATCTCTTATGGCGACAATGCCACGCTCTCTGGCCAACAATTCTATTTGATCTAAAAGCTCGGTACGCCTTTTTACTAATTTGTCTTCCATTGTATCTTCAATTGATTTATCACCGCCGTCGACTCCGCAGCGGCACGTATAGTATCGGTTCTAGTCTCATCTTGAGGCTACCTCCGTACTACCACAAGGGGACATTCTTTGTGAAGTTTTGCGTGGTTAAAGGTTCTTGCTCTTACCCCCATGCGTGAGCGAGAGGCTATTTAGGTACCTTGAAATCTGGTTTACCAAAAAGCCCTTTTTCTGATAACATGGAAGGTAATTATGGCCATAACTCCATCACGGCAAACCATTGAGCAACTCCTAAATATAGGCAACGCTCGTTTTATGGTTCCTTCGTACCAACGCGGTTTTGATTGGGGTAAAGACGAAGCAGATGACCTATGGAATGATGTTATCTCGTCCGATCAGGGAATATACCTCGGCAATATTGTTCTCGACGTTAAGAACATGGGGCGTGGCGAAATATCTATCGTCGATGGCCAGCAGAGAATAACGACGATCTGTCTATTGCTCATTGCGTGTCGGGCTAGAGCAATCGCTATAAAAGAGAATAAGCTTGCCAGCAAGATTACAGAAAAATTAACTTTCAGCGATTCCACTACTGGTGAGATGACAGGTGCAAGATTAGGTGCATCAATAGCGGTACGTGATATTTTTGAATATATCGTAAGGGATGATTGGAAGGGAGATTTTCCTGCGAAGCTAGGAAAGAGGTCTGTTAAGCGACAAGTTAACAAGATTAAGCCCGTATACGAATTATTCCGCGAGCGGATATCATCACTTAAAAAACTTGAAGATATATCAACCTTATTGAGGAAACTTTATAGCTCATTCGTCATTAAGATAGAGGTTGATGGCGAACTGGATGTATTCGATCTTTTTGAAAGGGCAAATGCGCGTGGCTTAGAACTTAATGCGGCCGATCTCTTAAAGGCGGATCTTTTCTCAGCTGAAATCGAAGGCATGGAGGAAACATGGGATGAAATAGTGGAAAATGCAGATACGACGATGATGAGGATGTTGAAATATTATCTGGTCGCCAGAAAGGGAGCTGTACAAAAAAGAGATATATTCAAAAATCTTCAGAAGCAATCATCAGAACTCAAGCCCGAGATTTTTGTAAAAGACCTCAGCGACTTTTCCACTTTTTATGCGATCTTGCGGCAGGGAAGAGAAGAAGATCTCAGAAGTTACTTTGAAGCCAACGGATGTTTGGCAATATCTAGGAATCAACATTATTGCCATGATATTTATTTGAGCATTGAAGCTCTAAGGCTCTTCCGCGTTACGCAACCCTACCCGATTATCTATTCAGCCGTAAAAGCATATCAGGAAAAATATGGAGACAACGCCGAGATGGCGAAGCTACTTAGATCTCTGATCGAAACTTTTGAGAAATACCATTTTGTTAACAATGTTATCTGTGAGCGCGTAGGTAACGAGATCGAGAAGACGTATATGGATTTTGCTCCGAGATTTAATAAGGTAAAGGATTTCAAAAAGAATTGCAGCGAACTTATCAAGACCCTTGAAGATAAGAAAGCGAGTTACGAAGAGTTTGAGTCTAAATTTAAGGATCTTTCATATGCTACCTCGGCCGATCTTCCATTAATCAGTTATGTCATTGATCGCATAAATAATTTTGATAGAGTCGGCGGACAAAAGACTCAGTTGTTTTTCTTGGACAGGAAAGGATTTAGGCGGAGCTTCAACGTTGAGCATTTTTATCCGAACTCTAAAAGAGCAGAGCTGTCTGATCCTGATATAGCTGATAACATTGGGAACTTGCTAATCATTAGCTTACACACCAATTCAAAGCTCCAAGATAAAATGCCACTCGAAAAAATAGAGATACTGAAAAATAAGGAAAGTTTTGCTAATTTGCCCCATGTGAAGACTTTCATCGAAGAGTTTGAAAGTCATATTAAGACAAAGGGATGGGGAGCTGATGAGATAGCCATGAGAGCCGGTAAGTTAGCTCACAACGCCTATTACAAGGTTTGGCATTTTTAAGTAATCATCGAGAATGAAGTATTTTGCCTATGGTTCAAATATGAGCCATAAACAGATGAATGAGCGATGTCCGGGGAATACCTTCTTATATAAGGCTGATCTTCGGGACTATAAACTGATTTTTGATGGACACTCAAAATCTTGGGGAGGAGCTGGTGCAAATGTTGTTGAGTTCTCCGGTGCTGTAGTTAGCGGAGGACTGTTCGAAATTTCGGAAGCAAATCGTGCTGCTCTGGATTGTTATGAAGGTTTTCCAAAATCATACAATCGTAAAGAGATAGATGTTTTCATAGAAGGAGATAAATCTATTAAAGCTATTGTGTATTACGCAACTGGCAGAGAACTTGCCCCTCCTAGTCGAAAATATATGGATATGATTTTGGAGGGTGCGGAAGAGTGCGGCTTATCGAAGGAATATATTGATCAGCTTAGAAAAATCAAAACAGTTTCTATTTGACCGCTCTCGGCCACGCGGCCGCGAGCGTTATATAAAATTTTTGTGGGGGAGGAATTTGGGCGCGCCATACGCGAAGCCCCGAAGCCAGCAGGCTGAGGGGCTGAGCAAACATCTTTGGGGGGAGCTCAGCGGAGTGAAGTAGGACTTGTGATTTTGCCGGACGAGGGTCAAAAAGATCAGCGTTTGCAGGGCAAACTGGACTTGCTACCCCTTCAAATGGACGCAGGGCGAGTGAAGGGGTAAATGAAGGGGTAAACAGTCTCGGAATGTAGGGGTAAAATGGTTAGGTCTGACCCTCGAAGAACCCTCGAGCGGATCGGTATAACGCCACAAGAGTAGAGACTAAATCAGTGTTAGAAAAATTCAGCCGCGCTTCGCGGAGCGAAGCGTAAGGTGGGGTGGGGGTAAATTCAATACGACGATTTTTGAGAACTGCGTTCGAGCCGGAAATTTTTTGGGCAACGGATTTTTTGAGGGTAAGATCATTAGAGTTTTGATCGTAGATTCTTTAGGTTTGCCAACAATTCATCATAAAGAATAAAGCTGATATTTTTCAAAGAGGTTCCTAGTTTTCTGAAATCTGCTGATTCTTTCTTATTCTTAAATTGTTTACTTGTACCAGCAATAATATATCCTCTGGGGCGCACAACTCTTATGTCGATGCCCTTTTTACGCTTGATAGCTTTAATATAATCATCGGCGTTGCGGGTGATTTCATCAATATAATTTTCAATTTGTGCAATGGCTTTAGCAACATCAGGTTTCCAATAATAGTTATCGTGGCTCTCATCGAGAGTTAATAACTGAACGTCATGTTTCTTTATTTCAAAAACATCAACAAAGTCATATACATCTACAAGAACAAAATCTGGATAACTCACACTAATACTGACATTTTGTTTCTCGATAGACGTAACGTAGTTAGCTAGGAATCTAAATACTTTATCATGGAGGAATTTCTGCCAGTCTTCTTCTGAAAGAGTTTTCTTTAAGAGGTTAGTTTCAAACTCCTTAATCACCTCATCTAGGAAAATTCGATCTGTAACTTTCTTAGTATCTCTGATAAGTGCGTTGCGTCCGGCTTTTACAGCACCTTTTTTACCCTTTAAGGAGGTCTCAAATATTTTAGGGAAAAAGCCCTTAAGAGACTCGAAGTCTTCTTCGTTTAACTTCTGGGCGACCTTTTTTCTACGCAAGAGCGCGGCAACTTCTCCTCCTTTATAATCATCAAAATCTTCTGTAGATACCTTTACGTGCTTTGGAAACTTCGTGCTGAGAAATGAACCAACTGTAGTCCGCAGTTCGTTATTGTTATCTTCGTTTATGCGACCGAGTCTTATGAGTAAATTTTAACATCTTGAGACGGAATGGTGATTGAAACCTTGAGTGATCCTTTTTGGACTTTCTTATTATTCTTATTTGAGATTATAAATTCTAGAAGCTTTCCGGCGGCCAGATGATCCTTCAGAGCAGAGAGGAGGAAGACTCCTTTTTTACCAAATCCAAAGCCATTTCTATTCAAATAGAGTCCTGAAGGGATACCCTCAAAACCATTTAAGATTATCTTGCTAAGATGTTTTGCTTGAGTTCCTCGTAGATAATAAACCGTCTTTTTCGAACGACGATAAATTTCATATACGCAAATATTTTTGTCGTCAGAGGCGAAGTGTTTTTCAGGTGTCTCTATTTTCGTCTTTTTTATCTTAGCCATATTTATGGGAGTAGCTCGTTTATGGGAACCTGTAATGCCTTTGCTATTTTCTCAATATTCTTAATTGATACGTTGCGTAGACCTCGTTCTATATCGCTTATATAAGTCCTGTGTAGCTTGCAACGAAAAGCTAGAGCTTCCTGTGAGATGCCTTTTGCGCTTCTTAGCGCCTTAATTTTCTTGCCAACTCTTAACTGAATGTTATCCATTGCTTTACTTTATTTTAGTTGTTGCATAAAATAAGACTACAGACTATAAGTTACATATCCCATGCCCAACTACTTCCTCTACGCTAGAAAATCTACCGATGTCGAGGACAAACAAGTTCGTTCCATCGAAGACCAGCTTTCCGTTCTGCGTGCTTTGGCTAGGCAAGAGAAGCTCCACATCATTGGAGAATTTATCGAGAAGCAGTCCGCCAAGATGCCCGGTCGTCCTGTCTTTAACGGGATGATGGATAAGATTGAGCGGGGAGAAGCGCAGGGTATCTTGTGCTGGAAACTGGATCGTCTCGCCCGTAACCCGATGGATGCCGCCCGCGTCCAGTGGTTGCTTCAGCAGGATGTCATAAAGCGCATTCTCACGAGCGACCGGAGTTACTATCCTTCCGATAACGTCCTTATGATTGGCGTCGAGTTCGGGATGGCGAACCAGTATATCCGCGATCTTTCCGCGAACACGAAACGTGGCCTTCACGAGAAAGCAAAGCGCGGCGAATATCCGAGCGTTGCCCCGTTGGGTTACATAAATGACGTGCGGAGGAAACAGATTGTCGTGGATGAGAAAGAAGCGATCGTCGTCCGCGAAGCCTTTGAATTGTATTCCAAGAACCAGTCTCGTCTCGAAGATATTTCAAAATTTCTTTTCGACAAGGGCGTCAAAACCAAAGCGAGCAACCGATGGATGAGCGAGGGCGGCAGAGCGTGGAAGCGCGACCAGATTACAGTGTTCCTATCAAATCCTTTTTACTGCGGCCTGTTCCGCTATGCCGGAGAGTTGTATGAAGGTAAACACGAACCGATAATTTCCAAGCAGTTATTCGATAAAGTCCAAGCCGTCTTGAAGGAGCGGAGCAAGCCGCAGGTAAAAACAAAACAACCGAAGCCGTTGTGTGGGCTGTTCCGTTGCGGCGAGTGCGGACGGATGATCACCGCAGAATTTCAGAAAGGTCGCACTTACTATCGTTGCAGTAAGAAAGGGGTCATATGCTCTCAGCCCTACATTAGAGAAGAAGTTTTATCGGATCAGCTTTCCAATATATTCAAAGAGTTTGCGTTGCCCTCGGATTGGGCGGTCGAACTCTACAAGCTGGCGGACAAGGACGAGCAGGATGCCGCCCGATCTCCCATACGCGAGAACCAAGTCCTCCGCAATGAGATAGCGTCCGTTACCGAAAAACTCCAGCGGCTTTTTGACGCCTATCTTGAGGAAGATATTGAGCGGAATACCTACCGCTCGGAGAAGGCGAAGCTTCTCCTGCACAAAAGGTCGCTGGAGGAGAAAATGGCCGGACTGAACCGAGGGTATCTAGCGTGGCTCGAACCGCTACGTGGCTGGATAGATGATGCGGCAAACATTGGCGAAACTGCCGTTTCGACCGATCTTACCCTCAAAAAATCTCTTGCCCAAAAAATTTCCGGCTCGAACACGTTTCTTAAAAATCGTCGTATTGAATTTACCCCCACCCCACCTTACGCTTCGCTCCGCGAAGCGCGGCTGAATTTTTCTAACACTGATTTAGTCTCTACTCTTGTGGGCAGGGTGGGACTTGAACCCACATGCCTTTCGGCGTACGGCCCTAAACCGTATGCGTCTGCCAGTTCCGCCACCTGCCCAAACCCCTTATTCCATCTGGGGTTTTTCTATCATACCACCACCGGTTATGTTTGACAAATCGGTATTATAGTGATATAATCGCATTAGAAGTTTGAAAGCACAAATACAACAACTACTTACTTAGAAAGGAGACAAGCTATGGCAAGGAGCCAAGGTCAAGGTCAGCAGCAATCCTCGGGTCCGCCACGAATCGTGGTGGAATTCCAGCCGGCGGAAAAAACTGAAACCGGATGGAAGGTTACCGCTACAGCAATCGCGACCAAAGGGAACAAAGCCGTTCCTGGTGCCGCCATTCAATTCTACGCCGGAACCGCCATCTTTGGTGTTCCGGTATTTACAGATGACAATGGACGCGCATCGACGGCGATGGTTTTCCCGAAGGGCGGAGAAATGTTTATAGATGCCCAGATTGTCGGGGAAAACACACGGGGGCGTGCACTCCTCCTGCTTCCCAAGGAAGCAGAAGAGAAGAAACAGAAGCCCGTTCCTGGGTGCGTGGTGAAACCATCGTGGGTCAAGAACCGTGTCTATCTCGCTATCTCAACCTTTCATGGTATCCAGGGTGATCCTGGAAGCGAGAAGCCGGCTTCCATGGTTGTAGAGATAATCGACACCGGAGGAAAAAAGCACAAGAAGACGCTGGAGACGGACTCGAAAGGGTCAGCTCTCTATGAAATCAGGCTTACCCCCGGCAAAGAACGCGAAGTCACAATCATGCTTCCTGGGTTTGCTGATGCCTTCTTCTCAGAAAGCTTCAGTCATTCCAAGGAATAAACAGAAAGGAGTTGGTCATGTCTATTTCCTGGTTCTGGATAGATCTCACGCTTTCCTGCGCGCTCGTACTCTTTGTGGGAACCGTCTGGTTCCTGCAACGGTGGTCCAATCGTCAGCGACCTCCCATGCAGGCGGCACAGCAGCGGCAAATGGCACCACGTCGGAGAATCGTTCGAGTGCTCAAAGGAGCGTCCGGGTTCATCGACGGGGTGTTTCACAGAACATATCGTTTTCTACGCAATCTCTCGTGGTGGGGATGGACTCTTGTTTTGTGGCTGATAGTCCTTGTGCTCTTTCTGGCCGCATTCCTATGCGAACCCGGAGTGCCACTCGGCGTACAGGGCGTGCAAGAAGTTGTGAAGCCGGGCTGGGTAGAGAATCCGACAGTGCTCTCCTACAAATCTCATGCGCAAAGGTATGAGGTGAGAAGAGAAACGGCACCGACGGAACCGCCCAAATCTCCGGCAGTACCAACGACGAGCGAAAAGACAGGAAGCTGGTTTTGGTGGATCGCTGCATTTGTCAGCGTTCCGATCGCCTGCATTCTCTCAGTTCTGATCTTTTGCCTGCATTTCTGGCCTGAGGTCAAGGGAGCGTGGCGGCTGGCGTGGCGGCACTGGAAGCAGAGACCGCAACGTTTCGGAGAATTCTATGCCAAGCGTCCGAGAACCCGTCCGCAGGTTACGCCAACGGCGGCGCCTGGAGCGGGTACCGGAGCAACGGCTACCGCAACAGCTACTCCTCAGTCGTCTGTGTGGGACAAGGTCAAAGACAACTGGGAAGCGTTTGGAATCGTCGATTTGGCGATCGAGTTCTTACTTAAATTCATACCAGCGTTCGCGAAAGAGCTTGCGAGCGCAATTGGAAGGAGGTAGTGATGCTAATGAGAACGATCAGAAACATAGTCTTGGCGATCGTCGTGACGTCGGTCGCGGTCGCCCTGCTGTTTTTCTTCGGATTCCTGAACTTCCCGTGGGTGAAAATACTTGTGGGAACGTTCGTGACGTTTGGAGTCTGGAGAGGTTTCACCAAGTACACCAAAGGCATTCTGAGGCTCGCTATCCATGTGGTCTTCAGCATCGCGTTCCTCGCGTTTCTCGGTAAGATGCTCTATCAAGACGTCGCCAATCTTTACGGGACGTACTTCGGTGAGACTACCGAACAACGCTTGGAGGAAGCTGTGAGGAAGGATATCGATAGGGCGGCTGAATTAAGTGCTAAGAACGGCTTCGTGGATGCGGATAGGGAATACAACCGTAACGTGAACCTGATCAAGGAACAGCTCGCTTACGACGATAGCGTGAAGATAGCGGAGTGGAGACACTCGCTATCACTTCAGGCTTTTGCGGACAGCGTTCTGGAGCTCCAGAGAAGCGACAGCGTTATCGTTGCGAAGACCCAAAGGATTCTTGCGGCGATCCGAAAGCGTCCCGTGGAAGAATCCTCAGGAAACTTCCATACGGCCGACTATCGGAGACCGATGGACGATCAACAGCCTGCAGTTCCAGGGATTGGGACCGTGCCTATTCCTGGGTTCGGGAACGTGGTGGTTTCTCCTGGTGTTGCGCCTCTCCCTTCCACGGTTGGAAGGGTGGACACGTTCAGGCTCCAGGTGGGGATCAGGGTTCCGACGTTCAGTGCCGGGCCTGGGACGCTCGACTCGCTTTATCCGAACAAGCCCTTTATCGCTGTTAGTCGGTTAGAGGATGGCAGCGAAAAACGATTTCGCATCGATAAACGCGAAGTTTGGACGGGCTGGAAACCGGCGGGGACTATCTACTGTGAAGCAGTAGAGGATTCGACAGTAGTTGTTGTCAAAAAAGTACGGTAGTGTCGTACAGATAAGAAGTCACAAACCCCGCGGACTCGAAAAACCATCGAGCACCGGGGTTTTTTTTTCTCAATCTCCCCCCGGGACCTACATCCTGCCGCCGCGTTAGTATTTGACAAGCTTGCATTACAATGCTCTAATCAAGGCAGGAATTTGTAAACAATACCGTTAACTGGAGCGAGGAAATTATGACACGGAACCAGCTGGAGCAATGGATAGAGAAAGTAAGCAACAGCAGAATTCAAAGATTCTTTCGTAGAGCCCTGGCCAGTCTCAAGGGATTGCTCTCTCGAGTTGTACGAGATGCAGGGGAGATTAGTGGGAATCTTGCTGACATAATTCTCGAGTATCGCTACAATAGCCGTTGGATAAAACGGAAGAAGGGGCGGCAGAAAGATTTGGAAAATGAATACCGAGAATCACGACAAAAGTTGGAAAGGAGGGTACCATGAATTTTCTCGCGTTACTAACCCAGTCCTGGAAATTTCTAATGGATCTCTGGGACACCGGTAGTTGGTGGGCGCGTATGATAACCATCGCGCTCATTGCTTATCCCGTAGTACTCATCCTCTTCTCGTTTGCTGGGGTCACGTACATGCTTGCGGTAGTAGGGGTCGCGCTTTTCGTTATCTTACTGATCCTTGCGATCGCGCGCGTTAACCCGTTGGTGCCTATTATTCTCTCCTCTTTCGGATCTGGTCGGGCGGTGTTGAGAATCGTCGGATACATTCTGGGAATGGGTGTAAGCACCGGGGTGCTCCTATCGTTTATTCACCTTTCAACGAACCGACCGCTTAGCGCCATTCTTTTACTCGCGGTCATCGCCGCATCCCTTCTCTCTCTTTCTCTCCCAGGATTCAGTATCGAAAAAACAGCCAAGCGAATGCGGGGAATTATGGTAGCGATAGGATTCATAGCTGCCGCATTTCTCTGTTTGCTGTCGCTCCCTGGTATGCTCGAGCTAATAAGCCCAGGGTTACGTCCAGCCCTCGAGGTTCGGGGAAAGCATGAGCTTGGAAAAATAGAGCGCTGGATTGCCGATACAAGCATTGCTCCGCCCCCTTTCCATTCGGAGAGCTATCAGAAACCAGCAGAGCGACAGCCAACCACGTTTTCGGGGAATGTAAGCTTTCCCAGCAACGCTAACGCGATGATTCCTTCAGGCACCACAATCCCTCCTTCCACGCTTGGGAGGGTGGATACGTTTAAGCTCCTGGTTGGCGTTCGGACGCCGACGTTCAGTGCCGGACACGGAACAATCCACTGGATATACACGAACAAGCCGTTCATTGCTTTTTCTAGGCAGCCGGATGGTAGTGAGAAATTATTCCGTAGCAATGAAATAGGTGGAATATGGGCGGGCGCAAACCCAGCAGGGGTCGTATATTGTGAGGCGCTGGATCTAGGCACGGTACTGATTGTTGTGAGAAAACAGTAAGCTGCCTAAAAAGTTGTATACCCCACGGGCTCGAGAATAATCGAGCACCGGGGGTTTTTTTTACAAACTAGAGACCGTAAGTAAGTGGCGCGGTAAGAATAAATCCTACGAGAGTGGCAATCCCCAGCACCCCCAACACCACAGCGCGTGTCCGTGGGGATCGATTTTTTAGGAGCTCCGCAATGAGCACCGCCGCGGTGCAGATGGAGAAAATGAGCCCCGGGAAGTAGTGATAGAGGAACTTCGAGCGTTGGATGAGGAGGAATGGGAAGAGGGAAGTAAGATAGCCGCTCAGGAGCAGAAGAACAACGCGAGGAGTCCCCTCCAGCAGCCCCCTCCCTTTTCGTCGGGACCAAATGAGATAAAAGGCGCCGCCGAGGATGCTCAAGCTCCCAAGGTACCAAACAACAGGATTTCCGGTGAGCACGATGCGTTTCCCCGAGACCGCGTCCTTAAAGTATTCCATCGATCGTTGCATAACCGGCCATTGATACCAATCGCTTTCCATAGGATGAGCGCTTCCTTCCGTATAGCCTGAAAGGGTAAAGAACGTTTCGAGGATGGCCGCGTGAATCGGGGGGCCTGCCCAGCGGACAAAGGCGGAGAGGATGGGAGGGTCCTGTGGTTGGGGGGGTGGGTTCACGTAAGCTTTCCCCCACGCGAGGCGATAATAGAACGTGAGGCGGTCTTGGGCGGGAGTGGAGATGGAGTTCACGACTAGCATGATGATTCCAAAAACAATCACGCCCATCCCGATGAATCGGCCGAAGGTCTT
Source organism: uncultured bacterium (assembly GCA_963768835.1). Classification (GTDB taxonomy): domain Bacteria; phylum Patescibacteriota; class Minisyncoccia; order UBA6257; family GWB1-50-10; genus CAVYJB01. Next base: position 80,010 of record CAVYJB010000002.1, on the reverse strand, counting down.
TATTCGCTCGTTCCAGGGTTTCCCGCCCGGCAGGAGCACGGCCGCGAGGATAGGACCGAGGAAAGTCAGCGCGATAGCCTTCACCCCCATCGAAAGTCCCCACACGGCTCCACTGAGTTTCTGGAAAGGCCGTTTCTTGAAAAAGAGAGCGAGCGCAAAAAAACCGAGCGAGAGATACATTCCGTTCATTAAAACGAGGCGCGTCTCTGTTACTAAGGCGTTCTCGAATGTCACAAGGAAGACGGCGAGCGCGGCGGGAAGAACTTCGCCTGTGAGAGTGAGAACAAAAACGAAGACGGAGACCGCGAGGATTCCGCCCCAAATCGAGCCTTCGACGCGCAAGGCCACATAGGGGAAGCCGCCGTACTGAGTGCTCGTCGTGATATAGTCGAGATTCATCTCTTTCCCCACCGCGCTGTTGATCATGGTGGTGGAAGGAATCACAAACTGAGTTCCTCGATACGTCGTCGGGTCTGCGAAGAAGAGCGGGATGGCGTAAAGGGCTTTCCCGAGGGGGGGATGAATATCAATATAGGGCCGGTGCGATGCATAAGCAGCGGCGTAGGTTGTAAAATGAGCTTCGTCGAAGACGGGGCGATCGGGGTAGGCGATATTGAAGCAACGCAGCCCGACGTTCAGAACGAAAATGCCGACAATGGTCAGCGTGAGAGCGGTTCGATTCATGAAGGCGCTATCCTCTATTTATCCTATGGAGGAGCGAAAAGCACAACACCCCCGCCGGATGGCGAGGGTGTTGAAATTTGTCCGTTTCCGTTCGTGATTCGTTATGCTCCACCCGAAAGGAAGCTGCGGACGAGACTGATACCGATGGTCGCAAAGAGCCCTATCGCGATGGCGATAATGGTGTAAACAAGCATCTGCTTTGCGGTTGCGATCTTCGACTCATCGCCCTGCGCTGTCAGGTACTTGAACGCCGTGAGAAGGATGAAGATGGCTGCCAAGATCCAGAATGCGACCTGAATCCAGCCAAAGATCTGGGTCAGAAGACCCAAGAACCCTCCGACGGTCGAAATTGTCGGGGTTGCGAAGGATGTCGTCTGTGCTGCAGAGATGAGAGGAAGAGACGCCAATAGGAGTGCTCCTCCTGCCACAGTTAGTTTTTTCATTACAGAGATATCGTTACGTTATTGACGTTTCGACCTTTCCTTTTGACGGATGGATGCGCGGTGTTCTCCGTAGGCTAGGTTGCCGTCCCTGTCAGGAGATTCTGGACGACCGATATGATTACGGAGCTTAAAAAGATTATAGCATACCCAATGACCGTGTACAAGATAGTTTTCTTTCCGGTCTGGAACTTGTCGGGGTCCCCGGCGGAAAAGAGCATTTGGAAGGCTCCAATGAGGATCATGATGCCGCCGATGACCGGGGCAATCTGATACGCGAGTATATTCGCGATGTTCGTAAGGATTCCGGTGAGGCTTGTCGGGGATCCTGTGAAGGGTTGGAGCCCGGCCCCACCTCCTCCACCGACTCCACCTTGTGCGTGTGCGGTGAGAGCAAAAGATGCGAGGGGGACGAAGGCGAAGAGGAAACGGAGAGGAGAATGCGCACGGAGCCTCGTCATGAATTCATTATAGCACTTCACTGAGCTGCACCGTTCCCTCCCTGGAGCGCCTTAATCTGTGTCTGCGCCGTTTGGAGTCCGACGGCGGCGGGCAGTTGGGAATTCACCACGCCATCAATAAGACTCGAGAGGATACTGCCCACCGCGGTGGCATCAAGCGGCGCCCAAGCGCGCGCGATCAGCGCCTGCCGAGCGAAGGGGCCAAGCACCGAGTCCCCGAGGTCCGTCTGGATGAGCGAGCGGAGAGCGGGCGGTCCGCCCGTCCCGTCGAGGTAGGTTTTCGCAACCGAAGGGTTTGTGCTGAACCACAAAATAAAGTTCCAAGCCCATGCCTGGTTCGGGCTCTGTCGAGAAACGACGTAGCCGAAGTAGCGTGGGAGATCGACAACCACCTGCGCGTTATTCGATTGGAGGACGGGCGCCACGCCGAGGTTCAGGAACGCGTTCTGGGCCTTGATGGCCGGAAGGTCCGACGCGTAGTCGAGGATCATCGCGACATGTCCTGCGGCGAAGAAATCGGTGTCCTGTGGCAGACTCGAGTTCCAGGTGTAGGCCGAGCTGTTGGCGTCGGAGAATTGCGTATAGAAATTCACGGCGTTCGCGGCGTCGGGCGAAGAAAGGCCCACTGTGCCGTCCGTGAGATTCTGATCGGTGTAGGCGACGTTGTGTTGGAGGAAAAGAAGCTCCAGAATGTCAGCCGCGCGCGAGATGTTTCCTGTCCCCGTGCCGAGGGCTACCGCCGCCTGCGTGATGTTCCTCCCGGAATCGTATTTTGTGAGCGCGGGGACCGCGGCCACCAGATCGTCCCACGTTGTCGGAACCGGCACGGCCGCGCGGTCCAGAAGATCGCGGTTGTAGAGGAGGGCGAGATCGTCGATCGAGACCGGAAGCCCGTAGAGCGCTCCGTTCCGCACGAAATCATTCGCCACCGTTTCAGGGAACGCCTGCTGGAGTTGGCTCTGGGTGAATTGTTGTGTCGGAGCGGCTACGATCTTATTAAGGTATGACCCGAGCTTGTCGTTCCGGACCATGAAAATGTCCGGGCCGCTCCCCGCCGCCAGAGCATCCAGAAGCGAGGATTCATACGTCGTGATGTCGGGGAAGCTGCGGAACGCGAAGGAGACGTTCGGATAGATTTTTGAGAAGCCCGAGAACGCGAGTTGGTAGTTGTCTTGTTGATCCCCCACCGTCCATACATTGAGCGTGAGTTTCGGCGCCGTATTTTGTTTCGGGCCGACGCCACGGAACCCCGGGATGACGCCGAGGAACATCAGCGCGAAAAGGAGGATTACCGTGCCGATGCTCAGAATTACAATCGCCTGGTTTCTAGTGAGATTCATCCGGTTAGTGGAGAACGTCGGAAAACTTCTTTAGAGGCAGACAATGCCGATCAGGGAATCGCCCTCCCCCAGGTCCATGATGCGGACTCCCTGGGTCGCCCTCCCCGCCGTCCGGATGTCGCTGAGGCGGGTCCGGAGCGCCTGTCCCTTCGAGGAGAACGCGAGCACCTCCTCGGTGGCATCGTTCACGATCGCGACCGCGATCACCGCGCCTGTTTTCGGGGTCACCTTGGCGGTCAGGATCCCGCGCCGCCGCGATGCTGGAGCTTGTACTCCTTAAGTGACGTCTGCTTCGCGAACCCCTTCCCCATGACGACGAGCAGCCGTTCGGACTTCGCGGCTCCGGTCGCTCTTTATTATATCAAGCCCGGCTCACCATATCCCCCTTGCCGAGGCGGATGCCGCGGATGCCCGCCGCGGTGCGGCCCATCGGACGAATGTCCTTTTCCTTGAAACGGATGGCGCGTCCGCGCACCGATACACGACGACCTGGTCCTTCCCGCCTGAGTGCCCGACCCATCGCAGGCGGTCCCTGCCCTTCAGGTTGATGGCGATGATGCCGGTCCGGCGCACGTTCTCGAAGTCGGCAAGCCGGTCCGTTTCACGATGCCCTCCTGCGTCGCCATCACGAGGAGTCCTGCTTTTTTCGCCTCGGTCGTAGCTCACGATGGCGCTCACCTTTTCGTCGGCCGGGATCGTCGAGGAAGTTGTGGATCGACTCCCCTTGGTGTGCGGGCCGCGACCGGAATCTCGTAGGCTTTCGTCTGGAACACCCTGCCGCCGTCGGTGAAGAACAGGATGTTGTCGTGCGTGTCGCGCGAGAATCTGATGGATCTGGTCCTCTTCCTTGAGTTCGATGCCGATGAGCCCCTTGCCGCCGCGCGCTGGGCCTGAAGCGTGTAGGCGGCATGCGTTTGATGTAGCCGTCCTGCGTGAGACGATGACCGCCTCCTCAAGCGACTGAGATCCTCCTCATTGAACTCCTTGAGCCCGTGGCACGATCTTCGTCCGCCGGCCCTCGGGAACGCGTCTTTTGAGAGGCCTGAGCTCCTTCCCGATGATCGTCGAGGATCCGCTTCGGCTTTTCAAAATAAGCGTCCAGCTCCTCGATCAGCTTCCGCTTCTCCTTGAGCTCTTCGTCCATTTCTCGCGCTCGAGCGCGGCGAGGGTCTGGAGGCGCATCTCGAGGATGGCGTCCGCCTGTATCGCCGTGATCTTAGAAGTTCTCATCAAGTTCTGTCTTAGCGTCCTCGCGGTCCTTTGATTTCTTGATGGTCGGCGATGACCCTGTCGATGGCGTCCAGCGCCTTAAGAGACCCTCGAGAATGTGCGCGCGCTCCTGCGCTTTCTTGAGGTCGAACTCGCGTCCGCCGGCGGATGACGATTTGCGGTGCGCCAGGTATTCCGGAGCACCTCCGAGCGAGAAAGCATCCGGGGCTGGAGCCCTCCATGAGCGCGAGCATGTTCAGATAGAACTTCTTCTGAAGCTCCGTGTATTCGAAAAGCTGGTTCAGGATTTTCTGGGGGCGGCGTCGCCCTTGAGCTCGACGACGATCCGGAGGCCGTCGCGGTCGGACTCGTCGCGGAGGTCGCGGATGCCCTCTATCTTCTTTTCCTGCACGAGCTCCGCCATCTTCGTGATGAGGTCCGATTTGTTCACCTGGTACGGTATCTCGGTCACGATGATCTGGAAGCTCCCTTCTTCCGCTCCTCGATCTCGGCGACCGCGCGGATGGTGATGGAACCCTTGCCGGTGCGTACGCCTCCTCGAGCGCCTTCTGATCGTAGATGGTGCCCCCGGTCGGGAAGTCCGGCCCCGGGATGAACTCGCATGAGATCCTTCACGTCCGCGTCCGGCTCCTTCATAAGATGAAGAAGGGCGTCCGCCACCTCCCCGAGGTTGTGCGGAGGAATGGAGGTCGCCATGCCGACAGCGATGCCGACGGTGCCGTTCAGGAGGAGGTTCGGAAGCTTCGCCGGGAGATAGCGCGGCTCTTCGCGTGAGCGTCGTAGTTCGGCACCCACTCCACGGTCTCCTTCTCGATGTCGAGGAGAAGCTCCCCCGCCATCTTCGTGAGCCGGGCTTCGGTGTACCGCATCGCGGCCGGCGCGTCGCCGTCAACGGAGCCCCAGTTTCCTTGGCCGTCGATCAAGGGGTAGCGGAGCGAGAAGTCCTGGGCCATGCGGGCCTGCGCGTCGTAGACCGCCATGTCGCCGTGCGGATGATACTTCCCGAGAACCTCACCCACTACGTTCGAGGATTTTTTGAACTTCGCGCTGTGGGTGAGCCCCATGTCCCACATCGCCCAGAGGATGCGGCGCTGCACCGGCTTCAGTCCGTCCCGCACGTCGGGGATGGCGCGCGCCACAATGACCGACATCGCGTAATCGAGGTACGATTCGCGGAGTTCGTCGGTGATCTCGCGCGCATCCACGCGCCCTCCCGGGTTCGCCGATTTTGGTTTTTCGTTTTCTTTCTCGCTCATGGTTCTAGTATCCGTTCGTGGTCCCGGCGGATGTCGACGCGGCCGGCATCACGGAGAAGCTGTTCGGGGTTGAAAGGGTGGATCGGAAGCTGGAGAATGCGCCGCGGACGCTTCCGCTCAGGTTCGCGATTCCGGTCGCGATTTTTCCCCAGATCTCCTGCGCGCCGCGGCCGAGCGTCCCGAAGAAGGAGTCGCCGGTCGAGGCCTGCGGTGCCGTGTCCTGGGAGGTCGAGGAGCTCGCGAGACCCGCGTCGGTGCCCGTCGACGCGGAAGGGAGCGTGAGATGGAGGTAAAAGATCCAGAGAAGGATAATGACCACGAACGCCCCGCTCGAGAGGCCCACGAGCCACCGCCGCCGCACGGCGAGGTCCGCGCGCTGGAGGCGCCGGAGACGCGCGGCGAAACGCGAGCCAAAAGAGGAAAAATCAGGCATGTTGCAGTCGTTTTACGATCAAGGCCCCCGGCGCGAGGTCTTTTTTCTTCAGGACCAGCTTCTCTTCCTCGGCCGCCGTCACCCCGAGCGCCTTCAGGAATGTGCGCGGATCGTCGGTGAGCGAGGGAATGACGAGGGAAGGCTCGAGTTCGCGCGCGATCTTCGCCGCCGCCGCCTCCGAAAGATAGGGTTTCCCGCCCGCCGGCAGAATAAGGATATCGACGCCTCCCAGAAGTTCCCGGGAAGGCTCGTCGAGGTCCGCGGTGAGGTGTCCGAGGAGCCCGATCGTGATCTCGTCCATGGTCACGCGGTAGGCGGTGTGGTCCGCGCGGCCGTCGTTCCCGGTAGAGATGCCGCGGATCTCGATGCCCTTCGCCTCGTATTCTCCGGGGTGGTCCACCCAGAACGGCGCCTCGTCCCCCGACTCCTCGGGCGGCGCGCTCGAGGCGGGAGAGGTCGTGCAGAGGACCACGCTCGCTCCTTTAAACGCGCGCTGATTCGTGGGGTCCACAAGGAGCGTGAGGTCGCCCGATTGGAACCGGAAGTAGTTCTCACCCTGGTAGGTTATAACCATGCCGTAGGTTGATATGCATTATAGGCCCGTTCCGCTTGCCTTTCAACGGGGTTCTATGGTACGCTTCCCCCTGTGACTGTAGTAAAAACCAACCCGACCCCGCTCTCCGAGTTCCTCCGGAAGGACGCAGCTCTCGTCATGCTTCCTCGCGTGGGCGATCTTATCGTGGGGCGCATCCTTGAGAAGAGCGCGCGCGCGCTCATCGTGGACCTCGGCCGGTTCGGCACGGGGATGGTCTATCGCGGGGAACTCAAGAACGCATGGGAGATCGTTCGGAACCTGAAGCCGGGCGATGAAGTGCACGCGAAGGTCCTCGATGTCGACAATGAGGAAGGGTATGTGGAACTCTCGCTCGCCGAGGCGGGTCGGCAGAAGGCCTGGACGCAGGTCGCGGAACTCATGGAGCAGGGAGAGCCTCTCAAGGTGCGCATCCGCGGATCCAACAAGGGAGGACTCACGGCGGAGGTCGCCGGCCTTCCGGCATTCCTGCCTGTCTCGCAGCTTTCGAACGAACACTATCCTAAAATCTCGGGCGAAGACCGGCTGCAGGTGGGAACCGCGCTCCAGGCGCTCGTCGGCGAGGAGCTCACGGTGAAGATCATCGATGCCAACCCTCGGACGGAGAAACTTATCCTCTCGGAGCGCGAGGCCTCCGAAGTTTCCTCGCGGGAGTTCGCGAAGAACTACACGGTGGGACAGGAGATCGAAGGCATTATCTCGGGGGTAGCCGACTTCGGGGCCTTCGTCCGGTTCACCGATAACCCTGCTGTGGAGGGCCTGATTCACGTTTCAGAGCTCGCATATCGGACCGTCGAAAACCCCAAGGAAGTGGTGAAGGTGGACGACCCCGTCCGAGTGAAAATCGTGGACATCCGGGACGGGAAAATCTCCCTTTCCCTCAAGGCTCTGAAGGCCGATCCGTGGACGACCGCGGAGACTGTCTATATTGTGGGTGGCGCGGTCCGCGGTACTGTGTACAGCTTTAACCCGTATGGTGCCATCGTCACGCTGACCTCCGACCTTCAAGGACAGATCCACGTGACGGAGTTCGGAAGCGTGGAAGCGATGCGCGCCGCGCTCACGATCGGGAAGGAGTACTCCTTTACGATCCAGGAGGTTCGGCCCGCCGAACGCCGCATCGTCCTCAAGCTTCGGGCGTAGGCGCCGCGGCGGGCGAACGGTGCGGGCGGGGAGGGGTTTGACCCCTCCACTATTTTTTGCGATAGTGGGAACACTGCCATGAAACCTGTTGCTAAAAACATTCTTGCGGCCATCGCCGTCTTCATTTCGGTCACGATCCTCTTCTCGCTCCTCCTGAATTTCAGCGCTTCCACGCCCACGGTCCTGGGGATGGACCAGCTCGCGCAGAAGGTGCAGACGGGCGACGTGAAGAGCATCGAAGTGAGCGGGAACGATCTCAAAATAACGCTCTCCGACGGGAGCGTCGCGACCGCGCAGAAAGAGGCCGAATCGGGGCTCTCGGAGACGCTTAAGAATTATGGTGTCGACGGAGCCGCGCTCCAGAAAGTGGACCTCAAGGTGGTGGAACCCGGAGGGTTCAAGTACTGGATGAGCATCCTCCTGCCGTCGCTCCTCCCCGTGCTCCTCATGGTGCTCATCTTCTGGTGGATGTTCCGGCAGGCGCGCACGGGCGTGAACCAGGCGTTCTCCTTCGGAAAAGCGAACCTCCGTCTTTTCTATGCGTCCAAGGACAAAGTCACGTTCAAGGATGTCGCGGGGCTCAAGGAGTCCAAGGAAGAGATGCAGGAAGTGGTGGATTTTCTCCGGCATCCCAAGAAATTCCTCGAGATGGGAGCCCGCATCCCGCGCGGCGTCCTTCTCATGGGCCAGCCGGGCACCGGGAAAACACTCCTCGCCCGCGCGGTGGCCGGAGAGTCCAATGTTCCTTTCTTCCACCTTTCCGCTTCCGAGTTCGTCGAAATGTTCGTGGGAGTCGGCGCTTCGCGCGTGCGGGACCTTTTTCAGACTGCCAAGAAAGCCGCGCCCTCCATCGTTTTTATCGATGAGATCGACGCCGTGGGGCGCGAACGAGGCGCGGGCCTCGGCGGAGGCCACGACGAGCGGGAGCAGACGCTGAACCAGATTCTCGTGGAGATGGACGGGTTCGACCGCGACACGAACGTCATCGTCATGGCGGCGACGAACCGCCCCGACGTTCTCGACCCCGCGCTTCTCCGGCCCGGCCGCTTCGACCGCCGCGTGCTTCTCGACCTTCCCGACATCGCCGACCGCGAGGAAATTCTCCGCATCCACGCGAAAGGAAAACCGCTCGACAAAGCGGTGGACCTGAGGATGGTGGCGGTACGGACTCCGGGATTTTCCGGCGCGGATCTCGCGAATCTCCTGAACGAAGCGGCTATCGTCACCGCCCGCAAGGGTCGCACCTCCATCCTGCAGAGCGACATCCTGGATTCCATCGAGAAGGTGATGCTCGGGCCCGAGCGGAAGAGCCGCATCATCTCGAAGAACGAGAAGGAGATCACCGCGTTCCACGAGGCGGGCCACGCGCTGGTCGCGGCGTCCCTCAAGGAGGCGGACCCGGTGCACAAGGTTTCCATCGTGGCGCGCGGCATGGCGGGGGGTTACACCATCAAGCTTCCCACGGAAGAGCGCCGTCTCCGCAGCAAGCGGCAGTTCCTGACCGATCTCGCGGTCGCGTTCGGCGGCTATGCGGCGGAATCCGTCGTCTTCGGGGACATCACGACAGGTTCCTCGAACGACATCCGGCAGGCCACGGAGCTCGCGCACCGGATCGTCACGCAGTACGGCATGAACGAGAAGCTGGGCCCCCGTGCCTACGGGAATACCCAGGAACTGATCTTCCTCGGGCGCGAGATCTCGACCGAGAAGGACTACTCGGAGAAGATCGGGGATCTGATCGACCAGGAGGTGAACGCGCTCATCCACGCCTCGCTCGAGACCGCGCGCAAGATCATCGCGGCGCACCGGAAGGTCCTCGACCGGATCGCGGAGGTCCTCATCCAGAAGGAGACGCTCGAGCAGGAGGAGTTTTACAACATCATAAAGAGTCTTAAACTGAAGCCACAGGCCGTCTAGGGTCCTGTCGGATGCGTAGCTCAATGGTAGAGCGGCCGTCTTATACACGGCTGGTTCCTGGTTCGAATCCAGGCGCATCCACTTTCCGGGTTCCGTCGGGCGCTTAGCTCAGTGGTAGAGCGACTCGTTTACACCGAGTAGGTCGGGGGTTCGATCCCCTCAGCGCCCACACGCGAAAAAGTTCCGGGGTCCGTTTCCGGCGGATGCCCGCGGATTTTGTTGACAACTGAAGCGGGAGCGGAGTAAGGTAAATTCACTATGCCCCCGAAGTTCTGCACGCCGTACGGACTGCAACTGGAGATCAAAGACGTTGTCCGGGAAATCGTCAATTTCATCCAAGCGGATCCCAAGCGTTCCTACAAAGTCATCATCGGTTCCGACTCCCTCGGCCTTCCGAGCGGCAAGGCGGATTTCGTGACCGCGATTCTCGTGCACCGGAAAGGCAACGGCGGGCGCTACTTCTGGCGGCGCCTCGAGCTCGGCAAGTTCCATACACTTCGCGACCGCATCATCCAAGAAGTGCTGCTTTCGCTCGACGCCGCGAAGGAGCTCCTCTCGCTCCTGCGGGCCGAGGCGGTGGGCGTCGACTGGGATTTTGAGATTCATGCGGACGTCGGCGAGAACGGGCAGACGAAAGTCCTGATCCAGGAGGTGGTCGGGATGATCCGCGCGATGAACTACGAAGTGAGAACCAAACCCGACAGTTACGCTGCATCGAAGGTGGCCGATCGGCATGTCTGACCAAATTGTTTTCGATATCGAGACGAAGAACACCTTCGGCGATGTGAACAGCCACATACCGGAGTTCGACGTCTCGGTGGTCGGCGTCTATTCTTACGCCGAAGATAAGTACTCCATTTACGATGAGCACCAGCTCGAGGAGCTGGGTGAGATCCTGAAGCGCGCGCATCCGCTGATCGGGTTTTCAAGCAAGCGATTTGACGTGCCGGTTCTTGCGAAGTACTACAAGTTCAACCTCGCGGCCATCCCCCACTACGATATCCTAGAGACTCTGGAAAAAAGCTTTGGCCGGCGGGTGGGGCTCGGTGTGCTCGCGGAGGCGAATCTCGGCATGGGAAAGACCGGGAAAGGCCTCGAGGCGATCGATCTCTACAGGAACGGCGAGATGGACAAGCTCAAGGCGTACTGTCTCCAGGATGTGAAGCTCACGAAAGGCATTTTTGACCTTATTCGGAAACAGGGCTTTCTCTGGGTCCCAGAGCGGAACGTGCCCCAAATGACGAAGGTCCCGATCGAGTACCGGGAAATAGCTGCCCCGCAGGCCCAGCTTCTCTAAATCCATTCCCATGAACGCCGGGAAGAACAAAACCCTTATCACGGTGGTCGTGGTGATCCTCTCCCTGGGGCTCGTAGCCACCTACGTGCCGCTTTTCTTCGCGCCGCAGCCTGCCGCGCAGTCCACCCCGGTTCCTTCGGCCGAACCGCCCGTGGCCGAAAGCCCTTCGGGAACCCCGGCCGCCGCGGGGCCCTCCGCCACCTCCACGTCGCCGTCGGCTCCCGTCGCCGCGCCGCTGCCCGAACCGACAACCCCGCCGCCCACACCCCAGCCCATCACGGGAGGACAGTCGCTCCAGGGTCTGGATCAGCTGCTCCAGGGAGGGAAATAGGGCATGCCGGCCGCCGCGGTTCCCCCCGCGGCTTTTTTATTGTAGAGTGGGCCCATGAAGGACAAGGAGGTGGAACGGCTCGTACGGCGGGAAGAGGCGCGCCAAAAGAAAACCATCGATCTCATCGCGTCCGAGAACTTCGCCTCGGAGGATGTCCGCGCGGCGCTCGGCTCCGTTTTCACGAACAAGTACGCGGAGGGATACCCCGGCGCGCGGTACTACGGCGGGAACGCGGTCGTGGACGATGTGGAACGGTTGGCGCAGGCGCGCGCGCTCAAGTTGTTCCATCTCTCGCCGAAAGAGTGGTCCGTGAACGTCCAACCCTACTCCGGTTCGCCCGCGAACCTCGCGGTCTATCTTGCGGTGGTCCCGCCGGGCGGCACTCTCATGGGTATGGCGCTCGACATGGGCGGGCACCTGACGCACGGCCACCGCGTGAGCGCGAGCGGGAAACTCTGGAAGCAGGTTCCCTACGGCGTGGATCGGAAAACCGAGCGCCTGGACTACGCGGGGCTCCTGCGGATCGCGAAGCGGGAACACCCCCACCTCATCGTGGCGGGCTACACCGCGTATGCGCGGACCGTTGATTTCAAGAAGTTCCGGAAGATTGCGGATGCGGTCGGCGCGCACCTCCATGTGGACCTTTCCCACGTCGCGGGCCTCGTGGCGGGCGGTGCGTATCCCTCTCCCTTCCCCTACGCCGACACCGTGATGACGACGATGCAGAAAACGCTCCGCGGGCCTCGGGCGGCCCTCCTCTTCGCGCGGAAAAAGCTTGCGGCGCGCGTCGACAAAGCGGTATTTCCGGGGTTGCAGGGCGGGCCTCACGTGAATGCGATCGCGGCCGCCGCGGTGGCGCTCCAGGAGGCCGCGCAGCCGGCGTTTCGGAGGTACGCGAAACAAACGGTGAAGAACGCGAAAGCGCTCGCCCTGGAACTCAAGAAGCTCGGCTGGCGGATTGTCTCCGGAGGCACCGACTCCCATCTCTTTCTCGTGGACACGATGGCGCGGGGTCTCTCGGGAAAAGCCGCATCGGACGCGCTCGAGCGCGCCGACATCGTCGTGAACAAAAACACCATTCCCTATGACAGACGCCCGCCGGCGGATCCCTCCGGCATCCGCATCGGCACTGCGGCCGTGACGACCCGCGGAATGAGAGAAAAAGACATGAAAAAACTCGCCCGCCGCATCAACGCAGTGCTGAAATTAGAACTACACTAGCCCAACCCCATGGTAATGATCGATGGGAGGAAGATCGCGGATGAGGTTCTGGAAGGATTGAAGGGGCAGCCGCGGCCGTCCCGGTTCCTCGCGGCGGTGCTCGTAGGGGAAGATTCCGCGTCGCTCAGTTTCCTGAACCAAAAAAAGAGGGTCGCGGCCCAGCTGGGAGTGGACTTCCGGCTTTACCGCTTTCCCGGGACGATATCCCACGACGAACTCCGGACGGAGGTTCTGAAAATAGCGGATCATACGACTTGCGGCGGCGTGATCGTCCAGCTTCCACTCCCTTCCGCCATCCGTCGCGAACGCGTTCTCGACGTCATCCCACCCGAGAAGGATGTGGACGTGCTGGGGCGGCGCGCCTATGAGGCATTCGTTGCCAGAAAGAATCCCATTGTGCCGCCTGCGGTCGGCACGGTACGCAAGATTCTGGAGGTCGCCGGGTTTGAACCGCGGAAAGCGTGCGTCGCCGTGGTGGGCGCGGACGGATTTCTCGTAGGACGCCCGGTCGTTGCGTGGTTTGAGAGTAGAGCAAAGGAGCTTCGCAGGTTGGAGATTATGGACGACCTCAAAGCGCTTGAGGAGGCGGATCTGGTGGTCTCGGGCGTCGGGGAACCCGGACTTTTGGTCCCCGGGATGCTCAAAAATGGTGCCAGCGTCATTGATTTCGGGTACGGTACAAAAGATGGGAAACTCATGGGTGACCTGGACCCGGCCGCCGCTCCGTCGCTCTCGTTCTGGACTCCCACGCCGGGTGGCACAGGGCCCGTTCTTGTCGCGGAGCTTTTCCAGAATTTCTATGCCTTGCAGCACGCATGAAGCGAGAGGCTGGTCTGATGCCCGAGTGCTATACTAGAGGAAAGAACCGACGGCGCATGAAACACTTTTCTTTAATCGCGCTCGTAGCCGTTTCCAGCCTCGCGCTTTCGGTGCTGCTTCTTCCGGCGCCCGCATCCGCGCAGACCAACCCGAATCCTATCTGGAACGGACCCAACCCCGTCACCTGCAATCAGCAGGGGCAAATCTGCGGCCTCTGTGACGCCGTGAAGGTCACCTCAAACGTCATTACGTTCCTCGCGACGGATATTGCGATTCCCATCGTTGTCCTCGCGATCATCTATGGCGGGTTCCTGATGCTCACCGCGGCGGGTTCGGATGAGCGTTTCAACAGCGGCAAGAAGGCGCTCACGAGCGCCATTATCGGACTCGTCATCGTGGTCGCCTCCTGGTCCATTGTGAACACCGTCCTTTCGTTCCTCTCGGGGAATCCAACGCTTCCCTGGAACCAGATCGATTGCACAAGCAACACCATCACGGTGCCCTACACGCCGCCGGCAGGGGCGGGAGGAGGCACGGGAGGGGGGACCGGGGGAGGCGGGGCAGGACCGCTGACGGACGCTGGTGCCCGCTCGCAACTCCTCGCGGCGGGTATTCAGGTTGTGAGCAGCGGGAACTGCTCGGACCCTACCAATCCCAACTGCACCTCCCTGCAGGGCCTCCAACCCGCCACGCTCCAAGGGGCCCTCGACCTGAAACAAGCATGCGGGTGCAATGTCACGATCACGGGGGGGACCGAGGTGGGGCATGCCGCCGGCGATCTTTCGCACGCGAACGGTTACAAGTTGGATTTCCAGCCCAACGCGCAGCTTGATTCGTATGTCCAGTCGCTTTCTCCTCTCCCTGTGCGGAGCGACGGAGCCGCCCAGTTCCAGGGTCCCAACGGCACGATTTTTGCGCGGGAAAGCGACCACTGGGACGTCACGTTCGGGGGATAGAAAAAGCAGGGGAAAAAGAAACCGCCGATCCGAGTCGGCGGTTTTTATTCCTTTTCCTCTTCCGGCTTCCCTCCTCCCGGCTTCGCGCCGGCGCGGATCGCCTCAATGGTTTTTTTCTTGATGATCTCGAGAAGCTTCCGATCCTCCTTGAGCTTCAGGCGGACGGTGTCGAACCCGACGCCGAGTTTCTCTCCCTCGAAGCTGTAGCTTGCGCCCGCTTTCTTCAGGGTTCCGTAGTTCAGGGCGGTGTTCATCACGTCCGCTTCGTAAGAGATGCCCTGTCCGAACATGATGTCGAACTCCGCGATCTTGAACGGGGGCGCCACCTTATTCTTCACCACCTTCGCCTTCACCCGGTTCCCGATGCTTTCCTCCCCCTTCTTCACCTGCGCCGTGCGGCGGATGTCGATGCGTACGGAAGAGTAGAACTTGAGGGCGAGCCCGCCCGTCGTGGTCTCAGGGTTCCCGAACATGATGCCGATCTTCATTCGGATCTGGTTGATGAAGATGACGATGGTGCCGGAACGCGCGGAGATGGCCGTGAGCTTCCGAAGCGCCTGGGAGAGGAGCCGGGCGTGGAGACCGACGTGGGATTGTCCCATCTCCCCCTCGATCTCGGCGCGGGGCGTGAGGGCCGCCACGGAGTCTATGACCACGATGTCGATGATGTTCGAGCGGACCAGGCTTTCCAAGATGTTCAGCGCCTCCTCTCCGTTGTCCGGCTGGGAAACGATGAGATCTTTTACCTTAACCCCGATGCGTGCCGCGTACTCAGGGTCCAGGGCATGCTCCGCGTCGATGAAGGCCGCCTTTCCTCCGCGCTTCTGCACCTCGGCGATCGCGTGGAGTGCCAGCGTGGTTTTCCCGGAGCTCTCGGGGCCGAAAATCTCGATGACGCGGCCCTTAGGAAGCCCGCCGCCGAGCGCGATGTCGAGCGAGAAGGAGCCCGAAGGCACTGTCTCCACTTTTACATTGGATCCCTCGCCGAGCTTCATGACCGCGCCCTCGCCGAAGCGCGTCTGAAGCGATTCCATAAGCGACGCAAGGTCGCCTCCTTCCTGTTTCTCCTTCTCTTTTTTGTTAGGCGCCATTGATCGTGGAAGTTGCGGTAGTCGAAGTGCTCGGAGCCTGATAGAAAACCTCCCGTGTCGTCGTGTACTCCTGCCCCAAGAAGCGTTTCACCCGGAACTCGATCGTGTTCGAACCCGGGTGGAGCGTGAGTTCCGTCTGAAACCCACCATTGCTCTGAGGATACACGGCCGTCCCGTTCACTGTCAATTGAGCGGAGGGATCCACCGTACCTTGGATGAGGAGCGTAGAGGTTGTTTCCACCACCGTGCGGTTGCCGAGGCCCGGGAGATCGAGGCGCGGGGCGCCGAGGATGGAGATGAGGCGGATACCGACGAATACCACGATGAGGACACCGAGGAGGAGCAGCAGCAGCGTACGGAAACCGAGGCGGCGGCCCTCGAAACGGTTCGCGGGCACGGTCTCCTTCCGCATCGATTTCCGCGTCTTTTCATTTTCGGCGACAAACAGCTTCCAGAGGTCGGCGCCGTCGATGCCCAGGACCTCGCTGATCTTTAAAAGATATCCGCGGGTGTAGGGCGAAGCGGGAAGTTTGTCGTATTTGCCCTCGGCGAGGAGCCCGAGGAACCGCTCCGAGATGCCGGTCAGGAGCGCGAGCTTCTCGATGCCGATCCCCTTCACGCGAAGGGTATCGCCGAGCACGGACGTGAAGGTTCTGGGTTCTGGCTGTTCGGTGGGCATCTTAGTTTAAGGGGTCGCCTCCTTCCGCGTAGACGTCGCGTGGTTTCGCCCCTTCGCCGGGCCCCACGATGCCGTGCTCCTCCATGAGGTCGAGGAGCCGCGCGGCACGGGCGTATCCAACCTTCAGGCGTCGCTGGAGAAGGGATGCGGAAGCTTTCTTCGCGACCCGTACCACCTCCACCGCTTCCGCGTACAGCGCGTCATCGTCCGCATTCTCGCCCGCGAGATCCTCGAAGTTCACACCCCCTTCCACGGATCCCTCCGCGCTCTCGTCGCCGTTGTGCGCCTCGATCTCGACGACTGGCTCGGCGGCCTCGTTGTGCTTTTTGATAAAACTCACCACCGCCTTGATCTCGTCCTCGGTGAGGTAGGCGCCCTGGATGCGCTGGGGTTTCGACAGCTCGGCGGAGACGAAGAGAAGGTCCCCGTGTCCCAGGAGCTTCTCGGCTCCGGCAGTGTCGAGGATGGTCCGGGAGTCGATCTGGCTCGCCACCTGAAGCGCGATGCGGGAGGTGATGTTCGCTTTGATGAGACCCGTGATGACCTCGACGGACGGGCGCTGGGTCGAAACGACGAGGTGAATGCCGGTCGCGCGCGCCATCTGGGCGAGGCGGATGATGGAACCCTCGACCTCGCGGCCGTAGGTCGACATGAGGTCGGCGAGCTCGTCGATGATGACCAGAACGAACGGCAGGCGTTCGGCGGCCGCGCGGTTGTAGCTCTTGATGTCGCGCGCACCGGCCTCGAGGAGGAGCTGGTAGCGGCGGTCCATTTCCTGAATGACCCAGCGGAGAGCTCCCATGGCGCGTTTGTTGTCCGTCACGACCGGAGCGATGAGATGCGGCAGGCCCTCATAGATAGAGAGTTCCACGCGCTTCGGATCGATGAGGATGAGCGAGAGCATCTCGGGGGAGTTCTTATAAAGGAGCGAGATGATGAGATCGTGGATGGTGATGGATTTCCCCGAACCCGTGGCGCCCGCGATCATGAGGTGGGGCATCTTCTCGATGTCGGGGAAGATGGGATCGCCCTGGACGTTCCGCCCGAGCGCGAAGGCGAGCCCTTCCGCTTTCTGGAAATCGGGGTAGAGGAGCAGGCTTCCCAGGCGCACTATCGCCGCGGCGCGGTTCGGTACCTCGATGCCCACGAGGGACTTTCCCGGGATCGGAGCCTCGATGCGGATGGGGTGCGCCGCGAGGGCGAGCGCGAGGTCGGAACTCAGGGTCGTGATACGCGAGATCTTCACGCCCTCCGCGGGCTTCAGGGTATAGCGGGTGACGGTCGGGCCCACATTGATCTCCCCCATCTCCACAGGGATGCCGAAGCTGTCGAGGGTCCGCTTGATAATGTTGGCGTTCGCCTGGAGGTCCCCGATAGTGGGCTTCTCGACCGTCGTGGAGAGAAGCGAGAGGGGCGGCGGGACGTAGTTCCGGATGGGTCGCGGTTCCGAGGAGCGCAGGGGCGCCTCCCCGCCGTCGGTCACCTTCCCCTTTTTCGCAGGCTTCACAGGTTCGGGCTCCGGCTCGGGTTCCGGTTCGGGCGGCGCGGACGGAAGGTTCACGGGGACTACGGTCGCCACCGTCGAGGCTTCGTCGTTCTTCCGGCGCCGGAACCAGGCGAGCTTCAGGGGACGGTTGATGGTGACGAGGAAGGACGCCACGAGCGCCGTGAACGTGATGACGATGCCGGCGGGCACGCCGAAGGGGGTCTTCACGGCTCCGACCAGATTCCCCACCAGCCCGGCGCCGCTGCCGCTCGAGACGATATCAATGAAACCGAGCCCCGCGAGGACGAAAAGGACCCCTCCAATGAGGGTGACCCCGAAAAGACGCTCGCGCTCCAGCGTGAAGAAGGAAAGCGCGAAGAGGAAGCTCACGAGGGGCAGGAAGAAATATCCGACGCCGAGGAGTTTTTGGAACGCGGTATAGAAGGACGCTCCCCACGG
This sequence comes from uncultured bacterium, assembly GCA_963768835.1. Taxonomy (GTDB): domain Bacteria; phylum Patescibacteriota; class Minisyncoccia; order UBA6257; family GWB1-50-10; genus CAVYJB01. The sequence goes on along the minus strand of CAVYJB010000002.1, from coordinate 62,175 downwards.
GCCGGCCTGTCCGGCGGCCGCGAGAATGAGGAGCAGCGTGAGGCCGAGGAAGGTGACGATCCAAACGCTCTTCTTGATATCGGGGTGAAGGTTTGGCATCGCCGGCGCATCTCGGAACTCTGTCCGCGCGCCCTTACCCTCCCGCCTGTTGTTACGGTTCCGGTTCTTCGACATGAAGGCATTTCAATTAAAGTCCAAACGGGGTTAGAATTCAAGGAAATGAGCCCGAAAATCTTTCGCGCCTATGACATCCGCGGACGTGTTCCTGTAGAGTTCGATGTCGCGGATGCGGGCGTCATCGCCCGCGGGCTCGGGGCGTTTTTCGGAAAAGGACCCGTGGTGGTGGGGCACGACGGGCGGCGAAGCTCCTTGGCGCTCTACCGCGCCGTGCAGGCAGGGCTTGAAGCGTCGGGGCGCCGCCGCCTCATCGCGCTGGGGCTCGCCACGACGCCCATGTTCTACTACTTCGCGAACGCGCTTCCGGCCGCGGGAGGCATCATGGTGACCGCCTCCCACAATCCGAAGGAATACAACGGGCTTAAGGTTCTCGGGGCGCACGGCCTTCCGATGAGCGGGAAGGAAATCCAGCGGCTCATTTTCCGTCCATGACCTACGCCGACCGGTACGCCGCGTTCCTCCGCACGTTCGCCGATCTCCGGCGCCCGTTGCGCGCCGTCTTCGACTGCTCGAACGGCCCAACAGAGCTCATCGTTCCCAAAGTCTATGCGCGCAATCCCCGCCTCCGGTTGTTTCTCGCGAACAAGCGCCTGAGCGGCAACTTCCCGGCGCACGGGCCGAATCCCCTCCTCCCGAGGGCCCAGGCGTGCCTCGCCCGCGAGGTGCGAGAGCACCGGGCGGACATCGGGGTTGTCTTCGATGCGGACGGGGACCGGGCCTTTTACGCGGACGATCGGGGGCGACCCGTCCCAAGCCATGTCATCGCCCACCTCCTTTTCATGGAGAGCCGGCCGCCTTTCATCGCCGATATCCTGACCTACGAATCGCTGAGGATGGCCGGGCTTCTCGCGCCCCGAACCTTCCCCTCCCGGGTCGGCTCCTTCTTCATTAAGAGGAAGATGCGGACGCTACGCGCCGGCGCGGCCGCGGAGTACTCCGGGCACTATTATTTCCAGGAGTTCTACGGCCAGGATTCCGGCATCCTCTCGGCGGTGCGCGTCCTGAACGCGGTCTCCCGGCTTCCTTACGGACTCGCGGCGTTCGTGGATCTTCTTCCCACGCCTTTCCATTCCGAGCAATTTAACGTCCAAGCGGCGGACCCATCGAAACTTATCAAAGAGGTCCGCAACGCCTATGGGAAAAAGAGCGTTCGGTCCTCCGTCATTGATGGGCTGACGCTCGAGTTCGGCGGCTGGGTCCTGAACGTTCGTCCCTCCAATACGGAACCCCTCCTCAGGGTCTTTGTCGGGGCTACCCTCCAAAGCGATCTAAAAATGAGGGTACGGGAGGTCGAAAAGCTGCTAAAACGGATAAACAGGAAAAACTGAAAAACCAGGAATATTGAAAAACCTGATAACGTTGAAAAACCTCATTTTATTGACAGGATAGTGTGAAACATGTGAAACACTATCAAATTGTGAGAACCTGATAAGCACGTCAAATATAGCTTATCAGTTTTTTGTTTCTAAAATTGTTTGCCGCGAAACATTTTAAATAGCCAAAAGTTATATCAATTCTGTTCCCCGGTGTACGAGGTCAGCGTCTGTGGGAGGTGATAAAAAGCCCCATCCTTTGCTTTCGCAAAAGATGGGGGTTGATACAAGGAACGAACATTCCCTTCTCACCGCGCGAACGGTCGGCAGACTTTCGCTTTCGTGGCCCAGAAGCTGAGCCGGAAGCGTGTCGCCGTGTCCACTTTGGGAAGAACCGCCGCGACATCCACCTTCTTCGGTGCAGTCGCAAGCGAAACGTTCGATGCGAGGAACGCAATCGCCATCTTCCGTTCAATCTCCGCCAGGCGCCCACGCTCCGCAGTTCGAACTTCCTCCCGTTTCTCCCTGCGCTCACGACGCTCTTCCTGCCGCTCAGGAACATTGCACCACCCTACCCACTTCGTGGTCGCCCACCCAGCCGTCACTCCCAATACGACAATAATCCCAACCGTGATAAGGGTTTGTATTCCGATAGAGACGAGGATGGTATACAGGACAAGAAGGACGAGACCCGCAAGTGCAAGCTCTAAGATGACAACAAACGGAACGCTCCACACGGGCATCCAATGTTTCTTCCTGTCCTTGCTGTCATCGTCGTCCTCCCAGAGACGATACGTCCAGTATCGCCGGAGGTCCTTCTCGAACGAGCCGAGGTCCCACCATGCATGGAAGACATTCTTCCACATCGGTACCGGCCGCCATCCGAAAAAGAACAGGACCCCGGAACCGAGGAGGGTATACAACGTCCCGAAGACCCCTGTGAGAAGGCGTCCGACAAGGAAGAAGATGGGCTGAATCGTGAACGCCGCGATCTTCCGCTTCCGATAGCGGCACTCATCAATCGGCGTTCCGGAATACCAGCGGTTCACCCAATCCCAGATGAGCTGGCCGAACGCGGATCTCGGCTTTGGCGCGAAGACCGCTTCCGGCACCTCGAATTCGACCGCCGATGTCATGCAATCCGAGCCAATAAGGCCCTTGGCAATCTCGTCATAGGAGAGGGTATACGCATAATCCCAGTTTCTATCTCTTTTGACGTAGTTCATTGCTGACACGAGCGCGGCCTCACGATCCCCACAGAACACCAGCAGCGCGAGGTGGTGGTGCCCGGCCTTGTGGATTTGGATGTATCCGATGAGCTCGCGGACCTTGAAAAGATGCCGCTCACCGCTATCCGTGTATTCTGTCTTCCGGAACTCCTCCAGGGAATAACTGTGGTCGCAGATGACGACGTATTGGGGGTTGTTCGCGATAAGCGCGTCGGAGAAATGCCACTCGACGGGAATGGTCGCGGAGTCGAGGATATCCGAGCTGCCGTTCAGAACCAACTTGATGTCCGGGTTCGGGGCGAACCTCGAAGATCGCTCGATACTCTTCGATTCAACAGTTTCTCCCATTGCTGACTCCTTCCTGTAGTAAAGTGAATGGATAATACAACAGTATATATTTCTCAATATAGCTGGCGACATTCTAGCACTTTTTATATAATAAGTCAATCATAGTCGGCTGAGCCACTGAGGCTCTCGCTAAACAACGAGTGATGGTAGTCCGTCCGTTGGATTTGGTGGAACCGAGGAACTGGACCCCAAAAATGCTATAATTTCGATGTTAAACCATGGCCAGCAAACACGAAAAAGGAAGTGCCAGCCGCCACGAAAGCTGGGAATTGATTATAGGGATTACGCTTCTCCCGTTGCTCCTACTCGATTTTCTCTTTGAATAAGAACTGAACCCCTCTTGAATTTATGGATGAGGAAACGAAGAAAATCTTGCTAGAAGTTTTCTCAATCCTGGACTTTTCTGAGGAGGAAAAGAAAAAAGCGCTTTTGGATTTTCAGAAGAAGATCGCGATGGAGGTCCTGCGGTTGACCCAGCATGAGCTCTCACGCGAGGACCAGGAATTTATTGCGAACGAAGGCTCCAAGATCAACGACCCGCAGCACCCCATGGTGGCTAAGATCAGAGAAAAACTGAAGAATCTCCATAGCGTAGAGGAGTACCGGACGATGACGCGGGGCATCTTCAAAGAGCTTCTCCCCCAATATGTAAGGTATATGAGTGATAGCTTGAGTGCTGAGAAGGTGGATTTGCTGGATGCGTGCCTAAAAAAGCTCGCCTGAGTGGATGAGCCGGGATATTGACAATATAGCACGAAAGTGCTATATTTTTTATCAGAAACTGAACAATCGCAATCTAGAAAAACGAGCATAAACTAAGCCGGAAAAGGAGGCGCAAGGTGAGCACACTGTCCGAAGCAGGGGCGGTTGTCGCTATCCTGATTTACTTCTTTCTTTGCTTCCAGGTCCTCACGGGCAAATCGAAGCAGAACTTCGCCACGTGGGCGCTTTGGGCAATGATCGACGCGATCGCTGCGACAACGATAATCATTCAGGGCGGCAATTACCTGCTCCCCGCAATATATTCTCTGGGGAGCGCCGCGGTGACGCTCTCGATCCTGAGATCGAAGAATTTTGCATGGACGTGGTTTGAAACGATGGTGGCGTGTTTCGTGGTGATCTGCCTTGTTGTGTGGGGCATCTCGGGTCCTTGGACAGCGACGATCGCGAGCACTCTGGCGATGGTTATCGCCGGAATACCGTTAACTGTCGAGTCGTACCGGAGACCGTGGGAACAGTCGTTCTTCATATATCTCGGCTACACCGTCGCGAATATCCTTTCGACTTTCGGTGGCAAGGACTGGTCAGTCGAAGAGCGGTTCTACCCGGCCTCATGCTTCATTCTTTGTCTCATTATTGTGGTATTTACATCGCGAAAGTTCTGGATGCAGCGGGCGCCGCAGGATCAATCCCCATAATTCCAAGAAAGAGAGGGGTTATATGACACAGGTTCTTCAGGTCGCGGTTGCGCTCATTTTCTTCGTCAACAAAACACTTGTTCTTGTCGGGAAGAAGGTGGGCTGGCTCTTCGGGGCTATCGCGGCGATGCTCGGGGTGTTCTACTTCTTCCGGATCGGGCTCTACGTGTTCACGGTGCTCGAGATGGGTCTGATTATTCTGATGGGGTACGGATTTCTCAAGAAGGAAGGGAATGCAGCAGTCGAGCGGTTCCTCTTCGTGGTGATCGGGATTGTCATGCTCGCCCTGACCTATTTTGTCTTTGTGGGGCTCATGACGTTTGTGGAGTTCTGCGCTTCCATCACCCTCCTCATCGGGACCTACTATCTCACCCACAGCCACATCCGGCTTGGATGGGGTTTGTATGCCGTGGCGCATGCGCTCGCGGCCATCGTGGGGTACGACAAAGACCAAACCTTCTTCGCCGATTTCCAGATTGCATCAGCTCTTATCTCGGTTGTCGGGGCATCGACTCGAAGTCGGTGAACCTGAGGTCCATTCTCTCAACAGCTGCCGTATGATACCGTACGGCAGCCTTTTTATTCCAAATCCAGGCCTCTTTCAGGTCCTCGGTAAGTTGACTTTCGTCGCCAGGGTGCTATATTGTTTTTATTGATGACCGCTCCTCTGTGAGCGGCAAATTTATAAGGAACATGGACTTAAAAGCACTATCGCAGGCGGCGCAGCAGATCGCGGCGGAGAAAGGAATTCCCGCCGAGAAGGTCATTACGGCCATCGAAGCGGCCATCGCCGCGGCGTACAAAAAAGAATACCGGAAGAAGACCGAGGTCATCCGCGCGAAGTTCGACCAAAAAACGGGGGCGCTTCAGTTCTGGCAGGTGAAGGCCGTCGTGGACCCCTCCGAGGTGCGCGTCGTGGAGGAGGGCGAGGAAGGGGAGGAGCCCCCCGAATCCCTGTCGGCGGAGGAAGAAGAGGAACGACTGCCCCGGTATAACCCGGATCGGCATATTTTCCTTGCGGAAGCCAAGAAGCTCAAAAGCGACGTTGCCGCGGGTGAGGAATTGGAATTCGTGCTCGAGCCTCACGAGGATTTCGGGCGCATCGCGGCCCAGACGGCCAAGCAGGTAGTGCTCCAGAACATACGGGAGGCGGAGCGCGCTTCGGTCCGGGAGGAGTTCGCCGACAAGGAAGGGGAGATTGTGAGCGGGGTCATCCAGCGGTTCGACCGGGGAAACGTCTATGTGGACCTCGGCCGGGTGGCGGGCATCCTCTTCCACAGCGAGTCCATCCCGGGCGAGCACTATCGCCTCGGGGACCGCATGCGTTTCTACGTGGTGGCGGTGCAGGACGATGCGCGCCGCCCCGGCATCGTGCTTTCCCGCTCACACCCCCGCTTCGTGGTGAAGCTTTTCGAGATGGAAGTCCCGGAAATCGGTGACCACACGGTGGAAATCAAGGCGATCGCTCGCGAGCCCGGCAATCGGACGAAGGTGGCCGTCGCCTCGAACCAGGAAGGCATCGACCCCGTGGGTTCGGCGGTCGGTCAGCGCGGCACGCGCGTGATGGCGGTGACGAACGAGCTCGGGAGCGAGAAGATCGACATCATCGAGTGGTCCGACGACCCGGCGGAGTTCATCGGGAACGCGCTCTCGCCTGCGAAGGTGAAGCTCGTGGAAGTGCTGCCGCGCCGGGAAGCCAAGGTCCTGGTTCAGGAAGACCAGCTTTCGCTCGCCATTGGGAAAGGAGGCCAGAACGTCCGGCTTGCCGCGAAGCTGACCGGCTGGAAGATTGACGTGCGCTCACAGTCCCGCCCCGAGGAGGTGCAGGAGGGAGGCATCGCGGTCGCTCCCGAGGAAGCTGCGGCGCCCGCGGCCGCGGCGGACGAAGGCGAGGCGCCGGCGGCCGAAATAAAAGAGGCGAAAAAAAGCGAAGACAAAGAAGAATAGTCGAAAACCACCGGCCCTCAGGGGGCGCGGTTTCATTTAATCTATACAAACTATGGAATTCCCCGCATTTTCTAAAATCATGTCCCGCCGGTGGGCGCTTCGGAGCGCTCCGGTTCTGACGGCCGCCGCGTTTCTCCTGCCGTCCTTGGCGCACGGGAGCGAGGCATCCATCGTCCTTCCCGATCTGAGCACCGTCTCCTTCCTCGGCGTGAGCGGGTTCACGCTCCTTCTCGGCGGGATCGCGGTCTGTCTCCTCGGCATGCTCTTCGGGCTCACGATGTTCATGAAGATCCGCGCGCTGCCGGTGCACCGCGCGATGAAGGAGATGTCCGAGCTCATCTACGAGACGTGCAAGACGTACCTCGTGACGCAGGGAAAGTTCCTGGCCATCCTCGAGGTCTTCATCGGCGCTCATTATCGTGGTGTACTTCGGGTTTCTGGAGCAGATGGGCGCGGCGCGGGTCCTTATCATCCTCGCCTTCAGCGTCCTCGGCATCCTGGGAAGCTACTCCGTGGCGTGGTTCGGGATGCGCATCAACACGTTCGCGAACTCCCGGACCGCCTTCGCGAGCCTCCGCGGAAAGCCTTATCCCACCTACCGCATTCCGCTTCAGGCCGGGATGAGCGTCGGGACCCTCCTCATCTCCGTGGAGCTCCTCATCATGCTTCGCATCCTTCTCTTCGTGCCCGGCAAGCTCGCGGGCGCGTGCCTCATCGGGTTCGCCATCGGCGAGTCCCTCGGCGCGGCGGCGCTCCGGGTGGCGGGCGGCATCTTCACGAAGATCGCGGACATCGGCTCGGACCTCATGAAGATCATCTTCCGGATCAAGGAGGATGACGCCCGCAACCCCGGCGTGATCGCGGACTGCACCGGCGACAACGCGGGGGACTCCGTAGGTCCCACGGCGGACGGCTTCGAAACGTACGGCGTGACGGGGGTCGCCCTCATCACCTTTATCCTGCTCGCGGTGGCGTCCGCGGTCACCCAGGTCAGCTCCTCGTCTGGATCTTCGCGATGCGCATCATGATGGTCGTGACGAGCGCGGGCTCCTACTGGCTGAACGAAGCGGCCGCGAAGGCCCGCTACGAGAACGCCGCGACCATGAATTCCGAGAAGCCGCTCACGTCCCTCGTCTGGCTCACGTCCCTCGTCTCGATCGCGATGACCTATCTGTATCCTACCTCCTCATCCCGAGCCTGGGCGACGGGACGCTCTGGTGGAAGCTCGCCTCGGTCATCAGCTGCGGGACGCTCGCGGGCGCGCTCATCCCCGAGCTGGTGAAAGTCTTCACCTCCACCTCGTCCGGCCACGTGAGGAGATCCTGCGGCGTCGCGGGAAGGCGGCGCGTCGCTGAACATCCTCTCGGGCCTCACCGCGGGCAACTTCGGCGCGTACTGGCTGGGGCTCGCGATCGTCGCCCTCATGGGGGTGGCCTACGGCATCAGCACGCTGGGGTTCGCCTCGATCATGATCGCGCCGGCGGTCTTCGCCTTCGGCCTCGTGGCCTTCGGGTTCCTGGGCATCGGGCCCGTGACGATCGCGGTGGACTCCTACGGCCCGGTGACGGACAACGCCCAGTCCATCTACGAGCTCTCGCATCATCGAGACGCTCCCGGGCGCGAAGGCGGAGATGCAGAGGGAGTTCGGGTTTGAGCCGGATTTCGAGCGGCCAAGATGTTCCTCGAGGAGAACGACGGCGCGGGAAACACCTTCAAGGCGACCGCGAAGCCGGTCCTCATCGGCACCGCCGTGGTGGGCGCGACGACCCTGATCTTCTCCATCATCCATGCTCCTCACAAAGGGGCTCCAGGCGGACCTCGTCTCGAACCTTTCGCATCCTGCAACCCGCCGTTCCTGCTGGGCCTCATCACGGGCGGCGCGGTCATCTACTGGTTTACGGGCGCGTCCTTGCAGGCCGTCGTCGCGGGCGCGTACCGCGCCGTGGAGTTCATCAAGAAGAACATCAAGCTCGAGTCGAGCGACAAGGCCTCGGTCGCCGACTCCAAGCAGGTCGTCGAGATCTGCACGCAGTTCGCGCAGAAGGGGATGTTCAACATCTTCCTCGCCGTCTTCTTCTCCACCCTCGCCTTCGCCTGCCTCGACCCTTACTTCTTCATCGGCTACCTCATCTCCATCGCCCTCTTCGGCCTCTACCAGGCCATCTTCATGGCCAACGCCGGCGGCGCCTGGGACAACGCGAAGAAGCTCGTGGAGACCGAGCTCAAGGAGAAGGGCACCGAGCTCCATGCGGCGACGGTCGTGGGCGACACCGTGGGCGATCCCTTCAAGGACACCTCCTCGGTGGCGATGAACCCCGTCATCAAGTTCACGACGCTCTTCGGGCTCCTGGCCGTCGAGCTCGCCATCAGCTCCCGCGCGGGACCTCCGCGATCATGGCGGCGGTCTTTTTCGCCATCGCGGTCGATCTTCGTCTGGCGCTCGTTCTACCGGATGCGCATCAAGGAGGAATAGCCGGGCTCGAATCGAAAACTCTGTCCAGCAGAACGACCCTGATTCTTCAGGGTCGTCTTGTATACTCCTGAAGGAGGTTCGAATCCCGTTACCCACCCAACTCCGACGGACGGGAGTTCCCTGAGGGTCATAGGAACTACGGGAAAGAGGTCTATCTCGTGGCGCTTAGGTGCAAATATATCTCTGGCGCATTAAGGTTGAGCGACGAGCACGATAGATTTCGATGGGTGGACAGGAAAGACTATAAGGAAGTGGACGACGGGAGCGATTACTTTGATGTATTAGAAAAGTATTTTGGGTAGCTTGGGGGGACCAACTGTTTGACGAACTGGCACGACGAGTGCTAGCTTCTTGTTAGAACAAATATCCAACAACCCTAACACTGACAGAGGTGTACCATCAAATATTACATCGTTGAGCACGGGAAGGTCGTGGAGCGTTTTATGTGCGATAACAGGGATTGCCGTCACTACAAGACACGGGGAGAAGGCATGCCGATGGAGAAGGCAATCCTTGGCTTCTCCGGTTCACCATGGAGGAGTTTGATGCGTGTTCTCCCGAGTGTCGGAGGGCGATTCATGAGCTCCAGGATCGCATTACCGATGACTCAATGCATCATTGACGTACCATTGAAAATGCCGGAACACTAAGACGCCGCTGGTACCCCCAGCGGCTTTTATATATCCCTGAGGGGAGAACCAAACCTTTCATTGAAGAGTTTGACCGATGGATACGTTAGGTGCTAGGTTCGTAGTAGCAGCATTACATCACACATATCACTGAAAGGAGTCGGGCGATGACAACAACAGTTCCGGCGTCGGGAGCCTTGATCGAGGAGAGGGTACAGACGGCGTTACGGGGACTCTCCAGCAAGGCAAGGAAGGAACAGATTCTCTGGAACAAGGAAAGGCGGGCACTTCTGAAAAATGTCCTGTTTGCGGTAGAATCGCTCTCTCGCCTGCTTGCAGAAGCGCATGCCGCACTTACTCCCTTGTTCAACAATGCGGACGTGAAGGACCAGCTCTTCAGGTTCTTCTACCGGTCGCCGGGAGGATGTATGAGCGGATCGGCAAGTTCTTCTACTTGCCCATTTTTTACTCAGGTCGAGACGGAGGAACCCAACGTATATTCAGGGCCGCTCGTGCTCGCATGGAACATCTGCACGGCGGAGATCTCCTTCAAATTACTAGTTCACCTGACCGACCGTTTCGGGAGCGGTTTCGAATTGCGAGATAATTTCCTGAACGCATCCCCAGATTAAGGATGCGCGAAAGGAAATCCTCGGTTCCGAGCGGATAGGAGAAGAGGGGCAGAAGGCATTGCTGGATGAGTACCGGACGCCCTACGTATTCTTCCTGGACAAGCTTCAGGGAAGCGATGTGTTGACCGAGAAAGTAATTGATCTTCTCATTGGTAAGTACGTGGAAGTCCACACCATTCCCGAGATTAGGGAGTTAACGTTCTCGAAGCTAACCCCGGAAGAGCCGCTCTTAGAAGATGATACCGGTCTTCTGCATTGGGTGATGGAGGACTGCACTCCAGCCTACGAGGGTCTAGTACGTCTGAACGAACACCTTTTCGATAGAGGATATCCCGACGGGCGGAAGATCGAGATCGATTTTTCTGAGAACGATCCCGAGCGTGATGTCGCGCCCGACTATCGGGTGAAGAGCGTCGGATTCGTGCGACGTCGGCTAACCTAATGGGTGGGACACGAGGATGCGTTGTCGGACGAGCCGAGCTCCTTATACGCAGTATTACACGCTGAACGACTGAAGCGAGACGCTGCTTTCAGGGCAGTCCCCACAAAGGGCCGCTCTTTCTTTACCCCAAACAGGTTCTAACGTCCTCCACTAGGGGACCCAGACCCGACGGACAGCTTTACATTCTTCAGAAGGCAGCTAGTATGGTGAGCAGCTGTATCCAGAACAACTTCCACTTTACAAGGAGGTATATATGCCGCAACGAAACAGAAATCCGATTCCGGGAGTGCCGAAGAATCTCGAGCAGCTGTTCGCCGAGAAGACGCCGGGATACCAGCTCAAGGCAGTCTACTACCTCGAGCTCGTCCACGGTCTTATGGGTTCTTTCCCTGCCATTGTTCGAGAAGAGGAACGCATGGTGTTCACCCTTGAACCCAACCTTCTCAAAAAAGTCTGGGAGACTCTCTCTCCGCGCCGTTCAGAATGAATTCTGACGTGTTCTACGTCAACGAGGAGCTCATGGTCGGCTTTCCTTTTGTCGGAGCCGGTAGCCATCAAATGAGCGAACCGGAAAGAATTCTTACCCAAGCGGAGTTCGACAAGCTGATGGTGGCTGACCCCCATCCCTTCGGGTGGGCGCCCGGCCTTATCGGCGACGACATGAATCTGGAAGAGTTTCTGAAACGATTCGATCAGCCGCGAAATCTCACGGGGTCAAACTTTCCTCCGTAGCTACACGCGAACCTCACGGATCCCAAAGAGCCACCGGATTCAGTGCCTATTGTATTAAGCCGCCCAATTCACTGGGTGGCTTTTAAATTGTTCTATCGCTACCACACAGGTTCTAACATCCTCCACTAAAGGACTCAAACCCAACGGATGAGGTCTTCGATTGACGGACTAACACAATAAGTACTAGCTTGTCTTCAGTATTACTCATAATCAGGAAGGAGTACGGAATGAAACTCTTGAGTTGGAAGCCGTACGTGACAGGAGCTGGCAGCGCGATTGAAGTATATTTCGGCGTGAAGGCACTGCTTGAATGTCCTGTGTGCAAGAAAAGAAGGAAAGTCACGACCTCCGTACATAATATCGATTCCGGACCTAACAATCTCATCTTCTGGTCTGTCGGTGCTCTCGTGCGCGTTGATGATCCAGAGGAAGGGAACGGTCCTGTACGGGCTGTGGCGTCCTGTCGACCCTACCAGAGGCAGATTCCAAGCGACTGGTTAAGGAGATGGGGTTAGTCGTGACGAAGAAATGGTTAAAGCAGAAAGCAGAGCGCAAGAATGTGCAACTGAGGCGTGCGGGCTGACACGAGTAGTCTGAAGGCCAATGGCCACGAGTTAGGGCTCAGCATTTGCTGGGCCCTTTATACTTAGCCTAAAACAGGTTCTAACACCCTTCACTAGGGGACCCAACTCCGACGGACGAGTCTCAGATTGACGAACTAGCACAATGAGTGCTAGCTTGCTTTCAGCCTTACGTCATTTAACAAGGAGGAAGATATGAAAGTATTCATGTTTCCATACTACGTCACGCTCGAGAGCTCAGCGGCCTTTTCGCCTGCACTCTTCGAGGAACTCGAAAGACTAGACGTGCGTCTGGAAGCGCAGTGGTGGGATGGAACCATCGAGGGTCTCCCAAAAGATGAACCCGCGATAGTCCGTGCGTCCAGTATTTTGGACTACGACTGGAAACTGCTCGGCAAGTTTTGCGAAGAGCACGGACATCTGTGTTTCTACAAGGATACATTGGTGACATCCACTGGAGAACAGGACATACGAGCTCTCCTAGGGAAGCTGTCCGTCTTTCTTGCCTAAGGTTCATGGGTATCACGGTCCAAGAGGGCCAGTTCGCAATGCGGACTGGCTCTTTTTCTTGTCGTGGAAATGTTTCTAAGCCCCCACACAGGTTCTACCACCCTCCACTAGGGGACCCCGGAGATTGACAGGTTAGTACGACGAGTGTTAGGTTGTGTCCAGTCATTTCTCACTGGCCCAATCACAAGAACCGGAAGGAGAAGTAGACACATGTTGGAATATGCCGAACTACTCAGTGTTCTATTCTTCGCGGTGGCATTTCTCGTAATAACCGTAGGGTTATTCATTTCGTTGGATCCGCTGACCCCACAGTCGGTGTGCAACCGGAACCTGAGAGGGACACTCCGGGCTACCCTCGTTGTACTCCTCCTGGCCTGCCTTTGTGCTACGCTCTCACTTGTGCATTATATTTCCGTATCCACGTCCACGCCTATTTCCCTTACTGGACGGCTGTTCGTTGTGGTACTCGGACTTGCCGCCTCGTTTTACATGGCATTATCAATCGCGCGCTCGAGGAGGGATTTTCGCTAATAACCAACCTTATAAAGAAGGGTTTAAGGCCTCCCGATTCTTCGGAATCGGAGGGCCTTTTTGTTACCTCACGCAGGCTCTGATGCCCTCCGCTGAGGGATCCGAAACGAGGCTTTGTATATAGTAAGATTAAGACCGTATGGATGAGTTTCGAAGAAAGGAGGTTCTTGTTGTGGGCCTTGGGGTACTAGGGGGTGGTTTAGCGACCACAAGGTGGTTCCTCGAGCGTGGTGCGAAGGTCACTGTGACCGATCTTAGGACGCGTGCGAAGCTCGCGGCGTCGATCAAGGCGCTCGGGAAAGACGCTGGGAGGATTCGGTTCGTACTGGGGAGACACAACCCGGGTGACTTCAGGACCCACGATTTGATCGTAGTGAACCCTGCGGTGCCGCGAACAAGCCTCTTCCTCAGGGTCGCGCGGCGGGCCGGGAAGCGCATCGTGAACGACGCGAGCATCTTCTTCGATGAAGTCCGGAATCCGGTCATCGCGGTGACGGGGACTCGGGGGAAGACCACGACGGCCAACTGGATTGGGCATTTTCTAGGCGCCCGGGCGGGCGGAAATTCGTCTTCGGATCTGCCGCTGCTGAAGCTCCTGGATTCTCTGAAGCCGGGCGAGCCCTCCGTCGTCGAACTCTCGTCGTGGCAGCTCGAGCTCCTGCCGCAGTCGAAGCGGGGTCCCGCGGTGGCCGTGATCACGAATGTCTACCCCGATCATCTGAACCGCTATCGTGGCATGAGAGAATACGCCGCCGCGAAAGCCAACATCTTTTCCCGGCAGACGAAGAAGGATCATCTTATTCTGAACATGGACAGCGCGTGGACGAGGTTCTTTCTGAAGAAACGGCCAAAAGCCCGAACGTGGTTTTTCTCCCTCATGCCGCTCCCCAAGGGGAAGAACGGGATGTTTCTGGACCGCCGCCGGGTCTATTTCCGGGAGAACGGCCGTGCGCGGGTCATCCTTCCTTCCAAGCTCGTCGCACAGTGCGAAGCCTGGGGCGACCACAACTTTTCGAATCTCCTTGCGGCGCTTCTTGCCGCGCGGCTCGCCGACGCCCCGTGGAGGACGCTCCTTCGACGCATTCCGACCCTCCCGCAGATCAAGTATCGCGAGGAGATCGTGCTTCAACGAAGGAACCTTACGATCGTGAACGATTCCGCGGGAACGTCGCCGGACGCGACCATCGCCGCGCTCCGGCGGTTTTCGGCCTCGCCCGAGGGCGCGGGCCAGGTTCTTCTCCTTGCGGGCGGTACCGATAAAGACCTTGAATTCAGAGAGTGGGCGCGCGTGGTCGCCCGCCACGTGCAGCCCCGCAACCTTTTTCTCCTCGAGGGGAATGCGACTCTGAAAATGATCCGTGAGCTCCGGCGGATCGGCTACTTCCGCGCCGGAATGCCGCAGGCGTTCGGGACGCTTCGCGCGATGATCCACGCCGTCCGGAGCAGACTGAAGCGCGAGCGCTATGCGCTCAAAACCGTCGTCCTCTTTTCCCCCGGGGCCGCGAGTTTCGAGAAGTTCAAGAACGAGTTTGACCGGGGAGAGAAGTTCAACCTATACTGCAGGAGGATCATTCACTAATAATGGAAAAGGAGAACGGAATGGAACATCAGGAGCTTGTGGCCGCTACGGCGATGGAGGAAGCGGCGCGCCGATTGGACGTGAAGGCGGAGTTCGGTTCGCGTCTCTCCGGCATCGAGCAGGCCGAGCTCATCCTCGACCGGTTCGACGGCCGATTGCTTCCTGCGGAGACCGCCGTGCTCGCGCTGGACGAGATTATCAATTCGATGTCGTTCGAAGTCTCCGAACGGGAGCGCGCCACGGACCTGATCGCGAGGGCGGAGGGCCTCATGGGCGAGCTTCTCGGATTCGGCGCCGACCACGAGCTGCATATGGCGGAGAGCGAATTCATCGCCGGCCAGGTGCGGGCGGGAAAGTCCGTGCCCGAGGCGCTCCTCGCCTACCAGGCCCGACGCGGTACATAACCGAAACCCCTGCGGAACGCGGGGGTTTTCATTCCCTTCTCCGACTGGATAAAAGAACCCGGTTCTGGTTTACTGTAGCCAGTTGTTTTACCTGATTCGTTCCCTACAGAAGGAGAGTTTCCATGCCTGTTAACCGGAACATTTACGAGGTCGGCGTGTTTCTGATTGTGATGAAAGACGACCACATTCTCTTCGCGCGCGACAAGGAGCAGACGAAGCTCTCGCTTCCCGGAGGCGGACCACATGAAGCGATTTTCCCCGCCACCGAGAACGTTCTCGACACGGGGGTGCGGGAGGCATTCGAAGAGGGCTGTGTCGTGGTCAAGCCCACGCGGCTCATCGGACTTTTTTCTCTTCAGGAGAAGCTTGGGTTCCTCTACATTTTCGAGGGGCGGCTGGTGGAGGAACTTCCCTTCATCCCAAAGCACGAAACCGTCCAGAGGGAGTGGGTCCATCGATCTCATTTTTTCGCTTCGCCCAGGAATGATATCCAGATTCATCCGGCTCAGCAGACCATCACGCGGCAGTACCTAAGGCACCTTTCTGCCAATGATTTTCCGCTGTATGGATCGTACAAAGACCCCATTTCCATCGGACAATACGACATTCCTCTCCTAAAGAAGTAACAATGGAGAGGGCTGACAAAAAGGGCGCGTCGCAAGACCGCCCTTTTCTATTTTTCAAACCGCCGTCGTTCCTTTACAATGGGCCCATGCAAGCCGTCATTCTCGCTGCGGGGAAAGGAACCCGGATGCAACCGCTCACCGACTCGATTCCCAAAGCGCTGATTCCCATCGGCGGCATTCCCATCGTCGCCCGCACCATCCAGAACCTTCCCAAGGCGGTGAATCAAATCGTCTTGGTCATCGGATATTTGGGCGAGCAGGTCCGCGCTTATTTTGAAGCTAACCCGGGAAGCATCCCCATCACCTATCTCGCGCTCACCGAACTGAACGGCACCGCGGCGGCGCTTTGGGCCGCCGCGCCGCAGCTTCGCGACCGCTTTTTGGTCCTGAACGGCGACGATCTTTACCGGCAAGACGAGCTGGAGCGCCTCGTGAGCCACCCGCTTGCCTTCGGCATAAAAGCGATGGCGCATCCGCCGGGCCGCTACCTCCACGTGGCAATCCATCCCGACGGGACCATGGAGGGGCTCGTACACGCGACGCCGGATCAGGAAACGGTGAACGTCGCGACGGGCGCCTACGTGCTCGACCGAGGTATTTTAAGATTCGAGCCCGTGCGAATCTCCAACGGCGAGCTTGGTCTCCCGCATACAATCGCCGCGATGGCGAAAAGCCACGCCATTTGGGTGGAGCCGATGGAGCACTGGTTTTCGCTCACCTCTCCCGAGGATCTGAAACGCGCGGAGGATATTATCCACGCCTTCTAGTTTTGCCTCGCCTGATTGTGGGAAAACGCTTGACGGATAGCGCTACTGATGCTATTCCTTCCCATAGCGTTTCAGGCTTACCAATTCAATAACCCGGAGGATACTATGGGAAAGAATCTTTGGACGCTCATCGCGCTGCACGAGAAGTCGCAGTTGAAAGTGGACCTGAATCGAGGGATCGCGTCTCTGGTCGGTACGCCAGAGACCCATTTTCAGCCCCACATCTGCTTGAACAAATTGGAGGGAGTCTCTTTGATTCAGCGCATTGCCGAAGACCCAGAAGGTTCCGACACGGAAATCTGGATTGGCGGGCAGATCAACGGAAGCAGCGACGATTGGTGGCTTAATGTGAAGTTCTCAGTCTTCCTCAATGAGATCAGCTGGCCGAATTCGAACGTCGATCTCTCTCCACGCCAAACGTCGTACATCGTTTCGAATCTCCCCCCTGAATCGAAGGCAATGGTGGTTTCTTCGGTCCAAGCGTGGTTCCAGGGAAAGTTCGTGCCAGATATACAGAAGGCATTTCAGAGGATTACCAAACAATTCACCGACGGCGGAGCGCTTGTTGCCGGGGTCCATAAGAACAGGATTTTTGACATCCACGACGGCGATGAGGGCCACGAAGGGGTTGAATACACCGAGATGGATATTATCGGCCTCGAGCTGTTCTGGAAATTCTTCCTCGGCCACACACTGTTCCACCACGGCCAGAACGGCTATGAACGGATCGATAGCATGCTGCTGAAAATGGAAGGAGAAAGAAAGGCGGCAATCGATACCACACTCAGCATTCTCAGATCCGCTATGCGGTAACCAATGACTCAGTCATTATATTTTCACCACCGACGCTATATCGCGTCGGTGTTTTTTATGCCAACCCGAGTACTGAGCGCGCCAAGCAGGAGTTGGGACTTGACGGATAGTGAATAATTGTGCTATTCTGTATTTAAGCTCTTTTCCATCTGCTACTGTCTATCCCAAGGAGGTGAACAGTGAACATATTCCTGCAGTGGTGGGGAGGCGCCTTTTACCTCTTCAACAAGACATTTTTCTCGCTCATGGAGCGGGGACGAAGCGATAACACGAAGAGGCGGTGGCGCATCTGGTCATGGATTGTCTACATTGTGGGGCTTCCGGCATGGGCGATCATTTTCGTCATCGAGCGCAACTGGATTGCCGCTTCGCTTGAGATCGGAGGGTTACCATCGATGATTCTGGGACTCACGATCGCGCTCCAAGGCAGCGATCGTAAATCACCGAAGTGGCTCAACTACCTCGCGCTCGTCTGTGTGGCCCTCGGTACCGCGTACAGTCTTTATGATTTCGGGGGCCTAACAACGCTGAACCAGTTTTTCGAGCTCATGCTGACCGCCGGATACCTGATCGGGACCTACTTGCTCGCAAAGAAGCGCCCGTCCGGATACGCCTGGTTCATGATCATGAACGTTGCGTGCGGGTGGCTCATGTGGATCGAGCACTACCCCTGGCTCGCGCTTCAGCAAGCCATCTCGCTCGGGTTCATCATTGATGCGTTCATAATGGAACGCAAAAACCGAACAGCAATAGATTGCAAAACGGCGAGAGAGAAGATCGACTTCTTTTTCTCTGGTACGGGGAGACCTCTATTTACGCAGGAAAGGGCCCTGGATGAGGCGCTCTACCAGCACATGACCGTGGGCACGACCGTGGGAAAACACAATGTGTCCTGCCAATCCTGCTGGGATTATTACCAAGACAAGAAGCGGGAGTATTGTGGGGGATGAGAATATCCTCCCAAGGCTAATACAAAAGGCCCTACCAGAGAGTGGGGCTTTTCTTTTATCCGAAGCTCCTGGTCCTAGACACGTTCAGTGGCGGAGGTAATTGCCAGGGTACGAAACCTTCCTTATTATTGTGGGCAGCCCTCTTCAACCACCCTAGATAACAATTGGGAGGCCGTGCCATGAGCGATCTTACGAAGATACTTCTTCGATTAGACCCCAGAGCAACGCTATTTCCCCTCGCCGACGAAGTAGAATACTTTCTGGAATTCTTTTCGCGGTCCAAGGAGCTGAACCCCGGTCTCGCCGCAGGAGCCCTTTGCGAGATCCTCAGAGAGGTCACCCCCGCGTTTCTGCGCGCCGATGCGGCGTATCGGAGCTGGGTGCTTCTTGGGGAGCTCCTCGGAAGACCTGTTCAGTGGAATGATGTGGCCGAGATTCAGAAATTCTTATGGAGGGATATCCCGCTTGACCTGATTCGACAGCGACTACGGTAGAAGGGCGATCCATCCAAATCCCGAGGTGGGATACAAAATCCCTGCACTTCCTTCTGGAAGAGCAGGGATTTCTTTTTACATCCTGCGCTCCTAATCGCTTTTTACCTTCAGTTTCTTCGCTTTCTGACGGTTCAGCTTCGGCATTCGGACGGTAAGGATTCCATTTTTCAGAACCGCCGTGGATTTCTCGGGGTCCACCTCCGTGGGGAGGATGATGGAGCGGGAGAACCGCCCCCAGAAGCATTCCTGATAGAAATAATCCTTGTCCTCGATCCGATCCATCCGCTCCCGCTTCCCGCGGATCGTTACTGACTCGTTCGTGATGTTCACCTCGAGGTCCTCCTCGTTCACGCCGGCGACGGTGGACTGGACGACGATGTCCTCCTTATCCTGGAATACGTCGACCGTAAGCTGTCCCTCTCCTTCGTCCTCCGCGTCGAACTCAGCGGGGTCCCCTTCCGTTTCAATCTTCAGCGGAACGGGCGAGCTTTTCGCCTTCGCGAGCTCCACAAACATGTTGTCCTTGTTTTCTTGTGCCATGGGTTCAGTATAGCATTTTTAGTTTTCCCCTTCCACGACGCGCCGGTGTCCGGCCTACGAGATGCGCCCGGTGGGGGCCGCCTGCGGGATGACTTTTAAGCGCTCGAAATCGTTCAGCACGAAGAACGCGACGAAGACCAGAAACAGGCTGGGGTAGATGAGGTCCGTGTTCTGGTACCGGAGGATGAGGAAATTGAACGCGGTGTGGAGGGCGGTCGCGAGAACGAGGCCGATCGCGATGGAGGGCGCCACACGGCGCTGGATGAGTCCCTTGGCCCAGTAGAAGCCCACGAGCGCGGAGGTCAGTGTGTGCAGGAGCGTCGCGCCGATGAAGCGGAGCGCGACCGTCTGGAGCACGTCGGTCCACGGCATGAGGAGAACGGTGTTCGCGAAGTTCCCGATAACGAAGAAGTTCTCCACCGTGGCGAACCCTAGGGCCGCGGTTACGGCGTAGACCATCGCATCGACCGGTTCGTCGAAGGCCGGGTCCCGGTGGATGGCGGCATAGGCGGCGAAAAACTTGAAGAACTCCTCGATGAGGGCGAGCCCGAGGACCGACGCGAACGTGAAGTTCGCACCGCTCCCGAGGAGGTTGTTGTAAACCAGCTGTACGAGGAGCGTGGGGACGCTCACGAGGGCCCCGACGCTCAGGGTGTAGGCGATCAGCCGCCGCGGCTCCGGGTGGCGGTCTTCGCGGAGAAAGAAAACAAGCCAGATGAGCGTTGGCAGGAATGCCGCGATTGCCGTGATGACGAGCGAAACGATTACCATGGTTCCACCATCAGGAATATTTTACCCTCCTTCGGGAGTTCCTGATAGATAGCCTCCGTCACGAACGGGAGGAAAGGATGCAGGAGCTTCAAGGATTCGAAGAGGACGAACGCCAAAATCGCGCGCGTTCCGGGCGCGAGCTTCGGATCGGCGAGCTGGGGCTTGGAAGCTTCGAGATAGACGTCGCAGAACGCATGCCAGAAGAAGTCGTAGAGGTCGTGGAGAGGGCGGCTGAACTCGAAGGATTCGATATCCTTCCCCACGCTCTCTCGCACCTTGGCGAACGCCACGAGGATGGCGCGGTCCGCCTCGGTGTGTCCCTTGGGCGCCGCCGCGGGGATCTCCGTGATAACGCCCTTCTCCAGCACGAACCGCGCCGCGTTCCACATCTTGTTCGCGAATTTCTGCCCGGCGATGACCGCCGCCTCGTCCCAGTGCACGTCCTGGCCGGAGGCCTGCCAGACGATGGCGAAGCGCGTGGCGTCCGCGCCGCGTTCCTCGATGTAGCGCAGGGGGTCGATGCCGGTGCCGAGGGATTTCGACATCCGCTTCCCTTCCTTCGTGAGGATGGTCGCGTGGATAAAAACGTTCGTGAACGGAACTTCTTTCTGGAACTCGAGCCCCGAGAAAATCATCCGCGCGACCCAGAGATTCAGGATGTCGCGGGCGGTGATGAGCGTGGAGCCGGGATAATATTTCTTGAGGTCGGACGCGGAGAGCCCGCGAAGGGCCAGAGCGCGGAAGAGAACCAGGTGTCGAGGACATCCTCGCTCTCCGTCATCTCGCACTTCTTGCAGAACGGGCACGCCTTCGGCGGTTCTATGCTTACCACGAACTGCTCCGGGTCGTTCTTGCAGAACCAAACCGGTATCCGGTGGCCCCACCAGATCTGGCGGGAGACGGTCCAGTCGCGGACACCCTCAAGCCAGCTCGTGTAAACCTTCTCGAAGTTCTCGGGCGCGATGGTGACTTTCCTGGATCGCACGGCGTCCAGCGCCATCTTCGCAAGCTCTCCCATCTTGAGGAACCACTGGGTCGAGGGGATGGGCTCGATGATCGTGCCGCAGCGGTAGCAGACCGCGACGCGGTGCGGGTACACCTCCTCCTTCACGAGGAGCTTCTGCGCCTTGAGCTCCGCGACGATCTTCTCGCGCGCCTCGGTGGTCTTCATGCCCGCGTACACCCCCGCTTCCTTCGTCATCCGCGCCCGCTCGTCGATGACCTGCACCAGGGGCAGTTTGTGGCGCACCCCGATCTCGAAGTCCACGAGGTCGTGGGCGGGCGTCACTTTCACGGCGCCGGTGCCGAACGTGGAGTCCACGGCGTCGTCCGCGACGACGGGGATCTTCCTCCCCACGAGCGGGAGCGTGACCTCCGTGCCCACGAGCTTCCGGTACCGGGGGTCTTTCGGGTTCACGGCGATGGCGGTGTCGCCGAGCATCGTCTCGGGCCGGGTCGTGGCGACCACGATGTCCTTGGAGTAGCGGATGTGCCAGAGCGTCGAGGTCTCGTCCCGGTACTCAAGCTCGAGCTCCGAGAGCGAAGTGCCGCAGCGGGGGCACCAGTTCACCGTGCGCGTCCCGCGGTACAGGAAGCCGCGTTCGTGGTAGTGGACGAAGGCGTTCCGGACGTCCTTGGCATACGCCTCGTCCATCGTGAAGCGGGCGCGCGACCAGTCCGCCGAGATACCGATCTTCTTGAGCTGGCCGAGGATGAGATCGCCGTACTTCCGCTTCCATTCCCAGACGCGCTCGATGAATTTTTCCCGTCCGATCTCGAAGCGGGAGACCCCCTCCTTCTTCAGTTCCTTTTCGACCACGAACTGCGTGGCGATGCCGGCGTGGTCCGTGCCGGGGAAGTAGAGCGCGCGGTAGCCGCGCATGCGGTGATAGCGGACAACGATGTCCTGGAGCGTGTTATTGAGAAGATGCCCCATATGGAGCGTCCCCGTCACGTTGGGGAGGGGCATGTAGACGATGTAGTTCTTCGTCCGCTTCCCGGGGAGGTTGTCGGGGTTGAAGTAGCCGGATTTCTCCCAGCGTTCGTAGATCTTCGCCTCCACCGATTTGGGGTCGTAGGGCTTGTCGAACATCAATTTCATTATCGCCGGTTTTTGGCGGGAAATAAAGATTTTTGCATGGTTTGACAATATTTATCTAAAATCGTATTATTTCCCCGCGGTACATTTACAACCACGCTGCCGGAAAGGCGGCGAGTGAGAAACTCACTTTGGAGCGGAAAGCTCCGGAAAGGAAGGAACGCCATGGTCGCTATGGTAGAAGAGAAAAGCGAGATCCACGCACACGTCTACGCGGCGTGCGAAGTCATCGTGCACCTCGAGGAACTGATGCTGCGAGCGGTGCCGGGATGGCCCACAATGCGGTACGGACTCCGCGTGAAGGCCGCGCAGTCTCCCGAGCAACTTACCAAGATTTTCGTCACCGTGTGGCCCGCGTCATGGCCCACGGGGTCCTACATCAAGGTCGAGCTCGTGGAAGCGACGTGGGGATGGAAAGCCGACAATGTGATGCTCTCCATGGAGCACCTCCGCAATTTCTCGGGGTTGGCGCTCCGGTTCAGGCCGGAACTCAGCCCCTTCCCGTTCGAGATCGCGGACGTGGATACGCCGGAGGCGAACCTCCTCAACGAATTCATGAAAAACACCTAAGCTCCCTGGAGCGGAGCTCTACGATTACCAACCCCGCCTGCGCTATGCAGACGGGGTTTTCTTTTACAAACTCAGATTTCCCTGCGCCGCGAGCCGGTGCCGTTTCTTCCGGAGCGATTGGAGGTACGCGGCGGCGGCGATCATCGTCGCGTTATCGGTGTTGAACTCCATCGGCGGCGCGAGAAAATTCAGTTTGTGCTTCCGGGCCGCCGCCTGGAGCGCCGCGCGGAGCGCGCGGTTCGCGGCGACGCCTCCCGAAAGCAGGATGGATTTCGCGCGGTACTGCTCCGCGGCCCGGACGGCTTTTTGCACCAGCACGTCCACGGCGGCCTCCTGGAAGGACGCGGCGATGTCCGCCCGCTCCTGCGCCGAGGGCTTCCCGTGGTCGCGGAGGTGATAGAGGAGAGAGGTCTTGAGGCCCGAGAAGGAGAAATCGTAGTTCTTGGCGTGGAGCATAGGGCGGGGGAACGGGATGGCGGCGGGATTCCCGGTCTCCGCGGCCCGCGCGATCTCCGGACCGCCGGGATAGGGCAGCCCGAGCATTTTCGCCGCCTTGTCGAACGCCTCGCCCACCGCGTCGTCCCGGGTCTCGCCGAGCTTCCGCCACGCCGTGAGCGACTTCATATAAAGGAGGATGGTGTGACCGCCGGAGACCACGAGCGCAACGGCGGGGAAGACGGCGGGGAGCCCTTTCGTTCTATATATACGTTCTCCCTGGGTGCCCGGAAGGAGAAAGCTGGCGAGGTGCCCCTCCAGATGGTTCGCGCCGATCAAGGGAACCTTCGGGAAATAGGTTTTGTGGATTTCCTTCGCGAACACGATGCCGGTCCAGAGCGCCGGCTCAAGCCCCGGCCCCACCGTCACCGCGAGGAGGTCCGGCGCGTACGCTTTCAGTTTTTTGCTCAGTTTCGCGAACACGACCGGAAGGTTCTTAATGTGCTCCCGTTTCGCGAGGCCGGGGACCACCCCGCCGAAAGGCGCGTGGACCGCGATCTGGGAGGAAACGATGTTCTCGAGAACCCTGAAGCGGGGAGCCTTCAGTCCTCCCGAGGCTTCGACGAGCGCGAGCGCGGTCTCGTCGCAGGACGTTTCGATGGCTAAAATACGCATGGAATATGGGAATCCTAGCAGGTTTTGAAGTATTTGACAAACTAGTCTCAATATGCTACTATTTACGCAGAACCAAACAATTGAGGAGATTCCCATGCCCGCAGAACTGATTTGCTGTGACTGCGCCCACATAGGGCCGGCACACGAGTTCCTGGACCCCGAAGTTCCAGGAGAGCACGTATGTCCCAACCCCGAATGCAGGTCGCGAAACGTGGAAGAAGTTCTTCCCAAGCCGTCGGAGCTGGCGCATGCGGAAAGCGGAAAGGCCTCACGCAAAAAGGCCAAGAAATCATGAGTCGCCGGTACGGACACTTCTCCTTCGGTGGGTGGGAAAGTGTGCCGTAGAATCCGCCGGCTCAGAGCGCCTTGGTACGCAATATGTACCAGGCGCTTTTATATTTATAAAGGCAGGTCTATAATGGCCGGTATGATACAACCGCTTCTTTTGTTCGGGGACTGGGGGCTTCTCTTTCTCCGGATCGTTCTCGGGGTCATCCTGCTCATGCACGGATGGAACAAGGTAAAGAACTTCGGGGGGACGGCGGGGTTCCTCGGATCGGCGGGATTCAAGCCGGCGCGCTTCTGGGCGAGCGTCGTCATCGCGGCGGAGGTCGGAGGCGGCATCCTCCTCGCGCTGGGGTTCCTCACGCAGATCGTCGCGGCCATCCTCGCGGTCCAGTTTATCGTCATTCTCTTCACCGTGAAGCGCGGCAAGCCGCTTGTGGACGGGTACGAATTCGACCTCGTGATTCTCGCGGGGCTGTTGGTGCTTCTCACCATCGGAGGCGGTCAGTACAGCCTCGATAGTTCTCTCGGGTTCGTCCTCTATTACTAATTCCAAGGGCCGAGTCTCTGTCGCGAAGCCGGCTCATTGTTCCATGAAGAGATTTCTTGAGATCCTCCCCGGCTTTCTCTCCTGGGCGGTCCTCTTCGGACTTCTTTTCCTTTCGTGGCGGGTCCCCGGGGTCGTCGCGATCTTTATCGTTCTCTACGACCTCTATTGGCTGGTGAAGATCAGCTATCTCGTGGCGCACCTGCGTCTCTCTTTCCGCACGATGCGCGACAACATGGACCGCGACTGGCTGAAGCGCTTGAAACAGGAAAGGCGGGCATGGGAACGGATCCACCACCTCGTGGTGTTCCCGATGTTCCACGAGCCTTACGAAGTCGTCCGCGCGAGCATCCGGAGCGTTGCCGAAGCGAACTACCCCAAGAAACGTTTCTGGGTGGTCCTCGCGACCGAAGCGCGCGGGGGTATGGACGACGCCGCGACCGCGGCCCGCATCGCGGCGGACTTCCAGGACGTCTTCGGGGGATTTCTCGTGACCGCCCACCCGTCGGGCATCGCGGGCGAGCTCTCGGGGAAAGGATCGAACGAGACCTGGGCGGCGCGGGAGGCGCTCGAGAGGCTCGTGGACCCTTCGGGCGTGCCGTATAAAGACGTTCTCGTGTCGGTCTTCGACAGCGATACCCGGCCCGGCCCGAACTACTTCGGGATTCTCACGCACCGCTTCCTCACCGAGCCTAACTCCGAACGGGCGAGCTACCAGCCCGTCCCGCTTTTCACGAACAACATCGAGGAGGTCCCTCTCTTCGCGCGCATCACCGCCTTCAGCTCCACGTTCTGGCAGCTCATGCAGCAGTCCCGCAGCCAGCAGCTCGTGACGTTCTCCTCCCACAGCATGCCGCTCAAACCCCTCGTCGAGATCGGTTTCTGGGACACCGGGATCGTTTCGGAGGACTCCCGCATCTTCTTCCAGTGCCTCATCCATTTCAAAGGCGACTGGCGCACCGTGCCGCTCCTCTACCCCATCTATATGGATGCGGTGGGCGGACGCTCGTTCTGGAAGGCGCTCAAGAACCTCTATCTCCAGCAGCGGCGCTGGGCGTGGGGCGTCGAGAACGTGCCCTATGTGCTCGGAGCGTTCCTCCGGAGCCACACCATTCCCCTCAAGCGGCGGCTCTACTGGTCCTTCATTCTTCTCGAGGGATTCAACTCGTGGGCGACGAACTCGCTCATCATCTTCCTCTTCGGCTGGCTCCCGAACGCGCTGGGCGGCGCGGTCTTCCACACCACGCTCCTCTCCTACAACATGACGAAGATCACCGGCGTCCTCATCAACCTCAGCATCCTCGGCATCGTCTCCTCCGCGCTGTTCAACGTGTTCCTCCTGCCCCGCCCGGCGCGCGGGAATTCCTTCGCCTACTACGCCCTCTCCATGCTCCAGTGGATCCTCATGCCGGCCACGATCATCTTCTTCGGTTCCGTGCCGGCTCTCGAATCGCAGACCCGGCTCATGCTCGGCGGGCGGTTCCGGCTCGGCTTCTGGCGCACCCCCAAACTCCGGGCGGCTCCCGCGGCCTGATGCCATGCGTGAATACGTCGTAGAGGCGATCGTGCTGGGGAAGCGGTCCTCCCGCGAGGCGGACCAGACCGTCACGCTTCTCACGAAGGAGTTCGGCCGCGTCGACGCCCGCGTGGTCGGCGGTCGGCGCCTGCTCTCGAAATTCTCGGGGCACCTCGATCCCCTGAACGTCGTCACGGTCCGCCTCGTCCGGAAGAACCACTTCACCGTGGCGGACGCGGTCACGCGGGACCGCGCACGGACGATGCGCCACGACGTGCGCGCGCTCTCCGAGGCGCTCCGCGCGGCGTTCCTCCTCATGGCCCTTCTGCCGGCCGAGAGCCCGGACGTGCGCGTGTGGTACTGTCTACTGCACATGCTCCGTGAACGGGACGGGGATCTCCGGACGCTCCTCCGGCTGCTCGGCTACGATCCGCGCCACGCCCGATGCGCGCAGTGCGGCGGCGCCGTCACGCATTTCGTGATTCCCACGCAGAGCTTTCTCTGCGCCGCCTGCGCTGTCCAGTACCCGGAGAATGCGCTAATATATATGGGCAACCGGTCGCCCGCCCGAACGCCGCGATCAAGGTAGGGAAGCGCGGAACGGAAGGTCCCGGCACCCGTTTTAGCCCCTCGATTTCGATTTTTCATTTCTCTCTCCATGTCTCTCGAAGACCTCGAACGCAAGATCTACTCCCGGCGCCCCAGCCCGAAGGAAGCGGCCTCCTCCGACGGCATCCGCTCCCGGCACAGCCCCAGCATTCCGGTGCGGGAGTCCGTCCCGGAGACCTGGACCGGGCTCGAGGGCACGCAGGGGAAGACTCCTCCTCCGGAACCGGGATCTCCGGATGAAAAGCGGCACTTTTTCTGGAGACCGGCCGTCCTGATCAGCATCGGGGTGTTCCTCCTTCTTGTCATCGGTGTGGGTGCCTGGTTCGTGTTCGGCGGCAGCGCCAGCAAGCAGTCCGTCACCATCACGGCGGTCGCCCCGAGCAGCGTGGCCCGCGGCGTGCCCTTCGATTTCACCGTGAACCTCGCGAACGGCTCCGAATCCCTCATCCAGAGCGGCACGCTGACCATTCACTTGCCGCCCGGCCTCGTGAACCTCGGCGGCCTTGGAACCCAGTCCGGCTCGGTGACGGACGACATCGGGGACGTCGGAGGTGGCCTGGTCGTGAAACGGACCTATCAATTCCTCCCCATCGGCGACGTGAACTCGCTCCAGCGCGTCCCCATCTCGCTCTCCTACGGCGCGGGCGGAAGCGCGCGCTTCGAGGCGAACGCCAGCCAGGATCTTTCCATCACCGACCCCGGCATCGTGGTGACGATCACAAAACCCGACCAGGTCATGAACGGGTCCGCGTTCACGTTCGACGTGCAGTACCAGAATACCTCCGACTTCGATTTCCCTGACGTGACGCTCCAAGCCCAGTACCCCGACGCGTTCAAGTTCGACTCCGCGAGCCTGCCGCCGGATTCCCTGAACAATTACTGGCGGCTCGGGGCCCTGAACCATGGGTCCACGGGCACGCTCGAGATCAAAGGGGAACTCCAGGGGACGGACCAAAGCCAGTTCAGCATTCCCATCACCGTCTCCGCCAACTTCAACGGGCAGGACTACCCGATCGCGGACCAGGTTCTGAACCTCACGCTCGCCCCCTCGCCGATCGGTCTGCAGGTGCTCCTGAACGGGCAGTCCGACTACGTGGCCCGGATCGGCGACACGCTCACCTACACCATCCACTACCAGAACCTGAGCGGCATCGCGCTCGCGGACACCGTCGTCAAGGCCACGCTCACGGGGGAGCTCATCGACCCCACGAGCATCCAGACCGATGCGAACATCGATTCCGTCTCGGACATCCTCACATGGAACGCGTCGAACGAGCCGGCGCTGCGCCTCCTTGATCCGGGAGCCTCCGGGGACCTCACGGCGAACGTGAAGCTCGTTCCGACGTTCCCCATCCGCCAGCTGGGCGACAAGAACTACGTGGTGCGCATCGACGTCAACATGACCTCCCCCTCGGTCCCGTACTACCTGAAGGCGGACCAGACCTCCGCGTCCCAGATGCTCGAGACGCGCGTGGCGGGAGAGGTAGGGATCGACGCGAAGGCGTACTTCCGCGACGCGGGCTCCGGCGTCCTGAATACGGGTCCCTTCCCGCCGCAGGTAAACCAGCCGACGCAGTACACGGTGCACTGGATCATCCGCAATTACGCGACCGACGTCTCGGACGTGCTGGTCCACGCCTTCCTCGCTTCGGGCGTCGCGTGGACCGGGACCGTCAATAGCAACACGGACTCCGTCCCCCTCTATGACGACCGGACCCAGGAGGTGACGTGGACGATTCCCACGATCGCGGCCACGAAGGGCGTCATCGACGATCCTCTCGAAGCCACGTTCAAGATCCAGGCGACGCCCAACGCCACGGAGGTGGGGCAGTTCGAACCTCTGGTCGGCGAGACCGCCCTCACGGCCACGGACGATTTCACGAGCTCGAGCCTCGCGAGCCAGGGCGTCGGGCTCACGACCGCGCTCCCCGACGATCCCACGGTTGGTCAAAACGGCGGAAGGGTGGTACCTTAGCGGAATGCCGAAGAAGGAAGCCGCGCCCGAGGTGTTCGAGAAGATCGTGTCGCTCGCCAAGCGGCGCGGCTTCATCTATCCCGGGAGCGAGATCTACGGCGGGCTCGGCGGTTTCTACGACTGGGGACCCCTGGGGGTCGAGCTCAAGTTCAACATCAAGCAGGCATGGTGGCGCGAAAACGTGCAGCTCCGCGACGACGTCGTGGGGCTCTCGGCAGCCATCATCATGAATCCGCGCGCGTGGGAGGCCTCGGGGCACGTGAGCGGCTTCTCCGACCCGCTCGTCGAGTGCAAGAAGTGCCACCACCGGTTCCGGGCCGACCAGGTGGGGGGCGGGAAATGCCCCGACTGCGGCGGCGCGCTCACGGAGTCCAAGCAGTTCAATCTCATGTTCAAGACCCACGTCGGGCCCGCCGAGGACACGGCCTCCGTGGCGTATCTCCGGCCCGAGACCGCGGGCGGCATCTTCGTGAATTTCCGGAACGTGGTGGACACGGTGCGGGTGCGGATCCCGTTCGGCGTCGCGCAGATCGGGAAGGCCTTCCGGAACGAGATCAACCCCCGCGATTTTGTCTTCCGCACGCGGGAGTTCGAGCAGATGGAACTCGAGTATTTCGTGAAGCCCGGCGAGGACGACCGGTTCTTCGAGGAATGGGTCGAGCGGCGGTTCGCCTGGTACGCGAGCATCGGTCTCCAGCATGTGCGGAAGAGGGAGCAGGCGAAGGAGGAGCGCGCCCACTACTCCAAAGCGACGACGGACATCGAGTACGAGTTCCCATCCGGCTGGCAGGAGATCGAGGGGGTCGCGAACCGCGGCAACTTCGACCTCTCGGCGCACATGAAGGCGTCCGGCAAGGACCTGACGTACTTCGACGAGGAGGCGAAGGAGCGCTACGCGCCGTTCGTCATCGAACCCTCCGCGGGGGTGGAGCGCATCGCGCTTGCCGTGCTCTGCGACGCGTACCGCGAGGAGAAGGAACGGGTGGTGCTGAAACTCCACCCGAAGCTCGCGCCGTACAAGGCGGCCGTCTTCCCGCTCCTCCAGAACAAGCCGGAGCTCGTGAAGCTCGCCCGGAGCATCTACGAGCACCTCCGGAAGGATTGGAACGTGGCGTGGGACGACCGCGGGAACATCGGGAAGCGCTACCGCGCGCAGGACGAGGCGGGCACACCGTACTGCCTCACGGTGGACTTCGACTCGCTCGAGAAAACAGATGTCACGATCCGCGACCGCGATTCGATGGAGCAGACGCGGGTGAAGATCGACGAACTTCCCGCGTACCTGAGGGGGAAGCTGGCATAGACGGTACTAGGTGGAGAATATTGGGAACTATCTCTTAACCCCCAATCAATATAGAGACAGGGGACCTTTTTCGTATGTTAACATATGTTAATATACCCCTATGCCTAAAGAATTTTACTCTACGACCGAGACGGCGCAGATTCTACGCATCAGCCGTGTGGCTGTTTTCAACCGGATCAAGCTGGGGAAAATCCATGCCGAGAAAGTAGGCAGGAACTACATCGTACGCCATGAGGCCATCCTCGAGGCTCTAGGAAAGACAATCGGCCAAGAAAAGAAGCGGGACATCGAGCGGGCTGTCGATAAGGCCCTAGGTGAGTACAAAAAAGCGTTCAAAATGCTGGGACGTGACTGAGAGCGAAGCACCTCACGATCGCGGAGGTGATTGATGCGGCGGTCGTTTTGTCGGTGCATGAAGTGTGATACGCTGTACCCATGCGCCGCTCTCTCACTGCCCCGATCCTCTTGGTGGCCGCTGGCCTGTTCCTGGTGCCGTTCTTCGGTCACGCGCAAACGAACCCGGCGGTCTCCATTTCTCCCTCGACCTTCGCCGTCATCACGCCGCACGGAGGCGAGGAGTGGCAGGTAGGGGAGACCTACGTCATTGCCTGGACCACCGGCGGCGTCCCCGCTTCTCTGGCGAAAGCGCATCCGAGGATTGAGTTCGTGGATACCGTGCGGGGCATCACGCTCACGGGTTTCAATTCTTCCAGCACGTTTCTCGCCCCGGACGGTTCCCACTCGGGCCGGACCACCTGGACAGTAACGAACAACGCGCTCGTGGGCCAGCAATTCCGGGTGCGGGTTTCCGTGGGAGGCACCTCGAGCACCCCCGCCTACCAGGCGATGAGCTACGGTTTCCTGAAAATTATCTCCTCGTTCGTCCCGCCCTCGTGCCCCGCGACGACCACGGTGCGGGAAGGGCCTCTGGGGAACGACTCCTACGCGAAGCTGGGGCTGGACGCCTGGCAGCACACCGACATCATGAAGTACAGGATTAAGTGGCTCTCCGGCATCTGGTCGGACTGGTTCGTACCAGGTCTCGACGACGTGGATTGGCGGACGAACGCGGACGGAACCCTGCGCCGCGTCTGGGCGTACTTCGGGAGTCTCACGCACGAGTACCAAAGCTGCCAAGCCAAAGCCCTCTCGCAGGACGAGATACAAAAAATTTCCGCTAATAACGAACTCCTTGAGCTGCAGGCGACGCTCCAGCAGCTGCTCCAAAAACTGAAATAGAAAAACCCCCGGTCATGGACCGGGGGTTTTTAATTATCGGTTTAGTTGTTCCCTCCGCGCCCCCGTCCGCCGGTGTCTCGGAGAACTGCCGGATCCGTTCGGAGTCGAGGAGCTCAGGTCGGTCGGGGCCGAGGCCGCCGGAGTCCCGGACGGGCCGTCACAGGTGCTCTGGAACGCGCTGTTCAGGCTCTCGTCCCCGTCGATGGCGTTCCGGGCGTCCTGAACCTTCGTTTCGAAAAGGCGCCGCAGTTCTCCGCACACAGGCATCGAGCGGAACCCCGGCGTCGCGGACTCGCCGGACGGCGCGACGGGAGAAGCGGAGGTCGCGAGCGGATTCGCGGGGAACGGCAAGGGCAAGGACCCATGTTCGGGGAAAGGAGGAGGAACCGGCGGCTGGGGAGGCACCGAGGTGGCGACAATCACTTGCTGCGGTGGCTGCGGCCAAGGATGATGGCGGTGCGACCACGGCGTGCTCGTGCTCGAGGCGCCCTGCGGAGGAGGGACGATTTGGATCGGAAGAGAAGCGGGCACCGGGGGAAGCGTGCTCGTCGAGACCACCGGGGTTGCCGAGGCTTCGGGTGCGGCAGCAGGAGGAGTGGTGGGGAGCGGGGACTCGGCCGACGCGAGCCCCGCGAGGGACAGCTTCAGTTCCGTGTGGAAATCATTGGCGAGCTGGGCGGTTTGGGGGCTCGTCGGTTCTGCCGCCTGCACCGCCACCACCTCCGCGAGACGGCGCGCCGCGAACTCCGCGTGAAGGGCCGGCTGGGCGGCCGTCGGCGTGAGGGCGAGGCGGACCTGCTCCCCCTCGCGCTTCAGGGGGTAGAGGATGCTCGTGGCTCCCACGTTTCCGAAGTCGGCGTAGACCGTGGCGCCGCCCACCAAGACCGCGGCGCCGAGCGTGGCGACCCCGGTCTGGAACACAAGGCGCCATCCCTTCGCCGGGGCATGCGCGACCGCGGGGCGCGCTTTGGGGAAGCGGGTCCAGTACGCCGAGAGGAAGAGCCCCCTCGTTTTTTCGACGAACGCTTCGCGCGGCCGATACAGGCGGCGTACGAGCTTCGTGATTTTACTTTTGAATATGGATTTAAGCATGATCGTGGTTTGAAAATTCCTCCCTGACTTTCCTCCGGAGGCGGGCGGCCGCTACGCGGAGCGTCCCGGGCGGCTTTCCGAGGATCGTCGCGATCTCGCTGTAAGGAAGTTCCGCGAGAAAACGGAGCCGGAAAAGATCCTGTTCCTCCTGAGTGCATTTTTCAAGAATGCGTTCCAGGCGCTCGCGCTCCATGCGGAGATCCAGCTGTTCCGCAGGGTCTTGCGCCCCCTCGACCGGGTCCCACGCCTCCTCTTCCGGCTGAACCGCCATGTCGGCGAAGGCGGTGGTGCCGCGCTCTCCGCGGTAGGAATCGATGACGGTGTTGCGGGCCAGCTGCCAGAACCACACAAGAAACCCTCCGCGCGCAGGGTCGTAGAGGTCTATCTTCGCCACCAGTTTCAGGAAGATGTCCTGCGCGATGTCCTCGGCGCGCCCGCGGTCCCGCGTCCGGTTCATGCAGAACCCGAACACCTTCTCCGCGAGGAGGCCGTAGAGTTCCTCCGCGGCGCCTGCGTCTCCGCGCTGCATGCGCTTCGCCAGGCGGTCAAACTCATTCTTAGTGCGTGCCATGAGGTGGTACGATTCTACCCCCCGTTCGTTACGGTTGCCAGGAGGCGGTCGAGGAACTCGGCCTGGGCGGCGTTGATGCGCTCGCGCGCCTCCGGGATGCCGAAGAATTCCGCGCGGTCCACCTCGGGGAACTCCTGGGTGCGCCCCGACCGGGGAGGCCACTCGAGGGTCGCTATGTTGCTCCGGAACCCCGCCAGGTCGAAATCGCCTTCCAGGGCCCAGGCGTGGACCACCTTCCCGCTCTTCTGCCGCACGGAGCCGATAGGCACCAGAGCGCCCGAGGGGACGGAGCCGACCTCCTCGGAGAACTCCCGCCGCGCGCCGGCCTCGAGATCCTCGTCCAGCCGGACCTCTCCTTTCGGGATGCTCCAGGCGCCCTTGTCCTTGCGCACGAAAAAGGGCCCGCCGGGGTGCACGAGAAGCACCTCGATTCCCCGCGGCGACCTTCTATAAAGGAGAATTCCTGCGCTTACCTGCGGCATCGTTTTTCCTAGTATACCAGAAAAAGAGCCGGGGGCCGGTAACGACCCGGTCCCTTCCCCCGTACCATCTTCCGAGGAGCCGCTCCGCGCCACCCCTCCCGCAAGGAAAGAAACGGCAACTACGTTGCCGTTTCTTCTATTATTCGGTACTATCAACGCATGCAGAACTTCAAGCGCCTCCAACTTCCGAACGGCCTCACAGTTCTCCTCGTGCCGCAGCCCGCGAGTCTCGCGACCACCGTCGCGGTGCTCGTGCGCGCGGGATCGAAGTACGAAACGAAAGATCTGAACGGCCTCTCGCATTTCCTGGAGCACATGTGCTTCAAGGGAACGACCGACCGCCCCCGTCCCATCGACATCGCCGGCGAGCTCGACGGCCTCGGCGCGCAGTACAACGCCTTCACATCCCAGGAGTACACGAGCTACTACGCGAAGGTCAGGAACGAGGCGTTTTCCAAGGCGCTCGAGATCGTCGCGGACCTCTATCTCCATCCCACCTTCGAGCCCGCAGAGATCGAGAAAGAGAAGGGCGTGATTATCGAGGAGATCAATATGTACGAGGACCTTCCGCAGAGGAAGGTGGAGGAAATTTTCATGGAACTCGTGTACGGCGACCAGCCGGCGGGCTGGAGCGTGGCGGGGCGCAAGGAAGTCATCCAGCGGCTGGGCCGCGCGGACTTCATCAGCTACCGCTCGAAGCATTATCTCGCGCAGGCGACGACGCTCCTGATCTGCGGCGGGTTCCGGGAGGACGAGGCCGAGATCCTGAAGCTCATCGGGAAGCACTTCGCCTCGCTCGTGCGCGGCGAGAAAGGGGAGAAGCTGAAGGTCGTCGAGGCGCAGGCGAAGCCCGCGGAGCGGATCCAGTTCAAGGAGTCCGACCAGACCCATCTCGTGCTCGGGTTCCGCGCCTTCGACACCTTCGACCCGCGCCGTTACGCTCTCCAGGTGCTCGCGGACATCCTGGGAGGCGGCATGGGCTCGCGGCTCTTCCAGCGCGTGCGGGAGGAGCTCGGCGCCGCGTACTACGTGCGGGCGGCGACGGACCTCTACTCCGACCACGGCCTCCTCGAGATGGTGGCGGGCGTCGCGCACGGCAAGGTGGAGGAGGTTCTCAAGGCCTCCCTGGAGGAATTCGTCCGGTTCCGCGAGGATGCGGTGAAACCCGAAGACCTCCGGCGGGCCAAGGACCACCTCATCGGAAACCTCTACCTCTCCCTCGAGGGGTCGGACGATCTCGGCTATTTCTACGGCGGCCAGGAGGTGATGGGGCTTCCCCTCAAGACGCCCCAGGAGGCCGCGGCCTCGGTGGAGGCGGTCACCCCGGAGGACATCCAGGCGGTGGCCCGCGCCCTCATCGTGGACGCCGGGCTGAATTTTGCCCTGATCGGGCCGTTCAAAGACCGGTCATTCGGTGATATATTGAAGGTGCGATGAAGGACTGGATCAATATCAATATCGGGTGGGCCACGTTGTGGCGCACCCTTATGCTCTTTCTCCTCGTCGTGGTGTTCTACCTCGCGCGACAGGTGGTGGGCGTCCTTCTGATCGGCGTCGTGCTCTCCCTGGGGTTCGACCCGGTCGTGAGCGCGCTCGAGGCGCGCAAGATCCCGCGCATCCTAGGGACGCTTCTCATTTTCCTCACGGCGCTCATCGTGCTCTCGGCTATCGTCTATTTCGTCATTCCGGTCGTCGCGATCGAGCTCGGCGGATTCGCGGCCTTGGTGAACCGCATCCTCGCGTCGCTCTCAGCGCTGAACATCCCCGCCGCCGTCTCGCAGAATTTCTCGATGTCCTTTACCGACGCCCTGAATTTCTTTTCCTCCCCGAACTTCTCGATCACGGGCGCCATCGCCGGGTTTTTCTCACAGCTGCTTCTCGTGATCGCGACGATCATGATCTCCTTCTATCTCACCGTCGACCATGACGGCACGGACCGGCTCCTGCGGGGCATTCTCCCGAGCGCGTACGAGGAGATGGTGCTCCGCGTCTTCGACCGCTTCAAGCTGAAGATCCGCCGGTGGCTCGGCGCCCAGCTCGCGCTCTCCGCCATCATGGGGCTCGTCTTCGGCCTCGGACTCTGGGCGATGGGCGTGCAGTATCCGCTCGTCCTCGGCGTCCTCGGAGCCGCCTTCGAGCTCGTTCCTATCATCGGGCCCATCATCACGGGCGCCGTGGCCTTCGCGGTGGCCCTGGGGCAGTCGTTCTCGCTCGGCCTCTACGTCGTGCTGTTCTCCTTCCTCGCGCACCAGCTGGAGAATCACATTCTCGTGCCTCTCGTCATGGGGCGCACGATGCGGGTGCACCCCGTGATCGTGGTTGTCGCGGTCCTCGCCGGGGCGCACGTCGGGGGGCTGATCGGCGTGATCCTCGCGGTGCCGGTCGCCGTTCTCGCGCAGGAGGTATTTGAGCGGATGTCGGAACGGAAGAGCCAGCGGCCGGCCCTCGGTATCTAGCGCCCTTCCGATGAAGAGGTTCTACATCACGACGACGCTGCCGTACGTCAACGCGGCTCCGCACATCGGTTTCGCGCTCGAGATCGTGCAAGCGGACGTGGTCGCGCGCAGCCGCCGGGCCGCGGGCGCGGAGGTGTTCTTCAACACCGGCACGGACGAGCACGGGGTGAAGATTTACCAGAACGCCCTCGCGGCGGGGAAGACCCCCCAGGCGTTCGCGGACGAGAACGCCGCGCATTTCGCGCGGCTCATGCAGGCGCTCACGATCGACGCGCACGCCTTCATCCGGACGACCGACCCGCACCACATCACGGCGGCCCAGGAGTTCTGGAAGCGGTGCGCCGCGGCGGGCGACATCGAGAAGAAGCTCTACCGCACCAAGTACTGCACGGGGTGCGAGCTCGAAAAGACCGACTCCGAGCTCGTGGACGGCAAGTGCCCGCTCCACCCCTCCCTCCGCATCGAGGAACGGGAGGAGGAGAACTACTTCTTTAAATTTTCCAGGTACCAGAAGCGCCTCCTCGATCTCTATGCGAAGTATCCCGATTTCGTCCTTCCCGCGCACCGGCTAACCGAGATACGGAACTTCGTCGCGAAAGGGCTCTCCGACTTCAGCATCTCGCGGCTCAAGGAGAAGATGTCGTGGGGGATTCCCGTGCCGGGGGACGAGGACCACGTGATGTACGTCTGGTTCGACGCGCTCGTGAACTACGTCTCAACGCTCGGGTGGCCGGAGGACGCGAAGCAGTTCGAGGAGTTCTGGGGCACCGTCGAGGCGCCGCAGGCGGTCCAGGTGGCCGGCAAGGACAACCTCCGCCAGCAGTCCGCGATGTGGCAGGCGATGCTCCTCTCCGCGGGGCTGCCGACCTCCCGCCAGATTTTCATCCACGGATTCGTTACGAGCGGGGGGCAGAAGATGTCGAAATCCCTCGGGAACGTCGCGGACCCGTTCGCCCTCGTCGAGAAGTACGGGGCGGACGCCGTGCGGTACTACCTCCTGCGCGGGATCCCGGCCGCCGAGGACGGGGATTTCTCCGAGGCGAAGTTCCGCGAGCTCTACAACGGCGATCTTGCGAACGGCATCGGGAATTTCACGGCGCGGGTGACGACGCTCGCGGCCGCCGCGGGCCCGTTCCCGAAGGACCTCGCGCCGGACCCCGCGCTCCTCGCGAAGATCGGGCACGCGAAGGCCGAGGTGGCGCGCTACCTCGGGGAGTGGAAGTTCCACGAGGCGCTCGCGGCCCTCGCGGCGCTCGTCTCGGTGGGCGATGTCTATGTGAACGAGAAGAAGCCCTGGGAGCTAAAAGGTGAGGAGAAGACCGCCGTTCTCTTTTCCCTCGTAACGCTTCTCGACAACGCGGCGGCGCTCCTCGCGCCCTTCCTCCCCGACACCGCGGCGCGCATCACGGATTGCATCCGGTGGGACGGGACACTCGCCGTTTCAAAGGCTCCGATCCTCTTCCCGCGCCTCCCCTAACACCCCCCTTGCGGGACGCGCTTGGAACGGTGGATTGGTATCGAATCAAGGAAGATCTCTCGCTAATTCCTATGGTTATTAACTAATGAATTTTTGGCTTCTTGAAATAGCTGAAGCGTGCCAGGAGCGAGAATTAGAGGTATGAACCTCCTCCGGTCCTCCTCACTTAGATTCGACAGTTCATCGATTGGCCACGCCTCGAACCCGAGCGCTTTACCCTCCTCCACCCTCAAATCGCTTATCATCCCCCTGAATATATATGCGTACTGGGCGCGGACGGTGTTATTTATCGTCTTCGTCATATTATCCTCGGAGCGTGTCCTCAGCTTTTTAAGAAAATGGAGGTTTTTGCTATCGGCGCGAATCCCGGTTTCTTCCTCAATCTCCTTGAGGGCGGTCTTCTCGTAGCCATCCCCAATCTCAACGTGTCCACCGACGGTGGCATCAAGTAAATCTGGGTACGTGTCCTTATCTTTTGCTCGGTGCTGGAAAATAATCTCCCCATTCGGGGTTATAAACCAGACGTGAATCTCGCGATGCAGCAAACCCTTCTGGTGAATCTCCTTGCGGGTCGCCTCGCCAATCACGTTATCGTCCTCATCGACGACGCTCAGCACCTTCCCGTCTTTTGTGGTCATTATACGTTATAGCTCACACTCGAATGTCTTGTACTCGTATTCTCTCAGAAGCAGAGTTTCAACACTAGAGTCATCATTTGGAAATACGTTTTTGTGTTCCTCCGAATAGTGGCAGATAACCCTGATTGGGAGGATGCCGAGCCCGTCGAACACGCCATTCGCTCGCTGGCTGTAGAAGGCCTTCGCTAGCACGTTTGCGCCTGCAGAATCTCCGGCAATCACTTTTCCACCAAACGATTTTCCCAAGTTAGGAAACTTCTTTAAAACTTCCAATATTTTCACCGTGGCGCCACCGTGCAGATAGACAACGTCGGCCCAAGCAACTTGCGAAAGGAAAAGCTCCTCGGTAGCCACTTCAAATAAGAGTGTCTTCTTGTCTTTGTTTTTATTAAACTCCTTAATATCCTCTTCTTTGTTGACGTTGATCCGGTCAGCTTCTTTCGCAAAGTAGACGAGTAGCACCTTTGCTTCTTCAGGAGCACTCCTCAGTACCTCCCTGAAAAATGCGTCGTCCTGTTGTTTTATATGCGGTGTGAATCCGCCGTGCAGGACAAACCTCGTTTTCATATTTGAATCTTACAGGTCATTAGTTCTGACGTCCAACCGGGGTTAAAAAAATAACCCAGAGTATCTCTAGATTATTTTGAGGGCTCCCCTTGTGGGACGCGCTTGGAACGGTGGGCTTTGTAAGCAACTAGTTTTATATTTTCTTATATCTAACACCTCGTCCTTGGCCGACACGTTCAACTAAACGCAAAGCTACCAATCTGGCGAGAGATTGTTTTATTGTAACTTGAGGTACAGAACCATTGAGTCGTTTATCAATTTCGGCAACACCAAGCATTTCACCACCTTGGAGCACGGCAAAAATCTGCCCTTGTCTTTCGGACAAAAGTTTTTCCGGTTGTTCGGCATTCATTACCTCTTTGGCTTTTACGACTTGAGTAGTTAGAGCATCGAGTAGATAGTTCAACCACGGCGTAATATCCTCGTGATCAGTCTTGTGATTATTTTGTGTCGCCCTTAAGGCTAAATAATAGTTATCCTTTTTATCCTCAATAATTTCATCAAGAGAAACGTACGGAGTATAAGAGTAATCGTTTCTTAATAAAAGAAGAGTCGTCAAGGCACGACTAAGACGACCGTTTCCATCTTGAAACGGGTGGATAGCCAAAAATTCAAAAACAAAATTGGCGATGATAAGAATCGGGTGGAGCTCTTTTTTCTCGAATCGATCATTTGCCCAAGCGATAATTGATTCCATTTCTGGCTTAACCAAGTATGGCTTGGTCGGATTAAACAAAATATGCTCTATACCTTTTTCATCTCGCATCACAACCGCGTTGTCTGAATTTTTATATTTGCCTTTGTGCGACTGGTCTTTCTCCGAGAACTGCAAAAGAATGCTGTGGAATTGTAGAATATTATTCTCGGTCAATTTTAGTGTCTTGTGGTGATCAAAAATTCTTCCGAGCAGATCGGCATATCCGGCAACTTCTTGCTCATCACGATTTTTGGGAGGATTTGACTTCAAACCACGCAAAAGACGAGCCACGTCTTCGTCGCTCATTCTTGATCCCTCAATACGGGTAGAAGCACCCGTAGAGGTGATAATTACGGATGACTTAAGGCGACCCAAAATCTGCGGGCTTAGCCTTAAGCTACCATGCCAAAGACCCTTAAATTCATCGATTTTGGCTACCTTTCCGAGAATCTCAGCGCTTAGTTTTATTCGGTTATTGTAGTTATTTTCGCTCATATTTTTGATTAACCTTGACTATATAATTAACTATATACAATTATATACGAAAGTATCCTAATAAGTCAAGATGTTACCAAGGATAAGAAATGGCAAGATTGGCGAATGGGAGGCCTAAACTGAGTCCAATTCACTAAAATTCAATCCGTAGGGACAATCAAGAACCCCGATACTGAAGGATCAATCATTTATGCGACCAAGTCCATCGGCAACCTAGGCCGACAATGGTTCGGTCTTGTGCCACACTTACAGCCCAAGTTTCAGAAACTGGTCTTCCTGGAAGGAAAACCGTTTGAGTGGAAAAAAGGATTTGGGACTGTCAAATTGGCAGTTATTTGCGGGATGAATCGGGATTTTTCGTCTGGAAAATCCGCTTTGGTGGAGAGGGGTGAGATAGCGAAAGAAGTGACGATGGTCGTAGTATTCGCATAAAAAAAGCTGCCGATATTATGCGGCAGCTCTACCACAATCCCTTCCAGCTCTTCCGACCTTCAGGACCCCACAAGTGATTGGCTTACAGCAACCACCTTGGCGCCGAAGAATCGGATGCAAAGATCCAAACCGATCATCAGGCCTACGCCCATACAGAAGTTCAGGCGAAAGTTCGAGTGAGCACCCATCGCGGCAAGAAAACCCACAGCCAGACCGGAGCAAACAAGAACGAGGAGACCGTAGGCTAGGCCGAAGGCGACCCGCTCTATATAAAGAACCACCGGCCAGAGACCGGTGGTTTGTTGTTGTGGATATGGTTGCCGCCTAAGCGTCATCGAGGATACGGATAACATCGAGAAAATCCCCGATCACGAGCTTTTTGTCGGGCTGCGCCTCGGCGATCTGTTTCGGAGATCCGTAGCCGCCGGTGTAGCCGACGGGAACCACGCCCGCGCTTTTAGCCGCCAGGAGCCCCTCGAAGGAGTCGTCGACGTAGAATGTCTCCTGAGGTTCGGCGTCGAACCGCCGCGCGACCTCGAGAAGCGTCTCGGCCTTGTCTTGGACGTCGCCGCGGATCTGGTCGAAGAGTTCGGCGAGGGAGAACTGCACCATCCGATCCATGAGGATCGGGCGCGATTCGGCGCTCACGAGCGCGGTTTTGAGGCCCCGACTCCGGCACGCGGCGAGCGTCACACGCAGGTACGGGGCGAGGTGAGCGAGGTCCGGATGCGCCGCGAAATACTCGCGCCGCGTCTGGTTCAGCCTGCTCTTCGAGCCTTCTCCGAGCGGGATACCGTACTTGTGGTAGAACTCCATGTAGCCCGCCTCTGAGACTTCCCGGTAGTACGTTGCGGGGCTGGGGACCGTGCGGCGGTAAGATCTGAAAATATGGGCGACGAACTCGTAGGCGAGGTTCCGGTCATCGAGCGCGGTGCCGTTCCAGTCGAAACAAGCCACTTTCCAACGCATACATCCTCCGTTCGTGGTATGGGGTATGGGAGTGGGCTGCGGCCATACTAGACCCAACCGGGTGTCGCTGGCAAGGCGTTCCCCTGCGTGCCGCGTATGGTAGAATGGAGATGAAGAAATCACCCCGTATGGCCTACCGGTACTTCGACGCGCACACCCACATCCACTTCGCTGCCTATAAGGAGGACGTGGAGAAGGTGATCGAGCGCGCCCGGGTCCGCGGCGTGGGGATGATCACGGCGGGCACCGAGCAGAAATCCTCCGCGCTTGCCGTGGAGTTCGCCCACCGGTATCTGGACGTCTGGGCGACGGTGGGGCTCCACCCCGTGCACAGCATCGACGTCACGCACGATCCCGAGGACCTCGCCATCGGCGTCTTCGAAGACCTCTCGGACCCCGGAGAGAAGTTCGACCCCGCGTTCTACGCGAAGCTCGCGGCGGACCCCCGCGTGGTCGGCATCGGCGAGTGCGGCCTCGACTACTTCAGCATGAAATCCATGGAGCCGGGGGCGCAGGAGACGCAGCGGGAAACCTTCCAGAAGCACCTGGTGCTCGCGCACGAAGTCGGGAAGCCGCTCGTCATCCACTGCCGGAACGCCTACTCGGACCTCATCCAGATCCTCACGGAGCACAAGGCGCTCCTCAACCCCGCGAACGCCGGCATCATCCACTACTTCACCGGCGCCCCCGCGGAGGCGGAGCTTCTCCTCGGGCTCGGCTTCTCCTTCACCTTCGGCGGCGTGGTGACCTTCGCGCGGAGCTACGACGAGGCCATCAAAGCCATCCCCGCCGATCATATTCTGACCGAGACCGACGCCCCCTACGTGTCGCCCGTGCCGCACCGCGGCGCGCGGAACGAGCCCGCCTACGTGGTGGAGGTGGCGCAGAAGCTCGCGGAGATCCGGGGGGTCCCCGAGGACGAATTTGTGGGGCAGGTTCTCCGGAACGTGGAGCGCGTGTTCGGGATTCCGACCTCTTGAAGATGCGGGACGCGCGGGAACCGCCGCCGCGAGGGCGGCGTTTTTAGTTGAAAAACCGGCGCTACTGCGCAAGAATTGAGATACATGGAGAAGTACGATTTCGGCGCCATCGAGAGGAAGTGGCAGAAGCAATGGCTCGAGGACGGAACCTACGAGCCGGATTTGAGCGGCGCGAAGAAACCGTTCTACAACCTGATGATGTTCCCGTACCCCTCCGCGGAGGGGCTCCACGTCGGGAACATGTATGCCTTCACGGGCGCGGACATCTACGGCCGCAAGAAGCGCATGGAGGGGTACGACGTGTTCGAGCCCATCGGCCTCGACGGCTTCGGCATCCACTCGGAGAACTATGCCTTGAAGATCGGCACGCACCCGATGGACCAGGCGAAGGTCTCGCAGGAGAACTTCTACCGGCAGCTCGAGATGATCGGGAACGGCTACGCGTGGAAGGAGAAGCTCGAAACCTACGATCCCGCCTACTACCGATGGACGCAGTGGGTCTTCGTACAGCTCTGGAAGGCGGGCCTCGCGTACCGCAAGAAGCAGTCGGTGAACTGGTGCCCGAAGGATATGACCGTGCTCGCAGACGAGCAGGTCATCGCGGGGAAGTGCGAGCGGTGCTCCTCGGTGGTCGAGAAGCGCGACCTCGAGCAGTGGTTTTTCCGTATCACGAAGTACGCGCCGAGGCTCCTCGAAAACCTGGAGAAGATCGACTGGTCCGAGCGGGTGAAGATCGCCCAGCGGAACTGGATCGGGAAGAGCGAGGGCGCGCTCATCGATTTCGAGATCGCGGGGAGCGTGGCGCCGTCCTACGTGCTGCTCCACGGCTATAACGGCTCTCCGGCCAAGAATTTCTTCCCGTGGTTGAAACAGGAACTCGAAAAGCGCGGCGCAAAAGTGTACGCTCCCCTCCTTCCGGAGACCGATGACCCGAAAGTTGCGGACCAGGTCACCGAGGTTCTGAAGCACACGCCTTTTGATAAGGACACCGTTCTGGTCGGGCACAGTCTGGGGGGCGTTGTGGCGCTCAAGGTGCTCGAGAAACTTCCCGTTCCGGTCCGGAGAACCGTGCTTGTGGGATGCTACTCGGAAAACCGCTTCCTCGATGAGGATTTTCCTTCCTACGCGTTCGATTGGAAGTTCGACGCGGCAAGGATCGGGAAAAACGCGGGAGAAATCCACGTGTTGC
The DNA here is from genome assembly GCA_963768835.1 of uncultured bacterium. Classification (GTDB taxonomy): domain Bacteria; phylum Patescibacteriota; class Minisyncoccia; order UBA6257; family GWB1-50-10; genus CAVYJB01. Next base: position 18,972 of record CAVYJB010000002.1, on the reverse strand, counting down.
GGGACATGACCGACGATACGGTCCCGCAGGACAATACCGCGAACCTCCAGAAACTCATCGGCGGGACGCTCTTTGATTTTGCCGCGAACAAACCGCATGCGTGCGGGGAACAGGAGCCGGAAATTCTGCGTCACTGCATCGATTCGATTCGCGTGTTCACGACGCGCCCGGACACGCTTTTTGGCGCGACCTACATGGTGCTTTCTCCGGAGCACGAACTGGTGAATTGCCTGAAGTCGAGGATCGGAAACTGGAAGGAGGTGGAAGGGTACGTCAAGAAGGCGGCGGGGAAGTCTGAAGCGGAGCGGATACAGGAAGAGAAAGAGAAAACCGGCGTGGAACTGAAAGGCGTGAAGGCGATCAATCCTATGAACAAGGCAGAGATCCCGATTTTCGTCGCGGACTACGTTCTCTCGGGGTATGGCACGGGCGCCATCATGGCGGTGCCGGCACACGACGAGCGCGACTTCGAGTTCGCGAAGAAATTCAAACTTCCTATCAAAATTGTTTATCCCCCTATCGATACAGCTGATTTAGGGAAGACTTCGGTTGGCGAATTTTACGAAGGGAAAGTTTTCCCTGGGGATGGAAGCAATAGCTTTCTTGTAAATTCCGGGAAGTTTGACGGTATGGACGTAACCGAAGCGATTCCGGCCATCACGAAGTTCGCGGGCGGGGAACTCAAAACCCAATACCGGCTCCGGGACTGGCTTATCTCGCGCCAGCGCTACTGGGGCGCGCCGATCCCAATGATCCACTGCGAGGCGTGCGCCGCGGCGGGAAAAGGGGAGCAGAGCGGGATGCCCGGATGGTATGCGGTGCCGGAGAAAGATCTCCCGGTGGTGCTCCCGCACGTGAAGGAGTTCCGCCCGCAGGGGAAAGGGGAATCGCCCCTCGCGTCGGTCAAGGATTTCTACGAAGCGAAGTGCCCGTCCTGCGGAGGGAAGGCGCGGCGCGAGACCGATGTCTCGGACACCTTTCTCGACTCCGCGTGGTACTACCTGCGTTATCCCTCGACGACCGCGAAAACCGCCGGAAAAGAGCCGTGGGATCCGGGCCTTGTGAAGAAATGGTTCCCGGTGAACCTCTATACCGGCGGCGCGGAGCACGCCGTGCTCCACCTTCTCTACGTCCGGTTCGTCGCGCTCGCGCTCCACGATATGAACCTGCTGGAGTTCGGGACATCCCGCGCGCCGGTCGGGGAACCCTTCCCGAAGTTCCGCGCGCACGGCCTTCTGATCAGCGAGGGCGCCAAGATGTCGAAGTCAAAAGGGAACGTGGTGAACCCCGACGAGTACATCCGGAAGTTCGGCGCGGACGCGCTCCGGATGTATCTCATGTTCCTCGCGCCCTTCGAGCAGGGCGGCGATTTCCGCGACGAGGCGGTCCTCGGCATCACGCGGTTCCTGGAGCGGGTATGGAAATGGTTCGGCGACCAGGAAAAGGAGGCGGCGAAGAGCCCGGGAATCGAAGCGGCGGTGCACAAGGCGATCAAGAAAGTCACCGACGACATCGAGGCTCTGAACTACAACACCGCCATCTCGGCCCTGATGATATGTTTGAATGTGTTCGAGGCCGCGGGCGGCGCTTCAAAGGAGCACCGGGAGACGTTCCTGAAACTTCTCGCGCCTTTCGCACCCCACATCACCGAGGAGCTCTGGCACGCGCGCGGCAACAAAGGCTCGATCCACCAGAGCGGGTGGCCCTCATACAATCCGAAGTTCCTCGTCGAATCCACGGTGAAGATCGCCGTGCAGGTGAACGGCAAGCTTCGTGGTACCATTGAGGTGTCCGCCGGCACGGGGGAAGCGGAGGTGGAGCGCCTCGCGCGCGAGAACCCGAATGTGGCGAAATTCCTGACCGGCACAGCGAAAAAAGTCATCGTGGTCCCCGACCGCCTCGTGAACTTCGTGATATAGACCCATGCAGAAGATCGTCTTTCTGGTCATCGCAATCGGCATCATTATCGTACTCATCTACGCGGTCATTCTCCCGGTCTTCCGCGACCTGAACCTCGGGAAATTCTTCTCCGGGCTCTCCCTGCATTCGACGAGCAGCCTGACCGTGGGGTCGCGGCTTCCCCCACCTCCCTCCCCGCAGCCCGCGCCCACGCCTGCAGCGCCTCCGAGTCCGCCGACCCCGACCCCGCCGCCGGGCTTCACGGTGGCGCAGCTCTCCCCTTTGTACCAGAAGGTGCATCTCTCCTCGGTTCAGCCCCCGAGCTTCGGATGGAACGGCCAGTTCAACCTGTCCTCCGTCGATTCGAGCCTCACCTCGGGCGTCGACGTGACCGGGTGGAGGGTTCACGCGAACCACGGCGACGTGGTGATTCCGCAGGCGGTGGCGAACTACAATCCCGCCGGGACCGCGGCCTCCGCGGACATCGTGCTCCAGTCGAGCGACTACCTCGAGGTGTACGGTTCCCAGAATCCCATCGGGGTGAACCTCCGCCTGAACGAATGCATGGGATACCTGAACGGCACGGCGAACTTCACGCCCGCCCTCCCCGACAACTGCCCCGCCATCGACCAGGGCGTGATCGGGGGATTCTCGGGACGCTGCCAGAGCTACATCGACTCGCTCGGGGGGTGCCGGATCCCGACCGTGGATGAGATGAACAGTTTCAGCGATTTCCCCGACGCGGACTGCCAGGCGTACATCCAGCGCACGTTCAACTACCTCGGCTGCTACAACCACTACGTGGGGACCGCGAACTTTTTCTCGAACGAATGGCGCGTCTGGACCGGGACCGTGATGCCGTTCGACCAACAGCACGATCAGATCCTCCTCCTCGACGCAAAAGGCCTCCTCGTGGACCGCTACACCTACTAACCCTTTCCGGGGATGCCAAGAAGAGCAGCGCTCCCGCGCGCTGCTTTTATATTTTTGGAGGGGACCAGCGAGACGACGGCGCGACGCGGATTTCTTGACGCCCTTTGCAGGACGGGTGTACCGTACAGTCACGCAGGGAGACTCCCTGTGGTACTTTTACAAACCTCTCCGGTGCGGCGGGCCTGCGGGCTGCGCGTCGGAACCGCCTTCTGTGGAAGGCGGCGATACGGATTCTGCGGAATCCAGAAAGGAACGGACAGTATGTGTGGGAACTGGAATGAACATAAGGATGTGCTGGCGCACATCGCCGAAGCCACCGATTGGACTACGCTCACCGTCGCTCAGGCGGCGCCATTGATGGAGCGTGCAGGCGTGCTCGAAAACGTCTTCTTCACATGCGCGCACGCACGTGACGACAAAGCGTCGGCAAGACTCTTCCAATGGATCATGCAGGCAATCACCGATGCTGAAATTGTGCCGCTTCTGGAAGCGACAAACCGCCGCGGCATCTTCAATGTCCCGCGGAACTTGGGCGATGGACTGGGCAAAGCAAGGGATCACGCCGCATCCGTCCGGGCGGAGCAGGCGACCGCGCTGTACCACCTCCTACCGACGTTCGAGGTGCGCCCCGTGAGCTGGCTCGTTACGGAAAATGAATATGCGCACGGGAAGGAGAAGTTTCCCACGCTGCTCGAAACGTGCCGTGCGATGTTGACCGAAGTGAGCTCACGATGCTTTACCACCGCCGACAAAGCAGAATCGGACACGCTCTTCGCCTTTCTTCTCGCTCTTGCACCAGACTTCAGCAAGGAACGCGAAGTGCGGCTTGAGACCATACGCAAAGCGACCGATGATAGCGTCGAACCGGAACGGCTCGAGAGGCACTTTGTGCAAGCCGTGGAAGCGAGAATGGAGGGTCAGGAACCGGAGATCGTGGACCGGCAAGAAATCGCTAACATACTCGCCATTGCATGGGTGCGAAATACCGTCGGGAGGTCGTGGGACATCTCTGGCGTCCCACATCCTCGACGCCAGGGGATCCAAAAAATCGCCGCCTGCATGAGGACCATGCGTCCTCTGGAGTATGCGTCCGATACTACACTCGCTTTCCTGGAATCGAATGCCGAGAAAATCGGAGCGGTCGAAGGGAAAATGCAAAACCTCATCGGGGTCATCCGCCCATTGGTAGAGTATCGATATGGCTACCGTCGTGGCACCGCAATCGACGTCACGCATGAATTTCGGGGTGACGTTAACCATGCTATGGTAACCATCACGTACGCCTGCGAGGGGACCCCTCACGAATCCGAGAAAAATATGATGCATGATGGATTCGCACTCGCAAAGAAAAAGACGGATGAATGGGTTTCGGCGGAGCGCACCAGCGGTACCGGCGAGCGCCTTTCCGTACACCTGAAACTCATCGCTTACAACAAGTGGGCGTCTAAGGAAGAAAAGGGGAACGGCAGAGACATCCTCTTGGTGCGGGAAGCTGTACTGAAGTAAAAAATTCCCGTGATACAACATACGGGACAAGGACCCCTTTATCGGGGTCTTTTATTACGTCAGCAGACGCACGTGAGCGTCATCACAAAACCCGCGCAGCCGCGGGTCAAGTTTTTAAAAAGGCGGAGACCTACTTCCGTTCGGCGAGCCGCACGGTCGCGGAGAAGGTCTTGCCGTCGCGCAGGACCGTGAGAGGCACCTCCTCCCCCACCTCCGCGGTCTCGAGGCAGTCCTGGAGGTTCTTCTCCGGCGTGATGCGCTTGCCGTCCCACTCGAGCACGATGTCGCCCTCGCGGATGTCGGCGACTGCTGCGGGGCTCCCGGGGATGACCGCGCTGTCGAAGGGATGCTCCTTGGTGACGAGCGCGCCGTAGTCGACCGGCAGCTTGAACTTCCCCTGCACCGCGTGGTTCACCGTGAGGTAGCGGAGCCCGAGGAGCGGGCGGCGGATGCGGCCGTACTCCTTGAGGTCGGCGAGATCGCGCCCGGCGGCGTGGATGGGGATCGCGAAGTTGATGTTCTGGGCGCCGTAGACGACCGCCGCGTTGATGCCCACCGCGCGGCCGAAGATGTCTACCAAAGGGCCGCCGGAGTTCCCGGGGTTGATGGCCGCGTCCGTCTGGATGAGCCCGCGGAGCTCCTGCGGGGGGGCGCCGGGGTCCGCCTGCGCGGAAACCGAGCGGGAAAGCCCCGAAACGATGCCCATGGAGACCGTGTTCTTGAAGAGCCCGAGCGCGTTGCCGATCGCGAGGACGGTCTGGCCGAGCTCGAGGTGGGCGGAGTCCCCGAGCGCGATGGCCTCGAGGGGATGCGGGGGCTTGATCTTTAGGATCGCCACGTCGTTCATAGGGTCCCGGGCCAGGACCTCCGCGGGATACTCCGCGCCGTCGTGCCCCACGACGGTGTACCGGGCGTTGGGCTCCGCGATGACGTGCTTGTTGGTGAGGACGATGCCGCCGGGGTCCACGAGGAAGCCGGAGCCGCCGCCCACCTCCACCATCCCCTCGGCGTCGATCCGGTCGGCGGGGATCTGGAAATCCGGGCCGGGCTTCCGGCCGTTCTTCTTCTTGGGATCCATGTCGGCGAGCTCCCGTTCCACCGCGACGTGGTCCTTCGAGATGACGATGGAAACCACCGTCGGGAGCACCTTGCGGATGGTGCGGATGACCTCCGAGCGTTCGCGCTTCATACCTCCATTCTAGCAGATTCAGCCCCCCGCCGCGGATGAAAATCCCGCCCCGGGTCGGGGGCGGGTGGGATTTCCTCTCCATGTTTTTCTACTGCGTGACGACGACGGTGCCTCCCTGCCGCGGGCTCAGGTGGTCGTGGTATCCCCAGGAGCCGATGAACTGGAAGAGGAAGGACCACTGGCCGCCCGGCGGGATGTACGCGCAGGCGTCGAAGGTGCTTCCGATGCAGCCGCCCGTGGTCGGATAGCCGTTGTGGAGCGGGTGCGGGTCCGATGCGGGCCAGAACGAGGTCGTGCTTTCGTTCTTGAACACCACGGTGTCGCCCTTCTTGATCGTGACGACGCTCGGGGAGAAGCCGCTGTCGGTGTACGTGACCGTGTACGTCTTCGGCGCGGCGGCGGGCGTTCCCGGTCCGGGCATCACGGTCGCGGCGGGAGCGCCTCCCGGAGGCGGCGTGACGGCGGAGGGCTTGGGCGTGAGGGGCGCGACGATCCGTCCACTAGGGCCCACGGGCGGCGCGTAGTACGGGGCCGACGATGCGATCCCGGAGGTCCCCGTGGGCGACGCGCCGGGCGTTCCCGCGCCGTGCCCGAAGACAAGGATGATCGCGACGAGCGCGACCACGACGACGGCGCCGTACACAACCTGCCTTTTGTTGATGGTGTTCATACGTTTCATTATATGCTACGGGGCCGCGGGGAGAAGGTAACAAAAAGCCGCTCCTATGAGCGGCTTTCCAGGGCTACTTGCGGCCCCCCTTCTTGCTCTTCTTTGCCTTCTTCTTCGCTTTCTTTTTCATCTTGGTTGAGGTATGAGCCGGCGGCTCGACATTTAGTGTTAACAGAGGATCGTCGACCAGCAATCATGTTAACTTTGTTTACAAATTATCCTTACCTGTTCATTATATACCATTTGATTTCAAAAATCTGTGGATAACTTTGCGCCACGCGGTGCGGAGCGCGCGTCGGAAGAATTTCTAGCCGCGGCGGCGCGCCTTTCGGACGCTCCGCGCTTCCACGACGATCATGCGGCGGAGAATGAGATCGCGGTGGGAGTGGAGCATGTCTCCCGGGAAGTCGAACCAGACTCTCCGAAAGGTCGGGATATCGAGGGACCGTACTTTTCCGAGCTCCGGGTCCTGCAGGTGAATGTATTTCCGGTCGATTCCAACAACCACCGAGTAATGCCCGTCGTCGCCGGAGAACCAGTCCACAATGACGGGGATTTTTCGATCGTTCACGTAGCGTCGAGCGAAAACGATCCTTCAGACCCCAGGAGCGAACACGCGCATTTGGTGTTCGGAAATGTTCCGTGGCCGCGGGAAGCTCCCCGCCTGTAAAAATTATTGTGAATGCGGCGTAGAATAGCCGCAACTCAGCCCTCCCGAAGGGGAGGATTGGAAACGCAGAACGGTTAAAAAAATAGGTGGGTTCCTTTCGGAACACCACCTATTAGTGCTGGTCGGCTATCCGACCATGAAACTGAGCTTGGCGTCTTTCGGCGCCGACGGCGGAAGGAAGAATTCCTTGGTGACCGCATCGGTGCACGCCTGCAGGAATCCTTTCCCCCCGAAGTACGCTTTCCCGGCCCCCTCCAGAACGACGGGGTTTCCGGGAAGTTCCTCAATGGAGAGGATGGACGCCGCATTCTCCTGATCGGTTTTCCCCACGAGCCCCACGCCGAGCACGGGAACCTCGCCCTTGCCGTACTCGCGAAGCCATGCCTGGAGCACGCCGGGCAGGGCCGCGGCTTTTCCGGCGGCTGCAATGACCGTCGCGTTCCGGGGGACGGACTCCTCCGCGTACCGTCGCAAGACTCCCGGGTTACGATGGCAGCTGATGATGTGCAGCCGGAAGGAAACCTTGGCGTTGCGGAGCTCGTCGAGCCCCCCCTGCACCTGCGGAAGGTCCGACTCGCTGCCGAGGACGATCTCGATCGGGGGCAGGGACGCAGGGACACCCATCACCTCTTGCTGGAAGGCCTCGAGGCGCTTGCCGGTCAGAAGATAGAAGATGTAACGGTAGATCCGCGCGGTCCTTGCGAGGACGTCCCGGGGGACGATCTGATGGTGCACACGCTCGACGTCTTCCGGGCGCTCGGGCTTGAGATTGTTGATGCCGAATTTCTTGCCCCATTCACGAACGTACTGCTTGTCGAGCGAGGTCGGGCTCGTCCCCGTGGCGCGCGACTTCTTCCAGTCGTCCAAGAGCCAGAACCGGCTTGAATCCGGGGTGAAGCGCTCGTCGCCCAGCACGAGCTCCCCCGTCACGGGTTCCGTGCCGAACTCGAGCTTCGTGTCGGCAATGAGGATGCCGCGCGCCCGTGCAAACTCGCTCGCGCGTGTGAAGAGCTGGAGCGCCCGTGCGCCGATGCCCGGACCGAACCGGTCGGCCACCGCATTGAAATCCATGTGCTCATCATGGCCCTCCGTCGCTTTGGTCGTCGGCGTGAAGATGGGTTCGGGCAAGAGATCGCCGTCCTGGAGGCCGTGCGGCAACGTGTGCCCGCAGACCATATAGTTCGGAGCCGTCTCCTGGTACGCCGCCCAACCGCTGCCGGTGAGGTATCCCCGCACGACGGCCTCTACGGGAACCATGTCGAGCTTCTTCACGACCATGCCGCGCTTCTGGAGATCGGCGTTGCCTCGATGCGCCTCCGGAAGATACAGGTCGATCTCGCGCCCCCAGGCGACCGCGTCCTGCGGCCCCCAGCCGTAGAGTTCCGTCGCCCAAAAGACATTCAGCGCGGCCAGGATCTCGCCCTTCTGATGGACTTCGGCCGGCAGGACGAAATCGAAAATGCTCAGCCGGTCCGTGGCGACCGGAAGCACGAAGCGCGTGTCGGTAAGCGTGTACGTATCCCGCACCTTGCCGCGTGATTGCAGGGGGAGTCCGGAAACGAACTCGCGGCGCACCATGTCGGGGATCTTGGGCATGTCAACCTCCTTATTTACTTGTGGATGGATGATGGGAAGATGCCTGTTGCACCTTTTCCATGGTTCCGAGCTGGCTTCGTTTTATCAGAAGCCGGGGCGGATGGCAAGTTTCCGGAGCATCGGCTTGCGTTCCGCATCAAACTCCGTTAGAACTAGGCCAGCACCATACAACCACACATAAGGAGGAATGGGACATGGACCCACGGTATGTAAAATCCGACGTCACCAAAGCCTGGAGCAACGAGCACAAGCTGGGACTATGGCAGGGGACCGAACTTGCCGCCATGAGCGCACAGGTCGAGCTCGGAAACGTCCCCCTCGAGGCGTTCCGGAAGATCGATTCGCTCTGGCGTGCCACTCCGATCGATGTCGAATGGTGGAAAGCGCGCGACAAGGAGATTCATCACGACCTGAATGCGTTCCTCGACGAGCGGCTCCGCCACCTGCCGAAGGAATTGCAGCAGTACGTGCATAAGGATATGACTTCGTACGACACGGAAGAGTCCCCTTTCGCACGGATATTGCTCGAGTGTCTGGAGCTGGTATCCACGCGCTACAAGGACATACAGCAGGTTATGGTTAGCCTTGCCCGGAAATATCGCTATACGCTCATGAACGCCCGGACCCACGGCCAAGAGGCGGAACTGCAGAGTTTCGGTGCCCGGTGCCTCACCTGGGGCAAGGACCTGTTTGTCGCGAACGAGACGCTCGCGAACGCATCCAAGAACCTCAAGTACTCGAGGATGTCCGGAGCCATCGGGAAGTACGGGAGCATCGACCCCGAGCTCGAACGGAAAGCGCTCAGGATATTGGGGTTCGAGCCGTTCTACGGCGCGACCCAGATCATGCCACGGATACTCTATGCCCCGGTCGCGCAAGGGCTCTGCGGTCTCGTGCAGGTGGTCGACAAGATTGCCACCGACATTCGCTTGAATGCCCGGAGCGGCCGTCCGCTCATGCGCGAACCGTTCAAGAAGAAGCAGAAGGGCTCCTCGGCAATGCCGCACAAGCGCAACCCCATCAGTCTGGAACAGCTGAAGGGGATGGCGCGGATGGCCATCGGGTACATGAACATGATCACGGCGAACGTGGCGACCTGGGAAGAGCGCTCCATCGAGCAATCCTCGGTCGAGCGCGTGGCCTGGCCCGACCTGTTCCATGTGACCGTCCATGCGCTGGAGACACTCACGAACATCCTCGCCGACCTTCAGGTTTACCCCGAGAACATGCTCCTCGAGGTCTACGAGTCCCGGGGCGTGTACGCCTCGAGCGAGGTGAAGGAATTCCTGAAGGAACACCTGGTTCCCAAGGGATTGGGCTACGAAGACGTCTACCGGATCGTGCAGCTCGCCTGCTTCAACGTGTTCGAACCATCCTGGCAGTGGAAGAGGTTGCGGGAATTTGGTCCGAAGTCGTATGAAGATGCGTCCGCATTGCTGAAAGCCATGGAAAACCTGCCGCCACGCGAGGTTGTCTCGATTCGGGAATTCATTCCCACCGGACGTCTCCTTCCGACGGACGAGCTCGATGTCAGCAAGGAACGGACCAAGATATACAATCGGTACCTCAAGGATCTGTTCGCCGACCGTACCGTTCGTGCGCAGTGGGATCGGCTGTTCGAACCCGCATTCCTCCTGAAGCACGAAGCAACGCTCTATCAGCACATCATCGGTGAATGAATGCTATTGCCACACAAAGCCCCGGACATACTCCGGGGCTTTTCTAATCGTCTCGCCTTATCCGCGGAGAGGAGAGAATCCGAGCCTCTAATACCCTTCCGAGGATGCTCCGTTCTTTTACGCGATGAGCTTCGCGATAAGGTAGGCCGCGCCGGCCGCGACGCTTCCGATCAGCGCCGTTCTCCATGCGCTCCGCCACGGATTGTTGCCGATGAGTTTTGCCTTGATGTAGCCGAACACAAGGAGCGCAAGGAGCGTTACGACCACGGAGACAAGAAGGGCGACGCGGGAATCGTGGACGAAGATGTAGGACGACAGGGGAATGAAGCCCGCCACGAGATAGGAGAGGGCGATCGTGAGTCCGCTGTTCCTCGCCCGGTTGCGATCGGGCCGGTCCAGGTTCAGTTCGTTCCGCATCATGAAATCAACCCACTTCTTGGGGTCTTTTTCGAAGACTTTTAAAACCGGAGCAATCGCGTGTTCATCGAGCCCGTACGTCTTGAAGATGTCGGCCACTTCCTTCTTTTCTTGCTCCGGGATAGCCACGACCTCGTGATATTCCTTTCTCTCCTCGCTCTCGTAGTGCTCCGCGTCGTTCTGACCGGCGAGATAGCCGCCCAGTCCCATCGAGATGCTTCCTGCGGCGATCTCCGAAAGCCCGGCAATCACGATCAGTGTGGTCGTGGAGACCGCGCCGGAGAGACCCGCCGCCAGCGCGAAGGGGACCGTCAGACCATCAGACATGCCGATGATGATATCGCGAACCATGTCGCTCGCGGTGAAATGCGGCTCTATCTTTTTATTCGGCATATCACAATTCTTTACCCGTGGAAGATTGGATTCGGACCGTCCGTTCGCGCTCAAAACCCGTATAGAAAGGTCGCTACGATACCCTTGTCTTGTCCGCGGAGGGGAGAGGATTCGAACCTCTGATGCCCTTTTGGGGCATACCGCATTTCGAGTGCGGCGCATTCGACCACTCTGCCACCCCTCCGTGCCCCCGGGAGGAATTGAACTTCCATTTTCTCCTTAGGACGGAGCTGCTCTATCCGTTGAGCTACGGGGGCCCGTACGCCATCTATTTATAGAATAGATTGCCACCCCCGTAAAGGTTATGCTATGATGCCGCTGTGTCCCACGAACAACCCCCGGGAAAATGGGAAGACGAAGAAAAGGAGATAGCGGAGATGCGGAGGGAATCAAGAAAAGAAGCGCGCCGAGTAGTGAATGACTTTCGGGAATCGGGCATGGACATCACGCTTGAGGAGACGCCGGACACCGTCACGGTCGTCCTGAAGACGAAGGAGGGAACAGAGCGGCGGCGCGGGTTCATGCGGATCGGCGGGCTCGGGGAGGAGATACGGAAGTGGGTGGAGAATCCTGTCGACCCGGAGATCGAGGAAGCTCTTCGAAAAATCGCCGAAGCGGAAAAGAACAAGCCGAAGGAAGAAGAATAGACCATCGCGCCCATAGCTCAATGGTAGAGCGCGTCGTTGACATCGACGAGGCCCGAGGTTCGATCCCTCGTGGGCGCACTGGAATTTAAAAGGGCCTATAGTAAAGCGGTATTACGGATCCATGGCATGGATCAAGCCGGGGTTCGACTCCCCGTAGGTCCACAGAGGAGGGGTGCCTGAGTGGTTTAAAGGGACGGTCTTGAAAACCGTTACGCCCGAAAGAGCGTCGTGAGTTCGAATCTCACCCCCTCCGCCCGTTAATGCGGCGGTTCGAGAGACCTTCCGGCCTCGGGTTTTGTTATCTTTCTGAAACGCAGTTTAGGTGACGAATCGAGGCGGGTGTCCGGGATTCGAACCTCATAATCTACCCCCTTTGCTATATGTTTTAGATCGCGTACCAAGTATAAATTTTTGTGAGGGGCTCATGGACTTATCCGTGCGATGCGTGCAGCCCAGCCAGCAACACGGCCGGCGCATCCCTTCTTTCAGTTCCGTGCGCACTCTTTCGACGTGCTCCTTTCTGGTTTCCAGCTGCTTCACGGAGATCGTCCAGCAAATCCACTCATTGCGGGCGAGTGGGGTGATATCTTTCCATTTCGCCCGCGCCGCGGGGTCAGAAACGAGAACCTTTCGCAAATCCGCGGGCACTTTGTGCACCGTGCCAGTGGAGATTGTTGTTCTGCTCATGGATGTAGTTTGAATCCGAACGTCGGAAGAAAATCGTTCGCCGCACCAAGAAAATCTCCGGTACCGGGGGCCGGAGAATCTCCGCTACTTCGGTTGCCACTCGGTGGCCTGGAGCAGGCCGAACACGTTGCCTTCGGTGTCCACCGCGCGGGAGAACCATCCCAACCCCTTCATTTCCCATTTCTCTTTCCCCTCCCAGGGCTCGATCTTCCCGCCGTTCGCCTTGATGGCCGCGATCACCTTGTCCATATCGTCCACCAGGATGGTGCAGTCAAAGCTCTGGAGTTTGTGCATCGGGTTGTCCTTCCGCTGATACAGTCCGCCGTCGATCCCCGGCCCCGCGCCTGTCATCACCATCCAATAATCCATGCCGACGCCGGGCATGCGCGATTTCTCGATCTTCCAGCCGAGCGCGTTCTCGTAGAATGTCTTCGCCCGCTCCGCGTTCTCCGCCTGAACCTCGAAGTGTATGGGTCGGTTATTCATGATTGGTAGTGTTGTTGGACTTTCAAAAATAATAGCAGGCGAGAGGGAGCCCGCAAGGCGCCGATTATGCAGACAGGGCAATAGTAAATGCCGCCCCTGCGGACGGCTCATAATCCCTCGGCGCCGCTTTCGGCCGGGCTCGCGCCCCACCCGCTGCGGGGGCGCCCGCATCCCGGCTCCTCCATATTATTTGACGAGATAAGGCACGTAGAAATTGAATGCCAGGTGGAGGAGAACGGCGGCGATGAAACCGAGCACGATCCACCCGCGCTTGGTAGAGACCGACCACCCCACGATACCGGCCGTGAGCGCGTGCATGGGAACCGTGAGCGCGATCCTGGCGAGAAAAGAGCCGAGGCCCTGGGCCGCGATATAACTCCCCAGATACAGGAAACTTTCCGACATCCCGAACAAGAGCCCGAGGACGATTCCCAGGAAAGGCATCTGCCTCCTGTCGGCCCAGAAGGAAAGAAGGAGCAGCGAAAGCGCCTTCGCGGCCTCCTCGATCACTTCGGTATGCGTGGCGGCGGGGACCAGGAGGACGAGAACAAGCGGGAGAACCGCTCCGAACCCCGCGGAAAGGATCCAAGGGAACACGTCTCCCGGCGGACTGATCGTGATTTGTTTCACCGCTTCGGTTATCGTCTCGCCTTCAATTTTCTATGGTGGTACGTCGTATTGCCGAGCAACAGCGCCATCGCCTTCATCTGGTACCTCCAGAGCGCGAACACGACGGCCGCGAGCAGCGCGAATCCGAACACGACGGCGACGATCACCCCCCACGTGGCGACGGTCTGGACGCCCCCGATGTTCCCGACGATGCTTTTCGCCGCGTCCGCCTGCGTAACAAGGTTCTTCAGCTGGGTGATTTCATCCTTGACCTTGTTCACCCTGTCGAGGTTGTCCCGATAGGCGACGATGTGGTCCTGCGGCGACTTGTAGCTGTCCGCCTGCGTGGAGAGCACGATGCCGATCGTCGACTCGACATCGTCCTTCAGAATGAGGCTCTGCGACTCGTATTGCGTGCCCTTGAGGACGTTCGCGAGGTCGTCCGCCTGCCCCTTCAGGAGCGACAGTTCGCCCTGGTCGAACACCCAGATGTCCTGCATCTCCACTTTCTTCACGACGGTCTGTTTGGGACCCAGACTGATGTCCCCCGAGACGAAATAGGTCTTGGCGTTCACGTCGTAGTCGACCTTCAGCCCGCTCGAATCCAGGATGATCTCCGGGGTCGCCTCTTCCGGAAGGAAGGATTTGAAATTCACCACCTGGGCGGACGGGGAGGGGTTGCTGATCAGGAAGTCGATCTCGACGGAATTGAACTTCATGTACGTTTCGACGACCGGGGCGAGACTTCCCTGTTCGAGGACCCGACTCGCAAGCGACGATACCGCCTTCAGATCGCTGATTTTGTTCTGGATGGATGCGATGTCCTGGCTGGTCGAGGAGCTCACCGCCAAAAGGGACTTGAACCCCGGCGCGGTCGGGTCGACGTTTCCGATCAGCGCGAGCGTCTTCGCGATCTGGGCGGATTGGTTCTGTATCTGGCTGCTCAGATTGAGCACGTCCTGGTCCACCGTGGTGAGCGTCACGGGATTGTACAGCACGCCTCCGATGCCCCCGGAAAGCGTCGCGGGTTGGGCGGACGCGACCGTGAATTGCTGGGAGGCCGACGACGACTCCCCCCCGTAGGTCGCCGTTATCTTGAACCAGTACGTTCCGACCGCCGAGATGGTGAGGGGGATGTCGGTGGTAAACGTATCGCCCACCGCGATGAGTTTGGCTGCGGATCCGTACGCCACATTGGTGTTGCCGCCGCACGCGTCGGTCTGATTCGCGACGATGCAGTAGGCGTACTGGTACTCGGTCGCAACCGTGCCCTCATTCTTGATGGAGATGTTGGCGGTCACGGTCGGCACTCCGGTGGTGATCGAATTCACGATGACCTGCGCGGGCGAGCTTGCGACGGCGAAGTAATCGTTCAGGACCTTCGGCGCGGACCCTCCCGTATCCACCGAAACCACCGACTCCCACGAACCGCCGGTCGCGGCCGAGTCGACGGGATAATCGTACTCGTAGACGCCGGTGGAAAGCCTCGACATCGCGGCGGCCGTGACCACCGCGTTCCGGCTGGAATCGTAGATGGTGATCGCGGGGACCGAGGCCAGATCGATGGGGTTGCTCTCGAAATCCAGCACCGTGATCGTCGCGCGATAGGTGTTCCCCGCCTGGAGTGCGGACGTGTCGGAGAGGGTCGCCGAAAACACCTTCTGCTGGGACGCCCGAATCGTGTTCACGCTCGACTGGAGGTTGTCCAGATTCGTATCCACCGTTTGAAGCAGAGAGTACATGGAATTCGTTTTCCCCTGGATATCCGTCACTTTTGTCTGAACGTCGGTGATCTTGGACTGGATATCCACGATATTCGCCCGCGCGATGCTGTTGGACGCCTCCTGACTTGTGAGTTGCGCCTGCGCGTAGACGTTCTGCTTCGTGATCGTGAACGCGTCTCCGCTTACGGGAACCTGGGTGAGCGCGGGGTCCACGCTGAGGGCTTTCGTCGCGCCGTCGTACCCGCTTACCCTGCGCACCTGGCCGTTCAGGGCGCCCGATGTGAACGTGATCACCGAGTTCGTGTAGAAATCGCTGGTCGGGTTGGTGAGGTTCGTCACGAACCTCGTCGAGGACGGCGCGGGGTCGTTCACCGTGGATTGCGTGACGATGAACGCGCCGATCAGGATGTCCACATTGCTCGACAGCGTGTTCAGCTGGGCGGTATTTTGTTGGATCTGCGACGAAAGGCTGGACGAGACGTTGCTGATGCCGGTATTCACGTTCGTGTTCACGCTGGACGCGAGGTTGCTGATGCTGGTATTGACGCTGGTATTGACGCTCGTGATCGCGCTGTTCAGATTGGATGTGTTGCTGGTGATCAGCGATCCCAGGGAAGAGGAGGTGTTGGTGACCGTGGTGCCGAGGGTATTCAGCGCGTCGCTGATCGTTCCGAGCGCGCTGTTCGCGCTATTCACGTTCGTGTTCACGCCGCTGATGAGCGAGGAGAGGGAGG
The DNA here is from genome assembly GCA_963768835.1 of uncultured bacterium. Classification (GTDB taxonomy): domain Bacteria; phylum Patescibacteriota; class Minisyncoccia; order UBA6257; family GWB1-50-10; genus CAVYJB01. The sequence continues at coordinate 3,133 of CAVYJB010000002.1, read as the reverse complement.
ACGAGGTGTCGGCCAGGGCGGTGCCGAGGTTGTTCACGGCGCTGCTGACCGCGCCCAGCGTGCTGCTGACGTTGTTCACGCTCGTATTCACGCCGTCGATCAATCCGCCGAGCGAGGTGGTGTCGCCCGTGAGGTTGTTGTTCACGCCGTCGATCAGTGCGCCGAGCGAGGAGGACGCGTCGGCGATGCTGGTGCCCAGCCCGTTGATGAGCGAGGTCAGGGAAGAAGAGGCGCCCACGAGGTTGCCGCTCAGGCTGCTCAGGGTATCGCTGATCGTTCCGAGCGCGCTGTTCGCGTTGTTCACGTTCGTGTTCACGCCGGTGATGAGCGTGCCTAAGGTCGAGGACGTGTTGGTCAGGTTGCCGCTGATGGTATTCACGGTGTTGCTGATCGTTCCGAGCGCGTTATTCGTGCTGTTCACGTTCGCGTTCACGCCGGAGATCAGTGCGCCGAGCGAGGAGGAGGTGTCGGCGAGGCTGGTGCTCAGGCCGCCGATGAGAGAACTGAGGGAGGACGAGACGCTCGTCAGGTTGTCGCTCAAGCTCCCGATGAGCGATCCCAGGGAAGACGAGGCGTCGGTCAGGCTGGTGCCCAGGGTGCCGAGGGTACCGCTCATGGTGGCGAGCGCGCTGTTCGCGCTGACCACGTTGGTGTTCACGCCGTTGATGAGCGAGGAGAGGGAGGAGGAGACGGCGCCCAAATTGTTGCTCAGCGTGCCGATGAGCGAGGAGAGGGAGGAGGAGACGGCGCCCAAATCGGTGCTGATGCCGCTCACGACGCTGCTGATCGTTTTGATGTCGGATGCCATCGTCCCCACCTGGAAGTTCCCCGCGCCGGAGCCGCTGTCGGACCCCGCCGTCGCGGTCACGTCGTAGAGATAGCTCCCGTTCACGGCGGGGACGGTGTAGGCGTATTGGTACACCCCGTCGGAGTCGGTGACATAGGTCATGGTCCCGCCCGTCACCAGTTTGTTGCTCGACGGGTCGTAAATGGTAATTGTCACGCTCGCGCCGTTGACGACCGACTCGTCGGTGCGTTTCACCTGGATATCAATATTGATATTGTCCCCCTGATTCACGATGGTGTTCGTAAACAGCGGCTTGACGCGGGCTGGGGCAGCCTCGAAGTAATAAGGTTCCCGCCTTTCAGCTTGATCCGCCCGGCAGATCCTCGTCGTGCTTGTGGCCGGGGTGCGAGGACCAGTTGCCCGCCGGCGTGATGACCTCGCAGGCGAGCAGCGCGACCGCGCCCAGACCGCCCGGCGATACCGAAGTTGTGGACCTGGCGTGAGTCGCGCCCGCCCGCCGCGAATCTCAACCGGCACCTCGGACCTGGCACAAGATGCGGCTCGGCTCGGCGCACGCTGGTCGCGGCCTCGTGCCACGGCGACGCGCCCGTCGCCATCGCCGTCGACCGTGATCGTCAGCGAGGTGCCGGCACCCAGGTAGAGAACGTCCGTCGGACCCTCGAAGACGCCGCTGCGTCCTTCGAGAAGGGTCGAGGTCTGCACGTCGTCGGGGAGCTGCCGGTGATCGACCCGGAGGCCGCCCGCGAGCGGCACGACCATCCCGCTCGAGGTCTGCAGCCGGTAGCGTGACCGAGCCCGCCGTCGAGCGCGGCGACATGTATGCCGGTGTACTTCCAGCTCGGCGTCTGCGCTGTCGACGACGGACTCCCAGCCAATCGCGGGTGAGCGACCCCCGCGGATAGAACCACTCGTTCTCGCACGGCCATTGCCCCGCCTCTCCTCATGCCCACCTGGGGAAGCTAACGGCTCCTGCGAGGCGATGCTTCGGAGCTAATCGTTTTCCGGGAAGCCCAGGTTGATTCCACCATGGGACGGGGTCAAGCCAGCGAGTCGTGATCGCCTTCCTGCTGTGTGTAGAAGCGCACGCCCTCGGCCCCGTGCGCCTTGGTGTCACCGAACAGCGAGTCCTTCCAGCCACCGAAGCGAGAGTCGGCGACCGGCACCGGGATCGGCACGTTGATGCCGATCATGCCCACCTGGATCTCGCGCTGGAAGCGCCGCGCAGCGCCCCCGTCGTTGGTGAAGATCGCGGTGCCGTTGCCGAACGCACCGGAGTTGATCAGCGCGACGGCCTCATCGGTCGGCACGCGCACGACGGGCAGCACCGGCCCGAAGATCTCCTCGTTGTAGACGCGGATCTGGTCGGGACTGGTCGATCAGTGTCGGCCCCAGCCAGAAGCCGTCGGCCTCGCCGTCGGCCTCGAGGTCGCGGCCGTCGACCACGACGGTCGCGCCGTCGGCGGGCCGGCGTCGACGTAGCCCGCGACCCGGTCGCGGTGCTCGCGCGTGACGAGCGGCCCCATGTCGCAGCCGCGTCGGCCCGTCGCCGACCTGAGCGTCGGCGATGCGCTCGGCGATCTTCGTCGACCAGCGCGTCGGCCGCCCGCGCCGACGGCGACGACCACGAGATCGCCATGCAGCGCTCGCCAGCCGAACCGTAAGCCGGCGTCGATGCGGGTCGGCCGCGAGTCGAGGTCCGCGTCGGGCAGCACGAGCATGTGGTTCTTGGCGCCGCCGAGCGCCTGCACCCGCTTGCCGTGCTCGTGCCGGTCTTACACGTACCTGGCGATCGGCGTCGAGCCGACGAACGACCGCCTGCACGTCGGGGTGATCGAGCAGCCCGTCGACGGCCTCCTTGTCGCCGTTCAGGACGTTGAACACGCCATCCGGCAGACCCGCCTCCTTCCAGAGCTCGCGAGCCAGAGCGCCGCCGAGGGATCCTTCTCGGACGGCTTGAGCACCACGGTGTTCCCGCGCGATCGCGATCGGGAAGAACCACATCGGCACCATCGCGGGGAAGTTGAAGGGGCTGATGATCCCGACGACGCCGAGCGGCTGCCGGGTCGAATACACGTCGATGCCGGTCGACACCTGTTCGGAGAACTCGCCCTTCAGATGATGCGCCAGCCCGGTCGCGAACTCGACGACCTCCTGGCCGCGGACGATCTCGCCGAGCGCGTCCGAAGCACCTTGCCGTTGCTGGAGGCGATGATCTCCGCCATTTCGCCCTTGCGGGCGTCGAGCAGCTCGCGGAACCCAACACCACCGCTTGCCTCTTCGTCAACGACATTCGCGCCACGCGGGAACGCCGCCGCCGCGCTCCCG